>LNFR01000020.1 GCA_001567185.1 Bacteroidetes bacterium OLB12
AAACAGAACAACACGCTTATTGGTAGTTGTGGGTATAAAGGCAAACCGACAGTTGAAGGCATTATTGAAATAGGATATGAAATTGCACACCAATACCGAAACCGCGGGCTTGCAACTGAATTAGCTAATGGACTTATTGAAAATGCGTTTAAAAACGAAACTGTAAAATTAATAATTGCTCATACTCTTGGACATGAAAATGCATCAACAAAAGTTTTGCAGAAATGTGGGTTTACCAAAGTTGAAGAAATTAACGACCCCGAAAATGGTTTACTTTGGAAATGGCAGCTGAAACGACAACAATAGACAAAGAGTGAAAATGAAAAAGTCGTCTGTTTATTTATTGATTGGTCAAAAAGGAAGTGGGAAATCTTTCATTGGAAATTTGTTTGAAAAAAACTTTGGGATAAAATTTATTCGTGTTGAAGATTGGGCAAAAAGAATTAAGAAAGAAAGAGCTGTTGACAATGAAGAATACTTGATGCAAGTTTTTGACGAGATTGAAATAGGCATTAGGAATTGTCTAAAGGAATCCGACAAACTTGTATTTGAATCCACAGGATTAACCCAATATTTTGATAGAATGATACAGAACCTAAATCAGGATTTCAAAGTAACTACTATTGGAGTTTATGCAGACAGCACAACCTGTTTGGGTAGAGTAAAATCCAGAGACCAAGATATTCACATCAATGTTTCTGATGATCAAGTCTTAATGATAAATGAAAAAGTGAGGCAAAGAAACTATAAAACCGACTATTTAATAATTAATGAAAATAAAAGCGAAGTGGAGTTAATCAATGAGGTTGCTAATATTGTTAGAGCGATTGAAATGTAAATCCCAACAAAAAGCCCGAACCGCTAACAAGGTATTGCCAAAAGCGGGGGTGACGAACATCTATGAAACATTTGTGCTATATTCAACTTTAGTTTTTCAAATCAATCCCGATAGCTATCGGGATGCTGAAAGCCCCGCCTTCGGCAATACCCAAACCGTTATAGGCTATAGTAGGGAGACAGAACCGTAACAGAAAAACAAACAGACGATAACAATAAATGAAGCGATAAAACTCCGCCCGGAAGAAAACTCAACACGTTGATGGAAGAATGAAATTTAATGCGCTAACCATTTCGTGATGTGTGTAGGTGTGCAATCAGGCGTGGCTATCCAAACCAGCCGGCACTAAGATGCATTGAAGTGCAGAAAGTTGTTGCTAACAGGGCCATTGCAAGCCTAACTATAAGTATTAATTTTAGATGGTAACACGAATTAAACCCCTCAACTATGTTTAAAGCATTTTCTGTTTCCTTGCTATTCCTGTTGCTGGGCAAGGCATGCCTGGCCCAGAATCCGGAGACAATCCTGTTGAAAAATTACCGCCCGAAGTCTATCTACCGGGTGCCCGTTACAAAAGTTACAAAAGCCAAATTTCCGGTTATCGATATGCATGCCCATCCCCGGCAGGCAAAGAGTGTGGAGGGAATAAAAGAGTGGATAAACCGGATGGATAAGTTTGGTATAGAAAAAACTGTTTTACTGGCACAGAAAACCGGGCCTTCTTTAGATTCAATATGCAAGGTATTTGCGCCCTTCAGCGATCGTTTTGAAGTGTGGTGCGGATTCGACTATACAGGATACAATGAACCTGGTTGGAGTGAAAAAGCGGTGAAAGAGCTGGAGCGGTGTGTGAAAGCCGGTGCGAAAGGCGTTGGTGAACTGGGTGACAAAGGATTTGGCGAAATGTTTTCGGAGCCGGCAATTGCCTACGGTATGCATATTGATGACCCGCGAATGAAACCTCTTTTTCAAAAATGCGGTGAGTTGGGAATCCCCGTAAATGTGCATGTTGCAGAACCTATGTGGATGTACCAGCCGATGGACTCTACCAATGATGGTTTAATGAATGCGTACCATTGGCGGGTTGATTCAACCAAACAGGGTTTACTGGGCCATGCTGCGCTCATACGAACGCTTGAAAATGTTGTGCGCGATAATCCAAATACCATCTTCATTGCCAGTCACCTGGCTAATTGTGAATATGATATGACCATACTGGGCAACCTGTTCACGAAATATAAAAACCTGTATGCCGATCTTTCAGCAAGAATGGCGGAAATATCACCTGTGCCCCGTTATATGAATACCTTCTTCGAAAAAATTTCAGGACAGGCTGGTATTTGGTACCGACAATACCATTAGCGATTATATGTACGAAACCACCTTCCGGATATTACAAACAAACGATGAGCATTTTTATGCAACAGACTTTTTCGGATATCATTGGCCCTTACATGGCCTTGGGTTAAAAGACAAAGTTTTAAAGAAGATATATAAAACCAATGCAGAAAAGATATTGAAGTAACCTACTATAAGTAGCACGGAATTATTTTGTTTAAAATGTGTAGTATTTGTCGGTTTTCCTGTTCAACTTCCAGGTAAAAGTAGGTGTCTGAAACACCCCGCTTCCACCAAGCTACAAACCATTAAATACAACCAAACACATAGAAAAAAATGTATGACTTTGTAAATTCTTCACTTGGTTGGTTTCACTTAGCCACTGCTCTGTTGGCTATGCTGGCCGGAGCTTTTGTTCTGGCAACACACAAGGGAACAAAACGGCATAAACAAATTGGCTATATCTATATAGCCTCTATGATTCTGGTATGCGCTTCCGCAATGGGCATTTATCGGTTAACAGGAAGCTTTGGGATCTTTCATATTACTGCAATCGTTGGTTTTCTGACATTGGCAGGCGGCATGATACCCATGTTTATGAAAAATGTCGAAAGAAAGTACAAAGCCGTTCACGTTTGGTTTATGTACTATTCTGTACTAGGGCTTTATGCGGCTTTCGCTTCAGAGTTAAGCGTTAGAATACCCGACAGACCTTTTTATTCCATGGTAGGAATTGCGACCGGAACAATCTTTGGCATCGGTACAATTTTTATCCTGAAGAAAGAAAAAATATGGACAAAGTACTTCGGCTAACAAGGAGCACCACTGCCAATTGACATTTGCAATCCTAAGTACAATGCAAGCCGACACGTTTTATCCTACAAGCTATCCGCCTGGAGAAAGTGGTTAAAAAATATCATCTTTCAAAACAGTCAGTATGGCTTGTCTTTTATACCAAGTCATCGGGTAAATTTTCCTTACCGTGGAGTGAAGCCGTGGATGTGGCGCTTTGTTTTGGTTGGATTGACAGCAAGAAAATTAAAATAGATGACGAAACCTCGCACCAGTTTTTCAGCAAACGCAAACCCAACAGTACCTGGTCAAAAATCAACAAAGAGAAAGTACAGAAACTTATTAACCTCGGGCAGATGATGCCAGCAGGATACAAGAGCATAGAAACCGCAAAGGAAAACGGCTCGTGGCATATTTTAGATGAAGTGGAAGAACTCATCATCCCTAAGGATTTAGAGAAAGCATTCAAAAAGCACAAAGGTTCAAAGAAGTATTTTCTAACGTTAAGCAAGTCCGTTAGAAAAATGATGTTGCAATGGCTTGTTCTTGCCAAACGACCCGAAACCAGGCAAAAGCGCATTGACGAAATCGCTAAACTTGCAGGACAAAAAATGAAGCCCAACCAGTTCAAATAAGAAACGGCTACCAATCAATTGAAACAGACAGCTACATTAGCTCCAATAAATTGAAACCTGATTGAACAACCGAATTTATGATAAATCTCACAGGGAAATAAGAAAATCTGACAACATTATAAACTCAAATAACATGAGGAAAATAGTTTTATTAACTTTGGCATTTGCCATCACATTCTGTTTGGGCTTTGCTGTTAAATCCATTTCGATAAAACCAAATCCAGATATCAAAATGAAACGTGTAACAGGTATCGGGGGCATATTCTTTAAATGCAAAGACCCGCAAAAAGTAAGAGACTGGTATCAGACACACCTCGGATTAAATACCAACGAATACGGAAGCGTATTTGAATGGTATCAAGGTGCTGACAGTACAAAAAAAAGGATTTACGCAATGGAGTCCGTTTAACGAAAAAACAAAATACTTTGAGCCCTCTACCAGCAACTTTATGATTAATTACCGGGTGGAGAACTTAGAGAAACTTATTGAAGAATTAAGAAAAGAAGGTGTAACCATTGTTGACAAAATTGAAACAGTTGCTTATGGGAAATTCGTACACATCCTGGATGTGGAAGGAAACAAAATCGAGCTATGGGAACCTAATGACGTGGAGTTTGAAAAATTAGGTAAACAAATCGGTGCAATAACAACAAAATAACGCTATTATCATGGGCCGAATCGTCCTGCATCAACAACTGAAAATCAGGAATCGGCTTGTTCAACATATCAAGATTTCCGGCTGGGCCAAATCCTACTAGCAGTTATGAAAATATTACAAGTAATCTTTCTACTTCTTCCATTAACCGAAAGCACAAGTTGTTTGTCGCAAAATTCCATCACAAAAGAGGGATTAATACATGACGTAGAAAATTACCGGAACACCATATCAACCAGGCATAAAAACCCATTTACCAAATAAGCGAAGTTCAATTTCATCAAAAGATAGATTCCTTAATCACGCTAATCCCCTATATAAACAAAGAAAAATTTACAACTGAATTACTTAAAATTAATTCCTTTATTGAGGATGAACACACCATTCTGTTTCCTGATTACGAAAGGGAACTGCCATTCAAATTTGAGTTGTTTGATGAGGGGATGGTCATTGTTGCGTCAGACAGTGTAAACCAAAAATATCTATTGAATAGGATCTTATCTATTAATAATAACTCCTGGTACAAAATTGATTCGCTGTTTAGAACAATAATAAAAAGAGACAATCCATCATACTTTAAATTTTTTGAAACATACTATTTTAACAATGTGGATTTACTTAAAGGATTAGGTATAATTTATGATCCAGCCGCTATACCATTTCAATTTATGACTCCCCAGGGTGACACGCTAAATGCCATTATTCGTTCGAACACCAAATCACAAACCAGATCATGGAAATATGTACAACCTTTTAAAAACCTGTTAGCCTATACTAAAAACAGTAACTATTGGTTCACATATGATGAAAAAAACAAATCGCTTTACTTTAACTACCAACGATGCAACGAAGATGAAAAAGAATCTTTTAAAGCGTTCAATAGAAGACTCTTTCAAACCATACAGGAGGTTGATCCGGAAAAATTAATCCTGGATTTAAGATTTAACACAGGCGGGAATTCAGGTATATTAAAACCATTCATTGAAAACATAAGAAAGAGCAAATTAAATACTACTAAAAGCTTTTTTGTGATAATAGGAAGAAAGGTTATGTCTTCCGCTTTGATGAACGCCATTGAACTAAAGAAAACAACCCATGCTACATTTGTAGGCGAGCAAACCGGAGGAAATATCAATCATTTTGGAGAATTAAAAACCTTTGAACTCCCTTATTCAAAAATAAGGGTAACTTATTCAACAAAGTATTGGGAAAACTGGAAAAACCATACCGGTTCCTTTAAACCTGATATTGAGACCTCATATCAATTTTCAGACTTTATAAATTCGTATGACAAAGCTCTTGAAGTAATTTTGAAACAATAAAAAATTTCTTACCGATGCCGTATTTTGAAATGCCGGCAGTTCCTCCATTTCAATGTATGCACACCCCAGGCAATTGTATCTAATCCATCAACTTCAGCGAAGCTGAATTGATACAAAACCTTAACCCGGTGGGTGGTGGCCCATCGGGAAACACATGGCCCAGGTGGCCATCGCATACATTGCATTCCACTTCGATGCGCGTCATGCCATGGCTGGTGTCTTTGGTGTATTTAATGACGTGGGGTTCCACCGGCTCAATAAAACTGGGCCATCCGGTGCCCGATTCAAATTTGGTTCTGGAATCAAACAAGATAGTTCCGCAGCAACGGCAGGCATACAGGCCGGGTTCATGTGCTTCACAGTATTCGCCACTAAAAGCACGTTCGGTGCCTTTCTGGCGGGTAACATAATATTCTTCTTCCGTTAAAACTGCACGCCACTCCGCTTCGGTTTTTTCAACCCTGCGAGGTGGCGTTGCATTTCCTTTGCTGGCATAGTGCAGCACATCAAGCCATTTCATAGCGCGGTATTTGTATGTTTGTCAGGTTTCGAAAAACTCAACCCGACAACTAATTAAACAACAAATAACCAAATTAGTTCGAAATTTCTTCGGTGCTATGTTTTACACGCTGCCGTTTTCCAAATCCACCAATTTTTAACCGTGAAATTGTACGACCAATTGCTCAGGCTATTATCGGAAAGCCCCAGGCCATTGCTGCCATATGTATTGCGATAGGAAATGCCCGGACTAATGCGCAACCAACGCAACAGATTCATTTCCATCTGCGCACCGGGCTCCAACACATAAAACCAGTTTTCATCATGTGTGGTAGTATAATCATCAAAGTTATCCCATTCGTTCCACTGGGGCCGGTGGTATTGAGCTGTAAAGCCAACACCACTAAAAAGATTTACAACCAGGTGAATGCTTCGGTTAGAATGGATCACGCGTTCTAACATGAATCCTCCCTGGCCGTACTGATACGTCATCGGTTGCCAAGGGTTTACACTATATTGGTGTGGCACACGAATATCGTTGGTAGAAGCTGCGAAGCCCATGCCAAGCAACCACCTGCGGTTAATAAATACGCCCCCATACACTTCGTTCATATTCGCAAAGTGGCCATTAATCGTGGTGAATTTGTTGGAGATAGCCGCATATCCATTGGCAGAACCTCCGCGGCCAAAAAGGGTTTGAATCTCCTGTGCTACTGCCAGGTTTGTGGTAATAACTAAAAAAGCAACTATAAGGCGGGTTTTCATACAATTATTGATTTTATGAGGGTATGACAACCACGCCAGGCCTTACCCCTACTGAATGGAATAAAAAAAATGAGTTTGCTGTTGAAGGTACTCTCCTATTTCCGATTCAGAAAGGCAGAGTACATCCAAACTAATTTTTCCTGGGCCCGGATGTAATCGCTCATCAGGGCATTTGTTCCCTCATCTCCCGCATCGGCCGATAAGGCCAACAACGCGCGCTGAATCGTGATGATAATTTTAAACGACTCCAGAATATCGGCAACAGCTTTCAGTCCATCCGATTCCTTTGCACTTTCTTTAATTTTTGAAACCGCGTGGTAATCGGAATACCGATGGTTGGGCGAATAACCCAACGTGAGAATACGCTCTGCTACTTCATCAATTTTCAACAACAAATCGTTGTATAGTTCTTCAAACTTCAGGTGCAATTCGAAAAATTTTTCGCCCTTAATATTCCAATGATAGCCTCGTGTGTTTTGATAAAAAACCGAATAGTTGGCTAACAGTTCATTTAGTTGGTTGGCCAGATTCTCAGCCTTGCCGGCATCTAACCCGATCGCATTTGTTTTCATCTTATTACTTAACAAGCAGTACGAAACTAAAAGTTTCAAATTGTATTAAAAATACCGGTTGAAAAATGACTATCGTCAGGTTAATTCGCTTCCAGGTACTCAGTAGCCACCTGGATGCGCGTGGCGATGTGCTGTTTTAGCAGCGCATGTTCTGCAATAAATGCATTGCTACTGGTAAGGTGTGAATACTTCTCAATTTCAGCTTCGTATGGTCCAATTACAAAAGGTGAAATAAGGGCATATTGTTTATCTACCAGGTTGTTCATGGCTGTGGTGGTAAATACCTCGCTCAGGAATTGGCTCATGTGTTCCCGGTAGCGATTGGCATACACGGGGTCGTCCATCAGGAAACGGATCAGCGGCCATTGGTTGTTTATCTTTTCCAGGCCTATTGTTACGGTTGTATTTCTCCTATTGGAAAGCGATTCGTTATTGTCCCAGGGTATCCAGGTAAGACCTTGTTGCGCATGGTTATACAAATAATAATTATGAGGCATGTGCCCGTACGTATCCCAGTTTTGCATTACGGTATTAACCGCAAGCCATTTCATAAAGTGATCGACATAAAACACCGCTTCCAATTGCTCGCGCCACTGTGCGGGGTTTTCGGTACGCAGCGGACTATGCAACGTGTTGATTAGCAAAACCACATCCGAGAAGTCGGCCTCAGCCTTGTTGTTCTTTTTTTCAAAATTATCAGGCATAAAACTGGTAAAGTCGCTCTCGGGTTTATAGATATTACCGTCATCTTCACCAAACCGGTTTTCAATCATTGTATCATCTACCACCTCCACCATCGTGTACACACCACAATACCACAAGCCGCTTCCGAAATTAATATACACTTTATAAAAAGCCGTTTGGGAACTGGCTATACCAGCCCGATTGAAAATATCCCCACTAATCTTTTCACGTATCAGGGATTCATCATTTACCCCGGGTGCCATCGACAATTCTTTGAAGCCATAAAACCGCTGGTTCTTAAGTTGGGGATAAACATCTTCAAACCGATCGAAGTTTAAGCGAAACGGAAGTTTATAAATTCCTTTACGCCAACTCATGCTTAGCGAGGAGTTACCTTTTAACCGAAACCCTACTTTATACCATTCTTTTCCGTTAAACTTTACGGAAACCGGTACATACTCCGGATCGGCTTGCGGAAAGCCTCCCTGGCCCGCACCTTGTGTAGTACCAAAATTGTAGCCAAAGAGTGCCTTCATATTATTCTGAATGACTTGCCAGTTATTGGAGCCTAATTCAATCACCAGGGTATTTACCTGGTCTTGCGGAAAAACGGTAGGGTAATCCGGGGGCACATCATTGCCATGCGTTTCATCAGTCCAGTCTTTAATTACAAGTTCTTCTTCCTCCGGTGCCGGATTGATGCCGGCAGGTTCCTGACAGGCAAGAAGCAACCCAATGCAACTAATCCACACGGTTTTTAACATTCCACGCATAAGGCGATGTTGTGTTGTCTTAATTCTACATCGGATAAACAGAAAATTAATCCGATAGGTTACTATAAGGTAACAGAAATTGAGAACAGAAACAAAGGTAAGCAAAACCAAACCGGTTTTCATGGGTATCCTGTAAAGGGGTTTACCTGCCGCGTGTCATTAATCCATTCCCTCACTCCTTCAGAATAATTTCTACCCTTCTGTTTTTTCTGCGCCCCTCTTCAAATGTATTATCGCCAATCGGTTCACTGCTGCCTTTACCTTCAAACGTAATACGTCCAATTGCTATACCTTTATCCATCAGGTAAAGACCCACCGCCTCCGCACGACTGGTGGACAACCGTTGGTTGTATGCTTCGCGGCCGGTATTATCCGTATGGCCGATTACATGCACTAAAATCTTTTGGTTGTCTTTCAGTAAATTCACAAGCGTGTCTAATTGCTTTGTTACTTCTTTGTTTATGTTCGGGCTATTCACATCAAACAGCACATCGCTCAGAATAAATTTGCGCTCCACCGGAATAACAGGTGTAACTTTCTTTTTGATATCCGCTGTATCGGGTTTTGGTGCCGGAGGTTCGGTAGTGTGTACTTCGGCCTGAATGGTATCGCGTTTTATCTTCTTTATTTGCGGATGATTTTTATAGTCGTTAAACCTGCGGGCTTCCTGCCCGCGCCTCCAGCCTGCTGCGCGCCTGCACCCTTCATTAAAGCAAAGTATCTTTTTAAAGAGATTATGTTTGGGCGCATGGGTAGTGCGCAATATTAGTTTGTTGGAAGCGGAAAGGTGCGTGATGGCTTTGGGGACGCGCACTTCAATATTATCCTGTGCCGAAACACGAATTACCAGTATTAAACTCAGGCCCAGGTAAGTGATCAGGATGTTGCGCAAGGGAGTAGCTATTATAAAAACCGGTTTAATACTTTTGTCCAGATGGCATACCCTTTTTCATTCATGTGCAGGTTATCTTCCAGCAACAAACCCGGCAGCAAATTTCCATTTGCATCTAACATGGGTGTCCATACATCTGCAAAATAAACATCCTTTCTAGATTTTGTCCAACTTTTCAATTTCGCGTTAAAGTCCTCGTACACTACCTTTAAATGCCAGCGGGCTTCACTTGGTTTGGGTGAAATAAAGATAATTTTTGCTTTCGGCAGTTCTTTTCGAATGGCGGAAAGCAACGAATCGGCATGGATAAGAATCTGCTCGGCTGTACGGCCGGCATTCAGATCGTTATCGCCTTCGTATATAAATATTTTACGTGGCTTATAATTTAAAATCAGCGACTTCGAATAATAAAGCAAATCGCTCATTTCCGATCCTCCAAAACCACGGTTCAACACATTGTGAGCAGGAAAACTTTTACTGAGGTTAGGCCATAACCGGATGCTGGAGCTTCCGGTAAACAAAATCAGGTTCTTTGTATTAACAGACGGATCGCTTTTGGTCAATTCTTCCACTTCTTTTTGAAACCGGAGTGGATCCTGCGCCTGCAAATTTATTGAACCGGACACCACGAAAAGAAGGAACAAAATTCTACAAGTCATTTCCATACTTCATTTAGTTGTTGTTGTAAAGATATTCTTGCCGCGGCAGCCTGCTCGGTTATATTATTCCAACGGCACTCCACTACCAGTTTGCCCGAGTAGTTTATTTGTTTAAGTGCGCGGAAGTACTCCCGAAAATCATCGCCCCGAGTGCCCGGTGGGGTACGGTCTTCCCGCTCAGCTATATCGCAATGCACTAAATAACCCCGGGTATCTAACAATACAGCGGCCGGTTCCTTTTCCTTCAACATGTGGTAGATATCTGCACACAGCCTGAAGTTAGGTTGATTTACGGCCTTCACAATTTCCAATGCTTCGGCCACTGTAGTAATAAAATTAGTTTCGGTAGTGTTCAGGTTCTCCAGTGCAAGGGTAACACCAAACCGGTTGGCTTGCCGGGCCACGTTCCGCGCAAGGTCTATAAATTGCTTTTGCGCAAGTTCCTTTGAATATCCTTCCGGGATTCTTCGGGCACTACCACTTCCCCAAATAATAAGATTGATACCTGCCTCCCTGCTTCGCTCAAAAACCTTTTGGGTGTATTTTAAGATTTCCTGTTCATCAACATCCGGCCCCACCAGTTTTAAATCGCCCGGAATAAAAATGTTAAGGGCATAAACCGGAATGGTGAGTTTGCCAAGCTGACTTCGTTTGTATTGAAAGGCCGAATCAGAAACAGACCTGGGCGAAACAAGCTGGGGGACTCCTTCTACCAGAAACGTGTAGCCTGCTTTACTTAAAATATTCTGCTGACTCAGATTGGCTACTACTCCAACTTCCGGCTGCGCCTGTATGGTGTGCACAGCCAGGAAGAGAATAATTATTCGCAACAGGTTATCAAAACTCAAATCCACTTTTGATTATGTACGGTGCGTTCGTGTTCTATATTTCCGGTATGCGCTGTTGCTTTTGGTTCAAACAACATCAACCATACTTCTTCGCCATTGGTACGCGGATTATGTTCTACCCCTTTGGGTACAACTATCATTTCGCCTTCGCAGATAACTTCGGTGCGATCGCGAAAGTCCATATACAATGTGCCTTTAAAAACCAGGAATAACTCGTCTTCGTTTTCATGACTGTGCCAAACAAACTGGTCTTTTACCTTGGCTAGTTTTACATACTGCCCATTCAGTTCGCCAATAAGTTTCGGTGTCCATGTTTCTGAAAACAGATCGAATTTGTTGAGTATATTAATTACAGCCATAGTGAAAGCAACGCGAATTATGTTTAAAGATAAGTCCGAATTTAGTACCGCACAAAACTGATTAACAGGCTAAGGCTGATTGGTCTTTGGTAACTTAACTGGTTAAACCAGCATTGCTACAGCCGCCACCACGGTCATACCAATAATAAACCACCGGTAGAGTGTATCATTTAGCTGGCGCACTAATATTATTCCAAGCCACGCACCCAACAGAATTACAGGCAAAGTAAGTAAATTCAATAGCACGGTACGCCACGTAATGGTGTGCCATAAAAACACATGAAACGGAACCTTAAACCAATTTACAACCAAAAAGAACCAGGCGGTTGTTCCGATAAATACGTTTTTGGGTAGCCGTACAGAAAGTAAATACACACTCATAACCGAGCCCGCCAGGTTGCCCACCATAGAAGTAAAACCCCCGGCTACTCCGGTTGCAATTGCAAATGACTTTTGTTGAGGAATCCGATCGGGACTTAATCGTTCCAGCCAAACCATGATTATCAGGCTCACTACAATGGTGCCGGCCATAATCACTTTAAACACAGTATCATCAATATATTTTCCAAGTACAGTACCCAGCACCACGCCTACTGCCGCCCACGGAAACAAAATCTTTAAGTGTTGCCATGAAGCATGCCGATGATAATACCAAACACCAAACACATCGGCTATAATGAGCATGGGTAACAAAACGCCACTGGATACCTGCCCCCCAAATACAACAGCAAGCAACGGTACGGATAACATGCCCGCTCCAAACACGCCCGTCTTAGACATGCCGGTGAGTAAAGCCACGGCAAGAATGATTGTAACTTCAGTGTAAGTAAGGTTGAAGGAGAAGATGTGTAGCACAGGGAAAAATTACTGATTTACTTGCGACTGGTTTGTTGTTACCAAATTTAAGTGTTTTGTTCGCAAAGCTAATTGAATAATTCAGACCGTGTTACCAAAGGCCGAAGACGCGAAACCTAACTTTTCAACCTATTTCCGTTTCAATAAAATTGTCGCCTGGCAAAAACAATTTTTGCACGTAGCTAATTAAAAAAATAAAGGTTGGCTTTCGCCAACCTTTCTGTTACAAACAATCAACCCCCCAAAGCAAGCTTCAGGTTACACCCTAAAACGTAACGTTTGTAACAATGCTACTTACCGTAAAAGTACCCTTCTGTGTACCCCCTGTATAGGTGCCGCCTACGGTTAATCCATTGGTAGTAGTTCCTCCACTCACACTTCCACCTGTCAATACTTTGTAAGATCCGGTTTTAAGATCGGATGAACTGAAAACAAAGTAGCCGGCATTACGGATGGGTTTGTAAGTAACCAATGAATTGCCATTTGCATCCTGTATTACAAACAACGTATTAGCCGAAACACTTGTGCGGATAAGGGCATTGTATTGCGTGGATGAAGAACTCATTCCTTGAATCATATTTCCTGAAGGACCTGATGCAATAAAATATCCACCCGACACTTTGAATGTGCCGTTATAATCGAGTGCCACTTCTGGTTGTGAGGAAGGGCCTTGTACAATTACCGTTCCGCCCGTCATCACCACACTGCCATTGCTATCAACCGGATCTCCTGCGGTTGAACTTAATGAAACAGTACCACCGGCAAATGTGAGCAAACTACCATCGTCCGACTCACCCCCTGATCCTTTGGTGGCATTCACACAATCATCTGAAGAGATTACACTTATATTTCCGTTGTTCAGCGTAATGGACGGTGCTTCGATACCTTCGGTTGATTTTGTTATGTTGATGGTGCCCCCATTTATGGTAATGGAAACATCTGATTTAATACCATCATCGGTAGCGGAAATATCCAGTGTACCGTCATTAATAATGATTGCACCATCACTTGATATTGCTTTGGCTTCGTAGCTATCGCCCCCATACGTAAACTCGCCACCCGATACGGTAATGCCCAGCGTACCTTTATTGATGGTTAATGTACCATCCGTTTTTATACCTTTTCCTCCGGCACCCGTGCCCGATATTGAAAGCACCCCGCCATCCAGCAGAAATGTATTAGAACAGTTAATACCGGCAGGAGAAGAAACATCTGCATCGTCTGTATCATAAAAGGCTGCCCCGGTAGTTCCAATTGCAACGTTACCTCCCGTAATTGCTACATCGGCTGCTTTTATCCCCTTCGAACCTTTACCCGACACAGCTAATGCTACTGCGGCCGTACTTTCAATCGTTACCGTACTTGCACTCTCCAGGGCATGGCCTTTATCGCCTGTTGTGGTTACAGTAACAGTACCACCGGAAATAGTCACATAGGGAGTTATGCTGGTATCTGTACCCTCGTAGGTGGTAGCAATGCCTTCATCCGTGGCAGTAACCTCAATGGTACCCCCGCTAATTTCAATATACCCCTCCTCTACTTCAATTCCATCTCCTAATGAATTAACTACAACGGTACCGCCCGACATTTTAAAATAATCATTTATATGGAATGCATCCGAAACCTTTGACGTGGCATGAATGTCGCCCTGCGTTATTGAAATATAATCATCACTGCAAATGGCATGTTTGTAATTTCCGGTAACGTACAGCGATCCGGTTCCAGTAAAGATCAGTTGACCCTCACTAAAGAAGGCACCTTTACTATCGGTTTCGGTAGCCGCATATGTGGCCCCGTCAATTAATTTATTCAACGTACCACCAACAACAGTAACGGTTGCCTTTTTTCCAGACTGGATATTGATGGCGGGACCATCGGTATTATAAATACCCACCCCGTTTAGAACAAGGTTATACTTATAATCGCTGTTTATCTTTAACGAACCGTTTGTTGTGATGCCTGACAACACATAACCCACTTCAACCGTGGTAGTAGTGGCTGTAACTACCACATCGCTGCCCGAAACAGCAACCGTAACTCCTGCGCTCTCAAAAGGATTCGTTACCGAAACCGCACTTGATGAAAACACAATCAATACGGAATTGGCAACGGTTGTATCCTTGGAATTTGTGACAAAGTCCATGTCACTGCCATCTACAATTGTTTCCTCTTCTTCATTAAGAATTTCTTCTTCTTCACACGCCTGAAAAAGAAAAATGGCTGGCAAAAACACCAGGCCAAAATAAACTAACCGAACGAGTTTCATATTTTTATGAGTTGATTTGCTATTAGTAACGCAAATCTGCCGTACTAATTCCTTATGGCCTGATGAATTAGATGAATTGGTTAAATCTATCGGTCAATCCGTGCGGGCATAATAGTTAATGGACCGGGTGTGGCAGGTATTTGAGTTACCTGCTATTTTTGAGATACTTCCAGTTGCGAACCTTTCCTTCGGCCAGCCACCCTATTGCAGTAGTTATTCGCCTTTCGCGGGTAGTTTCGGTTTTCGCGTCTGTTATCCACTCCACATATTCTTTTCGATTGGAGTAACTGAAATTTGTAAAAGTTTTTAATGCCAATGGATTAGCGTTCAGTGCTTTTTTAAAATATGGCGGCACGTGCAATGCTTTACTTTCAGTCGCGGGTTTTTTGGCTACCTTAATGCCGGAATCATTTAGTTTTGCTGCTTCCTTAATATACTGAATAAGAACTTTGTCGGGTGGGAGGTCTTTCAGAGATTGGATTTTACCCAGATGCCCCATGGCCGTTTCGCGGGCGGCTTGCTTCACCAGCGATTTGTCCTTCATGAGGGAAGCTTTCCAAAAACCAAAGGCGCAATGTTGTTTAAATGCGGCCATGTTGCAGAGTATTCCTTTATACTCAAACACCGGAAAACTCCACTTTATAGTTTCCTCTACATCAGGGCATGCAATGTGAACCAACTCCCGTAAGTGGGTAAGAATGGGTATGGCAAAATCGGCCGACTTTAAAATATAGGTGTCAATTCGTTTATCGCGCTTTCCCATATTCAATATTATGGCACCTGCGGCAGGAATCCTATACCGGGTTAGAAATATCCAAAAAGAGGATACTGATTGTGCATCCTAACCTCAATTTTCTATTTTTACAATCCAATTTCACAGAACCATGGGTCGTATATTCGAGAAGAGAAAACACAAAATGTTCGCGCGCTTTGACAAAATGGCCAAAGCCTTTACGCGCATCGGAAAAGATATTGCTATTGCTGTAAAACAAGGCGGGCCCAACCCCGATAACAATCCGCGCCTGCGCATGGCTATTCAAAATGCCAAAGGCGTAAATATGCCAAAAGATCGCGTGGAAGCTGCTATTAAGCGTGCATCCAGCAAAGAAGAAAAAGACTTTCAGGAGGTAGTGTACGAAGGGTATGCCCCACACGGAGTGCCGGTAATTGTTGCCTGTGCTACCGATAACCCAACGCGCACCGTAGCCAACGTAAGGTTACATTTTTCCAAGAATGGTGGCAGCATGGGTAACTCGGGTTCGGTTATGTTTCTGTTTGAACACCGCGGGGTGTTTAAGTTCGATCCTGCCAAACTAAATTTAGAAGAAGTTGAATTGGATTTGATTGATGCCGGTGCCGAAGATATTCAGCAGGAAGAGGAAGAAATAATTGTGTACACCAAGTTTACCGAGTTCGGGCACATGCAAAAATTTCTGGAATCAAAAGGCTGGGAACCGAAGAGTTCTGAACTGCAATACATACCCACCACCACCAAAGAATTAACAGAGGCTGAACAAGACGAGGTAATGGAATGTATTGGCGCCCTGGAAGCGGATGATGATGTACAAAACGTCTATCATAACCTTGCCTGATGAAAATTGCAGCGTTGATATTGTCTTTCATATCTGCAACCGCTGCTTACGCACAGGATTCGATCCGGTTTTCAACCATCCATTTTTATGGTGGTGTACAAACCGCCATACCGGCCAAAGAGTTTCGCGAAGTAATTGATAACTCGTTCGGCAATCTTGGCTTTGGTTTAAATATTGGCCTGGTATTAAGTCCGCTTGGCGATAAGAAACCATCACCCATTTTGCTGGGTGCCGATTTTGGTTGCTTCACATATGGAAATGAAAAGCAAGCAGCCTCCACAAATGTGCCAGCACTAAAAACCACGCACAACGTTTTTACATGGAATGCCATTGCCCGGCTAAAACCCACACACCATAAAGGCCGTGTTATTCCGTTTGCCGATGGGCTGCTGGGCTTAAAACTTTTTAATTCCAGAACCAAGATTGATAAAAATGTAACGGATATTATTTTCAACACCGACCAGCGCGAGGTTATTAACAACGTAAAAGATACCGGCTTGAACTATGGACTCGGGCTGGGATTCTATACCTCACCTAAACAAAATTCTAATCCAGGCTTTCAATTACGGGTGCTTTATTTGTGGGGCGATGAAGTGAAATATGTTGTTCGTAATTCAGTAGCGGTTGATCAGGACGGTTTTGTTACCTTTTCCACCAACCGGGCCAATACCTCGATGGTGATCGTTCAACTCAACTTTACAGCCCTGGGGCTTAAAACGCTGTTCGGTTCTTATTAACCCGCCCTTCCAAAAAGCCCAAAAATCGGTCAAACGACCCCCATTGGGGCTTATTTATTCCCTTATTTTCTTAGTTTTGTAATTCTGCCATATGCAGAAAATGGTTTTTTTAACGTTTTAAGACCAATATAATAACCAACCTAAACACCACATGAAGGCCGCCTTCTCGGGCTTATTTTTCTTCCTGATCGTTCAGGTTTCCGCGCAAGACGTTGAGTCGTATGGCGTATTCGGAGGGTTCAATTTTCCCTTTACGGTAGATCAGGGCTTGCAGAAGGATCCACGATTTTATGGCAAGTTCACCATCCGGGCTACCCCGGTAGGCTTTTCTTATGGGTACGATCGCGTGGGCCATGGCGTACTCTTTACCCCCAATTATTCACAAATCGGGCAGCAGTTTATTATTAAAAACTCTACGGGTGGTGAAGTCGGTACCCGCAACGTACAGATGAACTACCTCAGCGTTCCGGTAGCTTTAAAGCTGCACATCAACGATATGTCATTCTTTCGGCTAAGCTTAATTGCAGCAGTTGCTCCAAGTCTTTTGATTTCCGGCCAGGAAACCTATACCATCAACACTCCTTCTGGCGCAAGCAAACTCAGGTATCCGAAAGGGGTGAGTGTACCCACCGACCCCGGATACGAAATTGTTTATGATGGTGTGTATGTGCCCGATATGAACAAGGCTGTTTATGTACCTAAAAGTAAATTCAATGCTTTTCAATTGTTTGGATCGGTTGGCTTGCGTAGCGATTTCGACCTGAACGATGACTGGAGCCTTAACTTTGACGGTCGCGCAAACTTTGGAATTTTTGATACCCGCAAATCCGCTTACCTCGATCAGTTAAAAACCCCAGCCGGCCCTGCCGATATTAACGGAAACCCGGGGGCTCCTGATCTTTATGGACAACGAAGAGAAATTTTCCTTTCTGTGTCGTTCGGCCTTTCGCGAATCATTCAAATCAAACATTCCTATAAACCGAAGGTTACCACCCATGCCGATAATTTCAGAGCGGCAAACGCTAAACCTCCCCGCTCAACCAGTGGCGTAAATGGTGGAATGACCAAACAAAAAGGTGGAGGTAAGAAGAAAAAAAGAGATGAGTTTTCTTTTTAAACCGCTAAGACGCTGAGTCGCTAAGCCTATTGCCTCTACAAAACTCTGCGCCTTCGCGCCTCTGCGGTTAATTAAACTATTGAGAGATGAGTTTTCTTTTTAAACCGCTAAGACGCTTGAGTCGCTAAGCTTTTTGTCTTTACAAACTTGCGCCTTCGCGCCTCTGCGGTTAACTAAACTCTGCGCCTCTGCGGTTAATTTAAACTACTGCAGCGTAAACTTCGCTTCCTTCACATCCCTGGAGTTACCCCCTACAAACACACTAAACTCACCGGGTTCTGCCACCCAATTCAAATCGTAGTTATAAAATGACAAATCTTCTTTCGTAAGTTGAAACGTTACGGTTTTTGTTTCACCCGCTTTGATCATTACTTTTTCAAACGCTTTTAACTCTTTTACCGGCCGCGTAACAGAACCTACCCAATCGCGCACATAAAGTTGCACCACTTCAGCCCCATCGTATTTTCCGGTGTTGGTTACATCAACCGATACGGTAAGGGTTTGTTCAGGAGTTATTGAGGACTTATCCAGTTTTACATCGCTGTATGCAAAAGAGGTATAACTCAGGCCAAAGCCAAACGGATAAAGCGGATCATTCGATACATCGATATAGTTTGATTGAAACTTCTGAAACCACGGGCCACTAAGCGGCCGGCCCGTATTTTTATGGGCGTAATAAAGCGGTATCTGTCCTACATTTTGCGGAAACGTGGTAGTAAGTTTTCCGGAAGGATTTACGGCACCAAACAAAACATCGGCAATCGCATCGCCTGCTTCACTGCCACCAAACCACACATTTAGTATAGCAGGTACATTTGCATTCTCCCAATTCAAAACCAATGGCCTACCGGTAAACAACACGGCCGCTACAGGCTTGCCGGTTTGAAGCAAGGCTTTGAGTAACTCCCGTTGCGTTTGTGGTAGTTCCAGGTTTGTAACACTGCTTGCTTCACCTGTCATCTCAGCCGCTTCTCCAATTACCGCCACGACTACATCCGCACTCCGTGCAAGTCGTACAGCTTCGCTGCGCATTTCTTCGGCTGTGCGCTTATCGCGATTTAATGATTTGCCAAACATGGTGGCTCTTTCTTCAATGGCCGCATCTTCATGTAAATTTGAACCTCGCGCATATACAATTTTGGCAGCGCTTCCTGCCGCTTTTGTAATTCCATCCATAACAGAAACCGATTCAGAGAAACGAGCAGCTACACTCCACGTGCCGGTCATATTTTCGCGTGTGTTGGCCATTGGCCCGATCACGGCTATCGTTCCGGATTTTTTTAATGGCAGAATATTGCCTTCATTTTTCAGCAACACAAAACTTTCGGTTGCCGCCTTGCGCGCCTCAGCCCGGTTGGCAGCCGTAAATACTTCGGTGTTAGCGCGCTCTTCGTTACAATATCTGTAGGGATCATCAAACAAACCTAATTGAAACTTTGCCTTCAGAATTCTGCGGCATGCTTCCGTTATTTCTGCTTCCGTTACTTTCTTTTCATCCACCGATTTTTTTAAGGTTGTCAATAATCCTTCACTTACCATATCCATATCCAATCCGGCTTTCAGGGCACGGGCCGATACAGTTTGTAAATCACCAATACCGTGCGCGATCATTTCACTTACACCGGTATAATCAGAAACTACAAAGCCTTTAAAGCCCCATTGGTTACGCAACACATCGGTTAATAACCACTTGTTGGCTGTGGCCGGCACACCATCAATTTCATTAAACGAAGCCATGATGCTTCCGGCACCGGCTTCTACCGCAGCTTTGTACGGTGGAAAGTATTCGTTGTACATGCGGATGCGACTCATGTCGGTAGTGTTATAATCGCGCCCGGCTTCGGCTGCGCCATACAAGGCATAATGTTTTACACACGACATGATCGTGTTGTTTGCGGAAAGATCATTACCCTGATAGCCGCGCACCATTGCTTTCGCTATTTCAGCGCTTAGGTAAGGATCTTCGCCATTACCTTCCGATATGCGTCCCCACCGCGGGTCGCGCGATAAATCCAGCATGGGCGAAAACGTCCAGTTAATACCATCGGCACTGGCTTCGGTTGCAGCAATGCGTGCGCTGCGTTCAATTAACTCCATATCCCAACTGCAACTTATTCCCAACGGAATTGGAAATACACTTTCATAACCGTGTATCACATCCATTCCAAAAATGAGTGGAATTCCCAATCGGCTTTTTTCAACAGCTATCTGTTGCATCTCGCGAATAGCAGCTACCCGTTTAATGTTGAACAAGCCACCCACCTGCCCTTGTTCTATTTTTTTGGCGATGTCGGAGTTTTCGGCTGCTCCGGTTGTAAACTGACCGGCCGATGGAAGATTAAGTTGTCCTATTTTTTCTTCCAGTGTCATTAAATTCAAAACGGAATCAACACGGGCATCAATGCCTGCTTGTTGGTTGGTTGGGCCACCGCATGCTATAAAAACCAGTGCAAGGATGACGAAAGAAAAAGTATGCTTTCATGTGTTTCTTTTTGTACGAATGATTCATGTCAATAAGTAAATCCAAGTTTGGTCAGCCCGGTTTGAATTTCAGGGGCCGACATAAATAAATTCCAAAGTAAACCGGTGCGATAGTTCTCTATCATTACAATAATAGGACCTTGATCGATGGCCAGGTAGGAGCTTGCATACCAGCCTTCCGTAATATTAAATGCATCATAAAATCCGTAAGGACCCCAAAGTTTATTGCCCAGGGTATAATAGAAAAATTTTAACGCATCCATGGACTCCTCCGGAGTATATGGAAATGCCGACAGCGCAGCCGATGGCGTAATTACACCCAAATCGTTGGTAGGCGAATGGGCACTATACCCTTGATGATTATCGCTGGCGGTAAGCCCCCAGTTAGTGCTGCTGTAGCCTACGAAATCGAGGGGATTACGAATGCAATATTTGTAATTAATTAATGTGTGGTTGCGGTTCTGAGTAAAATAGTCTGAGCAATACGCATCGGACAAATCCCGCGGGTC
Organism: Bacteroidetes bacterium OLB12; assembly: GCA_001567185.1. Classification (GTDB taxonomy): domain Bacteria; phylum Bacteroidota; class Bacteroidia; order Cytophagales; family Cyclobacteriaceae; genus ELB16-189. Next base: position 21,189 of record LNFR01000020.1, read on the forward strand.
TAAACCCAGAAAAGAATATTGTGATAAAAACAACGGGCCACCGTACGCACTACCCAAAGGCAGGGTTATTCCTTCATACACATTACCATTTATAATGTTGCCATTGTTTGCCCACCCGTTATCGTAAACTATTTTAGGAATAGTATGCGTGGGCGATGCAGCCGCCAATAAATAAACCATGAGAGCTTCGTTCCACCCTCTTACAGGAAGGTTAATCGTCCAATTCTTATCGGGCGACCAATGCCAATACAACACATTCTGATTTTCTCTCCGGTACCAGTCCCACTCCACACCCTCATACAGGGTAGTAATTCTGGTTCGCAGTTCGTTTTCGGTTGCATTGCCGGCATTCAGGTATTGCCTTACGGTGATTAAACCCTGAACCAGGAATGCAGTTTCTACCAGGTCGCCCCCATTATCGTTCGTACTGAATGGAATAACCGCACCGGTGTTGCCGTTTATCCAGTGCGACCATGCACCATGAAAGCGATCGGCTGTTTCCAGAAAGTCGAGAATTTTGTCAAAGCGTTCGATACCTTGTTGACGGGTGATAAAGCCGCGTTCGATACCAACAATGATTGCCATCAGGCCAAAGCCTGAGCCACCGCTGGTTACCCAATCGTCCGAAGTGTTGCGTTCGCGGGCCATACCGCTGGCCGGGTGCGCAAAATCCCAAAAATATTTGAAGGTTTGTTGTTGTACGAGGGTAAGCAGGTCTTCATCTGAAATGATGGGGAATTTTGGAGTTTCATCAAAAACTGTATAGAATACACGCTGCGTACCGGCATAGGATTGTCCTTCCGCTCCTTTTAATGCACTTGAAATTGTAGCTGTGTACTTGCTTAAATACTGCAATGGAGATGATGTGGTAACCTTAACCGTTTTGTTGTCATTCAATAATTCTGTGGAAACAACAACCGCAGATGGCCCTGTTATTTTGAAAACAGAATTATTAACCGTGGCCGGATTTAAGGGAGCTGAAAAATCGTACGCTGCCTCAAAGGCTGTAATTGGAATATCTGTAACCCGCGCTGCGGTAAGGGTTTGCTGGTTTATCCGTGTAGCGATTAATTGCAAGCTGCCCGGAACAGTTTTAAAATTTATTTCACGAACGGAAAAGGATGCGCCATTAGCTGCTTGCAGCTGCTCAGAAATAGTAAGCTTATACGTGGTACTTTGTTCCAAAGCTCCTGTAGGTTGTACTACCACCACCTGGTTATTGTTTAAGAAACTCAGGGTAATAGTAATTGAACCAGCCGAAGTTGTAAGCTGGATGGCTGTGTTTGCCGAAGTTGAAACAACCGGTGTAGAAAATGAAAGTGTAAACGTGGCATCGGTGGGGATGTCGTTATTTACTGCACCTGAAAGATCAAGTCTTTGTGATCCGACAAACACGTCCATCAGATCAAGTGGTGTAATAGCTTCATCTTCCCGGCAACCTGCAAAAACAAGGGTTGCCACTACACTACACACAAAAAAAGTTCTCTTAAACATAGGCAGGAAGTAAAGAGGATACCGGAAAGGTATCCTCTTCTAAACAACTCCTAAACAACAAACAATTAACCTAAAAAACAGATGAGCTTTTCCTCATCCTTATTCTGATTAAACGATTATTAGTCGTTCATCATCTCTTGAATTTCCGCTTGAGAAAGTTTGCGATTAAATATTCTGATTTCATCAATCAAGCTGTTATCGGAAAGATGGCCCCACTCCGTGAAACGTGGTGCACCCGATCCGATCGAAATGAACTCGCAATCGGCCCAGCTAACACTTCCGGTAAAGGTTGATTCTGCTCTTAACAAGGTACCATCTGCATAAATTCCGTGCGATCCATCCCCCACTACCATGGTAATAAACACCCAGTCGGTTGCTGAAATCGTACCACCATCATTCCAGGATTCGCCCGAACCAATTCCTACGTTGCTCTTCACCGGGCTAACACCACCTTCTCTGAAAAGGCGGAAACCACTGGTTCGGGTGTTGGTGCCAGGAGGGCCAACGGTAAGAATTCCGGCCCGATCGGGGGTAGTATTGGCTTTATACCAGAAGGAAATACTAAAGGCAGTTCCCAGTTCTAAGTCTGCAATAGGATAAGTAAGATACGAATCGGCTGCTCCGGCATAGGCCTTTCCAACTTTACCTGTTTGTAAAGATGGAGTGCCTACAACAGTTGCGTTTGCACCACCAACCAGGTCTCCATAGTCTGCATCAAATGGCATATAGAATACTTCTCCTTCATATTTAGGAGAGTAGTCGCTGCCAATTATTGCTAACACATCTGCCTGCGTAAGCGCCTTATCAAACAACCTAAGTTCATCCATATAGCTGGCATCCGATTTATGATTCCATTCTGTAAAGCGCGGAGCGCCAGACATAATTGAAAGTATATCACAGCCTGTCCAGTCAACGCCACCCGTTAGGGCACCTTGCGAAGCCACATTACCATTGATGTAAACTGCGGCATTGGTTGCTGAAATTGAGATAGCAAAATGAACCCACTCGCCAGTATTGGGTACAACATCGGCATTGGTTCCGCCATCAAACCAGGTATCACTGGTTCCATTGCCCACGTTTAACTTAAACCGCTGCTTGCCGCCTGCATTTTCGCGGAAAAACCGGAAGCCCTGAGTACGGGTATTAATACCCGGAGGGCCGGCTACCAACACACCTGCACGATCTGGTGTAGCATTTACTTTCATCCAGAAAGAAGCGCTAAACTCAGTACCTAACAGCCCTTCGGTGGGGAATGTAAGATAGGCATCGGTAGCACCTTTATAAGCGTTACCACCTTTCTTGCCTTCGCCTGCAAAGGAGGGTGTGCCTACAACGGTAGGATCCGAAATGGTTATCAATTCGGTATAAATTCCATCAAAAGGCATGTAGAAAGTCTCTCCATCAAATACAGGCACGTATGGTGGTTTCTTCTCAAAATTGATATTAGTGGTGGTAACCTTATTCTCAATGTCCGTTGCTGAAATGGTTAACACGTGTACTCCGGTAGTTAACCCTTCATATAAAATATCTTTTACAGATCGTCTATAGTCCAGGAATTCAGTAAAAGAAGCCACATCATTACCGTCCATTTTCACATTGATGCTTTTAATCTCAATATCATCCGTCACTTCAAACTTGATGTTGATGGATATGAGTGTTTCGGCCACTTTAATTTCAGTACCTTCAACCGGATAGGCTACATTAATTACTGGTGCAGTTTCATCCGCTCCGGGCGCTACTGCACTAATCGGGTCTATCCCCTCATTACAAGCACCCACCATACCTATGATGGCTATTGCTGCAATAACATTTTTAATTATTCTGATTCTCATATTCGTTTTGTTGAACGGTTAATTACTGCTTCCTGCTTCTCTCAAAACTGCCAGTTGATCGCGCTGAGCCTGAGGATATGGCAAATAAATTTTTATTGGTTGTAAAGGTTCTGCCATCATAGCTTAGCGGAGTGTAATCACCCAGGCGAATCAAATCGTAGTATCTGGTTCCCCCATTCCATAGCTAAACTCAGCAAATTTTTCATCCATTACCTGTTGTGCGGTTACACCAGATAATCCACTCAAACCTACGCGGTCGCGCACCAGATTAACAGCTGCATCTGCACTAATAGATGAACTGGTAGCGCCCCGTGTTAAAGCTTCGGCATGCATCAATAATACTTCGGCATACCGGATACAGATAAAGTTTTTATTTGTACCGTAGGATGTGCGGCCTGGTGTTAACTGATTAGAGGGCAGGTAGTGTTTGCCACTTGCAAACATAGCCCGGCTGTAATTGTTAAACACGTCACCATCTGGAGTAGTGTTGCTTATCCAGGCAGGCAACGTAGCATAGTTTGGATCGGCTTTAATCGCATCGATACCCCGGTCGGTAAAGATTACGGTTGTTAGCAACCGCTCATGCTCACCCCTGTCCAGCATAAACTTGATATACTTCATGCTCGGCTCATAAAAGCCCCAGCCTCCACCGGCACCGGTAACGGCAGGTGTCCATGACTGCGGTCCAAAGAATGCAAACAAATAGCTTGTTTGATTTCCGGAAGGTTGGCCCAGATCGGTGTACTGCAACTCTAATAAATTCTCGTTACTTAGTTTACCAGGTATTTTGAATAGTTCATAGTAGTCTGGTTCCAGCGTAAACAGGTTTGAACTAATAATCTGAGTAGTTGCATCTGCCACCTTCTGATATTCTTTCAACTCAAGATTTGCCAATGCTTTAATGGCCAACGCAGTGTGTTTGGTTACACCCCCTGTAATGTCTGTTCTTTGATTTGGACGTTGGTTGGGAAGCAGTGGAATTGCTGCATCCATCTGGTCAGAAATATGCTGCATTACATCATTCTTTGATGACAGCGGCATAACCAGGAAATCAGAAGGATCGGAAGAAACCGGAATAAAAATATTACCCCAAACTCTTGATAACTGAAGCATTAAAAAAGCACGAAGTGTTTTTATTTCAGCAATATATTGATCGGCCAAAGCCGGGTTTGGCGCAAATTCTCTATACTTACTAATCTGCTCCATGGCAGAATGTAAATCCAGCACATCGCCATAAATTCCCTGCCATACGGAATTATACATCCAGTAATCAACCGTATAGTTGTAAACATCTGTTTCAGCAAATTGGGGTTGGTCTCCTAATCCACCGGCATTTACATCATCTCCTCTTACAGCAATTAATGGGTATTGCTCCCACGCCCTGGCCTGAAAAGTAGCATAGGCACCAATTAAAGGTAAATTCATATTGGCTGTAATCGTGTAGTCGGTCTGATCGGTGTACACGAGATTTTGCTGTGGTTCATCCAATACATTACATGAGGAGGCTCCTAATAATGCAATACTGAATGCAGCAACTTTGAATAAATTATTTTTAGCTTTCATATCTGTTGCATTTTAAAATTTAACACTTACACCCGCTGTATAAACTGCGGGTATTGGATAAGTCTGTGTATCTATACCATCCGCAATTTCAGGATTGAATCCATTGTACTTGAATGTGGTAAGCGGGCGTTCGGCAGTAAGTGTAAACCGCATGTCAGGCAACTTCACACCACCTATATTTTTCTGGTTAACATTGTACGAAAGGTTGATATTCTGGATACGGAAGAAAGCGCCATCCTCCACAAAGTAATTACTCATCTTTTGATTCCATGCCTTCCGCAATCCTGCAGATGATGGATATTTATTGGAGGTTCCTTCACCATGCCACCTGTTAATAGCCAGGTCGGCATCCATGTTACCATCGTTTGTCCAGATTATTTCACCACGCTTACGGTTCAATATCTTGTTTCCGCTTTGTCCGTATAGATTAACTCCAAAATCGAAATTTTTGTAGCTAACACCCAGGTTTGCTCCATACGTAAGTTTGGGCAGGTAAGATCCCAACACCACACGATCCTTCTCATCAATTACATTATCATTATTCTGATCTTTGTAAATAAAATCGCCTGGTACAATACCTCCTTGTGCCACAGCGGCAGGGTCAGCAGCTACCTGTTCGGCAGTTTGATATACCCCAAGTACTTCGTAACCAAAGAAGGCGGCAAGTGGCTGCCCTACAATCGTTCGCTGACGGAATTCAGCAGAACCACCATCAATATAAGGTTGTCCGTAAATGCTGCGGGTTTCATTTTTAACCGTAGTGAAATTTACACCCACATTATATTTCAATCCACTGGCTAGTTCATCATTCCAGTTCAAGGCAACTTCAATACCCGAATTTCTAATTACCCCTACCGAACGACTTACTACCTGGCCGGTAATAGGAGTAATAATTGGAATGGCTGCATCCTTGGTGTCTCTCAGGTAATAATCTGCGGTTAGTCTCAGTTTGTTGTTCAACACTTCCAGATCAATACCCACATTGCTGCCTTCCACCTTTTCCCATAAAAGATAGGAGAAGTTGTTTGTTGAAACAGTTCCCGACTGTATCGTTCCATTAATGGCTGTAGTTACAACCGAAGCGGTATTGGCTCCGCTACTGGAAGGAACACTACTGTTTCCTAACCTACCCCATCCTGCCCTTAATTTTAAAAAGTTAACAGGAAGTCCGCTCATAAAGCTCTCTTCAGAAATAACCCAGCCAGCACCCACCGCAGGGAAGGTTCCCCACTTCTCCTGGTACTGCATAGTTCCATCTCTTCTTAAGGTTGCGTAAACCAGGTACTTTTCGTTATAGTTGTAGGCTACTCTTCCAAAATAAGAAAGCCCATAAATCCGGTTACCACCGTCTGAAACTGTACGCGACTCAACCGGGGTTTGCCCAAGGAACCAGGTATCTTCCCGATCTATTGATTGAAGTTCACTACCCGAGCCGGATAAACGTTCCCAAGCCTCGTCTCGGTAAGACATACCCAACATACCTTCTACGGTATGGCTGCCAAAACTTTCTCTATAGTTTAAAACGTTATCCCAAATCTGGTTAAAGGTGTTGTAAGCAGTTTTTGTTATGGTTGACAAATTTCTTTGCAATGCTGCCGACACATAAAAAGGCAACCCTACATACCGCTCATTCTGGAAAGTTCCACCCACATTATAGGTTGTTTGAAACGTTAGTTTATCTTCCAGGAAGTTAAACTTTGCATAGAAATTGGTAAGAATCTTTTTAGTTCTGATTTGATTGTTGCTGTAATCCATGTACGGGAACGGGTTCTTTCCATCGCGGTATCCCAATGTTTGCGCACTGGCATACCGTACAGGCCATGCATCCGTATTCAGTTCATCAATTACAGGCATAATCGGAACTGCAAAGTAAGCTACATTCCATGCCGAAGCAGATTGTGCGTAGGTCATTCCGTTGCTCAATAAGGCATTTCCACCAACTGTTAACCAATCGTTAGCGGCATAATCCAGTTTTAAGCGAACATTAAAACGCTCATAACTATTTTTCATATCCAGAATTCCGCCTTGCTTGAAATAACTGGTTCCTACGGAATAGGAAGTGTTTTTGTCTCCCCCCGAAATTCCAATGCTGTGATTCTGAATAGTAGCCGGACGGAGTATTTCTTTGTACCAATCGGTGTTTACATCGGGTACATTCGGGTTAATGCGGCTTCTGCCATACCGTTGCATAGCTGCATCTATGTAGGCAATATCCGCGGCTGAGCCTGACTCAAGAGCCATATTTGTGAATTGCTCGGCATTCGCCATTTTAAGAACATTCTGAGCTACCTGGGTTCCAACGTAACCATCATACACAATTTCAGATTTCTTGTTATAACTACCGGATTTGGTCGTAATCAATACAACCCCATTGGCAGCTCTAACACCATAAATGGCGGCCGCAGAAGCATCTTTCAATACTGAAATGTTCGCAATATCTGCCGGATTGAGAAAATCGATATTGTCAAAAAACATCCCATCCACCACATACAACGGATTGGTATTACCAATGCCTGGGTAGGATCCAATACCACGGATGCGAACTGTTGGCGAACTTCCAGGCGAGCCTGAGTTTACAATCTGAACGCCTGTTACCTTTCCCTGAAGTGCCTGCATGGCTTGTCCCTGAGGGGTTTTTAGCAGTTCGGCCGAATTAATTTTGCTAATGGCAGATGTGAGATCTTTTTCTTTCTGCACACCATACCCTACAACCACTACCTCATCCAGCGCTGTAACATCTGTTTCCAGAATAATGTCAACAATTGATCTGGAGCTCACATCAATTGTTTGGGTTTTATACCCAATAAAACTGAAAACAAGCGTGTTTTCGCCAGAAGCAAGAGAAATTGAATAGGACCCATTAGCATCTGTTGCAGTCCCTTTGGTAGTACCTTGCACCAACACACTCACGCCTGGCAGCGTGGATCCATCATCAGAAGCAGTCACCTTCCCAGTCACCACACGATCCTGGGCCATTACCATGTTCAGCAAAAATGCTGAAAGCAAAGCAGTTAATAGTATTTTTCTCATCATACACATGTGCGATTTGATTGTTTCGCGATATGAATTTTTGAAATATTCTACTATTGATGTGATTTATTTAAAAAAATTTAGGTGAGAATTACCGCAAACTGGAAGTTGCGAAAATCATGTTTTCATTGAATAAAAACATTGATTTCAAACGTTAGCATGAATATTTACGGGGGTACATTGGATATTTTTCTTCTTAAAAAACATTCTTCCGCAAAGCATGGCAAAAATACACTATCCGGAAACGATTTCTGTTTTTCCAGGCCGCGGCTTTGCTTTCTCCTTGTTGTGGTCTAAAATAACATCCTGCCATTTTGTGGCCGTAATTTCATGGCCAAACTTGCTCTGTTCTGTTATTCGTTCCTGCACTTTCTTTCTGAACCCCCAAATGGCGTTAACGCCTATCTCCAATTGTACCGAAAGCGCCTCCAGCGTAGCGGCCTTCTTGCCTGTTACAGCCAGGTAGGCAATGTAAAACGCCTTCTCTATAGGGAATTTTATACTGTGAAAAACCGTGTATGCGGTTATAGACTCATTGTATCCACACCGGGTACACCTACGCGCAAATTTTTGAGCGCCCTCAAAATATTTATTGTTACCGCATTTGCGGCAGGTAAAGCCTTCGTTCCATTTTAGTTCTTCTAAAAACCGGTAGCACGATAACGAATCTGGATAAAGCGTTTTAAACTCATCATAGTCCATGGTTTTCTCCATCAGGCGTTCCTCCAAAACAACCTTTATCCTGTTTTTCAACTTCCAGTTATCGAGGTCCAACACAGAATTAATCTGGTTAATTTCATGCGTCTGTTTTACCAAACGTGCATTACTTGTCTCTAACTCTGCATTCTTTAGATTCAATTCTGATGTGCGTTCGTTTACTTTCTGCTCCAATTCCCGCGTAACCTTGTCCTTTAACTCCATGTTTAACTCATGCTGATGGATGATTCTGCGCAAAGCGCGGTCGCGGTTGTCTTTCAGAATAGTAATCCGATCACCCAGGGCAAACGTGAGGAATAACATCTCCACCACAAAGCTGAAGTGAAGGCTGTAATGCGACACCGTAGTAAGGGCAATGATATTGAAGAATACCAGCGAGCGAACAAAGAACCCGATCAGCAGCAGTCCGTACGCAATTACAAAGTACCGGGCCGGCCTGTAACCGCGCATCAGTATATAAACACCTGCGTAAAAGATGAGCGAAAGCGGTAAAATTTCAATAAACCTGAACGCAAAAAACTCGGGATAAAAGAATAATTCGAAAAGAAAAACGAATGTGCGCACCACAATCATAACCCTCAGCGCCAAATCAATACGAGGGGCCTTTGTGCGGGTGCTCAAAAATCTTCTTGTAAAAACAAGTGCCCATAATATTACCAGGTACAAGCAAATACCCGATGCATAATCATTCCATTGTGGAAAGTTAGGCCAGATGTATTGAAACCCTACGCCATCCAGACTCATCGCATAAAGGGCAACACTTATTATATAGAAGATGTAATACACATTCTTGATCTCTCGAATGGCCAGAAACACAAGGAAGTTGTACAAGGCAATGATTACAATCATGCCATAGAAGGTTCCAAACAGAAAGTATTCGTTTAATGCGTAATAAATAAACCGATCGACCGAGCGAAAGGCTATGCGGATATCGGCAAACTCGTGCGACTGAACTCTGAAATAGTAATATTGAATGGATGGATCGTGTGGATAGAGTTTGAACCTCAAAGTTTTATGACTGAATTTTCGCTCAAGAAAAGGATAGGCATCACCCATCACCCGTTTTTCATACGTACCATCCGGCCTGGGCAGATAAGCTTCGATGTGGTCTATGGTCTGATCGTAAAATTCTATAAGCCAAACTTTATCGGTTGGTATATGCTCTACAGAAAAGCGAATCCAATACGATTCGCCCGAACGATAATCTTTATTCTGGTAAGTTGGTCTTCGGGCAAAATTACTTTTGAACCTGGGCTCAGAAATTTCTTCAAATGAAAGTGTATTGCCCGGGTCAATAAAAAATTCCAGTTCATTCAGCAGAAATATCCGTTCATCGGTATCATCGCGGGTGGTGGCTGTTTGGCCATAACCAACACCCACACCTGCCAAAATCAGAATAAATGAAAAGAAAAAAACGCGCCATGGCCCCATTTGTATTCTGGTTAAAGGTCGGAAAAATATTGCGTTCAATGGTTTGAAAGTATTATTAATGTGGTTACCCACGCTTTAGCAGCATTGGCGGTTACGTTTTGTTTTCAGAACAGGATTTTAGATTTTTAGCAGAACCTAAAATACCAACTTACCATTATGCCTTTTTCACTTGCCATTTCACCCAGCAAAACACCCCTTAAAAACAACCGCTGGCTACAGGTTTTTATTATTGTATTTGTGGCGGTTTGGAGTTCTACACTCGTTGGTACTACCGACATCAGCAACTGGATTTTAGAGAATACCCTGGTATTTATCTTTCTCGCTTTTATGATTTTCACGTTTAAAAAATATCAATTCAGCGATTTAAGTTATCTCCTCATTTGTATATACCTCTGTCTGCACGTGTATGGCTCAAAATACACCTATGCCGAAAACCCGTTTGGGTATTGGCTGAAGGAAACATTCGACATGAAGCGAAACCATTATGACCGGATTGTTCATTTTAGCTTTGGGTTTTTGCTGGCTTACCCCATGCGCGAAATGTTTTTAAGCTGGCTCCGGTTTCCGGTGTGGGTTGCCTGGGCTTTGCCAATAGAAATAACACTTTCTATCAGCGGATTTTACGAGTTGATTGAATGGGCTATTGCCGATGTATTCTTTCCTGCGCAAGGCGATGCTTACCTGGGCACCCAAGGCGATATCTGGGATGCACAAAAAGATATTTTTTAGCAACATTAGGAGCCATCTCAGCAACCAGTATTGTATCGACAATCAAAAAGGTATTTAACATCCGGTAGGCAGGCTAAAAACAAAAAAGGGTTGATTCACCATCAACCCTTTTTGTCATCATAAACTTGTGCTATTATAACTTGGCCAACTCCTGCACCAAATCAATCAGTTTGTTGGAATAACCCCACTCGTTATCGTACCAGGCTACCACTTTCACAAACTTATCGTTTAACGCAATACCTGCTTTCGCATCGAAGATAGAAGTGCGGGCATCGCCAATAAAATCCTGCGATACAACGTCCTCTTCGGTATAACCCAAAATTCCTTTCAACTCCCCTTCAGAAGCATCTTTCATAGCTTTCTTTATGTCTTCATAAGTAGCTGACTTTTCCAGGCGCACCGTAAGATCCACTACCGACACATCAGCAACCGGAACACGGAATGACATACCGGTTAGTTTACCTTTTAGTTCCGGTATTACCAGCGCAACTGCTTTGGCTGCACCTGTTGATGAAGGAATGATGTTTTGATACGCTCCACGGCCACCGCGCCAGTCTTTTGCTGATGGTCCATCTACTGTTTTTTGAGTAGCTGTAACGGCATGTACTGTACTCATCAGCCCCTCGGCAATACCAAACTTATCGTTCAATACTTTTGCTATGGGAGCCAGGCAGTTTGTGGTGCAGGATGCGTTTGAAACAATTGTGTGTTGTGCGGTTAATTTCTTGTGATTAACACCTACTACAAAAGTGGGTGTATCGTCTTTGGCTGGTGCTGAGAATACCACCTTCTTTGCACCGGCTGCAATATGTTTTTGACCATCGGCTTGTGTTAAGAACAACCCGGTTGATTCAATGACAATTTCTGCTCCTACCTCAGACCATTTCAGGTTGGCCGGATCTTTTTCGGCTGTAACCCGAATCTTCTTTCCGTTTACTACCAGGTTGCCATCTTTTACCTCCACGGTGCCATTAAAACGACCATGGGTCGAATCATACTTTAACATATAAGCCATGTAATCGGGCTCAACCAAATCGTTGATTCCAACTATCTCGATATCCTTCCGATTCATAGCAGCTCTGAACGCCAGGCGACCAATACGACCGAAGCCGTTAATTCCAACTTTTGTCATGGTATAAGATTTTAAAATTGCGATGCCAAAAATATACTTCCTGACCACTAAAACCAATGAATTGAATTGCGCATTCGCAACTTTTTTTAGCGGTTACGTTTGCATTTGCAGATCGGGAATTTATCTTTGCACCTCCAATTTCAAAACGGTCCGTTCGTCTAGGGGTTAGGACACCAGATTTTCATTCTGGTAACACGGGTTCGATTCCCGTACGGACTACGAAAGCCTTTGACAATCAGCTTGTTGAAGGCTTTGTTTTTTCTATCCGGTTAGTCTATAACAAGCCCCTAAATCGTTTATCGATACAATCTGCCCATTGGTCTAAAACCTCGGCCTTATTGGGTGTGCAAAGAGCAACGTGTTATAAATTTGCATCATGAAAAAGCATTTGATCGTTCTCGTTTTGGCCTTGTTTTCAGCAAGTATTGGCTTCAGTCAGGAAGCGGAAACTCAGGAGAATGTTTCTTTTGATCCTACTTTCTGGGCACAGGAGCTGAGATTAGATACGGAGCAACGGAACAAAATTGAAGCCATCAACGCTGATTTTTACGAACAACTGAAAGCACGGCCATCCAAAGACCAATTGCAAACCTACCTGGAAACACGCCAGGAGCAAATCCTGGGCACTTTCCATAATCGTCAAAAGCGCAAGTGGGAGAAAATCGTGAACTCGCTCTGATCGCTGTTAACTAACCTGCGACCCGGGGGCTGTTTCAGTAGATGGTGACAACAATTTCAGCGAGCCATCTTTATCGGATGCCATTAATATCATGCCTTGCGATTCTACGCCCATAATTTTTCGTGGGGCCAGGTTTACCAATATTGTAACCTGTTTGCCAATTACTTCTTCCGGAGTAAAATGTTCTGCTATACCACTCATTACCGTGCGCACATCCAGCCCGGTGTCAACCTGAAGTTTCAGTAGCTTTTTAGATTTTTCAACCCGTTCTGCCTTCAGAATTTTTCCAATCCGGATGTCCATTTTAGAAAAATCATCAAATGAAATTTCGGCCTTAGCCGGAACAGCCGGTTGTTGCGCAAGTTCTACTGCTCTTTTGGTATCCATCAATTTTTTAATCTGAGAATCAATTACTGCGTCTTCTATTTTTTCGAACAACAAGGTAGCCTCACGCAACTTTGTGCCCGGATTTAGTAAATCCGGATTGCCGGCTTCCTTCCAATTCCAATCGCCCACACCCAACATATCTTTTAGCTTGCGCGAAGTAAATGGCAGAAATGGTTCTGATACAATAGCCAGGGATGCGGCAATTTGCAACGCTATGTTCAGGATTGTACCCACCCTGTCCATATCCGTCTTTGCCAACTTCCAGGGTTCTGTCTCTGCCAGGTATTTGTTTCCCACACGGGCCAGATCCATCAAGTTAGCTGTGGCTTCCCTAAACCGGAATGCTTCAATGGAACTTGCAATTAATGTTGGATACTGCTTTAAATCGGCTAATGCTTTTTTGTCAACATCAACCAACTCCTTACGTGCGGGTATCTCGCTATCAAAATATTTTTGTGTAAGCACTACCGCCCGGTTTACAAAATTGCCCAGAATAGCAACCAATTCATTGTTATTCTTTGCCTGAAAATCCTTCCAGGTAAACTCACTATCCTTAGTTTCAGGCAAATTGGTAAGCAAAGCATAGCGCAATACATCCGGCTTATCCGGAAAGTCAGCCAGGTATTCATGCATTTCAATCGACCAACCTCTGCTGGTTGACATTTTATCCCCCTCCAGGTTCATAAATTCATTTGCCGGAACATTGTCTGGTAAGATAAACTCTTCGCTGGTATGTAACATTACCGGAAAGATGATGCAATGAAATACAATGTTATCTTTTCCTATAAAGTGAATGAGCCGGGTATCTTTTGCCTGCCAGTATTTTTTCCAATCGTCTTTATCTGCTTTAGAAAAATCACTGCGCGGGGTTGCATACTTCCGGTTGCCCGAAGTTATTTCATCAAAAAGTGCCCGCGTAGCCGATATGTAACCAATGGGTGCATCAAACCAAACATATAATACCTTTCCTTCCGCACCGGGTAACGGCACTTTAATTCCCCAATCCAGATCGCGGGTCATGGCGCGCGGTTGCAGCCCAGCTTCAATCCACGATTTACATTGCCCGAATACATTTGGTTTCCAATCGTGCTGGTGCGATTTCAAAATCCAATCCCGAAGCCAGGGTTCATACTTTTCAAGTGGCAGATACCAGTGCCGGGTTGGTTTTAATATCGGAGTTTTTCCACTTAATGTTGACCGTGGATTTATTAATTCACGGGGACTAAGGGTAGAGCCGCACTTTTCACATTGATCGCCATAGGCATTTGTGTGGCCACACTTGGGGCAAGTGCCTACAATGTAGCGGTCGGCCAGAAAAACTTTTGCTTCTTCATCGAAATACTGTTCCGATACTTCTTCCGAAAGCAAACCCTTGTTATAAAGCGTTAGAAAAAATTCCTGAGAGGTTTGATGATGAATGGCCTCGCTGGTGCGATGATAAATATCGAACGATATACCCAGCTTATCAAAACACTCCCGAATCAGGGCATCATACTTATCAATTATTGCCTGGGGTGTCGTTTGCTCTTTCAGCGCCTGATTAGGGATGGCTGTGCCATGCTCATCACTTCCGCAAACATAAATCACATCTTTACCACTCAGGCGCAGGTAACGGACATACACATCAGATGGAATGTAGGCACCCGCCAAATGGCCGATGTGCTTAGGTCCGTTGGCATAAGGCAATGCAGCCGTTACCGTAAACCGATTATACTGATTTGTGCTCATTAAGACTGTTTAAAAACAGGGCACAAAGATGCAAAATGAAACTGAAAAAGTGGCTATTTAACCTCTGCGTCTGGAGGAATAGTAGCGTTCCAATGCATCGGCTCCTCCTGATTCAGCGGCCTCCTTGTTTCGTTTTTCCTTTACCCGATGCCGTTCTTGCTCTACCTCTGCACGACTGGCCAGAATGGGTTGCAGGTTAACCGGGAATAGAACCAAAAACTTAGTTCCATTTTCGGAGGTATCCAGTAAAAATATTTCGCCACCCAGTTTATGAGCCGATAGTTTGGCTAAGTAAAGTCCAATACCACCATTTTCAGATCGTTCGGATGCCCGCACAAATAAATGAAACACCTCGTTGCGGTCTTTCGGAGCGATACCAATACCATTGTCTTCAACTGAAACCATAACATAATCTGCATCATACTTACCAACCTCAATTTTTACAAACGGATCAATCCGGTCTGAGGTATTATAGAATTTAATGGAATTGCTCACCAGGCTTTCGATAACAATAGTAATCAACCCCGGGTCGGAGTCCAGTTGCACATTGTCGGCTATCTTGCAATCAATTCGCATACGGGGCGGAAGCTGTTTAAATTTCCGTACGATATTCTGCACAATAGCGTTGAAGTTTATCCTTTCAGGAACTAAAACCACGTGATTAATCTGACTTACTGTTAACAGCCTGGTAAGAATAGCATTTAACTTTTCTGCTGTAAGATCCAATCGTTTGAGGTAGTCCAGCGCCAATAAATCTTTTACATCCATCAGCGCAACATTACAAATCCCTTTAAGGGTTACCAGCGGGCCGCGAATATCATGCGCAGTGCGGTAGATGTAATTATCAAGTTCTTCATTTACATCTTGCAACATGGTATTGGCATCAACCAGGTCGATGGTTTTTTCGCGAACACGCTTATCCAACTCTTCGTTGGTTTTAGTAAGCTCTTTGTTTTGCCGCTCGATAACCCGCTTTGCCTCGCTAAGAGCTGAGTTGTGTTTTTGCTGGCGCCTGTTGGCCCAAACCAGAAGGCCGGCCAACGTGGCGATAAACATGGTAACCACCACCGCAAAAATATATTGTAAACGCTGCCGTTGAATTTGCTCGTCTTTCAACCGGATATTTTCGTCTTTAAGTTGAATGGTTTTTAAGTTCTCTCGTTGTTCAAAATTTGTTTGAATGGTTGCCAGGTTTTTAAGCAGGTTTTCACTGTAAATACTGTCTTTCAATTCGATATACTTTGTCTGAAACAATGCTTCATTCTTGAAATCACCTGTTAATCTATAATTATTGAATGACTCTCTATAGATATCCAACCGCAACTCAGCAAAACCTGAATTTTGTGCCAATGAATTTGCCTCGTTGAGGTGATCCAGACTGGCCTGAAAATCCTCCTTTCTATTCTCAATTTTTGATAGTCCAATTAAATTCTCAATCAAATACCTCGTGTCATTTTGATCCCTTGCCAGTGCTAATGATTTATTTAAGTAAACGACTGCATTGTCAAGATCCGAATTATCGAGGTAGCTAATTCCAAATACAAAATTCGCTTCCTTTAAAACACTTTGCGAACAATTTTCACCACATGTCTTCAATGCTCGCTTAACCGAATTAATTGCCTCATTTGGCATTTTAAGTTGATTGTAACATAATCCTATATTGGTTAGTACCCTTTCAATATCTGCATTATCCTTCAATTCATCTTTGATTGCCAGAGCTTGTAAGTAATGGTCAAGAGCCCGTTGGTAATTCCTAAGTTTAAAATAAACCAAACCGATATTGTTATGTGAGTTGCCAACTGCTCGATCATCACCTTCTTCCTCACGCAACAAAAGCGATTTGAAATGATAACTGAGTGCCGAGTCATAATTTCCCCGGTACATGTAGGCAATACCAGCATTATTCAATATGAATTTTATCTGTGTTTTAATAGCCGGGTACCGGGTAACATTTCTGTTTGCAATTGCCAAAACACGATTAAGCATTTCAATTACTTCATCACTCCTACCCAAATCATCAAGCGAATAAGCAATCATTCTACCACTCTCCACAATCTTTATACTATCCCCCAATGCTTCAGCCTGGTTATAGGCCAGCTGGGCAAAGTCAAGAGCTTGATGAAACTCTGCGCGCGAAGCGTAGTGAAGTTTTACCAGGATTGCATAGCGGGAAGTATCTTTGGCCTTTGAAAGCAATTGTTTCAGAGAATCTATTTCTTGATTCGTGCCCTGAGCAAGTACAATACCGGAATTAGTCAATACCAAAATCCAGATACAGAAGAATCTCAAATACTTAAGTAAGTTACGGCACATATGTAGGGTTACTTGTCAAAATAGAAAAAATTAAATCCTGATTAGTCATCATCTTTGACTCAACAAAAAACGGGAGTTAAACATCCATGCACGAAAAAACATTAAAATTTTTAAAAACTATTAAAATTTAAAACTATGAAAAAGTTAATCGCTATCCTTCTTCTTGCTTCTTTCTCAACCATTGCATTTACTTCTTGCACCGATGAAGAAGTTGCTCCAAAACTTGAAAAATCAAACAACCAGGGTGGTTCTCCTATTAAAGAAGGTTAATTATAAACCAATTAAGAACACCTAAAACATCAATCAATATGAAAGCAAAATCTATCATCATTTTAGCTGCAGTTGTGATCACGGTATCATCTCTTGTGGCTTTTAAGTCGGCTAACAACGCGACCGTAGCTCAAAAAGAAGTTATCGCTACACCAAACAGCGGTGGCTTTGCTTTGAAGGACTAATCAATTCAAAGAACGCATTGATTCGTATAAAATCGGTTACTAAGGTAACTCGTTTACATGATTCAATTTGTGCAATCTTCCCTGCATGTTAGGGAAATAGGGTTTACAGTGGTATTTAGCACTGCCTTGATATGGCGTATTTACCGCTATTCCCTTCTATATAGGGCCTAATTTTTTTTCCCTCAAGCACGTTTGGCTTAACGTAGGAGGGCTGGCCATTCGTTTAAAAAAATACCCGTTTTTTAGCAAATTGGGGGTATAATATTACATCCTATTTTGCTTACTCAATCACCAATTCATAAGGCATTCGTGCCTGGCTACCCTGGTAATTCTTTAGTTTTTTAAGGTGTTGATAGGTATCATACTGCGATCCCAATTCCTTCTTTAAAATCCGCGTTTCGGCATTTTCTTCCATTCCACTCAACCATTCTTCGAAGAAACTCTTCTGGACCGGGTAGTATCTCAGCTTGTAATCTCCGGCTACGTGGGCTACCTCTGCAGCCAACGTTACAGCCTTCTCAAAATTTCCGAGTACATCAACGAGCCCACGTTCCTTTGCCTGGGTACCAGTCCAAACCCGGCCTGAAGCAACCTTCAATAGTTCATCCACCGGCATGTGGCGGCCGTCAGCAGCTTTGGAAGTAAAGCTTTGATAAATTTCGTCTGTCTTCTTTTGCCAGATATTTTTTTCTACTGCCGTAAGCGGCCGCGTAAAGGTTATCAACTCACCCACCTCTCCTGTTTTTACTTCTTCAAACGTAATTCCAAGTTTGTTATTCAGGAAACTACTCATATCAAACAGAATACTGAACACACCAATGGAACCCGTGATGGTTGTGGGCTGTGCTACAATTGTATCGCACGCCATTGCCAGGTAATAACCACCCGAGGCTGCGTAATCAGACATAGAGGCAATAACCGGCTTAACCGCGGTGGCCAGTTTTATCTCACGCCACATCACATCCGAAGCCAATGCACTACCACCCGGTGAATTAATGCGTAGTACAATTGCTTTTACCCGGTTGTTGGTTCGTGCTTTGCGTATTTCTTCGGCAAACGTATCTGAACCAATTATTCCATTCTGTCCTTTGCCCGACAAAATATCACCATCCGCAACGATTACGGCTATCTCGTTTTTGGATTTACTGGTTCCTGAAAAACTGCGCTTATACTTTCTGTATTTAACCAGGTTAATTTTTGTTTTCGCAGATATACCCAATCGTTCACAAATATCGGCTTGCACCTGATCGAAGTACACCAAAGAATCAACCAACCCATGCTGCAAAGCGGTGCGGGTGTTTACTACCAGCATTTTATCGGCAATTTCGCGCAAGCGTGTGGCTTCTATG
Source organism: Bacteroidetes bacterium OLB12 (assembly GCA_001567185.1). Taxonomy (GTDB): domain Bacteria; phylum Bacteroidota; class Bacteroidia; order Cytophagales; family Cyclobacteriaceae; genus ELB16-189. The sequence continues at coordinate 40,028 of LNFR01000020.1, forward strand.
CTGCGGGAATCCGCCACGTCTTCAATCACCGTGCGATGGATATCGGCAATCATCTCATTTAATTGTAATCTGTTTTCCTCGCTCATTTGGTCGCGAATAAAAGGCTCTACCGCACTCTTAAAATCTCCCACTCTGAATATCTGAGGTTTAATGTCCAGCTTATCAAACAACTTTTTATAAAACGAAACCTCTACCGAAAGTCCATTAAATTCCAGTTCGCCTTCCGGATGGAGGTAAACTTTATCAGCAACCGAAACCACATAATAAGCCGACTCGGTATAATACTCGCTATAGGCTACTATCCACTTACCCGATTCCTTAAAATCCTCAAGAGCCTGCCGCAACTCGCGGGCTACGCCATAACCACCCATCAGGGTGCTTAGCTCCAGGTAAATGCCTTCAATCTTAGCATCTGTTTTTGCATTTTGAATGGCACGTTTCAACGGCAATAAACCCATCGTTGAAACCGCTCCCGGTATGGGTATATCCTCAAAGGGATCTTCAACTTCATTTTCGCTAATCAGCCCATCTAATTTCAAATGCAAAACCGATTTGTCCTTTATGGCCACCGACTGGTTGCTATCTGAAAAACTGGCTACCATGCCTAACAACAATAAAAAACCTAAAACACATAAAACAATAAATGCAATGAGCGACCCCAGGCAGGAAGCTAAAAATGTCTTGAAGAAATTCATGGATTGAATATTAGGCTCGAAAATTACAGAAAGAAGCACGGTAATTAAAACCACCTTCTATCTTTCGCATCTGAATGAACGTAGCTCCGCTAATATTGTTACTGGGCAGCAACCAGGGCGAAAGCCAGGTGTTGCTAAAAAACGCACGGGCTTTACTGGAAGAAGCTTTGGGAGAAATTAAGATTGTATCATCGATATACCGAACCAAAGCCTGGGGTAAAACCAATCAACCCGATTTTTTGAACCAGGTGGTGGTTATTCCCTACACAGGCCATGCGGTTTCTGCGCTGGACCTGGTTCTGGAAATTGAACACAAACTTGGCCGCACACGAACGGTAAAGTGGGGAGAGCGCACGATGGATATCGATATCCTGTATTATGGTAATCAGATTTGCCAAACCGCCCGGTTAACTCTGCCACACCCAGCGTTGCATATAAGACGATTTGCCTTAGTGCCATTGTGCGAAATCCTTCCCGATTTCATTCATCCTGTATTCAACAAAACACAGGTGCAACTGCTGGACGAATGTCCCGATCATCTGGAGGTTATTAAACTGTTATAATCCAGTGCCGGCTTCCCCACTTCTGGCTGAACGAAAAATCCGGTTCTATAAACTTAATACCTCCACCTGTGGCGCAATTTTCTTTACAAGGCCCTGTAACACCTTGCCCGGGCCACATTCTGCAAATCGGTTGCCACCATCTTTTACCATGTTTTGAACCAATTGTGTCCACCGTACGGGTGCGGTTAACTGATCAATCAGATTCTTTTTAATCACAGCCACATCGGTTGAAGGCAAGGCATTTACATTCTGGTAAACCGGACAAATAGGTGTGTTGAAATTTGTGGAGGCAATGGCTGCCGCCAGTTCTTCGCGGGCAGGTTCCATTAAGGGAGAATGAAAGGCCCCACCAACCTGAAGCGGCATGGCGCGCTTAGCCCCGGCTGCTTTCAATTTTTCGCAAGCAATATCAATTCCTTTCATAGAGCCGGAAATAACCAACTGGCCCGGACAATTATAATTAGCTGCCACTACAATTTCTTCTGTAATGGAGGCACAGATTTCTTCAACCTTTGCATCATCTAAACCCAAAATGGCCGCCATGGTAGAGGGATTGATTTCACACGCACGCTGCATAGCCATTGCTCTTTTGTACACCAGGCTCAGGCCGTCTTCAAACGAAAGCGTTTTATTAGCCACTAATGCCGAAAACTCTCCTAATGAATGCCCGGCCACCATCTGGGGAAGTTTTTCTTGTGCCAACGCAGTTGCCACAGAATGAATAAACACAGCCGGTTGCGTAACCCGGGTTTGTTTTAGCTCTTCGGCCGAGCCTGCAAACATAATCTCCGTTATATTAAATCCAAGAATGGTGTTGGCCTTATCAAAAAGTGATTTGGCTATCGGGTTTGAATCGTACAGTTCTTTACCCATTCCGGTAAACTGGGCACCCTGCCCCGGAAAAACAAATGCGGTCATGGTAATAAAATTTGAATGCAGTTTACTGGATGCAGCGGTAAGATCAAAATGTATTCAGGACACAAACCTCGCTTTCAGTTCAGGGGTGGGAATCATGCAGGCGTCTTTCTTGCCAAACCACTTATACCGGTTTCGCGAAATCCAGCTATAAACCCAATCGCGCAATACTGCCGGTACAATTTTAAATCCATAGAGAAGCGGCCAACCGCCCGTTAATTGCCGGGCTATTTCAAGCGCTGCATTACTTTTTTGTAATAACCTTCCTTGTTTCACCAATAGCACACTATTCAGTTCCGACTCATTTAATCCAAATGCGCGCATTTGGTTTTTTCCGAAATCGGACTGTAAAGAAGCAAATCTGAATTTTGCTTTTGGGTCGCGCTGAATGATAAACAGAACCGAACTATTGCAAAGGTTGCACACCCCATCGAAAAGAACTACCGGTTGTTCTATCTCACCAGGTGCACCCATCCCTTTAAGCTTTTATTTTGCCGGGCCGGATCGATCACATCAAAGGTTACATCGGCACTATAGAAATAAAATCCGGTAGATAACTCACGGCCATCTTTATCCCGGCCATCCCAATCAATGTAAATGGATCGCTCTCCACCTGAAGTATATCGATATACTTCCTTGCCCCACCGGTTGTAAACTTTAAAATCAACTTTCAATACAAACCGGGCGCAGCGCTTACGCAAGTCGGTCAGGTCCTGGCCGCAGGGGCCTACTCCGTCTTCACCTATTACATCACCAATTCTATCGCTAAAGGCGCTGAATAGATCGTTGCACTGATCTTCATTTGGTGTAAACACATTAGGTAATTCATAATACGGACAATTATCGAAGCAAAATACCTCGCTGGCTTCGCTTTCATTACCGGCACGATCTACTGCAATAATTTTATAACAGGCTGCAAATGAAGGCAGGTTGGAATGCACGAAGAATGTATCAGACACAATGGCAATTTCGGTAAATGCTTCGGTAAGCCTGCTTGCCATCAACACCTTATAATTACGAATGTCATCGCGGCACGCCAGGTCGGCAGGCCGTTGCCATGATAATGTATTGCTGTACAAATTGGTGCCGCAGGTTGATGTTTCAATAAACTCCTGGCAGTCAACACCTGTCATGGTAAATTGTGGCTTGCAGGGTGGAACTAAATCGTTTGGTGTGGCACAAATTATCTGCGAAAAAATTTTCCAGGGGTGCATCGATCAGCGGGTTGCCATACGTACCCCTTGTGCGCACCCGGTAGCAATACTCCTGTGTTTCCTGCAGGGGTTGGTTGTTATACTGGCCGGAGTCTGCATAATTAAAAGCATACTGGGTTACATCAACCACATCGATTAAAACCATTTGTGCTTCGGTTGCATTTTCGGGCCCACGATAAATCTCGTGCAACGGAAAACTTTGGGAGTTATTAGACCACGGCACATCGGCATTCCATGTTAAATCAATGCGTTGAAATTTCGATGCTGTTTCCAGCCGTACAGTAGATGCCGTGGCAGACTCTCCTACTTTCACATTGTTATTATCGTATGCGATAACCCGATAATTATAAATCAAATCTTTTGTGTTGAGTTGGGTATCGGTAAATACGGTATCCGCTCGCCTGCCCGGAAACGCAGGGGTAAGATTAATTTCACCTGAAAATCCTTCGGCCCGATGCAATTCGTATGTGTAGGGTGGTGGAAATTGCCCCTGGTCTGCCTGAAAGGGCCGCACCCATCGCACCAGAATTTCGCCATTTGTTCTGCTGGTTATTTCAACAGAAACATTGGTAATGGCAGGTAAATCGGCAAGTATGGGAGGCAGGCATACCTCTTGCGAAACCAGGCTTTCGCCCCCACCCGGTTGTGGAAATACTGCCACCAACCGATAACAATATTTTGCACCGGAAACCAACCCGTTACCTCCATTATTGTCAGTAAAGGTGGTGGTTCCTATGGGTACCGTACCAATTAGTGAGAAGCCAAGAAAATCGGGCATACCGGTTTCACAATCAGGAATAAATGTGGACGAATCTACCCTGCGCCAAATCTGCATACTTACTGCATTGGCCTCGCAAGTATAATCTTTCCAACTTAATTGTGCTGATCGGGTTGCCAGGTCTAACACAGGTGGTTCCCATTCTGGTGCAGGCCCCACCACCCGAATGTTTACTGTCTTAAACTGCACGAGGGCCGCCGGCCTTTATCCGTAATCTTGAAATTAATTTGATACGGTTGATCTTTAATATGATCGCACGTGGTGTTCCAGGTTAATGTTTGCGAAGCCTTTATGCCAGGCGCTGTGTGCTGAAATTCAACCGGAGCGGGTGTAAAGGTTGCAGGAGATGGGTTAATGGAGAATATCTGCGAGAAAGCTTCAATTTTTACACTGTCAAAATCCGGATCCGTTCCAAACACATCAAACGTTACGGTATCCCCTGCCACTACACAAAAATCAGAAGGCACCTCTAATTCGGGGCGTTGGTTCATACAGTCTTCTACAATTATCTGCATGTCGCGAATCACATAGCCCTGGTTAATCCAGATGCCGTTTATCTTGCGCCATTCAATAATTTTAAAAGCAATGTTATACTCACCGGGGGCACCCGGGGCATCCCAGGTAATGGTTCCGGTAATCGGGTTTATGATAAATGTGGGCGATCCGGTACCTGCTTCGTTGGCTGTTCCGTAATTCAAGCCAATGCGATCATAAAAAGTTTTGGTATTAGGATCCAAGTAACCAATTACGTTTGATCCTTTGTCTTTTTTAGGAATCGTAAATTCATATGAAAGGCTGTCTCCATCAGGATCGTATGCACCCGGATTATGAAAAAATGCAACACTGGTACAGGCTTTATCTATTGGTGGTACAAGTAAAACAGGCGTATTGCTGCAACCCAAAAATGGATCGATGATAATCTGTGTTTCAATATAAAATGTTGTGTTTACCGAATTGGCAATATTCAATACTCCTTCGTTGCGATTTGCTTCAAGGTAACTGATGATGTAGCTTCCCGGGCCGGGAAAGGTGTGCTGCACTGTATAAGCCACAAAGCCAACGTCTTGAGGTAAATTAAGTTCCGGTGGAAATGAGTTGGACCTTTCGGGAGTAATGTGAACGGGCGATCCATCGCCAAAACGAAGCTCCCCATCGCCAAAGCGAATTGGCGAACCGGTATCGGTGTACATGTGAATTGTAACATCAAAAGTTAAGGCTGCGCAGTCCACTCTTTTAAGAGTAATTTGGCCGGCCCGGATGTGCGTGGCCCAAACTGAAACCGGCAGGCTTAAGAAAACCATCCCCACAAAAACCCTGATCGCTCTGCTAACCATGTTGATGCCTGATTTTTATATTCAAATAATTCAACCGAACGCTAAGTTACAAGAAACAATAAATACTTAGCCTAACAAAACCCGATTCTACCAACGCTGTAATCACATAAATATTTGCTACACAGCCAATAAAAATAAACCGGGTAGCTTACCTGTTAATTAATTCTTTAAATTTAACAATTAAGTTTATGCGCATCATCAACGAATTTTTTAAGGAAGAAATAAAAATCACCCTATACCACTGGAACAACCGCTACCTGATCAAACTGGAGTGGCAATTGTTTGAGCAAACCTACAAGGTAAGCGAGTGGGATGTAACATCTGAAGCCGAGCTACCCGAAATTCTGGATGAAGCATTTATGACCTCTGCAAAAAAAGGTTTTCAGGAAATGGCACACGCGCTGGGTACCGCTTTACAGCGATTGAGCTGATCATTTGCTATTGCCCCTTAAGCCCTTAACTTTGAATCCCCGCATGATTTACAGGCATGGAATTACTGGAAGAAAAGAAAAATAAGAATCGAAAATACGAACCCATTCTGGAGGGTATTCCCGATTGGCCTGTCTATCAGCTAAGTAAAAACCGAAAGGAATTTATTGAACTGGTAACACAACAATCCATTATCCGGATAAAAGCTTTAAGACCTACCCGCAAACAACTGATTGACGATCTGGAAGCAACCGCTTACCGCGAACAAAACCGGATTAAACGAAACCGCTGGCGTGTAGATCCAAAAGATGACAGCCGCTTTTGGTCGTATGTAAAAAATGAATTGGTAGAACTTAGCTCCAAAGACCCAGAAACAACCGGGCCGATTGTGGATGCGTTGCTTGAAAAAATTGTTAACCGCTATGCTAATGAAATTGCGGGAAACTTTAAACCCAACTCATACCGCTTTACACGCGAAGTAGTTAAATTCTGGTTTCAGCGTTTGTTAAATGGTGCCCGTGTAAAAAAATTCGGGGCGTTTTTCCGAAATCAATATACCCTACGCGACAAGATACAGGTGGTGGGAAAGGTTAGAATGCTGCGCGACCTGGCAAAAAAAGGAACGGTAATCATGGTGCCCACCCACTTCAGCAACCTGGATTCCATTTTAATTGGCTGGGTAATTCATGCCGTGGGCTTACCCGCTTTTATTTACGGAGCAGGCCTTAACCTGTTCAATATTAAAATCTTCGCGTACTTTATGAACAGCTTAGGCGCCTACAAGGTTGACAGACGAAAGAAAAACCTGCCCTACCTGGAAACACTTAAGATGTACTCCAGTTTGGCTATTCAAAAAGGTGCGCATAGTTTATTTTTTCCTGGCGGAACCCGCTCGCGCTCCGGTTTGATTGAGAAGCAACTGAAGTTGGGGCTGCTCAGCACGGCCATTGAGGCCCAGCGCAATCTTTACCAGCAGACCCCCGAAGGCGAGGTACGCAAAATTTTTGTTGTACCGGTTACGCTCAACTACAACTTTGTGTTAGAAGCTCCCGATCTGATTGAAGACTACCTGCAGGTGAAAGGGCAGGATAAGTATTTTCCTGAGCAGGATAAATACGGCAGCATGGAGTTGCTCCGGTTCATGTTCAAATTCTTTACCAAGGGTTCTAACATTTCTGTTTCAATCGGGCCAGGCCTGGATGTAATGGGTAACTACGTGGATGAAGCAGGTAACAGCCTCGATCCGCAGGGACGAATCATTGACACCCGCGGCTATTTTATATCTAACGGTAGTATTACAGACGATAAGCAACGCGAAGACGAATACACCCGTATGCTTAGCCAGCGTATTGTTTCAGAGTATCATCGCATTAACCGGGTATTTGCCAGTCACCTGGCCGCATTTGTGGCTTTTGAAATGTGGCAAAAAAATATTCTAAACTGGATTTGTTCAACCTGTTACGCTTGCCGGAAGAAGACCTGGAACTGGACTATAACGAATACCGCCAGACCTTTAAACGGGTTCGAAAAAGGATTTACGAATTAAAAGATAATGGTAAGGTTTACCATGCCACCCACCTGAAAGGCAAGGTTGACCAGGTGATTAAATTGGGAATTGAAAACGTGGGGATATTCCATCTCAAGCGCCCCTTACTCAAAAACAAAAAAGGCAACATCATCACCAAAGATCTTACCGTATTGTACTATTACCATAACCGCCTGGTAGGCTATGATCTTGAGCAGTACATCTGAAAAACCCGTAGGCGTAATTGGTGCGGGTAACTTCGGAACCGTAATTGCCAACATTTTAGCCCATAGCCGGAAAGTGTTGCTCTACACCCGCGATGAGCAAACGGCCGTGCGCATCAAATCCGAAAATCAAAATAAGGGCTATCCGCTACACGCAAATGTTGAACCCGTACACGATTTGCAGCAAATAGCTACTCAATGCGATGTGCTGTTTCCTATAGTACCCTCTGCGCATTTCCGCGCTATGATGCGGCAATTATCGCCTTACTTGCAGCCTTATCACATCCTCATCCACGGCACCAAAGGATTTGACATTACCCTACCGGAAGGCCAATCGTTGGAAAATGTTACCAAGCTTACCCGGCAACAGGTAAAAACCATGAGCGAGGTAATACAGGAAGAAAGTGTGGTGGTGCGGGTAGGCTGCCTGGCCGGGCCCAACCTTGCAAAAGAATTGGCGCAACGCCAACCCGGAGCCACCGTAGTGGCCAGTCATTTCAACGAAGTAATTCAGCTTGGTAAACGCCTGTTACGCAACGATCGCTTTCAGGTATATGAAAATAATGACATTGTTGGTGTTGAGATTGCCGGTGTCTTAAAAAATATAATTGCTATTGCCTCGGGCGCATTAAGCGGGTTGGGGTATGGCGAAAATGCCAAAGGACTTTTGATAAGCCGGGGAGCGGTAGAAATGGTTTACCTGGGCCGCGCCCTGGGTGGCGACTTAAAAGCTTTTTTAGGTGTGGCCGGCATTGGCGATCTGGTTACAACCTGCAACAGCCCAATGAGCCGTAACTTTACAGTTGGCTATCGCCTGGCCAAAGGCGAAAAGTTACCCGACATCTTAGCAGACATGACGGAAGTTGCAGAAAGGTGTAAACACAGTGCGCATTGCCAAAAAAATGTGCTGATCATTACAAAGTTCGCGCTCTTATTACCGACCGGTTGTACAAAGTGCTTTTTGAAGGAATGACCGTTGAAGAAGCCCTTGAGTTTCTGATGCGCTATCCACTTAATGTGGATATTGATTTTATCTGATTACACCAGGTTGGCTTTAATCCGGTCTGCCACTGCCTGCATGGTTTCGGCCGGCAATTTTATTTTGGGCATGGTAAAGTTAATGTCGTTCATGGTGTTTAGCGGAACGAGGTGCACATGCGTGTGTGGTACTTCTAACCCAATAACTGCTACCCCAATTCGCTTGCATGGGATGGATTTTTTAACCGCTTTGGCAACCCGCTGTGCAAACACCATCAGGTTTGCAAGGGTGGTTGTGTCCAGATCAAAAATATAATCAACTTCTGTTTTGGGTACTACCAACGTATGCCCTTCTACCAAAGGCATTACGTCCAGAAAAGCAATAAAATGCTCGTCTTCGGCTACAATGTATGCCGGAATTTCGCGATTGATGATTTTGGTAAAGATCGATGGCATCAGGCTCCAATATTTACAACTTCAAATTCCATTTCGCCAGCCGGAGTTTTGATCAGCGCGATGTCACCTTTCTTCTTCCCCAGCAACCCTTTTCCTATGGGTGATTGGGTGGAGATTTTGCCCGCCTTTAAATCGGCTTCTTCTTCCGATACCAGCATGTACGTAACGGATGCACCATTCTTTTTATTCTTGATAGTAACCTTGGAAAGAATAGAAACTATGCTCGTATCAATTTTAGATTCATCCAACAACCGCGCATTGCCCAGCAACTCTTCCAATTGCGCTATCTTGGCTTCCAAATGCCCTTGTGCATCTTTGGCTGCATCATACTCTGCGTTTTCGCTCAAATCTCCTTTGTCGCGCGCTTCTGCAATTTGCTTTGCAATGTCGGCACGCCCTTTTGTTTTAAGCGTGCTTAATTCAAGCGTAAGTTTATCTAACCCTTCTTTGGTGTAATATGAAATTTTCTTGCTCATAACTCTGGTTTTAAATTCATCGGGATTCTTTTCAAACCCAACAAAAGAACAACGGCTTTTCCATAGGGAAAGCCGTTGTCTGTTTTACGATTCAAAAGTATTCTTTTAATTCACGAAAACAAAATCAAGCTCCTACCAGGTCTGGTAGCGTAAGTTTAATCTGTTCCAGAATTTCATCATCAAATTTAGCCAGGTATAATGTTTTTGCTTTTACCAGTTGATCTACGGTTAATCCTTTTACGCCCCGCAAATCTGCCTTGTACAAACTGGCGTTTTCAAAATCGGCTCCCATCAGGTAACTGCCCGCTAAATTCGCCTCCATCAAAAAAGCATTTTTAAAATTTGCTTTGATCAAGAACGAATTTTCAAACTGTGCCTTAATCAAAAAAGCATCTTTAAAATTTGCCCCGCTGGCATACGCGCCATTCAGGTTGGCCTGGTTCAGGTTAGCATTTTCGAAATTGGTCTGATTAAGGCGTGTGTTTTCCATGTTGGTTTCGATAAGTGAGGAACTGGAAAAGTTGGCCGAATTAAGATTAGATCCTTTCAGATTTACATAGTTGAGGTTGGTGCGGGCCAGGTGGCAGTTTACCAGGTTAATTTCATGAATCTTGTGCCGGTTTAAACGCTTAATATTACCCACCGTACGAAAGGCCGCTTCATCCGACTCCCACAACCGAAAATCGTCTATCTCATCTTTATAAGTGCGAATCCTTTGGCGGGTTTCTCCATTCTGGTTAAGCCAGAAAATTAATATACCGATAATGGCAATGTCGAATATCATGCCATGTGCCTCTGCCAGAATCTGTTCCCAGAAATTATCGAAGTCTTTCAGGTAATAGGAAATACTTAGGCTTAGAACCAGAACGGTTACTCCCGCCAACACAATTGTAGAAGTAAGCAACGGCTTTTCAATAATTGTATTGAACCGATCTACAATAGTTTCTTTATATTTCTTAAAGCGGGACATACGTTCAGGTCAGGCAATACACGCACCTCTAAAATAAACTTAAAAAAATCAAACCTTTGCCAACAATACAAACAATATTTATAGAAGCTTTATCTCGTTGTAACAATTTAACGCAATACGAAAAGTTACAATAAAAGATGAATGGTTAAAAAATAAACACCCAACCCTAACAAGTCGTTGGTTGTGGTAATAAATGGGCCCGATGCGAGTGCCGGATTAAACCCAAACTTGTTTAGTACGATAGGTGTAATAGTACCTACAAACGAAGCAAACAACACCACAAAAAATAAAGCCAAAGATACCACCAAATTTAGTGGTTTGTTACCAAACACAATCCAGTTTACACCAAACACTACCAGCCCCAGAAAAAATCCATTCAGAAGAGCCACGCTAAATACTTTCAATAACCTTTTCCATAGGCCCTCATCTACAAAACCTGGGTTGGCCAGGCTTTGCACCACCAACGAAGATGTTTGAATGCCTACATTTCCGCCAGTTGCCTGGATAAGCGGTACAAAAAAAGCGATAGCTGTAATTTGTGTTAGTTCGCGCTCAAAAAAACCCATGAACCGTGCACTGATTAGTCCGCCCAGGATTCCAATCAGCAACCATGGCAAACGGGCGCGTGTATTGCGCCAAACGCTGTCATCTTCTTCTACATCTTCTGTAATACCCGACATTAACTGGCGGTCTTCTTCTGCCTGTTCGGTAATTACATCCACCACATCATCAATGGTAATACGCCCCACCAGGTGGCCTTGCACATTTACCACCGGCACCGATTCAAGGTCATATTTACTCATTATCTCTGCCACTTCCCGGTCTTCCAAATAGGTTTCCACTGATACCACCTCTTCATCTAAAATGTCTTTCACAATGGTGCGTGGGTCGGTAAGGATTAATTTCTGTAAGGAGACTTTTCCCAGCAACTTGTCGGAATCGTCCACCACATAAACGGTGTAAAACTTGGTTACGTTTTCGGCTTGCTTGCGGATTTCTTCTACACACTGCACCACGTTCCAGTGGGCCCTGGCTTTGATCAATTCTTTCGCCATCAAACCACCCGCTACGTTTTCATCGTACCGGAGCAGATCAATAACCTGCGATTTAAGATCCGCATCCAGGCCGGCAATAATCTCTTCGCTGGTTTTAATTGGCAGCTCGTTCAGAATATCGGCTGCATCATCCGAATCCAGTTGATTAACAACCTCCGTAATCTCGGCCGTTGTGTAATTGGTAAGAAAACTTTTTCGGGTGTCGCTGTCTAAATCGTTTATAATCTTAGAGCGAACATCAAGCGGCAGAAGATCCAACACATACTTGGACTCTTCCCCGTTAAACTCGTAAAGTAACGCGGTAATATCAGCCGGATTCACCTCCTCAAGCGAAGCACGGATAAATTCATTATCGCGCGCATCAAGGGCTTGCTGGAAGCGATCCCGAAACTCTTTATTCAACTCAAATTCTAGGTGCTTCACGGTGCAACTCCAATTGCCGGGTTAAAAAAATAAATTGTTCTACATCTAATTGTTCGGCCCGTTTCTCCATAAGCGAATGGGCCATCAGCGAGGCCGGCAAATTTAAAATTTTAAGTGCGTTGCGCAAGGTTTTGCGCCTGTTTTGAAACGCCTGCTTTACAACTGTTTTAAATAATACTTCATTACAGTCCAATTGCACCCGGTTATTACGGGTTAAGCGAATAACAGCAGACATAACTTTAGGAGGCGGATGAAAAACCCCCGGTGGCACTTTAAACAAATACGTAACATCATAATAAGCCTGCAATAACACACTTAAGATTCCATACGTTTTACTGCCGGGTTTCTCGGCAATACGATCAGCCACTTCTTTCTGAAGCATGCAAACCACTTGTGTTACCTGGTTGCGATGTTCCAGTATTTTAAAAAAAATCTGCGATGAAATGTTATAGGGGAAATTCCCTATCACGAAGAGCGGAGATGGGTACAACTGATCCAGGTTCAACTCCAAAAAATCACCATCGGTGATCTTATTTGCGAGCTGTGGATAATGTTCTTTCAGGTAGGCTACCGACTCACGATCAATTTCTACCAGGTGCAAATCAACCAATGGATTGGATACCAGGAATTGAGTTAATACGCCCGTTCCAGGGCCAATCTCCAGCACGTGCTGGGGTGCTGGCGGCAACTGCAAAGCATCTACTATGCGTTGGGCCACTTGTTTGTCCCTCAAAAAATGCTGACCAAGAAATTTTTTCGGACGTACATTCATAAACAGAACCAGATCGCATGCAAACTACGCACTATAAATTCAAAACAATAAATTTAAGTTAACTTGCCAGCCACACCCATTACTTTATACTATGAGTTCAGCATCAGATAAACCCCGCATCGGCATAACCATTGGCGACCTGAATGGAATTGGTGCCGAAGTAATAATTAAGGCACTAAGCGATGCCCGGTTACTTAACCTTTTTACGCCCGTAGTATATGGCTCTGCGAAGGTACTCTCTTTCTATCGGAAGCAAATGGGGCTCGAAGATTTCAATTACTCGCAGGTAAAATCCAAAGGCCAGTACTTTCATAAGTCTGTGAATGTGGTTAACTGCTGGGAAGATGTTATTGAAATTAACCCGGGCCAGCCCTCTAAACAAACAGCCAAAGCTGCTTTGCTTAGTTTGAAACGAGCCGTGGAAGATTTAAAAGAAGGCCACCTGGATGGTTTGGTTACAGGGCCCATCGATAAGAATACAATACATGGTGAGGAGTTTCCGTATCAGGGCCACACAGAATATTTAACGCAAGAGTTTGGAGCAGGCCAAAGCCTGATGTTGATGGTGGGCGAAGGGCTACGGGTTGGGTTGGTTACCGAACATATACCGGTAAAAGACATCCCTTCATTCATTACCAAAGAGCGTGTAGAACTTAAGATCCGGTTAATGGAACTTTCGCTGAAACAGGATTTTATGATCAGCAAACCTAAAATTGCAGTACTTGGATTAAATCCGCATGCCGGTGATGAGGGCTTGCTGGGTAAGGAAGAGCAGGAGGTAATCAAACCTGTAATCAACGATCTGAAAACAAAAGGCAAACTTATTTTTGGGCCCTTTGCGGCCGATGGCTTTTTTGCCAGCGGCCAGCACAGCAAATTCGATGGTGTAATAGCCATGTACCATGACCAGGGCCTGGTGGCATTTAAAACCTTATCGTTCGAATCGGGAATAAACTACACAGCCGGGTTACCCTATGTGCGCACCTCGCCCGATCATGGTACCGCCTATAACCTGGCTGGCAAAAACATGGCCAGTGAAGGCTCTATGCGGCAGGCCATGTATGTTGCGTGCGAAATTATTAAGAACCGTGCACAGCAAACGATTGAAATTTAAAAAAACTTACATCGTTTTTTTGCCTTTTGTCCAATAGGGTACGGATACATCACAATAAGTAATTACCTTGAATTGAAACCTATGAACCGGAGCGAATGGACATTGTTACTAAAAAGAAACTTAACATTTTAATTCAGCTGGCCGAGGCAGATAAACATTTTGCGCGCGCAGAGCGCGAAATGATCCTGAAAATTGCCAATGACAGAAAGTTTCCGGAAGAAGAAGTAAATCAGTTAGTTCGCAACCCCGAACCTATCGATACCCTGGGGGCCCTATCCAACGATCAGAAGTTCGATTACCTGGTAGATTGCATTGAACTTATCTTTGCTGATCAAAAAATTTTTGAAAGTGAGGTTATTTTTACCAGAAGCATTGCCATTAAACTGGGCTTCAAGAAAAACGTAGTAGATTTTCTGATAGAAAATTCGGGAAAAAAACCACATACCGAATTAAAAAGTACCGTTTTTGCAGAATACTGGTAATAAAATCCGCGCCTTCCACATCGCGCCATAAAATCCTCAAAAAAGCGGTTTCAAAAGGGGTAAATCCAATAAATACTGATAAATTTGCCCGCTCATTTTAAAAACCTTCGGGTTTTGAGAGAATTTGCAATCAATATTATCGGCCTGAGTAAAAAGGCTCATCTTTTCAATTTTCACCTTGAAAAGGGCTTTTTTGAAAAGTATGGTTCAGAGGCTGTATCGGATGGCCGGTTTGATATTGAAGTAATTCTTGATAAAAAGAGACGTTCATTGAGGTAGAATTTAATATTTCCGGGCAGGCAGTTTTGGTATGCGATCGCACACTCGATCTGTTTGATTTTCCAATTAACAAAAGTCACAAAGTGGTGTTTAAATACGGAGAAGAAGCCCAGGAAATAAGCGATGAAATCGTGATTATTACGCGCGATCAGGACAGCATTGACCTGGGACAGTATTTTTACGAGTTTATTGCATTAGCAATTCCTATGAAAAAGTTGCACCCGCGCTTTGCCAATGAGGCGGAGAACGACCAATTTATAGTTTACTCTACCGCGCAAAATGAAACTGAAGAAAGTGACAAAGAAAATGATGCGATTGATCCCCGTTGGGAAAAATTGAAAAAGTTGAAATAAAAAGAATAAGTAAAAAGTTAAATACAACAGGTTATGCCAAATCCAAAACGTAAGACCTCGAAAACCAGAAGAGATAAGAGAAGAACACATTATAAGGCTACCCCCAAACAATTGGTTGTGTGCCCTACTACTGGCGAAAATCACCTACCCCACCGCGCTTTCTGGCACGAAGGCAAACTTTACTTTAAGGGTAATGTGGTAATGGAGAAAGAAGTTCTGGCTTAATACGCCATGCGCGTCTGCGAAAGCAAAACCCGTTTAATTCTCCATCAGCTTCTCGAAATCACGAAAAGCATAACTAACGTATGTGTTATTAATGCCCGATTGGTAAACAATCGGGCCTTTGTTTTTATAAGCTGTTTAAGAATTAACCACACACGATAAAAAATATGAGTAAGATCAAAGCGGCCATTACCGGAGTTGGTGGATACGTTCCCGACTACATTCTTACCAACAAGGAGTTGGAGACTATGGTAGAAACAAACGATGAGTGGATTACCACGCGCACAGGGATAAAGGAAAGACGAATTCTGAAGGGTGATAACCAGGGTGTATCCGTAATGGGTATTGCCGCTGTTAAAGACATGCTGGCAAAAACCAAGACCGATCCTAAAGAAATTGATGCAATCATTTTTGCCACCGTAACCCCCGACATGACATTTCCGGCTACCGCAAACATTGTGGCAACGGCCGTGGGCGCAACCAATGCATTTAGCTTTGATATGGGAGCAGCCTGCTCGGGCTTTATTTATGCATTGGCAACAGGGGCCAGCTTCATACAATCGGGCGTGTATAAAAAAGTCATTGTAATAGGAGGCGATAAAATGTCATCCATTATCGATTACACCGATCGTACCACCTGCATTATTTTTGGCGATGGTGCCGGTTGTGTTTTACTGGAACCTACCACGGAAGATGTTGGTGTAATGGATTGGGAATTACGAAGCGATGGCAGTGGAGAACAATTTCTGCACATGAAAGCCGGAGGCAGCCGCAACCCCGCCTCTAGTGAAACTATTGCCAAACGCGAACACTATGTGTACCAGGCAGGCTCAGCCGTATTTAAGTTTGCCGTTACCAATATGGCCGATATTTCAGCACAAGTGGCTGAACGCAACAACCTGAATGCGGATACCATAACCTGGCTGGCTCCACACCAGGCCAACAAACGCATTATCGATGCAACCGCCCAACGCGTAGGTATTAGCGATGAAAAAGTGATGATGAACATTGAGCGCTATGGCAATACCACAGCCGGCACCATTCCGCTCCTTTTGTGGGACTACGAAAAACAATTAAAAAAAGGTGATAACATCCTGATGGCTGCCTTTGGCGGAGGTTTTACCTGGGGTGCCGTTTATGTAAAATGGGCTTACAATGGTCAATAACCTACATCCCTGTATCCAATATAACTTGATATTAACCATTTCATTTGTAAATTAAAGTTTGATTTTAAATGGCAACTATTTCTGATCTAAGCAAAGGAAACTACATCCGCTACAATGGCGAGGTAGTACAAGTAGAAGAACTCATACACCGCACCCCCGGCAACCTGCGTGCATTCTACCAGGTAAAAATGCGTAGTGTGCGCACGGGTAAAATTGTGGAAAACCGTTTTCGCCCTGGTGATGCTGTTGATCTGTTGCGTGTAGAAACCAAAGAATACCAATACCTATATGCTGATGGCGACAGCCTGGTGTGTATGGATAACAACACCTTTGAACAAGTTTACATTGATAAAGCATTGTTAGGTCAATCCGTAAACTACATTAAAGAAGGCGTTACCTTATTGATTGCATTTGAAAACGGAACCAATCCAATTACTGCCGAGCCTCCTTCGCATGTAGTTGTAAACGTAACTTATACCGAGCCCGGACTGGCCGGTGATACCGCCACCCGAACCCTTAAAGCAGCCACCATTGAAACCGGTGCAGAAATTCGGGTGCCCTTATTTGTAAATACAGGCGATAACATTAAGATTAAAGCTGATACCGGTGAATATGTTGAACGCGTGAAAGAATAAAATCATGGCAACAAAAAAAACTACTGCTGGCGCAAATGGAAAAAATGCTGGCAATAACGAACCCACAAAAAAAGCTGAAATGAAAACTTCTGAAATCCGTGATCTTATCGACTTCATCGCTCAATCGGGCCTGAACGAAGTTGATATTGAAACCAAAGAATTAAAGCTTCATGTAAAACGCGAGCCCGATCAAAAAGTAATCAAATCCTCCGCTCCGGTAATTGCCGCTCCGGTTTCAGTAGCACCCGCAGCCGTTACTGCGCCAGCCGTAACTCAAACTCCGGTTAAAACAGAAAAACCCGCAGCGTCCGGTAAAAACACGGTAGAAATTAAATCGCCCATGATCGGTACCTTCTACCGCTCGGCCAATCCCGATTCGCCCGCATTCGCATCGGTAGGCGATAAAATTTCAAAGGGGCAAACCGTTTGTATTATCGAAGCCATGAAGTTGTTCAACGAAATTGAATCTGAATTTTCAGGCACGGTAACCAAAGTGCTGGTTGAAAATGCCACACCGGTTGAATACGACCAGGTGTTGTTTGTAGTAGAACTTGATTAATTAGTGCTGCTGGTTGCCGGCTGCTCGTTACTTGTTGCCAGAAACCAGAAACCAGAAACCAGTTATGTTTAAAAAAATATTAATTGCCAATCGGGGTGAAATTGCATTGCGCGTAATCCGTACATGCAAAGAAATGGACATTAAGACAGTGGCCGTCTATTCTACTGCCGATAAAGAAAGTTTGCATGTTCGCTTTGCTGACGAAGCCGTGTGCATTGGTGCTGCTCCCAGCAAAGAATCATACCTCAACATTCCGCGCATTATTTCGGCTGCCGAAATAACCAATGCCGATGCGATCCATCCTGGCTATGGTTTCCTTTCTGAAAATGCGGAGTTCTCGGCTGTGTGTCATGAATACGGAATCAAATTTATCGGGCCAACCCCAGAAATGATCCGTGCGATGGGCGACAAGGCAACTGCAAAAGCTACCATGATTAAAGCCGGTGTACCTTGTATTCCGGGTTCGGATGGCCTGCTAGAATCTATGGAGCAAGGCATGAAAATAGCCAAACAGATTAAGTACCCGGTAATTGTAAAAGCAACAGCCGGAGGCGGTGGTAAAGGTATGCGCATCATTAACGATGAGTCGGAGTTTAAAAAAGCATGGGATGATGCCAAACGTGAAGCAGGTGCTGCCTTTGGTAACGATGGCTTGTATCTCGAAAAATTTATTGAAGAACCACGCCACATCGAAATACAGATTGTGGGCGATCAATACGGCAAAGTATGCCACCTTTCTGAGCGCGATTGCTCCATACAACGCAGGCACCAGAAGTTAGTAGAAGAAACACCCAGCCCGGTTCTAAACCAGGAACTGCGCGAAAAGATGGGCGAAGCTGCCATTAAAGGTGCCAAAGCCATTAATTATGAAGGTGCCGGTACCATCGAGTTTCTGGTGGATAAACATGGCGACTTCTATTTCATGGAGATGAACACCCGTATTCAGGTAGAGCACCCCATAACAGAAGAGGTTACCAATTACGATTTGATTAAAGAACAGATTAAGGTGGCGGCCGGTGTACCCATTAGTGGTACCAACTACTATCCCATGTTGTTCTCGATGGAGTGTCGCATCAATGCTGAAGATCCGGGCAACGGCTTCCGCCCTTCGCCTGGCAAAATCATAAACTTACACAAACCGGGTGGCCATGGCGTGCGAGTGGATAGCCACGCGTATGCAGGCTATACCATTCCGGCTAACTACGATTCGATGATTGGTAAGTTGATTGTAACCGGCCAATCGCGCGAAGAAGTAATTACACGCATGAAACGTGCACTGAGCGAGTTTGTGATTGAAGGCGTAAAAACCACCATTCCTTTTCATTTGAAGTTGATGGATAACCCCACTTTCCGATCAGGAAAGTTTACCACCAAGTTTTTAGAAACCAGTTTTGATTTTTCAGATTTGAAGTAAACTAGTTGGGTTTGAAGATTTTAAAATCCCTCGTCTTAAAAGGGCGGGGGATTTTTTGTTTTATTAGCCTTCGTAGCCAGAAAACAGGAAATTAAAAAATCAAAATTACTTTGAAATTAACCACACGCTCGCTAAATTTTTCTACTCGACACAAAGAGAAATAAACTATTAAAGGCAATTGATGTTTACAACGCAGAGATGAAATAATCATCTTTTATGAAGCTCAAACCCGAACTAACCACTACCCTTCTCACCAATCACCAGGAGTTTCAAAGCTACCTGGCCGGTTTAAATGCCGAACAATTGGTTATCAGTAAAAACAACAAGTGGAGTGCCGTACAACAATTAGAACATATCTGTTTATCGGTACAACCAGTAAGGTTGGCCTTTACACTTCCTAAATTTTTGTTGCGTGCGTTATTTGGAAAAGCAAATCGCGCCAGCCGAACATACACAGAGCTTATTTCGAAATACAAAGCAAAACTACAGGCTGGCGGCCGTACCAGCGGAAGGTTTATACCCGCAACCAGTAATGTGAAAAATTATCAACGCCTAAATGTTCGCCTAACCAAAGAAGTAAAAGGGCTTGCTGCTAAAATCAACCGGTTCTCAGAAGCGGAATTAGACCTTTATATTCTACCCCATCCCCTATTGGGAAAACTTACGCTGCGCGAAATGATTTGTTTTACATGTTATCACGTGCAACATCATCAGGAATTAACGAAACAAAATCTATCCTAAAGTACAGCCGTAAGACAGCTTGAAGACTACAGCCGTTCAGGCGCCATAAACCTGAACCCAAAAGCACAGGTGCTTATTAATAAAAACCATTTTAAAAGTCCTTAAAAATTCTCACATTCGGTGTCATCTACCGGGTATGCGAATTTTAGTTGGAATATTTACCTGTTTACTTTCGCTATTTCTTGTGGGCTGCCAGCAAGGGGGAAGCATAACGGGCATTCGCGATTCAGTAGATTACAACCTGCACATCCGCCCCATTCTTTCCGATCGGTGTTTTAAATGTCATGGCCCGGATGCCGGCCAGCGAAAAGCCAACCTGCGGCTTGATATACGCGAAGGTGCCCTGGCCGCTTTAAAAGACAACCCCGCAGCGCATGCCATCACGCCCGGAGACCCCGATCAATCGGAAGTATTCTTACGCATCTCCTCTTCCGATACCTCGGTGTTAATGCCACCACCCAACTCAAACCTGTCGCTGAACGCCCAGGAAATTTCTTTAATCAAAAAATGGATTGAACAAGGTGCAAAGTATAAACCCCATTGGGCATTTATCCCTCCCAAAAAACATCCGTTACCCGAAGTGGATAAATCGTGGCCAAAGAATGAAATTGACTATTTCATTATTGAACGAATAGAAGCAGCCGGGCTACAACCCAACAAACCTGCGGATAAAGAACGTTTATTAAAACGCGTGAGCTTTGATCTTACCGGCTTGCCGCCAACACCCGATCTTCAGGCACGGTTTCTTGCGGATAATTCAGACAATGCGTACGAAAAAATTGTAGATGAATTGCTGGCCCAGCCGCAGTATGGCGAAAAGATGGCCGTGCA
This sequence comes from Bacteroidetes bacterium OLB12, assembly GCA_001567185.1. Taxonomy (GTDB): domain Bacteria; phylum Bacteroidota; class Bacteroidia; order Cytophagales; family Cyclobacteriaceae; genus ELB16-189. The sequence goes on from LNFR01000020.1 coordinate 60,631, forward strand.
TTGGATGGATGTTGCCCGTTATGCCGACTCGCACGGCTACCAGGATGATGGCTTACGTACCATGTGGCCATGGCGCGATTGGGTGATTCATGCCTTCAACCAGAATTATGCTTACGATAAATTTGTTACGTGGCAACTTGCGGGCGACTTATTACCGAATCCCACCAAAGAACAATTACTGGCAACCGGTTTTAACCGCAATCATAAAATTACGCAGGAAGGTGGCGTGATTGATGAAGAATATCGCATTGAATATGTAACCGACCGAACCAACACATTTGCGAAAGCATTTCTTGCCCTTACGTTTGAGTGCGCCCATTGCCACGATCATAAGTACGATCCTATTTCACAAAAGGATTATTACCAAACCTTTGCCTTCTTTAATCGCGTGCCCGAAAAAGGTTTCTTTGGTGATATTCAAATAGCCTCGCTGGCTGATCCACCTAAGATAAAAATAACCAGTGAAGAAGTAGATAATATTCTCACCTTCATCAATAAAAAAGATACTACACCGGTTGAGGTGATGGTTATGAAAGACTCTGCATGGAAACGCCCCACGTATATCCTGGTACGCGGCAATTACGATGCACATGGTGAAGTGGTGGATGTAGGGATGCCAAATGCCGTGTTCCCATTTGACTCAACCGTTTTTGGAAACAATCGCCTGGCTTTAACAAAATGGTTATTGCATGAAAAAAATCCGTTAACTGCCCGCGTATTCGTAAACCGCATGTGGCAGGAGTTATTTGGCAGAGGCCTTGTAAAAACCAGTGGCGATTTTGGTATGCAGGGCGAACTACCCACACATCCGGAATTGCTTGACTGGCTTGCAGTTGATTTTCGTGAAAACGGCTGGAACATCAAGCGTTTAATGAAACAGTTGGTGATGTCGGCCACGTATCAGCAATCCTCATCGGTAAGTAAACAACAACTCGAAAAAGATCCGGATAACATTTTCCTATCCCGCGCACCGCGCATCCGGTTACCAGCCGAGAGCATTCGTGATCTGGCATTGGCCAGCAGCGGATTACTTGTAAAGGAAATTGGTGGCCCCAGCATGAAAGTGTATCAACCAAAGGGCATCTGGGAGTCTTCGACCTCCGGGCGCGGTGTGTTGGCACGATATGTACAGGATCATGGCGATAAGCTCTACCGAAGGGGGTTGTATTCATTTATTAAGCGCACCGTTCCGCCACCGGGTATGCTGATAATGGATGGCAGCAACCGCGATCAGTGCGAGGTAAAACGCGGCTTAACCAATACTCCCTTGCAGGCTCTTTTACTAATGAATGAACCCCTGATGCTGGAGGCTTCGCGTGTATTGGCCGAACGACTAATACAGGAGAAATCCTCCACAGAAGAGAAAATCAAAAAAGCATTCTTACTGATTGTTTGTCGCCAAAGCAAGAAAGAAGAATTTGACTTGCTTGCATCTTACTACAAATCCGAGAAAGAAAAATTTCAGCAAAGCCCGAACAAAGCAAAATCGTTTATTGCGATTGGTGAGTATCCACACGAAAAAATTGAGGATGTTGTCTCGCTTGCCGCCTTGATGCAGGTGATTCAAACCATTTATAATATGGATGAAACCATAACTAAAACCTGATGGTATGAGCAAAGAATTCATGGATCATCGGAAGCACGTTACACGCAGGTATTTTATGGGCAAACTCAGCCTGGGAGTTGGTTCGGTTGCCCTGGGCTCTTTACTTATACCCGACTTGTTTTCAAATTCCGAATCGCCCGTTGCTTCGACAGGCCTCCCGCACTTTGCGCCCAAAGCAAAAAGAATCATTTACCTGTTTCAGAACGGGGCGCCCTCGCAATTGGAAAGTTTTGATTACAAGCCCTTGTTGAATAAAATGACCGGGCAAGAACTTCCTGCTTCCATTCGCATGGGGCAACGGTTAACGGGTATGACCTCCGGGCAATCGAAATTTCCGTTGGTAGGTTCGTACTTCAAATTCAACCAGCATGGTAACTCCGGTGCCTGGGTAAGCGAGATGTTCCCTAATATCTCTAAAGTGGTTGATGACATTTGTTTCATTAAAACCATGCACACGGAAGCGATTAATCATGACCCCGCACTTACGTTTATGCAAACCGGTGCCCAACAGGGCAATCGGCCCAGCATGGGTTCTTGGTTGAGTTATGGGTTAGGAAGTGAAAATAAAAATCTGCCGGCTTTCTGTGTCTTGCTATCGCGTGGCCGCGGAAACGGACAAGGTGTATATTCGAAATTATGGACCAACGGATTTTTGGATAGTGTTCATCAGGGCGTGCAATTCAGCAGCAGCGAAGAACGGGTTTTGTATTTGAAAGATCCGGAAGGCAGAGATCGGGCTGACAGGAGAAATATGTTGGATCAGCTATCAAAACTGAACGATCTGAACTATAAAGAATTTGGCGACCCCGAAATTCAGGCGCGTGTACAACAATACGAGATGGCCTATCGCATGCAAACCGCAGTTCCGGAACTAACGGATCTTTCGAAAGAGCCGGATAACATTATTAAAATGTATGGATCGGATTGCCTGGTACCCGGTACCTATGCAGCCAATTGTTTGCTGGCCCGAAAACTTTCAGAAGCAGGCGTTCGCTTCGTGCAGTTGTATCATCAGGGGTGGGATCAGCACGGCAACATGGTTGGCGAAATGCCCCTGCAAGCGCAAGACACCGATCGGGCTACAGCCGCTTTAATTATGGATTTAAAACAGCGTGGCTTGCTGGATGAAACATTGGTGATTTGGGGAACCGAATTTGGTCGTACGAATTATTGCCAGGGCGATCTGACAATTAAAAATTATGGCCGCGACCACCACCCCCGGTGTTTTACCATGTGGATGGCAGGTGGCGGTGTGAAAGCCGGAACCACCTATGGCGAAACCGATGAGTTTGGATATAACATTGCAAGCAACCCTGTTCATGTAAATGACTTTCATGCAACAGTTTTACACCTGCTGGGTTTAAATCATGAACAACTTACCTTTAAGCATCTGGGCAGACGGTACAGGCTAACTGATGTTGGCGGTAAAGTAATTTCCGGGTTGATGGCTTAATCAAATCCTTCGAAGCCAATGCAACAGTCAATCCGCTTTTTTAAAAATCTATCTCTTTTCTTCCTGCTGCTCACTTCATTCATTTTTTTATTTGAAGACCGGGTTGTTATACCCTTGTGGCTTCAGGTGGCAGGCAGATTGCACCCTGCGTTGTTACACATTCCCATTGGCATTGTGGTAATGCTGGTGCTGCTGTTGCTTGTACGGTCTCAGTTCAAATCCAAACAATTCAAAAAAGTATTAGCCATCAGCTTAACCATGGCTACCGTAACAATTACACTTACTGCATTTTTTGGATTGCTTTTGTCATTTAGCGATGACTACGGAGCTGATTCCCTTCAACGCCATAAAGTAAGCGGCCTGGCTCTTGCCTGGTTAAGCTACTTTGTCTTGGTATTTTATTTATCCACGTCCGAAATCAGAATGCTAAAACATGCCGGTATTCTTCTGGTATTTGTGCTGCTTGTTTTTGTAGGACATACGGGATCTGTACTGACACATGGTGAAAATTTTATACTCGCACCATTGCAAACTTCGGTACCCAGAGTAGATTCAGTTAATGCTTCGGTATATCAATTGGCCGTAATGCCCGTGCTGGAGAAGAAATGTTTTTCTTGTCATAATGAAAAGAAGGCAAAAGGAAAATTGATAATGACCGATCCTTCTAAATTTAAAACAGGTGGAGAAAGTGGAGTAGCCTTTGTTGCCGGTAAGTCGGATTCGAGCCGGATGATCCATCATATACTGCTTCCATTGGCACACGATGATCACATGCCACCCGATGGCAAACCACAACTAACTGGTTTTGAAATTGACTTATTGAAAGCGTGGATTAATTCCGGGGCCGATTTTGATAAACCATTGGCTGCATACAACCCGACTGACACATTGGTTAAGCTGGCTGGTAAAACCATTGAGTCGTACTACGCTTCATCTGTTAACTATACATTTAAGCCGGCAACACCAGACCTAATCCAAAAACTTAATACACCCTTTCGATCCGTATTTCCAATTCATATAAACAGCCCCGCCTTGCAGGCTGACTTTTTTGTAAAAGAATATTTTACAATACAATCGCTTAAAGAGTTGCAGCAAATTAATGAACAACTGGTGGCACTTAGTCTTTCCAAAATGCCCATTACCGACAGCGATCTTCAGTTACTGTCTGCGTTTCAGAACCTGGAAAAATTAAACTTAAACTTTACCAATTTGTCGGGCACCGGGTTGGGGAATCTGGATAAGTGCAGCAACCTGAAATCAATTTCACTGGCAGGAACCCAAGTAACACCTGAAACCATAAAACCGCTTCTAAGCTTACCTAACCTAAAGACCTTATATCTCTGGAATACCGGTATTGATACCACGCAACAACATCAACTGGAAAAAGATTACCCAACGATCAACTTTGTACACACCGCTTATAAAGACGAAAGCATTTTAACTTTGAGTAAACCGATGCTGGTTAACGAAGGTATTCTTACGCAACAAGATTTGCTTACTTTAAAACACACCATGCCTGGCGTAACCATTCGTTACAGTCTGGATGGTACAAAGCCCGATAGTGTGAATGGAATTATTTATTATGGTCCGATTAAACTAGACGAAACCGTAAAACTTCAGGCTGTTGCCTGTAAACCGGGCTGGTATTGCAGTAAACTACTCGAAACAACTGTATATCTGGAAGGTTATAAGCCAGAAAACATAACATTATTAACCCCTGCCGATAAGCAATACCGGGGCGAGGGAGCCCTTTCGCTTACGGATGGCCGCAAAGGGTTTGTAGATATTTTTAAAGAACCTTCCTGGTTAGGCTTCCGCGAAAATGATTTTGTATCCAGCGTGGACTTTGGCAACCAACCGCCAACGCTTAACAAGGTGGTAATTAGCTATAGCGATAACGTAGGGTCCTATATTTTTCCACCCACCGAAGTACAGATTTGGGGCGGACAAAGCGAACACAACTTTAAACTTCTTACCACAGAAAAAATTACCGAACCCACCGGCTATCGCACCCCGTTCAATGGATTCATTCCTGTAAGTTTAAAAGAATCGAACTTCCAATACTATAAAATTGTAGCAAAGCCGATTGCCAAACTTCCCAAGTGGCATGGCGGGAAAGGACAAAAGGGCTGGTTCTTTGTGGATGAGGTTTTCTTTTATTAGATCATGGCTAAATTATGTCCTAAAGATTAGCCAGCGTAAAAAGAATAATACCAGTAATCACTAGTAATATCGTGATAGATCGTATCCGTGAATTCCGGTTTTCGCGCCTTAACTCATCTCTTAACAGAGCCCTGGCCGAGGCTGTCATAATCGGGTCGTTCAGTGATAGCGACTGCGAATTAGAATTCTTTCCTTTGGACCTCACACTTGCCAGGCTATTCTTCATCGAAAGCTTAACCGCTTCCTGCCGTAATTCCCGGTTGTAAGTAAAAGAATCTTGTGATTGTTTCAGGAACCCTCCGCCTAACATTACTTTTTATCCTTGCCTGGTTCTTTCTTCTCTCCTTCTCCTAATTGACCTTGCTTGGCCTTTGCCTCATCTGCCATCTTTTGCAATTCAGCAGCCGTTTTTCCCTTTAGGTATTCAGGTAATTCCATACCTGCCATGTTGAAGATTTCCTGTAGTGGTGGCACTGATTTATACAAACCTGAAATAAAATTAGCCGTAGAAGTTTTACCATCACCGGTTCCACCATTGCCACCGTCCCACACGGTAAGCTTATCGATCTTAATATTTTTAATCGCTTCGGTTTGCAAGCGCACCAATCCGGAAGTTTATCTACAATTAACAACAACACAGCATCGCGGGCATTATCGCCTGAAGCCTGCACAATTTGTTGTAAGCCTTGTGCTTGTTTGGTTAATATTTCAAACATACCGCGCGCTTCGGCTTCCAATTTGGCAAAGATGGCATCTGCTTCACCTTTTGCACGCTCGCGCAGTTTCTCTGCTTCTGCTTGCGCTTCAATAATGGCTTTCTGTTTCTGGATTTCAGCCGCCACTACCACGTTGGCATTTTGTGAAGCCCGATCGCGTTCAGCACGGGCCTGTTCAGCCTTTTGTTCAGCCAGGTATGCCTCTTCCAATGCCCGGGCTGCCTGTACTTTTTTCTGCAGCAATTGCTTTTTTCAATGCTTCGGCTTCCCGTTCTCTGCGTTGTGCATCAGAATTGGCAATGGCAATTTTCGATTGGTTTTCCCCCGCAACTGCCAATGCATTTGCTTCAGCTGATTTAATACGAGTATCGCGTTCGGCCTCTACTTTACCTATTTGTTCATCGCGCTTGGCCCCGGCAATTAAGATTTCTTTATCTTTTTATAGTTACGGCTACCTGCGTATCACGGTCGCGCACCATTTCCGATACTTTAATATCGCGTTCCTTTTCTGCTTCGGTCTTACCAATATCTCCCAACCGTTCCTGGTCGGCCACCCGAATCTTAGCTTCATTGATTGCTTTTGCCGCAGCCTCTTTACCAAGCGCAGCAATGTAACCACTCTCGTCTTTAATATCGGTTATGTTTACGTTGATCAGTTTGAGACCAATTTTTTTCAATTCCGATTCCACGTTGTGCGATACATTCTGCAAAAATTTATCACGGTTGGTGTTGATCTCCTCTATATCCATCATGGCTACCACCAAACGCATCTGGCCCACAATAATATCGTGTGCCAATGCGTGTACATCCTGGCGTTGTAACCCCAGCAAACGCTCGGCTGCATTTTCCATTACACCACTTTCAGTAGAAATACCGACTGTAAACTTCGAGGGCACATCTACGCGAATATTTTGTTTACTCAGGGCATTGGTAAGATTTACTTCAATAGAGATTGGAGTAAGATCCATAAAGGAATAATCCTGAAACACCGGCCAGATAAACGCGGCACCCCCATGAATACATTTGGCTGAACCACCTCCTCCTACTTTACCATACACCACAAGAACTCTATCAGACGGGCACCGCTTGTACCTGCGGAGCATGGTCGTGATCATGATAAAAATAAAAAGACCTACAATTGCAATAATGGGGAGTGTTAGCATAACAAAAACTATTTGGAGGTTACTAAAAGGATATTATCGTTTATGATTTGAACCACGCGTGCCAGCTGGCCGGTAGTAAGCGATTCATCATCGTCTGTCATGGCATCTAACGTGCGCACGGCACCGCTTACTTTTACCTGTATTTTACCAAGGCTTTTGCGGTTGGCCTGAATGGTGAGGTAAACTTCACCGGTTTGGCCAATTGCATTTTGAATTTTCATGGTACCATCGGCACCGGATTTTGTCATCAGGTAAAATAACCCGGCCATCAAACTCATCATTAATAACCCGGCAATTACTGCTACAATCAACGATGTAGTATTCGAATATCCTGCCTCTACGCAGGCAATACCCGTCCATGAAAAAATAGTAAAGAATCCAATCAGGTTTTTGAGGGTGAGGAATTGAAATGGAACTCCGTGGTCAGCTTCAATTTCAGCATCGGGTAAATCATCGGGCGATTCGGCTCCGAAAAATGAAAGGACCAGTTGTAAAACAAAGAATAAGGTAAAAGGAACCGCAATGCTCCAGTAAATTTTCAGCATTGGAGCTAATCCCTCCCACCAGGTGCCAAATGATTCCATAGACAATTTTTGATAAGATAATTCAGAAATTCATGAATTACAAGAGCTGAAAGTAACCCTCCCTTTTCCAATTGGCACAAAAAAAAAAAACCGCCAGGCAGGCGGTTTTTGGAAGTACTTTATCCTGAATACCCGACTTACACGTACTGATTCAGCATTACGGGCATTACCAGCATCAGAATATCTTCGGCTTTATCTTTCTCGGCCGGAAGGATTAACCCTGCTTTGTTAGAAGCTGACATATTAAGCTTAATCTGATCAGTATCCAGGTTGGAAAGCATTTCAATAAGGAAACGCGCGTTAAATCCGATTTCAATATCATCGCCTTCATGTTCACAAGAAAGCCGTTCGTTGGCTTCATTTGAAAAGTCTAAGTCTTCGGCTGATACCTGCAACTCGCTGCCGGTAATTTTTAAACGTACCTGGTGTGTAGTTTTATTTGCATAGATGGAAATACGCTTGAGTGAACCCAACAAATCGGTTCGGCTAATAGTCATCTTAATTGGGTTTTGCGATGGAATTACATTCTCGTAATCCGGGAAGCGCTCATCAATTAAGCGGCAGATCATGCGAATGTTTCCAAATTTGAAAAATGCATTCGACATGTTGAAGTCGATGGTTACATCGGTATTTTCGGTTGGCAATGTAGCCTTTAGTAAATTGAGGGCTTTGCGCGGAATAATGATGGAATTGCCATTGTCCGATTTAATATCTGTTACTGCGATAACGGCACTAACCGATGGCCATCGGTAGCAACAAAAGTTGTGTTCTTCTCGCCCAGGTTTACATACACGCCTGTCATGGCTGGTCGCAATTCATCGCTGCTGGTAGCAAAAATGGTATTGTTAAGCGCACGGGCCAGAACATCAGATGAAATACTTGCCGAGAAATCATTCGACACAGCAGGTACTTTTGGAAAATCTGTGGCATTCTCGCCCGATAATTTATAACGGCCATTGTCCGAACTGATCTCAATGGTGTACGTAGATTCGTCAACCGAAAAGGTAACGGGTTGATCGGGCAGGTTTTTAAGGGTGTCAAGGAGAATACGGGCCGGTACGGCTATATTGCCTTTCTCTTTTGATTCAATATTTAACTCGGTAATCATAGAAGTCTGTAAATCAGACGCGGTTACCGTTAAGCTGTTTTTATTTATTTCAAAAAGAAAATTTTCTAAGATTGGCACCACCGGATTGGTAGTGATTACGCCATTGATATTGGAAAGCTGTTTGAGCAGGTAGCTTGAGTTAACAATAAACTTCATTGTAAATCAGTGGTTTGTGGTTATACAGGGCGGTAAAGTTAGAAAGAAAAACCATTCCTGAAAATGAATAAACAGGTAGGTTTACTTTGCAAAGTAGGTTCGTTTTCTGCCAATTGCTTCGCGGCTTGCCCGGCTTAGCAGCAGCATTACTTCTCCATTTAAACGGGCTAAAAACACCGTATTTTTCTCTGTTGGCGGATATACCTCCAACTGATAGGTGCGCCTGGCAATATCGCTTATCTGTATTTTAAACTCCGGCCCGATTGCGATAAGGCTATCGAGGTAGGGAAACTCGCCTGGTGTAACAAAGCGATTGGCCTGCACCAACGAAACTCCATCCAGGTAGGTATTAAGCCGGGCGGTATCTGCAGCAGGTAAACCGTTTATTCCAAAAAATGTTTGCTGCATTTCAACCGTAAAATCTTCTTTCGGGTTTTTAGGAAAGGTTGCAGTAAGTTGTCTGAAGTTCTGCCAGTTAAAATTGAACAACCATTTATCCCGCCATTCAACGGGTGGAAGTTCAAACACAGATGCGATGTAGAGCCGGTATCCGGGAACCTGCACGATGTACGGAACGCCCTCAGGCAATTGAAACCATGTTTCTGTTTTTCGATCATTCCCTGCCACCCAAAAGTGTTTTACCAGGTTATTTTGTGTATAAAGTTCAACCTCTCGACCGGTAGCATGAATATGCTTGCTAATGGAATCTTGAATGGCAGCCGCTACTGCGCGCCTGGGTTCAGTTTGAAGTAAGGTAGCAAACAGGATTTTTATCATTTGCTGGTCCGCATCGTAGGTATTGTTTACCCGCCAGCGGGTGCCTTCAAATCTCAGCTCAACTTTTTCGCCCTGAGCCGGCTTGATTATTACCTGATCGATTTCGGTTTGGTCTTTAACCTGAAACAATTGCTTATCTACTACATCAAAATTTTTACGGGCACTCAGGTAAATAGTAAATAGTAAAGCCAGTGTAGAAACCACCAGCAAAATCAACAACCGTATGTTTCTCTTCTCCTGCATCAGAATCGCGAATATTTAACTTTTCGCCAGTAGCTTTTTACAATTCCAAATCCAATCAATAACACAATAGGCAACACCAGATTTATCGATTGCCAGAACGTACGGTCATTCTTCACTTTCATCTTGTCCAAAGGCCGAACCTTAACTTCTTTATTGCGCGCTTTGATCAACCCGTTTTCATCCAGCATATAAGCAACAGTGTTCATCAACAAATCCTGATTGGAAAAGGTGTATTGCGTAAACGGATCTAACCCCAGCGGCTGCGGGCTGTTGTCCCGTGGGTTCACATCATTCCGGGCAATGTCGCCATCTGCTATTACGGCCACTTTTGTGGTTACACTTTCTTCCCGAAAATTTTCTGTTCCCACTCCTTCTGGTGCGAAACGGTTTTTATACAACGATGTAAACTTTCCTTCAAGTAAATAACCCATTGGTATGGAGCCACCGGCAAACGCTTCGTCACGCATCTGCCTGCGCAAATCATTAACCGATACCTTAACCGGAGCCGTTATTTTGCGTGTGTAAGCCGATGAATAAATCAGGGGTGTTTTTACCACTCCCACAGCCTTTACAGTATCTATGCTGCTTACAAAGCGTAACAAAGTTGCATCGAGATTGCGTGTTACCGGGTGCTGTGCATACTGATTAACCAGCGGAAAGAAGGGCCACTCCAATTGCATGATCTGTGGTTGGTTGCGATCGCCCCCAACTACAATCGGGTATCTGCCCGAAACGCGGTCTTGAATCAGATCGGGGTTAATGCGCACGCCATACTTAAACAGTTGATCATCCAGGTTCAGATCGTATGGAAATGCAAAGTAATCTTCTTCTGAAGTACGGTTCATGTCGGCATCTAACCGATCGAGCAAAAACAACACGTTGCCGCCCTGCATAATATACTGATCCAGTTTGTACTTGTCCTGTTCAGAAAAGGGTTGGGTGGGTTTGGCTACCACCAGTAAATCATAACCCGTTACAGCTGCTTTGCGGTTAAGGTAAACCTGAAACACATCGTATTGTTCAATCAGCGCATTATTAAAGCTGGCAAACTCCAGGCTATCGAGTTCGCCATGACCGCGCAACAGACCAACCCGTTTGCGGTTGGTGTTGCTTAGTTTATGGATTGCATTGGCTAATTCAAACTCAATCTCTTCAATAGATTGATTGATGCTTTGCGCACGGTTTCCGCGCAACAACATCACACCGGTTTCAAGCCCCTGGTAAGACACCAGCGCCCCGGGAAATACAAATTTTTCAACACGCTCTCCATTTCGGGTTTCAATTACATTGCGCGGACTAACACCACGGGCGTTCAGATCGGCAATAAATTCATTACGGGCCCGCTCGTTGTTGGCTTGAAGGGGATCGGTAAACGTGAACTTAACTTTATTGTCAGAATAAACTCTGAATTCGTCCAGGGTTTCGCGAATTGTTTTTTGCAGCCGCTTAAATTCAGGATTCAAATCGTTGCCTTCCAAAAACACCTCCACAAACAAATCATCTTCCAGCGATTGTAAAAGTGCTTTTGTTTGCGGTTGAATGGTGTATCGCTTTTCATCGGTAAGGTCCAATCGAAAGAAATAGAATGAAGCCAGGACATTAAGCAGTAATACCCACACCAGCGTGTTGGTTAGCAATAATAAGTCGCCAATGCGTTTACTGTTTTTCCACGTTACCATTGCCTGCTTCCAATTACGGTTCTGGTTGCTACCAAAATAAATGCTGTAATGCTTATAAAGTAAACGACATCGCGGCTATCAATTAGTCCTTTGCTGAGCGAATCGTAATGGTATAGAATACCCAGTTGCTTAATTAACAAGGCATTGTTCCCAAATGTAGCCAGCGAATCGAAGCCGGTGTAAATCAAAAAACAAAGAAATGCGGCCAGAATAAACGAAACAATCTGATTGGTGGTTAACGATGAGGCTAGTAACCCAATGGCACAAAATATCATAGCCAGTAATGCAAGGCCAATATAAGAACCCCACACGCCAGCCGAATCGATATTTCCAACCGGGTTACCCAATTGGTAAACACTCAGGTAATAAATTACTGTAGGCACAAGCGCCAACAGCACCAGCGCAAAAGCGGCCAGAAATTTTCCCAGCACCACATCCCAATCGCTTAGTGGTTTGGTAAGCAGCAATTCCAGCGTACCCAACTTTTTTTCTTCGGCAAAACTTTTCATGGTTATGGCCGGCACTAAAAAAATAAAACACATATGGGCCCATCGAAAAGAGTGTGTCCATATCGGCAAAGCCATACTCCAGCACCGAAGTATCCGGAAACACCCACATCAACAACCCAATGCCTGTAAGAAAAACACCAATAACCATGTACGCTATTAGCGAGTTGAGGAAACTGTTGAACTCTTTGGCAAAAACCTGAATCATGCTTCCGGAGTTTTTACAGTTAATGATCTGAAAATTTCTTCCAGCGAAAGCTGTTCCTGCTTTAGTCCTACTAACGACAAATTGTTTTCGGCAGCAAAGCGAAAAACCTCGGGCCGCAGGTCTGTACCCTGTGCTACCGTTAGCTTATACACGCCCGCAGAAATAATAACCAGTTGCTGAACCCCCGTAAGGGCGGCTAACTTTTGTTCTTCAATGGGTGTATCAAATTCCACAATTAGTTGAACCTGGGATTGCGATTTCAACAAATCGGCCACCGCGGCATCGGCAACAAGCTGGCCCTGGTTAATTACAATTACCCGGTTACAGATGGCCTGCACTTCCTGCATGATATGCGTAGAGAAAATTACCGTTTTGCTTGTGCTGATTTCTTTTATCAGTTTCCGGATTTCTAAAATCTGGTTGGGATCGAGCCCGGTGGTGGGTTCGTCCAACACGAGCACTTGCGGGTTATGTATTAAAGCCTGCGCTAATCCTACCCGTTGGCGGTAGCCTTTTGAGAGTTGTTCTATTTTTTTGTTTTGTTCCCGTTCCAATCCGCAAAGCGCAATAATCTCCCCCACCCGGCTTTTTAATGCACGATTGGATAATTCAAACACCTTGCCTACAAAATGTAAGTACTCATGCACATACATATCGAGGTATAGCGGGTTGTGCTCGGGCAGGTAACCCATTATCTTGCGCACTTGCAGCGATTGGGTGGTTACATTCATTCCATTTACCAGCACCTGCCCCGAAGTAGGTGGCATATATCCGGTGCTGATCTTCATGGTGGTTGACTTACCCGCACCATTGGGGCCCAAAAACCTACAATCTCACCCGGTTGCACCGCGAATGAAATATTGTTAACGGCCTTTTGTTGTCCGTAAATTTTAGTGAGATTGGAAACCTGTAGCGACATTTTTTAGCGCTGCAAAAGTAATTTTAAAAGTTGAGAGTGCATAAGGCTTGCGGCAACTTACCAAATGGCCCATTTATTGCGTTATTACCATCGATTTAGGAATTTTGAATCTGATATAAAATCCATTAACGGAAAATGAGACACTGGATTGTATTGTTTTGCTTTCTTTCAGTTACCGCCTGGGGGCAAACCGGTTATAAATTAGACTTTACGGTAAAGGGCTGGAAAGATACCACCGCCTACCTGGGTTCTTATTATGGTGAACAAACCCGGTTAAACGATACGGCTCGTGTAAACAGTGCCGGCAAATTTTCATTCGATAATGTTAAGCCTTTACCGCAGGGTGTTTACTTTATTGTTTTGAACAAATCAAAGATTTTTGATTTTGTGGTTGGTGCCTCCCAACACTTTTCAATTGAAACCTCGGCCGATGACTTTTCGAAGGCCCTCGTAAAGGGCGATACGGATAATAAACTTTACTTTGAAAACCTGCAAAACAACATCGCGCGGGGCAATGAAGCCGATCCGTACATTGCCATTCTGCGCGATAGTACCCTGAAAGAAGATCAGAAAAAGGAAGCCCGCGAAAAGTTTTCTAAGATAAGCGACCAGGTGATGGCCTATCAAAAGCAATTGATTGCCAATAACCCCACCACCATGACAGCCCGCCTGCTAAAGACCACCCAAACCATTGATATACCCCCAGCCCCTAAAAAGGCGGATGGTTCGATAGATTCTACGTTTCAGTTGCGGTATTACCGCGAACATTTTTTCGACAATTTCGATCTGGCCGATGATGCCTTGATTCGCTTACCACGCCCCACCTACCTGGAAAAAGTAAAAGAATACCTGAACAAACTTTATGCACCCGTGCCCGATACCATTATGATGGCCATTGATGGTTTGGTAGAGCGGGCGAAGAAAAACCCCGAAACGTATAAGTACCTGGTGTGGAGTTGTATGTTTTTATATCAGAACCCTGAGGTTATGGGGTTAGATGAAGTATTTGTAAGGCTTTACGATAAATACTTTGCAACCGGAGCAATGGATTATTGGATTGCTGCCTCAATGAAAAAAAGTGTTAAAGAATATGCCGATAAACTGCGCACGAGCCTGGTGGGTAAAACCGGAGCAAACCTGATTATGCAGGACTTGAATCTTCAACCCAAATCGATGTACGATATTAAGAATAAGTACACCATACTTTGGATATATGATCCGGAATGCGGCCATTGCAAAGAAGAAACCCCCAAGCTGGTAGAGTTTTATAACAAGAACCACACAAAGTTCGACTTCCAGGTATTTGCCGTGGCTTCTGATACTTCGCTGCAAAAGATGCGTACCTTTATTAAGAACATGAAGATAGAGCCGTGGGTAAATGTTAACGGGCCGCGCTCTTACCTTCCGCAGCACTATTCAAAATTGTATTATGCCGAATCCACACCTTCTCTTTACATACTGGATCGTGAGCATAAGATTATCGCTAAAAAACTTCCTGTAAAGCAATTGGAAGATTTCTTTACCCGGCACGAAAAGTTTGTTCAAAATCGAAAAACGGGTGTTCAGAAAAGTACAAAGCTTACACCCTGATCGTTTTTTATCCCAATCAAAAGACAGCATCTGGAATCAATTTGTTGATTCATTACAATTTTTGGGGGTTTAGGTAAAAAAATGGCTAGCCCGTGCAACTATTTGCCCTACGAAGAGTATCTAAGGTATAAATCAACCAGTACTCAACTCTTATGGCCTTGCTCAACACGTTATTTGGGAAAAAGAAGAAAGAATTTAAAGCCACCTGCCAGATTACAAAAGAACCCATTGAAAGAGGTTTTGGTTATCTGCTAACAACCGCCCAGGTAGTTACCTCCAAAAAGTATTGGGATATGATTATGACAGAGCCCGAAACACTTTCCTATACCGTATCGCACTTTAAAAATCAAGCCACCGGTACGCAAATGCGCTCTATGATTTTTGAAAAATATGCCACTATTGCCAAAGCCTGGATTGTAAGCGACTCTATCATTAACTACTTTGATGTGGATAAAACAACCGCCCGCGAACTTGCTAAAAAATGGTGGGAATCGGAAGGAAACTTTACGCCAGAAAACATTGGGCCAGCCTCGCAAACATTGGAAGCGCGTGAGTACACCGATCTAAAGGATTATGCCATTCTGGAAGCCGGGCGCAGCCGCGTTGCTGTTTAACTTTTTCGTTCGATGGTGAACTGAACCAGGTCAATCAGCGATGTTTTATAGGTGGATGGAGGCAGCGCATCCAAAACTGCCAAAGCCTGCCGGTGGTATTCTTTCATTTTAGACTTCGCGTATTCTATTCCCCCCGACTTCTTAACAAAATCAATCACCAATTTGATTTTGGCCTGATCTTCCGAGCCGCTCTTTACCAGGCTTATAATTTTTCGCTTCTCCATCCAACCTGCCTGAGCGAGCGCATATATCAGCGGTAAGGTCATTTTTTTTTTCTTTGATGTCGATCCCTACCGGCTTGCCAATTTCTTCATCACCATAATCAAATAAGTCGTCCTTAATCTGAAAGGCCATACCCACATACTCGCCAAACTGTTTCATCAGGCCAATGACTTTACTTTCGGCACCAGCCGAACTGGCTCCTACTGCACAACAGGAAGCAATTAGTGAAGCGGTTTTTTGGCGAATGATCTCGTAGTAAACATTCTCCTCAATATCCAACCGCCTGGCTTTCTCCATTTGCAGCAACTCGCCTTCACTCATTTCCTGAACAGAGGTGTTTACAATTCTTAGCAGATTAAATTCATCATGTTCAAGCGAAAGGGCCATGCCTCGCGAAAGCAAAAAATCGCCCACCAGCACGGCTATTTTGTTTTTCCACAGGGCATTAACAGAAAAAAAACCTCTGCGGTAGTCCGAGTCATCAACCACATCGTCATGCACAAGGGTAGCGGTATGCAATAATTCGATTAAGGCTGCCCCCCGGTAGGTAGATTCGCAGATAGTGCCCGTGGCACCTGCACTTAGGAACACGAACAAGGGCCGCATTTGCTTGCCTTTTCGTTTTACGATGTAGGTCATTATTTTATCGAGCAGCATTACGCGGGTTTTCATGGAAGCCCTGAACTTGTGTTCAAACTCTTCCATCTCGCGGGCAACCGGTGCCTTAATGCTATCGAGCGATTTTGACATGCGCTGCAATAATACGGAATAGCCGCCTAAACTTTCTTATCACTACTCATAGTTTAATAATTGATTGTGTTTACCTGCTGTTTATTAAATTGTGTACTTTCGATGCCATGAAATGGATGGACCACCGCCTGGAGCAGGTTTTTTTTGTTCTGGCCATACTGGCGGTAGCGTTTATTTTATCGCGGGTTTTGCGTATTGTTATCGGGCGTTTTATTCGCAGTGCCGCCACCAAGCTAAAGGTTGACCCTACCCGCTATAACTTCTTCAAAAATGCGGTTGACTTCATCATCTTTCTGGTAGCCGCTATTATCATCTTCAGGTCGATTCCTTATTTCCGCACCATAGGCACCACCTTATTAACGGGTGCAGGGGTATTGGCAGCCATTGTGGGTTTTGCCTCGCAGTCGGCCTTTTCAAATATCATCAGCGGATTCTTCCTTGTCATTTTTAAACCCTTTAGTGTGGGTGATCGCGTTCGCATTGGCCAACTTTATATGGGCGATGTTGAAGACATAACCTTGCGCCACACGATAATTAAAGATTTTGAAAACCGCAGAATTGTAATTCCCAATAGTGCAATCAGTAACGAAGTAATTGTTAATTCCACACTAACAGACGAGAAGACCTGTGCCTTTATTGAAGTGCCCGTTGCCTTTACGGCACCGGTTGCCCGGGCTATGGAAATTATTCAGGACGAGTGCCTGAAACATCCACATTGTATCGACAATCGTTCGCCCGAAGAACTTACCAAAGGCGAATCACAGGTGATAGTTCGTACCATTTCTTATGGCGATTTTGGGGTGCAACTTCGATGTTATGCATGGACAAATAGTCCCAGCCTGGCGTTTGAATTAAAGTGTGATGTATTGAAGTCTGTTCAGGAAAGGTTTCTAAAAGAAAACATTGAGTTCGGTTACCCGGGCCGCATCATGATAACAAAACCCTAACTAAATTATGGGAGGCAACAATAAAGCAAAACGTAAAAGCGCACTTAAACATTTGCACGAACAGCTTACCGATCATACGCACGCAACCTCTAAAAATGGTGGAATACTGGAATTGATTACTTATAACGAAAACACGGTTAGTGTTTATGATAATATTCCTGTTGAAGTGCTTCTGAAAAAGTGTGTGAATGATCAGATCAGTTGGATCAACATTGATGGCCTTACCAACGAGGAGCAAATTCAAAAAATAAGTAAACATTTCGATCTTCATTATCTGCTGGTAGAAGATGTAATGAACACGCACCATCAACCCAAAGCCGATGAGTACGAAGATCATCTCTTCTTTACATTAAAAATGCTTTACCAGATTGATGGCCAGCGCATTGATTATGAACATATCAGTTTCGTATTGGGGAAGAATTACCTGTTATCTTTCCAGGAGAAAGAGGGTGATATTTTTGGCAACCTGCGAAATCGCATCAACCAAGACAACAGCATTATCCGGAAGCGCGGGGCCGATTACCTGTTGTACCGACTGATTGATTCGATTGTGGATAGTTATTACTCGGTGTTGGATAGCATTGGTCATCGAATTGAGGAAATTGAAGACAAAATCACCACCCAGGCCACCGAATTAGATTTTATTGAAATTCAGAAACTGCGCAAAGAGTTTATTTACCTGCGCAAAGTAGTGTACCCCCTGCGTGAAGCACTAAATAAGGTTATCAAAAACGAAGAGGGGTTTATTGAAGAGCGTAACGAAAAGTACTTTTCGGATGTGTACGATCATGTTATTCATCTGATCGATTCGCTGGATACCTACAAAGACCTTACCTCCACCCTGATGGATTTATACATGAATACCATCAATTACCGGATGAATGAAGTAATGAAACTGCTTACCGTTATTACTACGATCTTCATTCCGCTATCGTTTATTGCGGGTGTGTATGGCATGAATTTCGAGCATATGCCTGAACTTACATGGCCCAATGGGTACTACGGGGTGCTGGTATTTATGGGGCTAATCTTTCTGGCAATGATTGGCTACTTCAAATACAAAAAGTGGTTTTAATCCTGCGGGGTTTCTTCTGTTAATTTTACCTCTACCAGTTCCGGAAGCGTTTGGTTAATCTTCAAAATCTTGATTTTGTAATTGTACAGAATAAATTCATCTCCTTCCTTAATGGCGGGGCGCTCGTAAGTAATCAACCCTGCCAGGGTTTCATATTCTTCTGATTCCGGAAACGGTACCTCCAATAGTTTGTTGATGTCATGAAGTGAGGATTGTGCGGCAATCTGAAACTTTTGCTTATCTAACGGTATCACAATCTGCTGTTCCTGGTCGTGTTCGTCCTGAATTTCGCCCACCAATTCTTCGAGAATATCTTCCAGGGTAACCAACCCGATAATACCTCCAAACTCACTTACCACAAATGCCATTTGCGCTTTGGTGCGTTGAAAATCGCGCAGCAATACATCGATTGGTTTGGTTTCGGGGATAAAATGTACCGCCCGCATGATATCTTTCAGGCTCTTTCCATTGTTTTGTATGTAAACCGATACAATGTCTTTGGAGTGTACCACGCCAATTATTTCATCTTTGTTTACTTCATAAATCGGATACCGGGAATAACCCTCTTTCAGCATGATTTGCAACGCATCGGCTATGGATGTGTCTGACTTAATCATACTCATTTTAACGCGGGGTACCATTACCTGGCGTACTACCCGATTATCAAAATCAAAAACATTCTGAATCAATTCGCGCTCTGAAGTTTCAATAGCCCCTCCTTCTTCACTTTCGGCAATAATCAGTTTAAGCTCTTCTTCCGAGTGGATATCAATTTCACTCATCGGTTTAATACCAATAAATCTCAGAATCAGGTTTGCAAAACCATTCAGCAGCCAAATGAGGGGTCGAAATACAAAATAAAATGCACGCAAGGCGATAGATACACGCAGGGTTGTACTGGCCGGGTACCGGATAGCAATTGACTTTGGAGCCAGTTCGCCAAATACAATGTGCATAACGGTAAGTATAAAGAAAGCTACTGGTAGTGCTATCCGGTGTGCGGCCGCTTCGCTCAGGTTTACACCTATTCCATTCATCGCGCTTAGCACTAATTCAGAAACTACATCTTCACCCACCCAACCCAACCCAAGGCTGGCCAGGGTAATACCCAGTTGGGTGGCTGCCAGAAAACCATCCAGGTTATTTATAATCACTTTGGCCGCTTCTTTTGATAGGGTACCCTTTTCAAGGGCTATTTGAGACGACCGTACCTTTACAATAGCAAATTCGGCTGCAACAAAGAATCCATTCAGAAATACAAGGAACAGCGTAATAAAAATTTCGAGCGTCATGACCTGGCCAAACCACAAATTTAGCAAGAAACATCAATCGGGCATTGGCTATTTTTTTTGATGTACCTTTTCCATGGTAAAGAAAAGATTTTATCTTTCGGAAACACCTAAACCCAAACTATGGTTTCCTATCTCTTTGAGGGTCTTGCTTTCCAGCTTTTAGACCTAATAATTGGCTTTGTTATCCTCATAAAAGGTGCTGATTTTCTGGTTAATGGCTCTTCTTCCATCGCAAAAAAAAATGGTATTTCCAATCTGGCCATTGGCCTTACGGTAGTAGCGTTTGGTACCTCCATGCCCGAGTTAATCGTAAGTTTACTGTCGGCATTAAATGGGAAGAATGACGCTTCCTTCGGAAATGTAATTGGAAGCAACAACTTTAACCTGCTCTTCATTCTGGGTGTATCCGGATTGATTTATCCATTAACCGTTCAGCGAAATACGGTGAAGTATGAAGTACCCCTGTCTTTGCTGGCAGTTGGTATTTTGTTCATTTTAGTGAACGACCAATTGGTTTTCGGTAGTAAGACAAACGGGATGAATCATTTTGACAGCATTGTTCTCTTACTCTTTTTTGGAGGATTCCTGTTATACATCTATCGCACCATGAAGAAAAGCTCAGACCTTGGTGAGGAGGCCCCCATAAAGGTATATGGTACCGGGCTTGCTGTTGGTATGGTTGTGCTGGGGCTTGCCATGCTAATTGGAGGGGGCTCTACGGTTGTAAATAGTGCTACAACAATTGCAAAATATTACGGTTTAAGTGAAAAACTAATCGGACTTACCATTCTTGCTGCTGGTACATCCTTACCGGAACTGGCCACTTCGGCCGTAGCTGCATATCGAAAAAACACCGATATCGCCATTGGCAATGTAATAGGATCTAACATATTCAACATCTTTTTCATTTTGGGTATAACCGGTGTTATAAACCCTATGCCCTACAATACCGTAATGAATTTTGATTTGTATGTATTGATGGCCGCTACCGTTGTACTGATGATTTTTATGTTCACAATTAACCAACGGAAGCTGGATAGATGGGAGGCATTTCTGTTATTGGCTGGCTATATTACCTACACCATGTACCTGATCGGAATGGAGTAATTCCATGATTAGGCAAGTAGCCATTTTAAATTCCATGATTAATCGGTTTTTACAGGATTTGAAACACCCTTCATCAGGCACCATGGCAGGACCTAATACTTTAACCGTTGGTTTTGCATTGGGCTGGGACTATATGGCAGACGAAAACAAAACTATCTGGATTTACCAGAACAAACCGTGGTTTGGGTTGAGTATTGGGCTTAATATCAACTAAAACAAACAGGAGTCCTTTCGAACTCCTGCTTGTTTGTTGTGACCCTATAATATCACTAAATCTTTTTCTCTAACTCAGCAATTTTTAGCCTGCGCTTCTTGTTTACCCAACGAAAGCGCCTTCTTATATAATTCAATCGCCTCTTTCAACGTTTCCTTCTTCTTTTTAGGAGCTAACTTGGTGCGGTTGGCGGCTTCTTCTACTGCCTGTGCACGGGCAAAGTAAGAAGTCTGCTTCGCTTACCTTGCTGCTAATCATAAGCTCCTGAATTTTCGCTTCTATCAAAGCCAATTCTTGTTGCTTAGCCAAAATCTGGGCTTCTTTATCAGCCAGTTCAGCCTCTTGTAAACCAACTGTAGTA
>LNFR01000021.1 GCA_001567185.1 Bacteroidetes bacterium OLB12
AAAACAATAAAAATGCCAGACTCGACGGCGCCGATGATGGCGGAAGCGGAACGGCCATACTTATTGAAATAGCCCGTCTCTTGGCCCAAACGCCTACCGAAGCCGGCATTGATATCGTGCTTTTTGATGTGGAAGATTACGGAACCAACGAGGGCGGTGCCGATTCGTATTGTTTGGGATCGCAGTATTGGTCTAAAAATTTGCCCGTTCCCAACTACGTGGCCAAATACGGCATTTTGTTGGACATGGTGGGCGCCAAAGGAGCCAAATTTGCCCGTGAAGGCTATTCCATGCAGGTAGCGCCTTCGGTGGTTGAAAAAGTATGGTCAACGGCCAAGCGCCTGGGGCACGGTGCCTATTTTACCGATGAGGTAACCCCCGCCATTACCGATGATCATGTGTATGTGCGCAAGTACACGGGCATTCCGGTGATTGACATCATTAATTATGGCCGGCATAACGGCGAAACCGGTTTTGGCAGCCATTGGCATACCCGCAACGATAATTTAGCCAATATTGACAAGAACGTGTTAACGGCTGTGGGCCAGACCGTTTTGGATGTTATCTACAATGAATAGGGCCTTTCGTTGAAAACTTTGTTTTTCTCCTTGGGCCGCAGTTTTTATTTTAGCCTACGTTTTACCATTATATACCAGATGAGATTTTCGATTTTACTATTTGCCGCCTTCTTTATCAGTAGCGTTTCATTTGCGCAGAGCAGTGGAAAAATTGAACGCGAAAGAGGCTTTGCCGTATCAAGCAAGGGAGATACCCTTTTTGGCGATATTAACTACATGAAACGTTCGGGTTACCGGCAGAGCATGCAGGTGAAAATTGACGAGCAGACCACCAAAACATGCAGTCCGCGGAATTATGTGTTTGTGAAGGCCGGTGAACATATTTTTGAAACCTTTTTGGTGCCGGGCGGCGAGGATAAGCAGTTTTTCTGGCGTAAAACCGGGGGGAAGGTTTTCTTTTACGAGTACCAGTATGAGTTTTACCAGGCCAATAACATGGTTACCAAATCGGAGTTTTACATACGCAAAAAAGGCTCGGATGAATTGATAAAAATAGGGCCGGCCAATTTCAAAAAGAAGCTGACTGAAATCATCAGCGACGATGCCAAACTTTTGGCCAAACTGGAAGAGAAAGATACCAAGTTTGAAGATTTGGAAGAACTGCTTATAGCCTACAACTCCAACTAACCAAATCCCCTCCCGGGAGGGGCAGGGGTGGGTCTCCCAGAAAGGGCAGGGGGGAGTTCACCTTTCTTTTCCGGCCTTTGAAGTTTGTTCATTACAAAATTCGGATTTAGAATTTGTTAAATCATTTTCAATTCCTAAATTTGGGTAATCAAATATAAACCATTGATCACCCTAATCCTCAACATTCAAAACCAATAAAGGAGCTGATGCGCTCACACTCACTTTTCCGTATCATGCGCAGCTGATATCCGAAGTAAAAAAAACTACCCGGTATCACATGGAGTGCCAGCAAGCGCGTTTGGTTACTTCCTTTTTGCCCGGGTTTGATTGAATCAGTTAAACATACACTGGGGCACATGGTTCAGATTGATGATACAGAAGCGGTAAAAAAAAGCAGAACGCATGGCCGGTGAACATCGTTCAACAGAGACCTATGCCGATAAACTTGAAGCATTTAGCCTTTGGCTAAGCAGTAAACGGTACAGCGTAAATACCATAAAATCTTATATGGATGCCGTGCGTATTTTTTTACGGTTTATGAACGGTAAACCGGTTGAGGAAATTGGGCAAGCCGATTTTATACTTTTTAATAATGAGTATATATTGAAAAATGGATATTCTGCCGCCTATCAGAATCAGATGGTGAATGGGTTGAAATTATTTTTTAGCACGGTGGAAAACCGAAAAATTGAGATTGAGGATTTACATAGACCACGCAAAGAGCGAAAGCTACCGGACGTGCTTAGTAAATTGGAAGTAAAAGTATTGTTGGATTCACTATTGAACCTTAAGCACAGAGCTATGCTGAGTTTAATTTATGCCTGCGGTTTACGTTCAGGAGAATTGATAAGTTTGAAACTTTCGAATATTGACGAAGGCAGAAATTTAGTTTTGGTGAAAAATGCAAAAGGAAAAAAGGATAGAATCATACCCTTGGGAGGAAAAATTTTGGGAATCCTCCACGACTATATTCGGGCATACAAACCAAGGGAATATTTGTTTGAGGGTCAGCAAGCTTCATCTCCCTATTCATACAGAAGTTTGCAATTGATTCTTAAATCGGCGGTTAATCGTGCGGGGATTCAAAAAAATGTTTCACTGCATACGTTAAGGCACAGTTATGCTACCCACTTATTAGAATCCGGCACGGATTTAAGATACATTCAAGAGTTGCTGGGTCACAGCAGCAGCAAGACCACAGAAATATACACCCATGTAAGTACACAAAATTTACAAAGGATAAAAAGCCCGTTTGATGATTTATGAATAAAATCCTATATTTAAAACCAGAAATAAACGCTAAGGAGTTTCGCATATTCAGCCAAAGCGGAAGGATATGCGAAACTTTATGAGCGCAATATAAACAAGTTA
>LNFR01000022.1 GCA_001567185.1 Bacteroidetes bacterium OLB12
AAATAAAATCCTAATGTTTAAATTTTAAAATTAAGTCATTTGGCATTTATTTGAAATTTGTAATTTGAATATTTGGGTTTTAAATTCCTATGGAATTTGAGTATACCGCCATAACCAAATCCGGCCAGCGCAGTACGGCTACAATCCAAGCCGTCTCCGCCGCCGCCGCCGGCCACCTGCTAAAAGAACAGGGACTTTTGCCTTTGTCTATTTCCCCTTTGAAAAAAAGTTCGCCCCTGGCTTTTTTAAAACAGTTTACTACCATCTCTTTAGATGAAAAAATCGGTTTTGTGGAAAATTTGTCCATTATGCTTAAAAGCGGCATACCCTTGACCCGCGGCATGCAAATATTGGTCAAACAGAGTTCCAATTTGCGCTTTAAGGCAATTTTGAGCGATATTGCTTCCCAGGTGGAAAGCGGTAAGAGCCTGGCCGATGCTTTAAGCAAGCACGATAATGTCTTTTCCAGTATTTTTATAAGTATGGTCAAAGTCGGTGAGCTGTCGGGCAATTTGGATAAAAGTTTGGAATATTTAACCATTCAGCTCCACCGCGAAGCGGATTTAAAATCCAAAGTCCGCGGAGCCATGATTTATCCGTCTGTAATTGTGGCGGCAATGGTTATAATCGGTATTCTTATGTCAATTTTTGTGCTGCCTAAGCTCACCTCGATTTTTAAGGAATTCGGTACAGTAGATTTGCCGATTATGACCAAAGTAGTGATTGCCGTAGCTGATTTTATGAGCGCGCATGCCATAATTATGATAATTTTGATTATTGCCGCAATCACAGGCGTAATAATGTTCTACCGGACTTACCAGGGCAAGAAAGCTTTTGACTGGCTGTTTGTGAGGCTGTTTGTGATTGGGCCCATTGTGCGTAAAATCAACCTGGCCCGTTTTGCCCGGATTTTAGGCTCGCTTTTAAAAAGCGGCATCCCCATTGTGGAAGGTTTGGAGGTCGCGGGGAATTCCATAGGAAATTTACTTTATAGGGAATTGATTATAAAGAGCGGTTCCGAAGTCCGCCTCGGCAAAAATTTAACGGAAACTCTGTCCAAGGACGAAACTTTGTTTCCCGTTCTGGTGGTGCAAATGCTGCAGGTGGGGGAGGAGTCGGGTACGGTTGAAGATATGTTAGGGCAATTGGCCGTGCATTATGAGGAAGAAGTTGATACAATTATGAAGAACCTTTCATCTATAATTGAGCCGTTGTTGTTGCTGGTTATTGGCGGCGTGGTCGGCATACTGGCAGTGGCGCTGATTAGTCCAATTTACAGCATAAGCCAATCCATAAAGTAAATGACAAAAATGAACAAAATTGACATGAATGACAAAAACGGCTAGGCCGTCACGAACGAAGTGAGGGATCCCTCGACTCGGATGTACTCAAGCCTCGGGATCACAGCTAAATATTTTTTTGGTCAGTCATTTTTATTATTTTTTTAATTTTTGTACATTTATATTCTGTGTTTAATTTATTTAACAAACACGAAAATTCATTTGGCCTCGACTTAACCGGGAGCTCTTTTAAGCTGTTTCAGCTTTAAACGCCAAGGCAAGAATTTGGAAGTCGGCGGCTATAGCAATGTAAGTTTACCCAAAGGCATGCTGGTCAATGACTCCATTGCCGACCCGAAAACATTTGTTTATTTATTAAAGCAAGCCGTAATCAAGCCTCAATTCGGGAAATTTTCTGGTAATTACGCGTCTGCCAGCCTGCCGGAGTCCAAATCCTTTGTGAGGGTTATTCAAGTTCCCCGAATGAGTGACTCCGAACTGGACGTGGCTGTGCCTTTGGAGGCTGAAAGTTTTATTCCTTTGCCTCTGGACCAGGTTTATTTGGACTGGCAAAAGTTGGGAACAAAAGACCAAAGCCAGGAAATTTTAATCATTGCGTCGCCCAAGGAATTTGTGGATAAATACTTAAAAATTTTGGAGGATGCCGGCCTGGAAGTTTCGGCTTTGGAGGTGGAATCGCAAAGCTGCCACCGGGCGCTTGTACCCGCGGCCTTACAAGCCAATTGTCTTATAGTTGATTTAGATTCGTTCCGCACCAGCCTGATTATGGTTGAGAACGGACATTTGGAGTTCACCTCATCCATTCCCATTGCCGGCAGTTCTTTCACCGAAGCGATTGCCCGCTCTTTGGGTGTTTCCAGCCAAAAAGCGGAAATTGTCAAGCGTAAAGTCGGGGTTGCCAATACCGCGGAATATCCCAACATAAAAACCGCGCTCCTCCCTGTTTTGGCCAGCCTTTCGGCGGAAATAAAAAATATTATTAAGTTTCATTCCGAGCATTCGCAAAATAAAGTCGATAAAATTATTTTGGCGGGCGGCAGCGCGAAATTAAAAAATTTGGGGGAAAACCTGCAGCCGGAATTTTCGGGCGAAGGCATAATTGTGGAATCGGGTAATCCCTGGATAAACCTTCCGCAAATTAAAAACCCCCCGCTTGACGCTTTTGATTCCTTAAGTTTTACCACGGCCATTGGTTTGGCAATGAGAGGAATAAATGAGTAAAATCCAAATATCAAATTCCAAATTCCAAATTTCAAATACAGTTTCAATGATAGAAGTCGCTAAAATTAAAATTAGAGCATTTGATATTTGACATTTGTAATTTGAAATTTCTTCATTTATGAAGATAATTAACCTTCTCCCCAAAGAGAAACAAAAAGAGCTTGGCTACAAACGTTTGTTTGGAGCTTTAGTGGTTTTGGTTTGGGTAACCGCGGCCAGTTTTCTTTTGGTGGTTTTGGTGCAAATGGGGGAAAAGGTTTATTTTCAGGGCCAGCGGTCTTTTTTAGAGTCCGCGATTGAAGATTTAAAGGCTCAGGCGGGAAAAGAAGAAAACGCGGCTATTAAAGCCCAAGTTAAACAAGCCAACGATTTGGTGGCTGATTATCGTTCATTAACTTCCCAAATTCCCAAATTTTCCAAAGTAGTCAGGGCGTTTGTGCCCTTGGTGCCTAAAGGCGTGAACATAACTTCCATGAAAATCGACTCCGCAAGGAAGTCAATTGACATTAACGGTTTTGGACCGACGCGCGATTTGGTAATAGATTTATACGACAATATAGCGGCAGAAAGCGAGCTTTTTCCTAATATCGACTATCCTTTGGAAAATGTGGCCAGGCCAACTGACATTAACTTCCATTTTAGCTTTAACATTAATCCGGAGCTTTTAAAGTGATAAATTCCATTTAAGTTATATGGTTGCCGTACCGAACGATCCCGCGCTTTTTGCATCAAAAGGGCGGGGAGCCGAGGGATCCTTTTCTTTCAAGAATTTGTAATTTATGCGTAATTCAGAAAAAAATAAAATTTATTTCGCGGTATTTATTTGGCTGGCGCTGTGTTTGGCGGCGTTTGGTTTTTTGTTTAAAAAATTAAACGCTTCAAACATTGTGGCTTTGGAAGAGATTACCGCCTTAAAAAAACAAAAGGGGGTTTTGGAAGCTGAAAAAGAGAGTTATACTTTGGCAAAAAATGACTTGCAAAAATTGTCGGCTGAAAAAATCCAGCCGGAAAATTTTTTTAGCCGCGATATAACTTTGGTTAATGAGATTAGAAGGCTGGAGGGGATTGCCAAGGATTTAAAGATAGACATGAATTTGTCCGGCGTAGCTGGTACTTTAAGGACACTCAGGCCGGCTGGCGGGGTGAAATCGGAAATTTTCCAAATTCCTTTCACCATGAACGTTAAAGGCAGTTTGGCTTCCGTGGTATCTTTTATGGAGTATTTGGAGAATTTGGAATTTTTAACATCGGTTAATAATGTGAATATCAGTTCCGCCGGACAAGGCGGGGTTAATGCAAACTTTTCCGCGGTCTTTTATTTAAAGAAATGACGAGTACTAATTTAATTTTTTCCCGAGTGATTCCGCACTTTTTGCATCAAAAGAGCGGGGATTCGGGGGTCCTCAGTAATGTATCTGTGATTTATGAAAAATATTAACCTCAACTTAGATCTTAAGTCTTTAGCCTCCAGGTTTAAAAACGATACGGCTTTGGTTTTTTACGCGGCCTTAGCCATAGTTTTCTTTTTTGAAATTTTTATTATTTTTGGCGCAATAAGGCATATTGTGCTTTCCAGGGCTGAAGCAAAAGACATTATCGCGCCCAAAGACGTAAGGCTGGATTTTGCCGAATACGAACAGGCGGTAAAAAGGATTGAAGCCGGCAAGGAATTCTATCCGGGCGAGCCGATTTTTGAAAACCCTTTCGTTTCTAAGTAATCAGTTTAAAGCCGCTTTTAAGAGTGGCTTTTTTTTATTGGTTTTGGATATAATAACATCTGATTTATTATGCACCCGTAGCTCATTTGGATAGAGCGCTTGGCTTCGAACCAAGAGGTAGTAGGTTCAAATCCTGCCGGGTGCACCATTTAACGGTGTGAAATTTCTACCAAAGGCACCAAAAGTAACCGGGTGAAAATAGAGCGCTTGGCTCCTGTCCTGATATCCAAATCACATTAGTGGTACAGGGCTACAAAATATGAATCCAAAATATAAAAAAAATTTTCCAATACCTCGCGGTGCTGGCTTTGGCCGCGGTTTTTTATATTGGCCTAATCTTGCTTTACAGGGCGCTTGGGTTGCCGAGCCCGGAAGCCATAATCGCCTGGACTAACGGTTACTATGAAGCCTACGGCTATTGGGTTGTGCTGGCTGGGGCATTGGCGGAAGGAGCTTTGTTTATTAATTGGTATTTGCCGGGCTCCATGGTGGTGGCTTTAGGCGCCGTGTTTGCGCGCCAGAGCGGCTTAAATATTTTTTTTAATGCTGCTTATGGTGATAATCGGTTTTTACGCGACCGCGCTTTTAAATTACGCGCTGGGGCGTTTTTGGCTGGTATCATGTTTTTATGAAGCTGGGGCTTCAAAAGCCTTTGGAACATACCCAGGCTAAAATTAAAGACAAAGGTTTGGCCGTTCTTTTTTACCGCGTATGTCCACCCGAATTTCGGGGCTTTGGCAGCCACGGCGGCCGGAGTATTAAAATTGAATTTTTTTAAATTCGCGCTTTATGCCTTTATTCCGATTGTACTTTGGAACTCGTTTTGGACTGCCGTATTTTATTGGTTTGGCGGGGAGCTGTTAAAACATGTTAACGTTTTGATTGTCGTATGCGGAATTTTAATTTATTTTATGCTTGCCAAAAGCATTAAAAAGCAATCCGACATTCCTGTTAACGTGCCTTGAAAAAATCAGCGTAATAGAGTAAAATAAGCTTTGATGTGGGCTGGTAGCTCAGTTGGTAGAGCAGTCGGCTCTTAACCGAAAGCGCGTGGGTTCGATCCCACCCAGCCCACCAAAAAGACTGTTGGCCCTTGTGGCCAAAAGTCTTTTTGTTTGTGGGGATCGAAGCCGACAGGTCAAACGTGATTAAATGTCATTTTTTGTTTATTTTGATGTTTAAATGTTTTCCGCCAGAGGCGGATCCGCCGTAGGCGGAAAATGTCCATTATGATAAAATGTTTATATGCTCCACATCCTCCTCGGTCCTGACGATTATTCCAAAAAACAACACATTAGCCTTATGCTTAAGCAAAGAGGCGAGACGTTTAGCGTCTCTGGCAGCCACGCTGAGCGGGGCGGGGATTTGGAAGTGTTTGCCAATATCGACGAAATTCCCGAAGCATCCAGGCTCACGGAAGCTGACTTGTTTTCGCGCCCCAAGAGTTTTTGTGTTCGATGGCTTAATGCCGGAAGTGGGCGGGAAGCTAAATGAAATTATTAAATCACCGAATCATATTGTTATTTCCATAAATTCTTTAGACAAAAGAAAAAAAGAAAATAAGGAGTTGCTGGCGAATAAGTCCATAACCGTTAAAGAATTTGTTTTGCCGCACGGGTTGGAATTAAACAGGTGGATAGAAAAGCGTGTGGGGGAAATCGGCGGTGCCATATCAAAACCCGCGGTTGATGAATTGGCTGTCCGCTTGGGCCGCGACAACGCCAAACTAACAAAAGTTGCCGGCAAAGTTGTCGCCGCCGAAGAAGTTTATACCCTTTGGCAGGCGGACAGCGAAATAAAAAAGCTTATGGCATACAAAGGGTTTTCCAATTTTAGCTCCCTCACCAAGTGACGGGGAGGGTCGGGGAGAGGTTGGCACAACAGCCAGGCTGATTGAATTGGAAGACGTCCGGGAATTGGTGCCGGAAAATTTGGAAGTGGATGTTTTTGAAATTATCAACGCGATTGGCGACGGGAAAAAACAGGAAGCATTGCGGCTGATGCAGGAATTTTTGCTAACCGATTCCGCCGCGGACGAAAAGGGTTCAGTGATTCAGCTGAATGCTTTGCTGTCAGACCAAATGCGCGGTTTGGCCATTACCCAGGA
>LNFR01000023.1 GCA_001567185.1 Bacteroidetes bacterium OLB12
ACTTGTGTTTAAAGAGAAAATGTTTGTTGGTTCATGGTTACAATGTCGTTTTACGGCTAACTCCCTTATACCCGATAAAAACCTTCGCCTATACCCCCAATTCCGGTCGATAGGCGAAGGTTTTGTTACGCTTCTCAAGATACATATACCCTAAAAAGTATCAAACGGAGCGGTAATTTTCTGAGTAGCTTCGTAGTGGTTTGGTGGGGCTAACTATTTACAATACCTGTATCTCATTTCATCAGGCACAGCCCTTTCCATTTTCGCCCCCCTCGGCACCCGGTTTCACCGACTTTCACCGGCCGGTAGCCTGTTGCCGGTAGTCTGGCCGGATATGGCCCCGTTAATTTGTATAAAAAAAACAGCAACCGTTATGGGCACAAACAAAAAATTAAGCAGCAGCATTTGGGTAGGCGGGCTAATCCTGGCAATCGGCAGCATACTCTTACTCGACCGGATGGATATCCTCTACTTTCCGCATTGGTTATTTTCCTGGAAAACCTTGTTGATCGCCATTGGGGTAATCGTGGGTATCAACCAGAAGTTTGTAGGCATTGGTTGGCTCGTCATGATTCTGATCGGTACCTTCTTTCTGATCGATGATATTCCGGGCTTTCCGTATGATGTAGATCGTTATGCGTTTCCGGTAGGAATTATTGTAGTAGGTGCATTTATAGTAGGCCGCGCCTTGATGGGCTCATCGCGTGAAACGCGCAAGTCTGTAACCGGAGACAGCCTGATAAGCGTGGATGAAGGCGGTGAGGATTTCTTTGAACTCACCACTGTATTTGGAGGCACCAAGAAGCGGGTCTTCTCAAAAAAATTCAGAGGTGGTGAAACAACCTGCATCTTTGGTGGCACCGATCTTGATTTGTCGCAGGCAGATATTGAAGGGCCGGTAGTGATTGATGTGGTTCAGCTTTTTTGGCGGTGTAAAGTTGATCGTGCCCGCCAACTGGGAAGTAAAATCAGAGATGACGGCCATCCTCGGAGGATTTGACGATAAGCGAAGCACCCCCCAGGGCCCTTCGTCCGGAAAGAAATTGGTTGTTACCGGCTTTGTGATGTTTGGCGGAGTTGAAATAAAAAGTTACAACTAAAGGTTTATCACCGGTTGCTCGTTTCTGGTTACCAGCAACGAGCAACCAGTAACCTCTTACAACTATGAATTGGTACCTCGTTAAACTTGTATTTCAGATTATTGGTAAGCACGTAACCAAACCGCAGTTTGATGAACAACTACGCCTGATACGCGCAGATGAGGTGGAGTGGGCCCTGGAGAAAGCGCGTGTGTTGGGTTGGCTGGAACAAACCGCATTTGAAAACAACAATCCGAAACGGATTACCTGGCAGTTTATTGATGTGGCCGATGTACATAAGTTAGACAACCTGGAGGATGGGGTACAGGTATGCGGCACCACCGTGCAGCCCGAAAGTCCGGAAGAGTATTTGCAACTGATTACCCTCAACCGGACCAAAGCAGTAGATCTGCTACAGGAATGTGCCGCGTAGAATGAATTAGTAGGATAGTGATTCAATCATGCTGTTCTATTCCATAACCTATTATAATCAGGTGTTGGTTGCAATAACAGTTGACGATGTTTTGAAATGTGTTTTGATTTGCCAATCTTTCAGAACAATCATTCAAAAAATAATTTGCTATTGAATCGGCAACTTGGGCTTCTTCTGATGGGGCTAGGGTTCTCAACCAGCCTTTTTGCACAAAAACATACGTTGTGGTATAACCAACCCGCTGCCAGTTGGAACGAAGCATTGCCTGTGGGCAACGGGCGCCTGGGGGCTATGATTTTTGGAGGTGTTGAACACGAACGGTTGCAACTCAACGAAGAAAGTGTGTGGACGGGCAAAGATTTTGACTTTGTAAATCCGCAGGCTGTCAGGTCCATTCCTGAAATCCGAAAGCTGCTGTTTGCGGGCAAGTATGTGGAAGCACAGGCACTGGCACAGCAAACCATGATGGGCGATAAGAAGATTGCCAGCACTTACCAAACGCTGGGCGATTTGATGGTTGATGTACAACATCCAACCGGAGAAACAACTGGCTATACGCGCTCCCTGGATCTGACTACTGCAGTTGCTGCAGTTCAATACCAGAAAGGCGATCTGATTTTTAAGCGCGAATATTTTTCAAGCGCACCCGATCAGGCGTTGATTACCCGGTTCACCGCCAATAAACCGGCTTCGGTGTCATTAACGGTTCAGCTTTCGCGGCCGGGCAATCAGGCATCGCTTTCGCTGGAAGGCAATGAATGGGTAATGCGTGAACATACCGGCAAGGGAACGGGTGTGAAGTTGGTAGCACGCGTAAAAATTTTAAATGAAGGCGGTAGGTTAGCAGTTGAAGATAACCAACTCAGGGTTGTCAACGCCAATGCCGTTACCGTAGTGCTTACCGCTGCCACGGATTATTGGGGCAGCAATCCGGATGAAATTACCGCCAATCAACTTCAGGCGGTAAGTGTCAAAAACATAGATCAGGTAAAACAACAACACATTGCAGATTATCAACATTATTTTAATCGGGTGGAGCTGGACCTGGGCGAAGGCCCTGTGCACTTGCCAACCGACCAGCGCCTGAAGGCGGTGCAGGCCGGAGCGCACGATGATGCATTGCTTGCCTTGTATTTTCAGTTTGGCCGGTATTTGCTCATCAGCAGTTCGCGCCCGGGTGGCTTGCCTGCCAACCTGCAAGGCATTTGGGCCGATGGGTTGAACCCTCCATGGGATGCAGATTATCACATCAACATTAATATCCAGATGAACTACTGGCCGGCAGAAGTAACCAACCTGCCGGAGATGCACCTGTCGTTTCTTTCGTTTGTAGATTCCCTGCGACTGGATGGCCGCAAGACTGCGCACGAAATGTATGGTGCGCGCGGCTCAGTAGCGCATTTCACTTCCGATGCCTGGCACTTTACCGAACCTTACGGAGAAATTGAGTGGGCCATGTGGCCGATGGGATATGCCTGGTGCGCGTTGCATGCCTGGGAGCATTACTTGTTTACACAAGACAAAACATTCCTCGAAACCAAAGGCTACACCATGTTAAAAGATGCAGCAGAGTTTTGCATGAGTTACCTGGTGATGGATGATAGTGGCTGGTTTGTTTCAGGCCCTTCTATTTCGCCCGAAAATTCCTTTAAAACACCAACGGGCGAAACCTCCATGCTGGTGATGGGCCCTACTATGGATCACATGATCATCCGCGAAGTGTTGCAAGCCGCCATCGAAGCATCGGCTGTCTTGAAAAAAGATCACACGTTCCGCAAGAAAATGAAATACATGCAGGCCATGCTTTCGCCCACCGAGATTGCAACCGATGGCCGGATCAAAGAATGGAAACAGGATTTTGAAGAAGCAGAACCCGGCCATCGCCACATGTCGCATTTGTTTGGTCTGCATCCCGGCAAGGAAATAAACCGGCAAACTCCCGCGTTGCTGGCGGCTGCCCGTAAAACCATTGATTACCGGCTGGCGCATGGCGGTGGCCATACGGGTTGGAGCCGTGCATGGATTGTAAATTTCTTTGCGCGTTTGCACGATGGGGCATCGGCTTATCAAAACCTAACGGCTCTGCTTCAAAAATCAACCTTGCCCAATTTATTCGATAACCACCCGCCCTTTCAGATTGATGGAAACTTTGGAGGTGCAGCAGGCATTGCTGAAATGTTGTTGCAAAGTCATGCGGGTGAAGTAGAGGTGCTGCCGGCTTTGCCACCCACCTGGCAACAAGGTTCGGTAAAAGGATTGCGCGCGCGGGGCGGTTTGAGTTGGATTTGGAATGGGAGCAGGGCGCATTGAAATCGGTGAAGGTAAAATCGCTGCACGGCAACAAGCTGGTATTGCGTTATGGAAATGTGGTGAAGGAATGGAAGACAACTGCCGGCCAGGTTTACCGGTTTGATAAGAATTTGCAGGTTCAATAACGGTCTAAAATAAAAACGGGGAAGATCAATTTTACTTGATTTCCCCGTCTTATTGCCTGCCAACCGTAGCCGGAGTGCAATCCTAAACTGCTGCTGAGTTGGTAAAATCTGCACGGCCTGTTTCACAACATTCCGTCTCAACCTCATGCCAACTTTTACTTTCCGAAAAAAGTTGTTGCTGACATAATCTTCCCTCGCTGCTTTTTTGTCGGATACGTTCCGGAGAAAATATCTTTTTGTTTTTCAGCGTGGGTTGATCTCCCTCTCAGAAAATCAACTTAGTGATATGAAAGTACTTGACTGATTCATTCCTACAAAACATATTTCAAAAAAGAATCGCACAACTTATTCACCGGGTTATCCACACTCCTTAAGTATTAATCAGTCATAATGTTATACACCAAACCTCAACTTTTAATTTATATGGTATGGAATAGCCCTCCCTTTTTTGCTTCAAGCTCATTGGAGTTATGTAATGAAAATTTGCAGGAAATTGATTGAATGAAGCGTTAACTTGCGTAACAGGATGCCTAAGATCAATAAGGCGCCACAGGATTTATGACAAAAATCATCTTTTTCTCTAATCACAATCATATCAACCCCTTATTTATCCACCTTATT
The DNA here is from genome assembly GCA_001567185.1 of Bacteroidetes bacterium OLB12. Lineage (GTDB taxonomy): Bacteria > Bacteroidota > Bacteroidia > Cytophagales > Cyclobacteriaceae > ELB16-189. The sequence continues at coordinate 4,569 of LNFR01000023.1, forward strand.
TTTATAACCGCAATTATACCTTAAACCAATGCAGCTCGAGAAAATTCACTACGACAACAAGATTGTCAAAGCTTTTATTATCGCAACGGTAATTTTTGGCATCGTGGGCATGACAGTGGGCCTTCTGGCCGCCATTCAGCTCTTTTATCCCCTTTTTAATTTCGATTTGCAGTACACCACGTTTGGGCGAATCCGGCCATTGCACACCAATGCCGTAATTTTTGCCTTTGTGGGTAATGCCATGTTTGCCGGTGTGTACTACAGTATGCAACGGCTGCTAAAGACCCGCCTTTATAGCGATGCCATTAGTTGGTTTCACTTTTGGGGTTGGCAATTAATTATTGTGGCGGCCGCCATTACCCTTCCGCTTGGATTAACAACATCCAAGGAATATGCGGAGTTAGAGTGGCCCATCGATATTGCGATTGCAGTAGTTTGGGTTGCGTTTGGTATTAATATGATTGGTACTATTATTAAGAGGCGCGAACAGCACATGTATGTGGCCATCTGGTTTTACATTGGCACATTTGTTACGGTGGCGGTTCTGCATATCGTAAACTCTTTTGCTATACCGGTAACTTTTTTCAAAAGCTACTCGTGGTATGCGGGTGTGCAGGATGCATTAGTGCAATGGTGGTATGGCCACAATGCGGTGGCGTTCTTTCTTACTACACCCTTTCTGGGCATTATGTATTATTTCTTACCCAAGGCAGCTAACCGGCCCGTGTATTCGTACCGGCTTTCTATTATTCACTTCTGGTCATTGATATTCATTTACATCTGGGCCGGTCCGCACCACTTGTTATATACTGCGTTGCCGGATTGGGCTCA
>LNFR01000024.1 GCA_001567185.1 Bacteroidetes bacterium OLB12
AAAATTCTTTGCGTTGTTTTACTGGTATATACGATAGCCGCAGGCTTTCTTTTAGAAGTACCACGCCTCAATATTGTAAATGAAAGCATTCGGGCACTTTATTTTCACGTGCCCATGTGGTTTGGCATGATTGCCTTGTTTACTGTTTCGCTGGTTTATTCCATTCTGTACTTAAACAAACCTACCTTTTCGCGCGATACGTATGCTGTGGAATTTGTGCATGCCGGCATTGTATTAAACCTGCTGGGTTTAACTACCGGCATGATTTGGGCAAACTATACGTGGGGTTCGCCCTGGCATGGCGATCCCAAACAAAATGGAGCTGCTATCGCCCTGTTAATTTATCTGGCATACTTCGTTTTAAGAGGTTCAATCGAAAATGAAGATCAGAAAGCGCGGTTGAGTGCAGTCTATAACATATTCGCCTATGCCGCCATGATTCCCCTGCTCTTCATCATCCCCCGCATGACAAGTTCTATACACCCGGGCAATGGTGGCAACCCGGGCTTTAACACATATGATCTGGATAGCCGCATGCGGATGGTATTTTATCCGGCTGTTATCGGATGGACACTGCTCGGGGTTTGGATTGCCACCCTGCGCGTACGCGTGCGTTTTCTTTCTGAAAAACTTTTAAATCTTGAACATGACTAAATTTCTCAGGCTTCTTTGCTTACTGATTTTGCCTGCAAGTTCCTGGGCACAACCCATCGAAATGGCCGATACCATGCGCTCGGAAGGCAAGATTTATGTGGTGGTAGCAATCCTGCTGCTTATTTTTGCCGGCCTAATAACCTATCTCATATTATTGGATCGGAAAATCTCCAAAATCGAAAAAAAGCTACCGCCCGAATCAAACCCCTAACGCGGTAAAAAACCTTCCTTTGCCGCAGTATTCTCATTTATCCGGCCTTTGCCTGTTTAGGTAGTTTACCTGCAATTTTGAATTACTAAAATCACAACTTTTTAACACTTCAAGTTGTTTTACAATGTACCTTTGCCACAAAGCAAAATCAGCAGAAAGCAATGAAGAAGTCGCACATTTTTGCCCTGGTGGTAATTGCCGCAGCCATCGGCATAATTATCGCCAATACAGGCGATGCCAGCACCTATGTTTCGTTCGATCAGGCCTACCAGATGGCCTCTACCGGTAACAATACCGATATTCACGTAGTTGGTGATTTGAAAAAAGATGCCAACGGTAACATTATTGGCATTGAAAAAAGTGCCGACAAGCTTTCTTTCTCCTTTATTCTGATAGATGAAAACCAGAAAGAACAAAAAGTGTATTACAACGAACCCATGCCTCCCGATTTTGCCCGTTCTGAAAAAGTAGTGGTAATAGGCGGCTACCAAAACGACTCGTTTGTAGCCAGCAAAATTCTGCTCAAGTGCCCCTCTAAATACCAGGAAGAAAAAATTAACACCAGCAGTTTATAATCGCATTTTTAAAACACGGTAATGCACTATTTCATTGGTGATCTCGGTCACTTCTTTATTATCCTGTCGTTTGTCACTTCTCTTGTTAGCGTATTTGCTTATTGGAAAACGATTTACGCAGAGGAACCTACACGTGAAGCGTGGCGCAAAAATGCGCGGGTAGCCTTTTATGTGCACACCGCGGCTGTACTGGGTGTAGTGGTTAGCTTATTCGTAATTATCTACCAACATTACTTTGAGTATCATTATGCTTACAGCCATTCTTCCCGGCACTTGCCAGCCCAATACATGGTTTCTTGTTTTTGGGAAGGCCAGGAAGGCAGTTTTCTTCTCTGGATTTTCTGGCACGCATTAATTGGTATCATTCTTATCCATACCCAAAAAAAATGGGAAGCCCCGGTGATGGTTGTATTTGGTTTGGTGCAGGCATTTCTGGCATCAATGATTCTGGGAGTTGTTATTCCGCTCATTGATCTTAAGCTTGGCAGTTCGCCCTTCATTTTACTGCGCGATGCCATTGATGATCCCATCTTCAGTATTCAACCCGATTTTATTCCCAAAGATGGCAGCGGCTTAAACCCATTGCTTCAGAATTACTGGATGGTGATACACCCCCCCACGTTGTTCCTGGGTTTTGCATTAACTCTTGTACCCTTTGCTTTTTGTATTGCCGGTTTATGGCAAAAAGAATATTCCAATTGGATTAAACCCGCACTGCCCTGGACGTTGATTGGAGCCGGCATTCTGGGCCTTGGCATTTTAATGGGTGGCTATTGGGCTTACGAAACACTCAACTTTGGTGGTTACTGGAATTGGGATCCGGTTGAAAACGCAGTATATGTTCCGTGGTTGGTTATGATCGCATCGATCCACACCATGATCATTTACAAGAATAACCAAACCGCACTCAAAACTTCCATCATCCTAACTATTGCCACCTTTGTACTGATTCTTTATTCAACATTTTTAACAAGAAGCGGTATTCTGGGCGATGCTTCTGTGCATTCCTTTACAGATTTAGGATTATCCGGTCAACTGCTGATCTACCTTCTGTTTTTTACTGTTGCAGCCATTGCGTTATCCGTATGGCGATGGAAACAAATTCCTTCATCTGAAAAAGAAACTTCGGTTTACTCGCGCGAGTTTTGGATTTTTATGGGCGCTACCCTTTTGTGTTTGTCCGGTTTCCAGGTAATCATTCCTACTTCTTACCCGGTAATCAATGAAATAGGAAGTTGGTTTGGATTTGATTTGCGTTTGGCCACTCCCGGAAACCAGGTGGAATATTACTCGCGCTTTCAGGTTTGGTTTGGCGTGTTGATTGCGCTTGCTTCCGGCACGGCCCAGTTTTTCTGGTGGAAAAAAATTGATAAGGAAAATTTAGTTAAAGAACTGCTTTATCCTTTCCTGATATCGCTGGTTGTTTTTGCCCTCATTATCTCGCTGGGAAAAATCTACAAACCTGCTTACCTGGTGCTCACATTCGCAGGTGTTTATCTTATCGTCTCCAACCTGAAAGTTTTATTTACCGTAACCAAAGTTAACAAAGCTCTTTCGGGCGGAGCCATCGCTCATCTCGGTGTTGGGCTTATGTTGATCGGCATAATGTTCTCAGCCGGATATTCAAGTGTTGTATCACTTAACAACACGGGCATGCTCATCTCGAAAGATCTGCCCACCGAGTTTAACCGCGACAACCTGCTGTTGTTTTTGCACGAACCGCGCGTGATGGCCGGCTACGAAATTGAATACCTGGGCGAGCGGGTAAAACCTAATGGCATACCAGGTTACGTGAATAAGAATCACATCGACCTTACAATTGACCCCTACAAAGTTGTAGCTACACGGGATATTTTATTTAAAGGCAAAAAAATTCTGAATGCCCGCGATACATTTGAAATCAATCCGGAAAACACATTCTACGAGGTAGAACTTCGCAAGGATGGGAAAGTAGCTGCCGTTTTATACCCACGCGTACAAATCAATCCCTCGATGGGTGGCTTTGTGGCCTCACCCGATATTGAACGCCACATCGGGCGCGATTTATATACACACGTTTCGTTGCCCATGAATCGGGAAGAAGAACCCGAATGGAGCGAATTAACAGAAGAACGGGTGCCCCTAAACAAACCCTTCTTTGTGAACGATTATGTGGCAACACTAGAAGAAGTGGTTCGCATTCATGAAGTGGATGGATTTACATTGGATGAGACCGATGTAGCCGTTAAAGCCAAAATCAAAGTGAAGGGCGAGCGCGAGGAATATTTTGCTGAACCTGTTTTCTTGATTCGCGACAAAAGCCAGGTGGGGCGCCTCCCTTCAGAAATTAACGACCTCGGTATAAAAATTACTTTGCTCAACATTCACCCCGATACGGGCGAATTTTCGCTCGGTATCAACACCCGCCAGAAAGATTGGGTAATTATCAAGCTATTGAAATGCCCTTGATCAATGTGCTTTGGCTTGGCACAGGTATACTAATGGTTGGTTTTACCGTTGCAATGGTGCGCAGATTTAAAGAATTTTCCCAAAGCAAACAGGCCGCTTAAAACCTTTTGCCAGACTCTGCCATTTTTTGTATTTCAGTTTATGTAAATTGTGGTTTAATCCTAGACCATGAAAAACGTTCTGCTGGCATTTGTTGCTTTTCTTATCTCCCTAAAAAGTTTTTCTCAACCCGATAAAGAGTTACAGGCAGTAGCCGAAGAACTTAAAACCGTGGGCCTTGCAGTAGTTGTGGTAAAACATGGTAAAATTATTTATGCAAAAAACATGGGCTGGCAGGATGTGGAAAAACAAATTCCACTTAACGAAAACAGCATTTTCAGAATTGCATCCATTTCGAAATCCTTTTCGGCTACAGCCATTATGCAGTTGGTGGAACAGGGAAAACTACACTTAGACGATGATGTGAGCAAATTGATTGGCTTTCCTGTGCGCAACCCTAATTATCCCGATAAGGTAATTACCCTGCGCATGATCATGTCGCACACATCCAGTATCAGCGATCGTAATGGTTATTTTACGTTAGATGTAATTAATCCGGCAAAAAATTCCGACTGGGCAATATGTTTTAACAACTATGAACCTGGCTCGCAATACGAATACTGTAACCTGAACTATAACATGACAGGCACCATCATTGAACGCACCTCGGGCGAGCGGTTTGATGTGTACATACGTAACCACATCATTAAACCGCTTGGTTTATATGCCGGTCATAATGTAGATTCTCTAAATGCAAGCCGGTTTGCCACGCTTTACGAATATGATTCTGCCAATCAGAAATTCGAGCCCTCACCACAGGCCTATGCCTCCAGAAGTGAACAGATAAAAAATTACGAATTTGGATACAGCACACCTGTTTTTTCACCCACCGGTGGGGTAAAAATAGGGGCGCAGGATCTTGCCCGTTACATGATCATGCACATGAATTACGGCACCTACCAGGGAAAAAAAATTATCTCCCGCAAAAGCGCTAAAACCATGCAACACAGCATTTCAAAAGAAGAAGGTTATGGTTTGGCTATTTCTACCGCTGACAATTTATTACCCGGTATCTCTTTAAAAGGACACACCGGTTCGGCTTATGGATTATACAGCAGCTTTTATTTCAATCCCAAAAAGAAATATGGGTTTGTTGTAATTACCAATGGTTGCTTACCCGGTATGGTAGATGGCACGCGCCCCATTCACAAAAAAGCAATCCCGATCCTGTATAATAATTTTATCAAGTAAACTTCAAATCGTACCTCTTTTCATTTCCTCCACGGCATAGGCACACGCCCGTGCGGTCATGGCCATGTAGGTAAGCGATGGATTTACACACGAGGACGAGGTCATAAACGATCCATCGGTAATAAATACATTTTTTACCTCGTGCATTTGATTAAATCCGTTTAGTACAGAAGTCTTCGCGTTTCGCCCCATGCGTGCGCCTCCCATTTCGTGGTTGGCATTGCCCGGAAACGAAGTATTTACATAAGGACGAACATTCTTGTACCCGGCTGCTTCCAGCATTTCGGCCATAGCCAGCGCCATGTCTTTCTGCATCGCATGTTCATTCTCTTTAAACTCTACATCGGTAGTTAACGTATTACGACCCCATTTATCTTTTAGATTGGTATTGAGTGTAACTCTGTTTTCTTCGTAAGGCAAACATTCACCAAAACCCCCAAAACCAATTCGCCAATTGCCCGGGGCCTGCAACAGTTCCTTCAGATCGGCACCAACTGCCATGTCCATGGTTCCGCGCCCCCAGCCGTTGCGGCTTGCGCCACCCTGGTAGCCAAACCCCCGAATGTAGTCGGTTCGTTTCTCTGATAGATTCCTAAACCGTGGCACATACACTCCATTTGGCCTGCGCCCATAATAATATTGGTCATCAAAACCTTCTACCTCCGCATCGGCTCCGGCTCCTTTATGATGATCCATGATATTGCGCCCCACCTGGTCGCTACCATTACCCAATCCATTTGGAAACCGATTGGAAATTGAATTGAGTAATATAAATGCCGTGCCCAGGGTAGCTGCATTTATAAAAATGAGTCGTGCGTAATACTCAATCACTTCATTGGTTTCGGTATCAATAATTTCAACACCAACTGCTTTTTGCTTTTGTTCGTTGTACAATACCCGGTTGGTTAATGAGTGTGGCCGCAAAGTCAGGTTGCCGGTTTCAAATGCAGCAGGTAAGGTGCTGGCATTGGTACTGAAGTAGGCTCCGTATGGACAACCACGGTGGCATTGATTGCGATACTGACACACGCCCCGACCTTTTACAGGTGCTGTTAAATTTGCAATCCGACCCATAGTTATCTTACGCCCAAATTTTTCTTCCACCTTGGTTTTGAAATCTGTTTCCACACAATTCATCTCCATAGGTGGTTGAAACTTGCCATCAGGCAGATGGGGAATTCCTTCGGCTTGCCCGCACACGCCAATAAATTGTTCTACATAATCATACCACGGTGCTATATCTTTATAACGAATGGGCCAATCTACCGCAATCCCATCGCGCTGGTTAGCTTCAAAATCAAGATCACTTAGCCGGTAACAATGGCGGCCCCATAAAACGGAGCGTCCTCCCACAATATCTCCGCGAATCCAATCAAAACGTTTAGTCTCAGCATAAGGGTTTTCCAGGTCGTTAATATAAAAGTGTTTGTTATCGCCCGCATAGGAATAGTGCCGGGTTTGAATTGGGCATTTGTCGCGATCGGCCTGGGTAAGACGCCCCCGGTTTTCCAGTTGCCAGGGATCGAGCGAGGTGGTGGGATAATTGGGGTGCTCCACATTTTTGCCCCGTTCCAGCAGCAATACTTTTAATCCGCGCTCACAAAGTTCTTTGGCGGCCCAGCCACCGCTAATTCCCGAACCTACTACGATTGCATCATACGTGTTTTCAGCTTTCGCCTTCAGATTTAGATTCATATGCAACTGTTTGAAAGATGAAATTTGCAATTTTTTTTCAGGTGTAAACTACCTCTCGAATAAATGTAGAGTAGCCATAACTATTTACTTGAAATAGTCCTTATTTTTGCCCGATTTATCCAAACCACAACCACCAGAAATGCCAAGAGATCGCAGTATTCGTTCCGTACTCATCATCGGTAGCGGGCCAATTATTATCGGACAAGCATGTGAATTTGATTATTCGGGGTCGCAAGCCGCCCGCTCCTTACGGGAAGAAGGCATCGAGGTAATTCTGATCAACTCCAACCCGGCCACCATTATGACCGATAAGGTTACGGCCGACCACGTGTACCTTAAACCGCTGGAGAAAAAATCAATTCGCGAAATTCTTGAAAAACACCACATCGATGCAGTGCTACCCACTATGGGCGGGCAAACCGCACTTAATCTTTGCATTGAGTGCGATAAGGCCGGCATCTGGCAACATTACGGTGTAAAAATTATTGGGGTTGATATTGGGGCCATTGAAACCACAGAGGATCGTGAAAAATTCCGGTTGAAGATGCTGGAGATAGGTGTGGGAGTGTGTAAAGGTGCAACGGCTACTTCTTTTTTGGAAGGAAAAGAAATTGCCCAGGAGATTGGGTTCCCGTTGGTTATCAGACCTTCTTTTACGTTAGGTGGAACCGGGGGCGGGTTCGTAAACTCTCCCGAAGAATTTGACGCTGCCCTTAACCGTGGTTTACATGCATCACCCATTCACGAAGTATTGATAGAGCAAAGCATTTTGGGCTGGAAAGAATACGAACTTGAATTATTGCGTGATAGCCTGGGGAATGTAATTATTATCTGTTCGATCGAAAATTTCGATCCGATGGGCATTCACACCGGAGATTCCATTACCGTGGCTCCGGCCATGACATTGCCCGATACCGTATATCAGAACATGCGTAACCTCGCCATTAAAATGATGAATGGCATTGGAAAATTCGCGGGCGGTTGCAATGTGCAGTTCTCTGTTAATCCCGATAACGATGACATTATCGGAATTGAAATCAACCCGCGTGTGTCACGTTCATCGGCACTGGCATCAAAAGCAACCGGATATCCCATTGCTAAAATTGCAGCCAAGCTGGCTATTGGTTACAACCTCGATGAATTGAAGAATGCCATTACTGGTTCTACCACAGCATACTTTGAACCTGCGTTGGATTATGTGATTGTGAAAATTCCACGTTGGAATTTTGATAAGTTTCATGGAGCCGATCGCAAACTTGGCTTGCAGATGAAATCGGTGGGCGAAGTAATGGGTATTGGAAGAAATTTTCAGGAAGCCCTTCAAAAAGCCTGTCAGAGTTTAGAGATTAGAAGAAATGGGTTGGGTGCCGATGGCAAAGAATTAACTAAACAGGAAGACTTACTTTATAGCTTACAAAACCCAAGCTGGAACCGGCTGTTTCATGTTTACGATGCCATGAAGCTGGGCATCTCCATGAAGACCATTCAGAACCTGACCAAAATTGATAAATGGTTCCTGGAACAAATCTGGGAATTGATTGAGGTAGAAAATGAGATAGAAAAATATAAACTCGCAACTATTCCATCCGAGTTGATGCGCAGAGCCAAAGAGAAAGGCTATGCAGACAGACAAATTGCGCACCTGCTGGATTGCCTGGAAAGTGAAGTACACCTGAAACGCAGAGAGATGGGCATTAACCGGGTGTATAAAATGGTAGATACCTGTGCAGCCGAATTTGATGCAAAGACAGCTTATTATTATTCTACCTTCGACAAAGAGAACGAGTCGGTTGTATCCAACAAGAAGAAAGTAATCGTATTGGGTTCTGGCCCTAATCGTATTGGGCAAGGTATTGAGTTCGACTATTCCTGTGTGCACGGAATACTGGCCGCAAAAGAAGCCGGTTACGAAGCCATCATGATCAACTGTAACCCAGAAACCGTTTCAACCGATTTTGATATTGCAGATAAACTTTACTTCGAACCTGTTTTCTGGGAACATTTATGGGATATTATTCAGCATGAAAAACCAGAAGGCGTAATTGTGCAGTTGGGCGGACAAACCGCATTGAAGCTTGCTGAAAAGCTACACAAGTACGGCATCAAAATCATTGGTACTTCCTTTGAAGCGCTTGATCTTGCTGAAGACCGCGGTAGTTTTTCTTCCCTGCTGAAAGAGTTAAATATTCCTTATCCGGAGTTTGGTGTTGCACGCAATGCGGATGAGGCCCTGGAGGTTTCCAAAACCATCGGCTTCCCTTTGCTGGTTCGGCCCTCGTATGTGTTGGGCGGACAGAGCATGAAAATTGTAATTAACGAGAAAGAACTGGAGAACCATATTCTTGACATTTGGAAACACCTGCCTGAAAACAAAGTATTGCTCGATCATTTTCTGGATGGTGCCATCGAAGCCGAAGCCGATGCTATTTGCGATGGTGAAGATGTGTACATCATTGGTATTATGCAGCACATTGAGCCAGCCGGTATTCACAGTGGCGATTCGTACGCGGTACTTCCCCCCTATAACCTGGGTGATTTCGTAATTAAGCAAATTGAAAACTACACCAGGCGAATTGCTGTAGCGCTTAAAACCGTTGGACTAATCAACATTCAGTTTGCTATTAAGAACGATAAGGTTTACATCATTGAAGCCAACCCGCGCGCATCACGTACCGTGCCCTTTATTTGCAAAGCATATGATGAGCCGTATGTAAACTGTGCAACTAAAGTAATGTTAGGTGTTAACAAAGTGAAGGATTTTCAGTTCGCGCCTAAAAAGCATGGCTATGCCATTAAAGTGCCGGTGTTTTCTTTCAATAAATTCCCTGATGTAAACAAAGAATTAGGGCCGGAAATGAAATCGACCGGGGAAGCCATTTATTTTATTGATGATTTAATGGATGACTACTTTCTGAATATTTATAGCGAACGGAATCTGTATCTGAGTCGCTGATTTTTGGAGAGTCTGTTCTTTGCGCTGCTACCTGGTTTGGACATGGATGATTAAAGGGTCATCACCGTATATCAACCTTCGTAAATAAAAACGGGTTGCCTCATAAATGTGGCAACCCGTTTTATTCTATAAAATTTAATTACTCGGTTTTTGTTTTACCCGATCCGGAAATGGACTGCCGCATATCGGTATCGGCTTGAATGTTTTGCATTTTGTAGTAATCCATTCACACCCAAATTTCCTTTTAAGAATGCTTCGGCAATAGCTTTTGGAATTTCGGCCTCGGCCTTGAATTACGTTTGCTTTTGCTTCCTGGGCTTTTGCGATCATTTCCTGTTCCAACGCTACCGCCATGGCTCTCCTCCTCT
>LNFR01000025.1:0-5000 GCA_001567185.1 Bacteroidetes bacterium OLB12
TTTTTTGGTCATGTGTAATTAGTCGGTTAACCAATGGTAAAGGTACGATTTTTCCTTTTTACCATTGGTTACCTGAACCATTGCCCGATTGGGTAACTATTTCTTGCGCTCCAGCACTTCATCAATCAGGCCATAGGCCTTTGCTTCAGAAGCACGCATCCAGTAATCGCGATCAGAATCTTTGTCAATTTTTTCGTAGGTCTGGCCGCTGTGTTTTGCCAGAATATTATACAAATCTTGCCGTAACTCCAGGGTTTGCTTCATGGAAATCTCCATGTCTCGGGAAGTACCCTGCATACCGGCCGATGGCTGGTGGATCATTACGCGGGCATGGGGTAGTGCCGAGCGCTTTTTGGAAGCTCCGGCCGACAGCAGTACTGCGCCCATCGAGGCGGCCATGCCTGTACAAATGGTGGCCACATCCGGATTAACATATTGCATGGTATCGTAAATACCCAGGCCTGCATACACAGACCCTCCGGGGCTGTTGATATACATAATGATATCTTTTTTAGGATCGGATGACTCCAGGAACAAGAGCTGTGCAGTAATTACATTGGCAACATAATCATCAACGGCTGTACCGAAGAAAATAATCCGATCGGCCATCAGGCGCGAGAAAACATCAATAACAGTAGCCCGCATTTGCCGTTCTTCAACAATGTTGGGTGTCATGCCGGTTACAGTATATGGGTTCTGGTTTAAGTGCCGGGTGTAGCTATCCAGTGCATTTCCACTCATACCCAGGTGATGCACGGCAAATTTTCTGAATTCGTTGGATTGTGACATATAAAAAGTTAAAAGTTTTTGATTTAGAAAAGAGTCGTATTCGGGTGTGTTTTTATTTTTCTTAAGTCAATGTTAGTAAGGAAAAACACAATAAAAAAGCCCTATTGAATTAAACAGGGCTTAATAAAACAGGAATCAGGCTGTTTTGGTTCGGCTTAGTGGCGGTGGGTTTCCGCATGTTTTTTAAACTCTTCCAGCGAAACCGGCTTTTCGGTTATGGTAATGTTTTCCTTTATCGCTTTCAGAATTTTTTCGTGACGAAGCTGATTGTAGATTTTCATAAAGTTTTCGCCCTTACCATCCTGGCCTGATAAGTAGTTGTTGGCAATGTCGTTTAATTTATCGCCAAGTTGCGCAGCAATGGACGGGCCGCCAAACTGATCCATTATAAATTGTTTGGCTTTTTCGCGTACCTCATCACCTTCAACTTTTATCTCTTTGTCTTCAGCAATTTTGTTCTTAATCAGATCCCACTTTAACGAGTCGCGGTACGCATTAAATTCTTTTTCCAATACCGAGTCGGTAACCTCGCCATTGCTGGAGTGTTTTAACCAGTTTTTCAAGAATGCTTCCGGCATGGTTATTTGGGTATGGTCAACATAATAATGTTGAATTTCATGATCCAGCATGTGTTCGGTTTCGCGCTGGTAATTTTCGCTTATGGTGCTTTTTATTTTTTCCATAAACTCTTCTTCGCTCTTAACCGTGTTGGGCCCAAAAACCTTATCGAATAATTCCTGGCCAACAGGAGCAGGCGCTACTTTACTAATGGTGGTAATCTTAAAGGAATAAGTTCCGGTTGCTTTTTCGGCTTCTTCTTCTGCTACATTCAGTGCCTGGGCTTTGGCCTTTGCATCGTCAAACACTTTGTCGATATCGAATTCGATAACGTCATCTTTCTTAAGGCCGGTAAATTTCTTCTGTTCTTTTTTGGCTACTTTATCCAGCACAATGTACGAACCTTTGGGTTCGGTCTCGCCTGTTTTTGAAATTTCACCATACAGATTGCATCCAGGCTCTGTTACCTCGGGATAGGTAACATTTCCAAAGCGTTGCTTAATATCCTCCAGCGTTTCGTCAAGGGTGGCCTTATCAACGGTAATGGGGTAAGATTTTACTTTTACTTTGGAAGATAAATCAACATTAAAATCTTCTACAAGGCCAATCTGGAATTCGAATTCAAAGTCTTTCTGAGAGTCCCAGTCAATTCCAAAAGCTTTTTCCTGGTTGGGCATGGGGTCGCCCAAAATGCGAAGTTTCTGATCGCGGATATAGTCTGATACCGAATGCGATACAAGGTGATTTACTTCTTCAACCAAAATAGATTTACCAAACATCTTTTTGATTACGCCCGATGGTACTTTACCCTGGCGGAAACCTTTAATGTTGGCCTTGCGGGCATAGTCTTTAACTTCTCTTCAACTTTTGGCTGGTAATCACTTTCGGTTAATGCAATCTTGATTATTCCGTCTGTAGCGCTCTGCTTGTCAAGTGTAATGTTCAAAGGATATTGATTTAAAAATTAGTATTCTTTTAAAGTAATAGGCAGTAGGCCGTTGCAGAGCACATTTTGCCTGCTGCGTACTGCCAACTGCCTACTTAAACTAAGTGCGCATGGAGGGACTCGAACCCCCACGCCTTGCGGCACTAGATCCTAAGTCTAGCGCGGCTGCCAATTACGCCACATGCGCATTTTGATGTACCCGGCCTTTCTGTCAAGGCTGGTAATTTAAAAATCACCATCCTTATTCTCTGTTTTGGCATCCCGATGGCGTTTCGGAGCCAACTTGCCTGGCACTCATTTCCCGTTTTTAGAATTAAAAAACCAGTTTTTTATCAAAGGGAGTGCAAATTTAGGGATATTTCGTTATGATTATAGGTCTGGTTAAAAAATCAAATCTTTAAAATTTCTGGGTTGTGGTAATTGATGTTGCAGAAGAAAAAAAGGAGATCATCGCCCGCTATCGAAAGTTGCTGCGAAAGGCAAAACCAATTTTAAATGAAGGCGATGCAAAACTTATTAAACGAGCCTTTACCATTGCCATGGATGCGCATAAAGATATGCGAAGAAAATCAGGCGAACCCTATATTTTCCATCCCCTGTCCGTGGCCGAAATTTGTGTGGAAGAAATTGGACTTGGCACAACCTCAATTATTGCTGCGCTACTACACGATGTAGTGGAAGATACCGACATACAGCTTAAAGACCTGGAACGAATTTTTGGTAATAAGGTAGCCCGCATCATTGATGGGCTTACCAAAATACGCGGTGTTTTTGAGTACGGAACTTCGGCTCAGGCCGAAAACTTCCGAAAGATGTTATTCACCCTTTCAGAAGATGTGCGGGTGATACTGATCAAACTGGCCGACCGCCTGCACAACATGCGCACCCTGGATAGTATGCCGCGTAACAAACAATTGCGGGTATCATCCGAAACAATTTATCTCTATGCCCCGCTGGCCCACCGCCTGGGGCTTAATGCAATTAAGACCGAACTGGAGGATTTGTATTTGCGCTTTACAGATTATACCATTTACCGGGAAATTGCCGATAAGATTGATGAAACACGTACCTCCCGAAATAAATTCATAAAACAATTTGTGCAGCCCATTACAGAAGAGTTAGACAAGTTGAAAATAGAATATGAAATAAAGAGCCGCCCTAAATCCATTTTCTCCATCTATAATAAAATGCGCAAGCAGAACATTCCTTTCGAGGAAGTGTACGATTTGTTTGCCGTTCGTCTAATACTGGATACACCACTGGAACACGAAAAATCCTTCTGCTGGCAAGTGTATTCAATTGTTACTGATTTTTATACCCCAAACCCCGATCGCCTGCGCGATTGGATTAGCACTCCCAAGGCAAATGGCTACGAATCATTGCACACTACGGTAATGGCAAAAAACGGCCAGTGGGTGGAGGTGCAAATAAGAACCAGGCGGATGGATGAAATTGCTGAGAAAGGATATGCCGCCCATTGGAAATATAAAGACAGCAACGCCAGTCACGAATCAAACCTGGAGAAATGGCTGGTGCGTGTGCGCGAGTTGCTGGAAAAACAAGACCTGACAGCACTCGAATTTGTAGATGACTTCAGGGGAAATCTCTTCAATGAAGAAGTATTTGTATTTACCCCGCGGGGCGAATTGAAAACACTGCCCAATGGAGCCACCGCCCTTGACTTTGCATTTGATATTCACACCGACATCGGAGCCAAGTGCATTGGAGCCAAAGTAAACCAGAAACTGGTACCCATTAATCATGTTCTGAAAAATGGCGATCAGATTGAAATCCTTACCTCATCCAAACAAAAGGCAAACGAAGATTGGCTGCGATTTGTAATAAGCCCCAAAGCAAAATCTAAAATAAAAGAATTGCTGAAGGAAGATAAGCGCAATGTGATGGAGGAGGGCAAAGAATTGCTGGCGCGAAAACTAAAACAACTGAAAATTGAAGCCAACAGCCAGGTGTTTGAACAGATGCGTGCCTACTTTAATGTAAACTCGCAGTTTGAATTGCACTATCGGGTAGGTAAAGGAATCATTACACTAAACGACCTGAAACGATTCAAGGAGTTTAAGCCCTCATCGCCCCTCAAAACCCGCCCGTTAGAACAGGTGGACGTAAAAACCATTGAACAAGAAATCAAAGCCAAAGGCCGCCAGGAAGATACCTTGCTGATTGGCGAAGATATGGATGTGGTAGAGTATAAACTGGCCAAATGCTGTACCCCCATTCCGGGCGATGATGTATTTGGCTTTGTTACCGTTAACGAAGGCATTAAAATACACCGTACCACATGCCCTAATGCAACCGAACTGCTTGCCAACCATGGCAACCGGGTTATAAAAGCCAAGTGGACCTCTCAGCACGAAGTGGCCTTTTTAACCGGCCTTAAAGTAATAGGTACCGATCGGGTGGGTCTGATTAATGATGTATCGAAAGTAATATCTGAAGAATTGAAAGTAAATATGAGTTCGCTTGCGTTTAATACTGATCAGGGCATATTTAGTGGTGAAATTATGTTGTATGTAAATGACACCCGCCACCTCGAAATGCTCATATCAAAACTGGAAAAAGTGGAGGGAGTTGTAAAAGTAGCCCGATTTGATTCACGGGCTGCCTGATTTTAAAACCAAGACCTTAACCTGATAAACGAAATACTATATTTGCGCTGAAACAAAACATGGCCCTTAACCCGAAAGTA
>LNFR01000025.1:10000-39987 GCA_001567185.1 Bacteroidetes bacterium OLB12
ATCTAAGTACCTGGAGGAGGAGAAAATAAACGAATGATTGCGCAAGTAGTGGCGAGCGAACGCGCAAGAGCCCAAACCCACTTAGTTAAGGCTAGTTGGGGGTAATAGGACTACATAATCAAAACCAAAGACGATCTGAACGGTATGGGAAAGCCGGCCATAGCGGGTGATAGCCCCGTAAGAGAAGTTGGAGGAGAGAGGTAGTATCCTGAGTAGGGCGGGGTCGGAGACGCCCCGTTTGAATTTGCCGGCACCATCCGGTAAGGCTAAATACTCCTGAGAGACCGATAGTGAACCAGTACTGTGAAGGAAAGGTGAAAAGTACTCCGAACAGGAGGGTGAAAAGAGAACCTGAAACCATACGCTTACAAGCGGTCAGAGCCTCGTAATGGGGTGATGGCGTGCCTTTTGCATAATGAGCCTACGAGTTACTGTCCCTGGCGAGGTTAAGTTCCTTGAAGGAATGCAGCCGGAGCGAAAGCGAGTCTGAATAGGGCGCATAGTCAGTGGTAGTAGACGCGAAACTTTGTGATCTACCCTTGGTCAGGATGAAGCCCCGTTAACCCGGGGTGGAGGTCCGAACTAGTAAACGTTGAAAAGTTTTTGGATGAACTGAGGGTAGGGGTGAAAGGCTAATCAAACTGAGAAATAGCTCGTACTCCCCGAAATGTTTTTAGGAACAGTGTGGAGGTTTGAGTTTAATAGAGGTAGAGCTACCAATTGGACTAGGGGGAGTCACATCCTACCAAATCCAGATGAACTCCGAATGCTATTAAATATACTCTGCAATGAGGGCATGGGTGCTAAGGTCCGTGTCCGAGAGGGAAAGAACCCAGACCTACAGCTAAGGTCCCAAAATCTATACTAAGTTGAACTAAGGCGGTTCAGTTGCTGAGACAGCCAGGAGGTTAGCTTGGAAGCAGCTATTCCTTTAAAGAGTGCGTAACAGCTCACTGGTCGAGCGACAGAGCATCGATAATAATCGGGCATCAAGTATAGTACCGAAGCTTAGGATTCCCCGCTTAATAGCGTGGAGTGGTAGGGGAGCATTCTAACAGCGGAGAAGCTATCTGGTAATGGATGGTGGAGCGGTTAGAAAAGCAAATGTAGGCATAAGTAACGATAAGGCAGGTGAGAACCCTGCCCACCGATAGACTAAGGTTTCCGCGGCAATGTCAATCAGCCGCGGGTAAGTCGGGACCTAAGGCGAATCCGAAAGGAGTAGTCGATGGCCAACCGGTTAATATTCCGGTACTACCGTAATGAGCGATGTGGCGAAGGAGGAGTGACAGCTCCGCGTTCAGACGAAATTGGACGTTAAAAGGCGTAGGTATAGGCAGTGTAGGCAAATCCGCACAGCTTGCTGAAACCCAACAGTACCAGGAGGCTTCGGCCGAATGGATAGAGAGCGTAAGCAGACTTCCGAGAAAACCCGCTAAGCATATTGTTATGGTACCCGTACCGCAAACCGACACAGGTAGTCAAGTAGAAGATACTAAGGTGCTCGAGTGAATCATGGCTAAGGAACTCGGCAAATTAATCCTGTAACTTCGGGAGAAGGGATGCCTAGTTTGTAGCAATACAAAAAGGTCGCAGAGAAATGGCCCAGGCGACTGTTTAACAAAAACACATGGCTTTGCGAAATCGCAAGATGAAGTATAAGGCCTGACACCTGCCCGGTGCTGGAAGGTTAAGGGGGGGAGTTAGTCGCAAGACGAAGCTCTGAACTGAAGCCCCAGTAAACGGCGGCCGTAACTATAACGGTCCTAAGGTAGCGAAATTCCTTGTCGGGTAAGTTCCGACCTGCACGAATGGTGTAACGATCTGGGCACTGTCTCAGCCATGAGCTCGGTGAAATTGTAGTCACGGTGAAGATGCCGTGTACCCGTCACGGGACGGAAAGACCCCATGCACCTTTACTATAGCTTCACATTGGCATTGGGAGAATGATGTGTAGGATAGGTGGGAGGCGTTGATCCAGGGCCGCTAGGTTTTGGGGAGCCAACGGTGAAATACCACCCTTTATTTTCTTGATTCCTAATCCCGCAAAAGCGGGAGACATTGTGTGGTGGGTAGTTTGACTGGGGTGGTCGCCTCCGAAAGTGTATCGGAGGCTTTCAAAGGTATGCTCAGTACGGTTGGTAATCGTATGTGGAGTGCAATAGCATAAGCATGCTTGACTGTGAGACTGACGAGTCGAGCAGGGACGAAAGTTGGATATAGTGATCCGGTGGTTCTGCATGGAAGGGCCATCGCTCAAAGGATAAAAGGTACGCCGGGGATAACAGGCTGATCTCCCCCAAGAGCTCACATCGACGGGGAGGTTTGGCACCTCGATGTCGGCTCGTCACATCCTGGGGCTGGAGAAGGTCCCAAGGGTTTGGCTGTTCGCCAATTAAAGTGGCACGCGAGCTGGGTTCAGAACGTCGTGAGACAGTTCGGTCCCTATCTGTGGTGGGCGTAGGAAGTTTGAGAGGATCTGACCTTAGTACGAGAGGACCGGGTTGGACGAACCGCTGGTGTACCGGTTGTCGCGCCAGCGGCACTGCCGGGTAGCTATGTTGGGACGGGATAAGCGCTGAAAGCATCTAAGTGCGAAACCCACCTCGAGATGAGACTTCCATTAAGGGACGTCAGAGATGATGACGTTGATAGGCTGCAGGTGTAAAGTCAGAAATGGCAAAGCTGAGCAGTACTAATTACCCGTTCGCTTCAGAACAAACGAAATCTATGTGCTCGTAACTTTTACTTTTAGACAACGGAAAAGATACTCTTTCATCAATGGTGTCAACGATATTGTAATTGGTTGGCAGTTGACGAAAGTCAAATTGACAACTGAGGTTCCGATAACGATCGGGACCAAACACCAAAGACATTAAGGTGACTATAGCGGTGGGGATCACCTCTTCCCATTCCGAACAGAGCAGTTAAGACCACCCGCGCTGATGGTACTAGGGTAAAACCCGGGAGAGTAAGTCGTTGCCTATCTTTTTTCAAAACCCATCCGGTACAAACCGGATGGGTTTTTTTGTTTTGGGGGCGTGATGAGCCAAGTCTAAGAAGTTTTCCAATCAAAGTCACCAACCATTTTTCAGTACATTACCGATACTTGGTGATTTACCCGATTGCTACCGTGTAGAGCGACTCAGGAGTTAAGTGGGTTTGTGCAAGTTTGTTTATTTCAGAGGGAGTTGTTTCTGAAATTTTGACGAATATGTTATTGTAAAACTCAGGGTTTAGATCATGTGTCCTAATAGTTTTAACTTTTTCCATTACTGAGAATGGATTGGCGGTATCTAGTTGCAATCCGCCAAGCAAATGATTACAGGCGAGCATTAATTCGTCTTTTGAAACGGGTTTGTGACAAAGACTATTAACCTCATTTTTAATTTCTGAGATGGCCAGCTCTCGATCTTGTTTATTAACATCTGTGCCGATCATAAAAACCGAATCGTTGGCTAATGGAGAAATAGACGAATGGATACCATAAGTAAGTCCTCTCTCTTCTCTCAGGTTTTTCATCAACCGTGAGCCAAAGTATCCGCCAAGAATATGATTAAGCAGAATAAGTTGAGGGTACTGTGGATGGCTCCTGTTTATACTTCGCTTACCCAGGCGCAATGATGTTTGAATGCTCTCGGGTTTTTCAACTAATTGTACGGGCTGTTGGCCCATTGCAGTATAGTGTACTGGTTGTTGAAGTGCTTGTGGTTGGAATTGACTTAAAGCATCCATCACCATGTTTTTTGCAGGAACGCTTAGCTTACCGGTAATATAAACTTCGTGCGGAATAAATCTGCTTTTAAAATATTCGTGGAGAAGACCGGGGTTAATGGTATCCAAATGAGGCAGATCTAATGTTGCTCCGTAAGGATGTAGTTCTCCAAAAATATTTTTTCGGATGTTGCGGTTTGCAACAAAACTATTTTTCTCAAGGTTTAACTTCAGGTTTTGACTGAAGATATCTTTTGCCTGACTGAGCTCATCAAGCGGGAAGGCAGGGTTTGTGACTAATTGAAAAAATAATGGCAGTATTTCTGTAACATTAGAGGCTAGTGAGTAAAGAGATACGCTTGTAAAGTCCAGGCCGGCACTAATTTCTACGGATGCACCAAAGAGATCGAACCAAGTAGCAATCTGGTAGGCAGTTTTTCCGGGGATACCTTTATCTAACAGTTGGGCTGTGAAATGTGAGATTCCGGGAGTTGGTTCATACCATTTGCCGGATTTGAAAAGCAACTCTATCTTGATTACATCTTGTTGTACAATATCGAGGCAAACCAGGCTGCACCCATTGGAAAGCCTGGTTACTTCAGGCTCAGGAAGTTGGAAATTTTTTTAATGCTGAAAATTGGGGAGCAGATTTTCTATCGAGCATTTAGATTAATCGGTAACAGAATCGGTTTCGCGGGTTTTGCTATCGAAGTTAAGCATAATGGTTAACCGTAATGTTTCGGCAAGTGCGTTTTCGCGTTTGTTTGTTGGTACCAGGTAAGCGACATCAAAACCAAAACGATTATGTCGGATTCCCAATCCGGCCGTCAGGTATTTTCTGTTTCCTTTATCCGCAGCTTCATGAAAGTAACCCAGGCGTCCGGCAAATGTGCTGTTGTACCAATACTCAATTCCTGTTGAGGCCATGAACTCCCGAATTTCCTCTTTAAATCCACCGCTTGCATCGGTAAAGGATCCAAAAATACCACTAAGCAAAGGGGTTGAATTATTTCGGGGTGGACTTGGTACTAAGAGTTTATTAAGATCCAGTGCAAAAGTAAGTTTGTTACGCGGATCAAGTTCCATGGTATAAGCTCCACCCATTCTTAAGTTAGTTGGAATGAAATCGCGATTGTTGGCATCGGAATAAGAAATTTTTGCCCCCAGGTTGGTAATGGCTGCCCCTAACGATAGAGTTGCGTTTCGGGAAGTTAGCGGTCGGGTATAATATATGCCCATATCCACCGCCACAGAATTGCCCGGCCGGCATCTATGTTTCCGGTTGATAAGGCACCGGTAAGATTTGAGTGGATATAACGAAGCGCACCACCCAATGCAATTTCTTCGGTAAGTAAGCGTGAATAGGTAACATCAAAGGAGAACTCGCGTGGGTTAAAACGGCCCAGGTCTTCCGCGCTTACTCCACGAAACTGGATTTCGCCAAGGTCGAAGTATTTCATAGAGGCTGCTACCGTTTGCTCGCGGCCAATTTTATAGAAGCCCGACAAGTAAAACACATACATATCGTTAATGATTTTACCAAGCCAGGGTGTGTATGAACCAGAAACTCCATAACCCAATCCATTATCGATAAATGCAAGTTTACCTGCATTCCAATACGCAGAGTTTACATCGGCAGAGGTGGCCACCCCCACATCGCCCATGCCGGCAGCGCGCGCATCGGGTGTTATTGTAAGGAAGGGTACTGCGGTAGTAATTACCCGGTTGGTACTGTCTTGTCCAATTAAAGTGCCCTGGGCAAAACCTAATGTGGTTGTGAAAAGAAAAAAGACCAGCAGACTTAACTTATTCATACTCAAGTTCTAAGCGGTAAAGGTAGTTAATTAAGCACAATTAGCTTTGTAAATTGCTCATTTTTCGAGCCATCCAGTAAAGAACGAACAGATAGTTTACCCACATATATACCCCGGCCTAATTTTGTTCCGGAGGCTGAGCGCCCGTCCCAATCTGTAAGAGTAACCCGGTATTGACTGGCCAAAACTTCAAAATGCTGCTCCAGTATTTTGTTACCAGCCATATCAATAATGCTTACAAAAACCTCCAGATCTTCGCCAGGCCGGGTGTGGGTAAACTCCAGGGTTGTGTTCTGTTCAAAGGGGTTTGGATAGTTCAGGAATTCTTCTATTTCGATGCGGGTGCCATCGGTAACCACAAAAGGTACAGTTGCCGTGTTTGTATTGTTATGTGTATCGGATGCGGTTAAGGTTAGGGTATGTTTCCCTTTTTCTAATCCATCAAGCGGATAAGTTAGCATACCCTTTTGGTAAGAATCAGCAAGGGTAAGGTAGTAATCATTTATATTTTGTGAGGGGCCATCATCCAGCGAAAAATGGATTTCCTTTCCTTCCGGGGAGTTGGAGATATTAATTCCGTTTTCATCGGTAAGCAGGGCAACTATTTTGGTAGATGGCCCTACAATCCCACCCGAAATAAAAGTGGTATCGCCCATGAATAATCTAATTTGGGGAGGTGTTGTATCGGGCAATGCGGTATTGTCTAACCCACCTACATTTTGTGTGGAGTAGCCACTTGCTAACATATTATTCGCGTAAGCAAAACCTGTGAAGGTACCTACTGAACTATTGGCCGGAACATTTTTTAGTTAATATAAAACTGGATTCGAACAGTCCTTGTGTTACCGATGTTTGTCCCCGGTATAATGTATTTGATAATTCAGAATAACTGAAAGGGGTGTTTTCATCGCCTCTTGTATTTTGTGTAACGGGTTCATCAAATAAAGAGAGTATCAGATTACCCTGAAAGGCTTGGTTGGTGATGCCTCCATTTTCGATATGACCTTTTACGGTAATTTCAGAAAGCCCGGTAAGCGTAGTGGAACCAGAAGTGGTAGTAATTTCATCAAATACAACTTCGTTTTGAGGTAATGCCAGTTTCATACTGGGATCGGCCAGCAAAGAAAAATTGCGATTGGCAATACCGCTGGTGCTGTTGTTTTTTGTGGTACGAAATGTGGTGCCGAGGTCGTGATATTGGTCATTATCTTTAGTAAATAAAGCTTCATAAAAAGCCTGGTTCAAAGTAAAGTTTGTACTGGAATTAACAGGACGTGCAGAAGTAACCAGGCCAATGCTTCCACCATTTTGTTGCAGCAACGTTAGTTCACCGCTTGTAATCTGCAGCGGATCATCGTGGCGGCCAAACTCGCAGGTTGCAGTAACAAACAACGGATATTGCCGTTTGTTTTTCCAACTCTTCACCATCACTTCGTCCAGAATGCGTTCGTCCATCCACACCCGTTCGGAACCATGTCCTGTAAAGTTTACAATTAATGCTCCTTTGCGGATGGCGAGGTCTAGTGCTTTGGCAGCATCCGGGCTGGTTTGGCCACTGGCACGTGTAATTTGTTCATACGAATCTACAAAGAATCTGCGGGTGGTTATGGCCGGATAAGTTTGTTCTACATAGGTTGCCAGTTGGTTGGCTTGCGAATGATGAATATTAAAATCACCATCATCCGCAACAAAAGAATATGGTTTTGCCAGGCGCCTGCACTTTGAGTGTCGTATTCAATTAATTTATTTACCACTATTCCGGCTTCTGCAATATTTTTAACGGGTAGGCGGCCAATGCCCAGATCAAGTGTGTGGGGTTGTGCGGGTGATTCTAACCACTCACCCTCGTTCTCATCCATAAAAACATAATAGTCGTCAGACGAATAAGTTTCCAGTGGGCTTAAGGAGTTGCGTGATTGGTAAATAGGAACAAAGTTTGAGTTGTTGAAAACACGATTTTTGTAATCATAAGAGCCGCGCCCGAAGATCAATACATTTTGAAGTGCGGAGCCAGGTTGCAGGTAGTAGCTTCTGATAAAATCGCGGATAGCCGTAAAATCCTGTTTTCCGCCTGCATACTCCTGATAGATTTTATCTACGGTAACAACAGCAACCGCAATGCCTTGCTGCTGACGGTGGGTGGCTAATCGTTGTGCCTCTGCCAGGAGGTCAACATGCGTGATGATCAACAACTCGGGAGCTGTGCTTCCGCGCAGGTTCTGATTTAACACAGGGCCTTCAAAGGCAGGAGGAGCGAGTTGCGCTGGATGAATGGCAACGAATGTGTGTAGGGTTTGGGAAGGTGTTGCAAAATTTATCTTACCGGATGTTTGTGTGAATGCTTGTTGTATAACCTCTTCCGGATCGGTAACATCCCAAATTTGCATGTCGGCAGTTGCATTAGAAATTTCGTAAGCAGCAGATGGGGCTTCAACACTTTCGGCTGAACGAAAAATTATTTGAGATGAACGCATGGCTAGTTTTCTCGAAAATGTGAGCAGTAAAAAATCGAGATATCCTACCGACAACCCGGGTGAACCTTTTGTGAATTGATACCGCACATCTTGATTCAGGCTGGTGCTGGCACCAATGGCAGTTGAATTTAAAACAACAGTATCTGCTTTTACAATTCCTTTTACACCATAACGTGTATTGGGAATTGCTTCAAGGGCCTGGGTTAACACGGTATTGTTGTTATAGGCTACGGTAAACGATGAAGGTGTAATTGATTGAGCCATTACGTGCGACACTAATTTTACCTGCGTGTTCTCTAAAATGTCGCTTACCTCAAACCGAATGGTAGCTGTGGTGCTTGCGTCAAATTGTTCGCCAAACCATTGACGGCCCGACTTTAGCAGGTTATATTTTTCGGTTTCGTAAAACCCCAGATCCTGATAGGAAGTTATCAGCGGATGCGTGCCGGTTATGCTTTCGCGGGTTGTTATGCGTTTACCTGCTTCGGTACCGATAGTAAGGAAATAGTAATTTTTATCGGTAAATAAATTGTTCTCGTACTCAAAAATCTGCTTTTGCAAATTGTATTGGTGGCGGTGGGGGCCCTGTGCAAAAAACAGAATAACATCGTTGGTATTAAAGTGTCCGTCTTGTTGGCCGGTAACCTGTATGGCAATTTGTGTCAGATCGCTTTTGCGAGGTTTGCTATTAGCCTGGGGTAGCATACCGGATTGGCCCGTGTAAATCTGAATATTGCGGGGATCAATCTGATCGGGGTTAATGCCTGCCTGCCGCAGCAAGTCATAATTAATTTGTACCACACCATCAGTTTTAACAGAAAACTTATACCAGTTTCCGGAACTTAAAACGGAATTGGATTGGGCCATGGAATGGGTTACTACCATCCAAAGGATTAAACAAATAACCAATCTGATTGTGGACATCGTTATTTTTTTTCTACACCTGCCAATCGCGAAATTAACGAGACTCCTATATAGAATAGTATAATGAATGGTATTGCCCCGGCATGGAGGGCAAGTAATAACAATACCGAAATACCCAAAAAGGTAAACCGGAGTTGATTCCCTTGCCACCGAAAGGTTTTAAATTTTAATGCAAATAAGGGTAGTGGGGCAACCAGCAGCAGGGAACACACAATTGCAATAGCGGCCAATACATACGGTGAAAACACAGCGAGGCGAATGGCTTCGGGCAAAAATGGTAAGGCTGATAGAAATAACGCATTGGCTGGTGTGGGCACACCAATAAACGAATCGGTTTGGTTGGTGTCGATATTAAACTTAGCCAGCCGCAACGCAGAGAAAACAGCAATTAGCAAAGCAAGGTAGGGCAGGTATAAATGAGTGTTGGGGTCAATCCAGGTATAGACAGCCAGCGCGGGCAGCACACCAAAACTTACTACATCGGCAAGCGAATCAAGTTCTTTGCCAATGGGTGATGATACTTTGAGTAGCCGGGCCGCAAAGCCGTCTAAAAAATCGAACACGCAGGCAGCCCAGATAAAGTAAGCGGGTTCAAGCTTGTTCGTAAACAAACTGATAATACCAAGGCAACCGCAAATCAGGTTGCTGCAGGTTAATGCGTTGGGGATGTGGCGTAGCAAACTCATCTGGTAACTGATATTGCACAGAATGGATTTGATATTTTTTCTTCGCCAACGGTAGTAGTATTTCCGTGGCCGGGATACACAATTGTTTCATCAGGCAATACAAAAACCTTTTGGCGGATACTCTGAATAAGTGTATTGTGATCGCCACCGGGTAAGTCTGTGCGACCAATGCTGTTTTCAAACAACACATCGCCACTCAGCAACGCGTTTGTTTCGGCATGGTAAAACCCGATGTGGCCCGGAGCATGGCCGGGTAAAAAGAGTACCTGCAACTTTGTGTTTCCAAACGAGACCCAGTCACCTTCTTTCAGAAACCGATCGGGCAATGCTTCCTGGTAAGTGGCAAACCCGTAGTTTGAGGCATAACTTTTTACGGCTTTTAAAACGGGTAATTCTTTTTCGTGAATTAAAAAGGGTACGTTGTATTTAGATTTTACGAAATCATTACCTAATACATGATCGATGTGACAATGGGTGTTGAGCAACAGCTTTACTGTAAGTTTGTTGTGATCAATAAACTGACTTAGGGCCGTTTTTTCATGAGCCTGGTAACAACCCGGATCGATAATGGCTGCTTCACCACTTTCATCATAAACTACAAAAGTGTTTTCCTGAAAGGGGTTGAAGGTGAAGGTTTGAATTTTCATCATTCTGTAAAAGTAAGGCTTTTGCTAAAATTTGGTGGAAAGGTTGGTGGACGGGTGTAATTTTAAAGGCGTAATAAAAATGATGATTGATTACCTGATAGTAGGGCAAGGATTGGCAGGCTCGTGCCTGGCCTGGCAGTTGGTGCAGCGCGGCAAGCGTGTTGTGGTTATTGATAAACCAGAAAAAAACCGTAGTTCGATGATAGCCGCGGGGTTGTTCAACCCTGTAACCGGAAAGCTGATGACCCGAACGTGGCTGGCAGAAACTCTTTTTCAAAATGTGTTTGAGTTTTACCCGGAGGTTGAGCGCGTGTTAAAGCAGAAATTTTTTTTACCCCACGCCCTTGTACCGGCCGTTCTTGTCGGTGCAGGAACAAAACGAATGGATGGGTTACAGTGCATCGCCACAGAATCAAAAGTTTATTGCGGCTATTCATACAAAAAGTGCATATGGCGATCAGGTACACGATGATTTCGGAGGCCTGGTAGCCAATCAAAGCGGTTATGTGGATGTGCCGGTTTTTTTAAGCAGCGTGCGCACCTGGTTAAGCGAAAAGGGTTCTTTTGTGGATGAATGGTTTGACGAATCGCACGTGCAGCTTGACGCGGAGATGATATCGTATAAGCAATGGAAGGCCAGCGCTATAATATTTTGCACGGGTACTTCGGCAAGCCGGCTTTGGAAAGCCCTACCGGTAAAGCCCTTGAAAGGAGAGACCTTAACAATTAAGATGGAAACAGCGCTCAAGCTGATTTATAATCGGGGTGTTTTTATTGTACCATCGGCTACCTCTCAATATAAAGTGGGGGCAACTTACGAGGTTTATCAGCTAACCGAGGCAATTACAGACCGCGCCCGTATTGAGCTTGAGATGGGTGTTGGCAGTTTGCTTAAGATCCCCTTCCAAACAGTAGCGCAGGACTGGGGTATGCGGCCAACCTCACCCGACAGAAGGCCCATGCTGGGCAGGCATCCGGATTTCAAAAATGTTATTATTTTTAATGGTTTGGGCACTAAAGGTGTAAGCCTGGCACCTTATTTTGCAGGTCATTTGGCCAATTGGCTTACCGATGCTGCTGAAATTATGGCCGCAGTAAATATTAACAGGTTTAAAGCGTTATATTCGAAATCTTAGAGGGAACGTATGCGAGTGTTTCGGGTTGTATTTCTGGTATTGATAGCAGGAATTTGGGTTAATGCAGTACAGGCGCAGCATGCCTATGAGCGTTTTGGAAAAAACCGGATTCAGTACAAGCAGTTTCGCTGGAACTACCTAAGCTCAGAAAACTTCGATGTGTACTATTATGACGATCGCAAGCGCATCGCACAGGAATCGCTCGATTACCTGGAGAAAGAGTTTGACCGGATTACAGACCTTATCGGATTTTACCCTTATCAAAAAACCAAAGTTTTCCTGTATAACTCGGTGGCTGATCTGCAACAGAGCAATATTGGGCTGGATAAACAACAATTCAGTGCCGGAGGCGAAACAGAATTTGTGAAGCCATACATAGAAGTAGCACACCCGGGTACAGTTGAAGAGTTTAAGGAAGAACTCATTCACAAATTTTCCGACCTGATGTTGAACGAGATGATGTTTGGCGGTAGTTTGAAAGACATGTTCCAAAATGCGGTGCTGCTTAACCTGCCCGATTGGTTTGTGGATGGGGCAGCCCTTTATGTGGCCAAAGGATGGAATGACGAAATGGATGATTTTGTGCGGCAAATAATGACTGAAAAGAAAGCCAACAAAGCATTGCGCATGACTGGCCCCGAGGCTGCGCTGGTGGGGCAATCCATCTGGAATTATATAGTAGAAAAATACGGAAAGAGCTCCATCAACAACATACTTAATTATACACGCATTATTCGGAATGAAGAGCGAAGTGTATTGATTACGCTGGGTATTCCTTTTAAAAAATTAATGACCGACTGGAAAAGTTATTATGGCGATATGGAGAAGCGTGTGGCACAGAGTTATACTGCGCCCAGCGACTCGACCCGATTCAGCGCCAGGCATCGGAAGTCGGTTGTATTTACTACGGTAAAAATTAGTCCTGATGGAAAGAAAGTTGCTTACGCAGAAAATGATCGCGGAAAATTTACGGTAAAGGTAAGATCGCTTGAAAACGGCCAGGAAACGGTTATTCTGAATGGAGGCAACAAGGTGATTAAGCAATCGGTAGATTATAACATACCCCTGCTTAGTTGGTCCGATGCCAATACGCTGGGTGTAATTGGTGTTAAAAATGGTCAGTATGTTTTTTGGTTATACGATTTGCTTACAAAAAGCAAGTTGCCGCGCGAGCTTGACCGTTTCAGCAATGTGCGCAGTTTTGATTTCTCCGGCAATGGCCGGTTGGCGGTATTAAGTGCCGATTTGAATGGACAGAATGATTTATTTCTGATTAGCAGCCGAAGAGACAGAACCCGCAGGTTGACAAACGATATTTATGATGATCTTGATCCATCGTTTATACCCAATAGCAACACCGTGGTGTTTAGTTCAAACCGTGTAACCGATTCCATTGCCAGTAATGTGCGTGGGTATGATAAGTCAACCACTAATTACAACCTGTTCCTTTTCAGCCTGGACACCACCACCACTACGGTTACCCGCGTTACCAATACCTTAAGCAAAGATTTTAAGCCCAAAGCATTAGATGAAGATAATTTCTTTTACCTGAGCGATCAGCGGGGTATTGTAAACCTGTTTCGCTACAATCGTAAAACCGGTATTTATTCCCAGTTGTCAAACTACAACTCGAGTATCCGCGATTATGATTTGAACTTTGCCAGCCAGACATTGGCTATGGTTACTATGCAGGAATTGGGTGAGGATATTTTCAGAATAAACGGATTTAACACCGAACGTCAGATTTTTACTCCGGCATCGCGCAGGCGTGAAGTACAACAGGCAAAATCGCTTACGGAAAAACGGAAACCCGAGCAGCCGAAAAACATGTCGATTAAAGATTTGATTAACGCAAGGCTAAAGGAAAAGACAGATACTACACAAAAGCAACCCTCCCAACCAACGGTTAAACCGGATTCCGCCCAAACCAAAGGAGTTATCGATACCGATGATTACACATTTGAGGAACCAGTTAAAGCCGATACCATAAAACCTCAAGCAGCGAAACCACTAAACACCAACGATTATGTGTTTGAGGATGAGGTGTTGAAAGCACAGCAGCCCAGCGAAACATTTTTAACCCGGTACATGAAGGCGCGGGATGCAAGCAGAGTTACAGGTCCTTTTCCCTATTTGCCGAAATTCAGTTACGAAACCTTTGCTACTAATTTTGTAATTGATCCGCTGCGCGGATTCAGTATGAAGTTAGAAACCCAGATGAACGATATGCTGGAAAACTTCCGTTTGATAGGAGGCCTGCAAACTGCGTTCGATTTTAAGAGTGGCGATGTATGGGGCGAATTTCAGTATCTGCCTTATCGTATCGATTACAGTGTGCGCTTTGATCGCAATGTGATCTTCTGGGAAACCAATGCCTCCAGTGCGTTAGATGTTGAGGAGCAAAAATATTCTTTTCAAAAAATTGAAGTGGGTGCATCCATGCCGCTTTCAATACGCACCCGGGTTTCTGTTAAACCATTTGTGGGCTTTACCCAGTTTGTTGACAGGGGATATGTTATTCCGCAAGATACCATACCTACCTTTTTACCTTCGCAGCAACAGGTTTATGCGGGAGCCCGTGCCGAACTGGTATATGATAATTCCCTTACAACAGGCATGAATATTATTGAGGGTACGCGTGGTAAGTTAAGTGTTGTACATTATGAAGCTGTTGGAAACTCCTCAAAGAGTTTCTCGCAGGCATCGTTAGATGTACGGCACTATCAGAAAATCTATCGGGAAATAGTAGTTGCAGTGCGTGGATTTGCCGGAACCTTTTTTGGCAATTCGCCTAAAAAATATTTGTTAGGAGGTATGGATAACTGGGCATTCAACCGAATTAATTATTCGGGTCTTCAGAATCCGCTTCGGGGTTCACAAGGATCCTTCAATGAAAATCTTCTCTTCTCAGAATTTGCCACCAGTTTGCGGGGTTTTGATTATGCTACGTTGTATGGAAATAGCGTAGCCATCGGTAATGTTGAGTTGAGGGTTCCGCTTATCAGAGCATTAAGTAATGGACCCATTACTTCAAATTTTTTCCGCAACCTGCAGTTTACTGCATTCTATGACATTGGTACAAGTTGGACTGGTGCAATCCCAATCAACTCGCGCAATAGTACGCGCAAGCGTGTTGTGCCTGAGGAACCTGCCGGATCGGGCAGTCCGTTTGTGATTGAGATTAATGAATACCTTAACCCCTGGCTTTATAGTTATGGTGTGGGCCTTCGCACCATGATGTTTGGGTACTACATGAAATTTGATCTGGCCTGGCCGGTTGAAAACTACCGGGTAAATAATCCGCGTTTGTCTGTTACGTTGGGTTTCGATTTCTGATTATTGCTTACAGGTATTATCAAAAAATAAATACCTTGTAAAGAGTTGAATCAATTACAGTATGATTAAATCTATGACTGGCTTTGGGCAAGCCACCTCAAATTTGGGTGATGGGATACTTTCTATTGAAGTAAAAAGCCTGAATTCAAAATTTCTGGATCTGAACATACGCATGCCAAAGAAATTCTCTGAAAAAGAATTGGAGTTGCGTAACCTCATTGCCGACAAATTAGAGCGTGGAAAGGTTTCGCTCAGTATTGAGTTTCAGCCAGGGCCCAGGCAAGAGATTAAGCAACAGTATAACGAAGCCTTATTTGTGTCTTATTATAACGAGTTAAAACGGCTGGCAGAACAGGTAAAGGCCCCTACGGAAGGATTGTTCCAGGTAGCACTCAATTCGCCCGATGTGGTTCAGAACAATAGCCTCGAAGAGTTAGACCCAGCCGAGTGGGAGGGTGTGCTTTCGTTACTGAATGAAGCCATTCGCCACTGCGATAAATTCCGGGCAACCGAAGGCAAGGCGCTGGAGGGCAAACTCAGTTCGTACATCGAAAATATTCGTCAGGGGTTGTTGCAGGTGGAGGCGTTGGATCCAAAACGCATTGAAAAAATCAGAACCCGGATAAAAGGCAACATAACGGATTTTTTTGGAAGCGAAGGATTTGATGCCAATAGACTAGAGCAGGAAATTATTTTTTATATCGAGAAGCTTGATATTCATGAAGAACGTGTGCGCCTGAAAACCCATCTTGATTATTTTTTGAAAGTGATAGGTGAAACGCAATCGCCCGGAAAGAAGCTAGGATTTATTGCGCAGGAAATTGGCCGCGAGATTAATACCATTGGCAGTAAAGCCAACGATGCAGAAATGCAAAAGCATGTGGTGTTAATGAAGGAAGAACTTGAAAAAATAAAGGAGCAACTAAATAACGTGTTGTAGCACCAGCCGGTCAGTTCATGGAAGCAGATTTCTATTAAAAATATGCAAATACGAAAGTAGGTTGTTGGTAAACGGAAACCCGCATTTGCTTCGTACTGCCTTTCAAAATATTATTGAGAATGCATGCAAATTTTCGGAAGATAGCCGGGCAGAAGTGGAACTGGTTTGCGAACCGGGCGAATTAAGAGTTCAGGTAACCGATCGAGGGCCGGGTATCGAGAAAAAAGATATCGATAATGTTTTTCAGCCCTTTTTCAGAACAGATGCTACTTCAAAAGTAAAAGGCTATGGCGTGGGTTTATCGCTAAGCCAGCGAATTATTTCAATTCATAAAGGAAAAATTTCGATCGAATCCACACCGGGCTCTGGAACGTGCATTACAGTACTTTTGCCACCTGCCCGCGGTTTCTAATTCCTTTCTAATCGTCCCAAAATAGAATCGTTCCCGTTCGGGGTTACATTTGTTTATAGTTTTTTTCTAGGTTGTTTGAGTTTAGAACAAGTTTACAGGTTTCAGTGGAGGAGTTAACCTAATCAAACGTAAGCCAACTAATGATTAAATCTCTTCCAAAAATGGGGCTCAATGAGTCCCATTTTTTTTGCTCATTTTTTTGATGCGGTTTCAATTCGAAAACCAATGGCTAAAATGCCGGCCAGTGTATCCTGCCGATTTTCCTGTTGTAGTGTGAATTTATATTTACCAGGATTTTTAAAGGAGTAATCCTGTAAAATCTTAAATCGATGATCGTACACATCACCCAGTCCGCTGCGGCCCCGTGGTTGGCCACTTTTTTCAAACAAATAATCCGACACTAATTTTTGCGATAAGGTTGTGCCTGTTGAATCGGTAAGTTGATAATTTACAAAAATGCGCTGCCATGGATAATCCAGTGAGTTGCGCACTTCATAGTACAGGTTATACTGCTGTTGGGTGTTTGTAATTTCAAATTCAAATTGAACCGGTTCCTGGATTTTCCAATTGCGATCTTTGAACTCTACATAATTTTCGAAAAGGCGACTGTTGTCGCAACCCGAAATCAAAATGGTAACGGCAGCAAACAGAATTAGTAATCTCATCGTGGGTTGGGGCCTTTAGGATTGCGTGGTTGATGATTGCGATTTTGATTTTGCTGGGGTTGGTTCTTTTTATCGCGGTTTCGGTTTTTGTTATTCCGTTTTTTCTTCTTCTTGTTTTGATATTTCTTATCAAGATTTTCTAAATCGCTGTTTAGCTTAGTAACCGGCACTTTTTGCTTCAATTTCATTTGCCTGCAGCGTAGCGGGTTTTTTGCCAGCCTTGTTTAGAGCCAGAATTTCATTTACCCGTGTTATATTAATAGGATGCCAGGTGTTCTCTTCTTTATAGCCAAACCACATAATGCGCCTAAAGATGTCGGTCTTTTGCAAGCGGGCTTCACCTTGCTCTGTAAGTAAGGGAGCTTCCACTTCCGGAATGTCTTTCAGGGCCTCCATATAAGTTTCCAACTCATAATTCAGGCAGCATTTTAACCGGCCGCATTGGCCCGAAAGTTTGCTGGGATTGAGTGAAAGATTTTGATAACGCGCAGCACTGGTAGCCACATTTTTAAAATCGCTTAACCAGGTTGAACAGCACAATTCGCGGCCACAAACACCAATCCCGCCCAGGCGGCCTGCTTCCTGCCGCAAACTGATTTGCCGCATTTCTACACGCACTTTAAACTCAGCAGCCAGAATTTTTATCAACTCACGAAAATCCACCCGGTCTTCAGCCGAATAGAAAAATGTAGCCTTTGTATTATCTGCCTGGTACTCTACATCCGAAAGCTTCATGCTTAAATTCAATTGCCGGATTATCTCGCGGGTGCGGTAAAGGGTAGGTAAATCGCGCTTTTTAGCCTCCTCGTGTTTTTCAGAATCTTTTTGTGTGGCCAGGCGATAGATTTTTTTGATCTCGTCATCGTTGGCTACTTTTTTCTTTTGCATTTGCAGGCGTACTAACTCCCCTTGCAGCGATACATGGCCCAGGTGATGCCCGGTAGTAGATTCAACAATAATGGCATCGCCTGTGGTAAGTGCCAGTTTATCGGTATTTCGATAAAAATCTTTACGTCCGTTCTTAAAGCGCACTTCCACCACCGGAAATTTATCCTGTATTGGCATATCCATGTTGGACAACCAATCAAACACATTCATTTTATTGCAACCGCCTGTGCCGCAGGCTCCGTTGTTTTTACAACCGGAAACCGTTTCACCCTTGCGTGTGCCACATGCACATCCCATCGCGTTTGTTATTTAATATTTAATTAAACCTTAAAGGTAGAAGGTTAGGTGGGTATTGACAAACCGGAGATATTCACCGGCCACCCCGCTTCTCAAGCTGTGCCAGGTCCTGGCTTATATCCTGCCGGTAATAGGCATCTTTCCATGAAATCTTAGCGGCAGTTTCATAGGCTTGCCTGGCGGCACCATCCAGTGTTGCCGCATTGCCGGTAATAGCCAGCACACGCCCGCCTGCGGTAACTATTGTATTATCCTTACGGGATGTGCCCGCATGAAACACCAAGGCGGGGCCTGCAGCGTCTAACCCGGAGATGGCATGTCCTTTTTCGAATATATCCGGGTATCCACCCGAGGCCATGATTAATGTTACTGCATAATGCGGGTTAATTTGGATTTTCTGGTTATGAAGTTCGCCTTTGGCGCAGGCTTCCAGCAACTCAACCAGATCAGAATCAATGCGCGTCATCACAGCTTCCGTTTCAGGGTCGCCCATGCGTGCATTATATTCAATGACAAACGGCTCGCCTTTTATGTTCATTAGTCCAATAAAGATAAAGCCTTTGTAAGGGATACCATCTTTCTTTAATCCATTGATAGTAGGCACAATTACCTGTGCTTCTACTTTCTTCATAAATTCTTCTTCGGCAAAAATTACGGGCGAAACCGCACCCATGCCACCGGTGTTGGGCCCTGTGTCGCCATCGCCAATGCGTTTGTAGTCTTTGGCTTCGGGCAGTACAACATAATTTTCTCCATCAGTAAGTACAAACACCGATAACTCAATGCCGTTCAGAAATTCTTCAACCAATACTTTTGAACTTGCTTCACCAAATTTTTTATCCACCAGCATGGCGTGTATAGCTTGTTTTGCTTCGGCAATGGTTGGTGAAATAATAACTCCTTTACCCGCAGCCAATCCATCGGCTTTCAACACAATAGGTGGTGTGCAGTGATCAAGGTAGGCCAGCGCCTGCGCACTTTCGTGCGATTGAAAGGTGCGTGCCTTTGCAGTGGGCACCTGATGGCGCAACATAAATTGTTTCGAAAAGTCTTTGCTGCCTTCCAGCATGGCTCCACTTTTTCCGGGCCCCACTAAAAGTATATGGGCAAGTGCAGTAGTACCTTCAAAATAATCGCGAATACCTTGTACAAGTGGTGCCTCGGGGCCTACAACAACCAGGGTAATTTTTTTATCGAGGCAAAATTGCCCCAGTGCCTTAAAGTCTTCGGCAGCAAGGGGCACATTTTCGCCAATAAGGGCAGTTCCCGCATTTCCGGGTGCAATGTACAGGGTTGAACAACGAGGGCTTTGTTTTATTTTCCATGCCAGCGCATGTTCCCGGCCTCCGCTTCCAATCAAAAGTATGTTCATAGTATGGTTTACAATAACAGTAAGGCGCAAATATAGGGAAAGTTGAATGGGGGTTTATGGCTCTGCTGCTTCCTTGGCAGGCATTTCATGCTCAATTCAGCTTCTGAATTTACCGATTGTACAAATCGTTGATGGGATATATGTATAATTCAGTACATTCATTATTCAATTAAATCAAAACCAGCTATGAAAATCTTGCGAAAAGAAGACATTAAACAGGAAGTTTTTGATTTGTATGATGCTTACGCACACAACCGGATTAACCGCAGGGAGTTTATGGATAAGCTATCTGCCTATGCCGTGGGCGGAGTAACAGTGGCTGCATTAATGAGCTTTATTAATCCGAATTACCAGATTATTCAGGTGGAGGCAAATGACCCTCGCATAAAGTCTGAATACATAAATTACAATTCTGAAAAAGGAGGTGGTTCCATTAAGGGATTGCTTTCTAAACCGGTAGATTCAAAAAGAAAATTGCCAGGCATTGTTGTGGTACATGAAAACCGGGGCCTTAACCCTTACATTGAAGATGTTGGAAGAAGAGCGGCCCTTGCCGGATTTATTTCCTTGGCACCCGATGCCCTTACTCCGCTGGGCGGCTACCCCGGAAATGATGATGATGGACGGGCTATGCAAAGTAAACGCGACCGGAATGAAATGCTGGAAGATTTTATTGCAGCATTTTATTATTTGAAATCGCACCCGAACTGTAACGGAAAAGTAGGCGTTGTAGGGTTTTGTTTTGGCGGATGGATTTCCAATATGATGGCCGTGCGTGTGCCTGAACTGGCCGGGGCGGTGCCCTTTTACGGTGGCCAGCCTGCAGCCGAAGATGTGCCTAAAATCAAAGCTCCTTTATTGTTGCATTTTGCCGGATTGGATACCCGGGTAAATGAAGGGTGGCCTGCTTATGAAAAAGCGCTGAAAGAAAACAACAAGAAATACACAGCATATATATATGATGGGGTAAACCATGGTTTTCATAACGACAGCACCCCGCGCTTTGATAAACCCGCGGCCGAACTGGCGTGGCAACGCACGGTAGAGTTCTTTAAAGCTAATTTGAAGTAGTTACATAACCTGTATTGTTAGTAACTCTTTGTATCCAAAGTATCCTTTTGCTTTGGCATTAAACAACTCCAGGTTCTGGTAGGTTACAGAAACTTTCTTGCCAATAAGTTTTTTATAATCATTCAAAAAATCATCGGCACCTTCTACATGGCGTAACCACACCAGCCTGACTTCTTTGTTGGTTTCGTCTTTGAGTGTTACAAACAGAAACTCCTTTTCTTCAATGGATTTAATTACACCGTTAATCGTTTCGTAGGCGGGTGAGGCTGTATCAGATTCCGTTTCTTCCATTAATTTGGTAAAGATGGCCGGGCAAAGGGGAGCCATCTGCATTCCCACTTTTTCGCCAAACTTGCGCATGGCCTCTCCATCTGCCATGTCAACTTGTATGTTGAGCGACTGGATTACTTCAAACATGCATAACCCAAGCGCAACTTCAATTTGTTTTTTGTAGCTGCACTCATGTCTTTTTTCTGAATACACTCGCAGGTTTTTTGTGCAATTTCTTTATAGTCTTCCTGCGCAAAAGAAACCAAGGGCAATAACAGGAGGGCAACCAGAATTTTTTTCATAGGGCAATGGGTTCAGTTTGGGAAAGATACACCTTTTAGTTGATTTCATATTTGATGAACAGCGGAATTAGTTTTGTAACTTGGCATTGCTTTTAGCTTCATGAAAAATCTTAATTCTGAATCTTACCTTGCTTAGTATGCGTTATTTTATCTTCCTTATTCTGTTTGTGTTGAGCATCCATACATTTGCTCAATCGGTATTTACCCGGCAAGATACCTTACGCGGATCTGTTACACCCGAACGTGCCTGGTGGGACGTGCAGCATTATGGCATTACCGTAAAACCGGATTACAATTCAAAAACGATAGCAGGCCAGGTTATCATGAAAATAAAATCAACAGCACCGGGCAAACGGCTACAGATTGATTTGCAGGAGCCGATGCAATTGGAAAAAGTAACTACCAATGCGGGCACCCTTACTTTTAATCGCGAAGGCAATGTCTATTACCTCACTTTTCCCGAGGAAGTAGCCAAAGGAGCCGAGATAACAATTCAATTGCAGTATTCAGGAAAACCCCGCGAAGCCAAACAGCCACCCTGGGATGGCGGATGGATTTGGGCAAAAGATGCACACGGCAGACCGTGGATGTCGGTAGCCTGCCAGGGATTGGGTGCCAGTGTCTGGTTTCCGTGCAAAGATTATCAGGGTGATGAGCCCGACCTGGGTGCATCGTTAACCATTATTGTTCCCGATACTTTGGTGGCGGTGGGCAATGGCCGGTTGATCCGCGAAGAAAATGTAAGTGATCATTTAACTGCCTTTACCTGGGAAGTGAAAAACCCGATCAACAGTTATAACATCATTCCCTACATTGGCAAGTATGTACATTGGCGCGAGGATTATGCTGGCGAAGCCGGTACACTGGATTGCCAGTATTGGGTTTTGGATTATGAGTTAGAAAAAGCAAAGAGCCAATTCAGACAAGCGCAACCCATGCTTACATGTTTTGAACATTGGTTTGGTAAGTACCCGTTTTATGAAGATGGTTTTAAACTTGTTCAATCGCCCCATCTGGGAATGGAACACCAGAGTGCGGTAGCCTATGGCAACGGTTTTAAAAATGGTTACCTGGGCAGCGATCTTTCACAAACCGGCTGGGGTCTGAAGTGGGATTTTATCCTTATCCACGAAAGTGGCCACGAATGGTTTGGAAACAACATCACCACAAATGATATAGCGGATATGTGGGTGCATGAGTCTTTTACCAACTATTCCGAAACAATTTTTACCATGTGCGAATTTGGCATTGAAGCCGGCAACGATTATGTAATAGGAACCCGTAAGCAAATTCGTAACGATATTCCGATTGTGGGGCCATACGGTGTAAATAAGAAGGGCAGTGGCGATATGTATTATAAAGGAGGTAACCTGATTCACACCATCCGGCAATTGGTTGATGATGATGAGAAATTCAGAATGATATTGCGCGGGCTGAATGAAAGCTTCTGGCATAGTACAGTTACATCTGCACAGGTTGAAGCGTACATCAGCCGGCAATCGGGCAAGGCCCTTGGAAAAATCTTTGATCAATACCTGCGAACCACGCAAATACCTACCCTGGAATACAAAGTGATAAAGAAGAAAATGTATTACCGGTGGGCTACGTGCGTTCCGGATTTTGATATGCCTGTTAAACTTCAATCGGGTAGGTGGATTAAGCCCACTACGGATTGGCAACGCCTGAAGGGAAAGCATACGCACCTTGAGGCAGACAGGAACTTTTATATTGTGGTGAATGATGTGAGTGAATCCCAACCCTAGCAGATCCTGGGCTGGGGGTAAATGTTAAAATAAAAAAACCCGCTTGGTGGTAAAAAAAATGGTTCCGAGAGCTTTCGGAACCAGTAGCGGTTTGTAAGAGATTTTTCTTGGTGGAGAATATCGGATTCGAACCGATGACCTCTTCCATGCCATGGAAGCGCTCTAGCCAGCTGAGCTAATCCCCCTTATTTTAAATCAATTTTTAGGACCAGTAATGCTAATCCTGTATTGCTTCACAATTTAAGCGGTGCAAATATATCAAATTTCCCTTTTCTGCAAGGGTATGTTACAGGATGTGCCTCTTCTCTATAAAATCCCGAAAAGCCTTGCGATAGGTATCGCCAATGGGCAATGATGCGGTGCCAATCTGTACTTCGTTTTTATGAACTACATCAATTGCTCTTACTGCAACAATATAAGAATTATGAATCCGGATAAATTTATTGGTGGGCAATTGTTCCTCCAGGGTTTTCATGCGCTGCAGGGTTACGATTTTTTGTTGTGGTGTGTGAATGGTTACATAATCTTTCAATCCCTCCACATATAAGATGTCATCTAACATAACCTTTACGGATTTAGTGCCATCTTTTACAAACACATAATCAGGCAAAGCCGGTGGTTCGGTAGTTTGGGTAGTTTTGGATTCACCCGAAAGGCGCTGTGTTACTTTATCTACAGCCTTGAGAAATCGTTCAAAGGTTACGGGCTTTAGAAGATAATCGGCCACATCGAGTTCATATCCTTCCAGGGCATATTCTGAGTATGCAGTGGTAAGAATAACCATGGGTTTGTTTTGCAAAACTTTTAGGAGCGAAATGCCCGTAAGTTGGGGCATCTGAACATCAAGAAAGAGAATATCAACGTGTTGCGTTCTTAAGAAATCCAATGCCTCCAGCGGATTACCAAAGGCATGCAACAGGGTTAACGATGGTACTTTGTTTACGTAATCGCTAAGCAGGTTGCGGGCCAGGGGCTCGTCTTCAATTATAACACAATTTAGTTTCAACTGAGAGTAAGTGTTACCTGAACGAAATATACATCCTTTTTATCTTCTGTAATCAGTTGGTATTGGCCGGGGTAACTCAGATCAAGCCTGCGTTTTACATTTTGCAGCCCAATGCCCGATTTCTCATATTGATTGGCCGTTTCCGGCTTGCTATTCTCTACGGTGTAAATACATTGCTTGCCATCCAGTTGAATGGTAACATTTACCCAGGCATTCTTGTTATTACCACTTACACCATGTTTAAATGCGTTTTCCAAAAAAGTAATCAACACAAGGGGTGCTATCCGCAGATTTTCAGGGTTGCCCACAATTTCAAATTTTATGGGTATCTGATTATTTAACCGAAGCCGTTCCAGGCTAATGTAATTTTGCATAT
Source organism: Bacteroidetes bacterium OLB12 (assembly GCA_001567185.1). Taxonomy (GTDB): domain Bacteria; phylum Bacteroidota; class Bacteroidia; order Cytophagales; family Cyclobacteriaceae; genus ELB16-189. Next base: position 34,094 of record LNFR01000025.1, read on the forward strand.
ACTCTATTTCTTTTGATAACAACACCTGGGGGTGGTTACTGTCGTAAATCATGTACCGCATCATTTGCGAGAGCTTGGCAATTACTTCGGTTGTATTGTCTGATTTGGTATAGGCCAGGTAATAGAGGTTATTAAGCGTATTGAAAAGAAAATGCGGATTGATCTGAGCTTTTAAAAAATTCAATTCAGCCATCAGTTTTTCATTCTCAATTTCCCTGCGCTTCGATTCCAGCTCAAACCATTCTACTGCAAAACGAAGCATGAGAACAAATAATACGATGAGCAGGGTGATGGCCACCATTTGGACGATAAAAAAATTGGAGTAGAAGAACCCCACTTTGTGCGTATAACCATCAGCCAGGTAGCGTTGCAGGTAAACGCGTAATGTCAATAATCCGCCAATGGTAACACCAAACTCTAATAGAAACCGTAGTAGATTTTTGCTTTTAATAAATCTGGGCCAAATGAAAAAATAGTTCAGATAGGCGATAGTTACCGTAAATACCAGTTGTACCGAAGTTGAGGTAAGCATACGGCCCCAATCATAATCCCGTCCGCGCTGAAAGACAGAAGATTGATAGAGATTAAATGAAAGGTAAACGAACCAAAACGAGATGTGTAATAGTAGTACCCGATTTCGGTTAATGAAGGACTGCATGCGTTAACAAAAAATTAAATTTTACTCAAAGGTAAAGGTCAAAACCGCATTGAAATCACAGCAGAGAGGCTTTTAGACCGTTAACATAATTTAATCGACCGAATATCTAAAACCTGCGTTTTTACCTCGAATTATTAGAATTAGGGAAATGTCGAATCGTTTGGCCGGATTGTCTAATAGTGCAGTCTAAAAGCAAACAAAAACTTTTCTTTGCAGTTAAATAGACCGGAAAAGACGAAGAAAGCAATTTATTAAACCCATTATGAAGAAGATCTTACTAACTATTGTAGCCGCGTTTACCACACTTGCTGGTTTTGCCCAGGGCCACGGCCGGATTATTGGTGTAGTAATGGATGCCAAATCTAATCAACCGGTAGAGTTTGCCACAATAGCCTTAACGGATAGTGAAGGCAAAACGGTAAATGGAACCATTGCCGATGCAAAAGGAAAATTTGCAATTGAAAAAATTTCAAACGGAACATATACCGTAACAATTTCTTTTATCGGCTATCAGACTATCACCAAAACAGACCAGGTTTTGGATGGCCGAAGAGCAGAAATCAACTTGGGTACAATTAAGATAGAAGAAGAGGCCACGCAATTGGGAGAAGTTGTTGTTGCTGCAGAAAAAGATTTGGTTGAAGAGCGTGTAGATCGCACTATTTATAATGCTGAGAATGATGCCACCACCCGCGGTGGTGATGCATCAGATGTATTGAAAAGAGTGCCCATGCTTTCAGTTGATTTAGATGGTAACGTGAGTTTGCGGGGTAGCTCCAATATTATGGTGTTGATTAACAACAAGCCTTCTACTATTATGGCTAGCTCAGTAGCCGATGCCTTGAAGCAAATTCCGGCCGATCAGATTAAAACAGTAGAAGTGATTACTTCACCCTCGGCCAAATACGATGCAGAAGGATCTGCCGGCATTATCAATATTATTACCAAGAAAAACACCCTAGAAGGCTTAACCCTGAATGTAGATGCCGGTATTGGGTTACGAGGTTCAAACTTTGGTTTAAATAGTAACTATCGCAGAGGCAAGATGGGCTTTTCGTTGGGTGGGTTTGGAAGAGCAAATTATAATGTAAAGGGAGCATTTGAAAACAATCAGATTAACACGGTTACAGAAAACTCTATTACAACCCAAACTCAGTCTTTGCAAAGCGGTCAAAACCGAAACCAGGGAATTTTTGGAAACTATAACTTTGGTTGGGATTATGATATCAATAAGAAAAATTCGTTGGCCGCATCAGTTAGATACGGAATGCGTAACAACAATTCTTTCCAGGATAACCTGATTTCTCAAGTTTTTACCAACAACGTACTTACCTCTAACAGCTTACGCGATGTAAATACAAAAGATTTATCGGGTAACGTGGATATGAACTTAAGCTATAACCATTATTTTGAAAAACCACAACAGGAATTCAGTTTATTGGCCATGTACAGCCGCAACGATCGCAATAACGATTTTACCAACACAATCTATAATGCGGATACGGAAGAAATTTTTCAGCGATTAAAGAACCTGAATGATGGTTTGAACGAAGAGTTTACGATTCAGGCAGATTATCAAACGCCCATCAGCGATAACCAGATGTTTGAAGTTGGGGCAAAAGAAATAAAGAGAAAGGTGTTGAGCGATTACCAGTATTTTACTGCACAAGGTGCGAATGGTGAGTTTGTTCAAAACACAGATGCAAGCCTGTCCAATCAACTGAACTATAGCCAGGATGTGGTATCCGGCTACATGTCCTATACCTATAGTGCAAAAAGTGGTTATAGTGTGAAGGCTGGTGCCCGCTACGAATACACCATTATCAATGCATTTACTAAAACCGAAGCAGATATAGACATTCCGGAATATGGCGTATTAGTACCCAGTTTTAATGCTTCAAAAAAATTAAAGAAAGGAACAGTAAAGGCTTCCTACAATCGAAGAATTCAGCGACCTTCCATTCAGTTCCTGAATCCGAACATTCAGAATTCGAACCCGCTAAGCGAAACGGTTGGTAATCCATCACTCGATCCGGAATACACCAACAACTTTGAAGTAGGGTACAGCACGTTTGTAAAGGGGACCTCAATCAACTTTACAGGCTTTGTACGCAACTCGAATAATGCAATTCAGAGTTTGCGAAGAATTGTGCGCGATAGCGTAATCCAAACCACGTATGGAAACCTGGGCCAGGAAAATGCATATGGTGGTAGTATCTTTACGAATATTAGTGTTGGAAAGCTTTCATTCAATGTTGGGGGCGATGTTTACTTTGCTGACATGTTAAATCCGGGCTCGGACCTTACCCCAAGGGTTAGCAATAGCGGATGGGTGTATAGTGGCCGTGGTTTTGGTAGCTATAATTTAGGCGGAGGCTGGGCCTTGCAGGGATTTGGATTTTACCGCGGCCGCAGGGTAAATCTGCAGGGCTACCAGGGCGGTTTTGGAACTTACAGCATTGGTGCCCGCAAAGAGTTTAAAAATAAAAAGGGAAGCATAGGTGTTGGATTGGAGAACTTCCTGGCTCCATCTATGAAAATCAGAAACTCAGTAGTATCTAATTTTCAGGATGGTGCCGTAACACAAAGCATCAACCAAAACAGTTTTACCGAAATGCGCACTTCAGCTTCCGTGTTAATGTGAGCTATCGCATAGGTAAGATGAGCTTTGAACAACAACGCAGACGTGGCCGTTCTGTAAATAACGATGATTTAAAAATGGGTGGCGATGGCGATGGTGGCGGTGGCGGTGGAATGGATAACGGTGGCGGCAATATGATGGGTGGTGGCAACCAGCGGTCTAATTTTAATGGTGGTGGCCAACGTAACAACACAAATTCGGTTAAGCCTGCAGAAGAATTAAAAGGTGATTCTACAGCGGTAGTTGTTGCCGAAGGAAACTGGGAATACTCGGTAGAAAGCCCGCAGGGAGCTAATGGTGGTACACTTAAAATTTCTAAAGAAGGCGACACGTACAGTGGTATAATTGTAAATGCCCGCTTCAACAGCGAAACCCCCATTAAAGACGTAAAGGTTGTGGGTAACGAACTTAGCTTTTCGTATGAAGTGAGTTTGGTGGTAATACCAATAGCATTCAGGTTAAAGGGATAATTACAGGAGATGAATTTTCCGGCAACATGACTATGGGCCAGTTTGGATCATTTCCAATGACAGCAAAGCGCGCTGCGCAATAAGAATAGATTAGGGGGTGTTTGGATAAAATGCCGGACCGAAAGGCCGGCATTTTTGATTTATGTCCGGTTGGGGTTTATAAATTTTAGTTAGGCTATCTGCTCCGGAAAATAAGTTACAAGGAGGAGATGGGCTCAATCCAATTCATTTTGTTTTGCCAACTCAGCCAATTGCCGCATGTTTTTTACACGCTGCGGATCTACTGTGCGAAGTTTAAACTCTGCGCCTTCGTCCGAACCCATTCCGGCTATATTTGGATTGCGGTATTGCATGGCGCTTTCGCGGAAAGTAGTAGCAGAAAAATGTATTTCTTTTGCCCCTGATTTCCGAACGATCTCCTGAACCGTATTTTCATTTACGCCAGAACCGGGCATAATGGCAATACGTCCGTTTGCTTTCTGAATTAATTGCCCAATCAAATCAGCACCTTTCGAAGCAGTAGCTTGCTGGCCTGCTGTGAGAATTCTGTCAAACCCAACTTCAATGCAATCTTCTAATGCTTCAAACGGATCGCGGGTCATATCAAAAGCACGGTGGCAGGTTACTTTGAGTGGTCGCGCACGGTCAATCAGTTCCTTGCAACGTTTTTTATCAAGGGTACCATCCGGATTTAAGATTCCAAATACAACACCATCCACACTTAATCGCTGACATTGATCTATATCGCGCTTCATACAATGGAATTCATAACTGGAGTAATGGAAATCACCACCCCGCGGACGGATCATGACAAAAACATCCAAACTAACATGTTGCCGCACCGATTCAATTACTCCATAGGAAGGAGTTGTGCCGCCTTCACCCGGATTATCACATAACTCAATCCGGTCGGCCTGACCTTCCTGTGCCTTTAGCGCAGATTCGATATTATAAACTACTATTTCGATTTTCATACCCCTGATACATTTGATTTAAGATTATCCTGATTTCTTTTCTTGGAGTTAATAAGGCGCCTGAACTCCAAACTTGTACTACCAAAGTTTAACAACAGCCCAATTTCTAAATCAAACGCTTCAAGGTAATTAACAGCTTGATTCAGGTAAATATTATCTAACTTCGAAACGGCTTTAAGTTCTACTATTATCTTACTTTCCACCAAAAAATCGACTCTCCGAGTACCAATCTTTATACCATCATAGCTAACCGCCATTTGAAGTTCTCTATTGAAAGTTAATTCTGCTTTCCTGAACTCAATCTCCAAGGCACGTTGATAAATCACTTCCTGAAAACCATTTCCAAGATAATTGTGTACCTTCATAGCACAACCAATTATCTTCTCGGTTATATCGCTGTATTTGTATTCTTGTTTAATCAATAGTATCTGATAAATCAGTGGTAATAACTCTTAGCCTCAAAAATCTTATTTGGCACTTCGTTACTGTAAACAGCGTAGGTAAATCCTTTCTGCAAGGCGAAGGCTCCGTATTCGCCATTCTTATTCAGCGCTAAAAATCCAACTTGTATCTCTTTCGATTTTTGAGGTTGATTTTTTACAATGCGTGCCACAGCCAGTTCGCAGGCTTGTTGTGGCGAATTTCCTTGCCTCATTAGTTCCACCACCAAGTGCGAGCCCACAATCCTGATTACTTCCTCGCCCACACCGGTGCTTGTAGCTGCTCCAATTTCATTATCTACAAACAGGGCGGCACCAATAATGGGCGAATCGCCCACGCGGCCATGCATTTTATATGCCATGCCACTGGTAGTACATGCACCCGATAAATTCTGCTTTGCATCTAAGGCAACAATACCAATCGTGTCGTGATTTTCAATATTGGCAATAGGTTTATACTGCGAAGTCTTTAACCATTCTTTCCAGGCTTTCTCTGATTCTTTGGTGAGCAATTTTTTCTTTTTTGAACCCCTGGTCGAGGGCAAACTTTAAAGCCCCTTCACCAACCAAAAACACATGCGGAGTTTTTTTCCATCACTTTTCGTGCTACCGAAACCGGGTGTACAATATGCTCCAGGCAGGCAACTGCACCACAGTTGGCGAACTCATCCATAATGCAAGAATCCAACGTTTATCTTTCTCCCATCGCGT
>LNFR01000026.1 GCA_001567185.1 Bacteroidetes bacterium OLB12
CATGTTTCTCCGTGGGAAAAAGCATTGATCAATGCGATCCAAATTAAATTCCCTGCCGACTCGTTAACTACAAACGATGAAGAATATTCCCGTTCAATGAAATCTGCTTACGCTGATTTCCCGGATAATGATTTTGTGGCCACACTCTATGCGGAGTCAATAATGAATTTGCACGCGTGGGATTTCTACACAAAAAAAGGAGGAGAGCCCCAGCCATGGACGGCTGAATTACTTGAAGTACTGGAGCACGCTATCCGCATCAATCCTACGAATCCATTAGCCAACCACCTTTACCTGCATGCCACGGAAGCGGCACCCGATGTGGAAAAGGCACTCGCAAGCGCTGAAAGATTAAAAACGCTTGTTCCTTCGGCCGGGCACCTCGTTCACATGCCTTCTCATATTTATATTAATACGGGTGATTACCACGAAGGCAGCATAGCCAATGAGCGGGCCGTTGTAGCGGATAGCATTTACATAGCCGAGTGCCAATCGCAAGGAGTATATCCACAATTATATTACCCACACAATTATCATTTCTTAGCCGCAACTGCTGCGTTTGAAGGGAATGGTGCAAAGTCTATTGAAGCGGCCTATAAAACCGTAAGTATTTTAGATAAGCGATATTTCAGAGAGGCTGGTTACGAAACTGTTTTGCATTATGCTACAATTCCGATGCATGTATTGGTGAAATTTGAACAATGGGAAAAAATAGTAGCAATGCCCAGGCCCGATGCGGATCTGGCTTACCCGCTTGCAATCTGGCATTATGCACGGGGAATGGCCTATGCAAATTTGAATAAGCCGGATGAAGCACAAATGGAATTAGACGCGCTGAACAAATTAACTCAATCAGAAGAGGTGAAGCGCGTTATTATCTGGTCGATAAACAGGGCAGAAGATGTTTGCAAAATCGCCTCCCTGGTTTTACAAGCCGAGTTAATGACCGGAAAGGGAGAGTATGCCGCTGCTATTAAATTGCTGAAACAAGCTATTGAGCTTGAGGATAACCTAAACTACAATGAACCTCCTGATTGGTTCTTCTCCGTGAGACATCTTTTAGGAAATGTACTCATGCTGTCGGGCGATTATACAGGCGCTGAAAAAATATATAGAGAAGATTTAATGGAATGGCCAAAAAATGGCTTTGCATTAAGTGGTTTATATGAGAGCCTGATGGGGCAGAATAAAAAAGACGAGGCCGAGGGCGTTAAGCAACAATTTGACCTGGCCTGGAAGTATGCCGATTCGGAGTTGAAATACTCCCGGATGGACAAAGCAAAGCGCAAAAACCTGACACTAAAAATTGATGAAAATTCGCCTAACACGTTAGTGTATCTGGCCAGCACGGTGTGTTTGACCAAGTGAGCGTTATCCAACGCGAAACAAATCGGTTTGTAACCTTAATTGCCCTTACAAATTGTTCCCTCAACTTTGGGTGGAATGGTAACCCCATGTGTTTTTGCTTTGTGCAGATCACTGCACGCTTCAGCTAATTTTCCCAACCGGTGCCAGGCCTGTGCCCGGTTATAAAAGGCAAGCCCATAGTCGGGGTAATAGGTAATGGCAGTTGTATAATCCTCAATTGCTTCTGCCAAGCGATTGAGTTTTACCATCACATTGCCATGACTGAGCCAACCTTTCTCATAGTCGGGTTTCAATGTTATTACCCGCTTGTAATCCGCTAAGGCACCTGTAAGATCTTTTGCCCGCTCTTTTATTAACCCACGATTCAGATAATAGTCATAGTTATCGGGTTCCAGTTTGATGGCTTCATTGTAATCGCTTAATGCCGCTGCATAGTTGCCCGTATTTAAACGCATCAAACCTCGTTCGGCATAGGAGTATGGTAATTTTGGATTAGCGGCAATGGCTTCCGTAAGCATTTGCTCAGCTTCTGCGGTTGGTTGATTTCCGCTAAGCAAAGCCAGGTTATGGCGGGCCAGGCTATTGGTATTATCCAAACGAAGTACCGTTTCAAAATCAGTTCTTGCCCGGCTGGTGTCACCGGCATGTTGATAAGCGAGCCCACGTCCTAAATAAAAATTGTGTTGCCCTGGCGCCAGTAGAATGGCTGAATCAAAATACACCCTGGCCTGTTCATAACTCTTCAGCTTCAATTCAATCTGGCCGAGGTAATCGTAAAACAGGGGGCGTAGGTTGTTGCCGGTCGAGAACGCTCGACTCGCACCCTCATCCCCCTTTTGGGTTTGAAAGAAAATGGTGTTCGTTTCACCTCCGGCAGGCAACTTCAGTAAAGCCAGAAAATCTTCTTTTGCTACCGCCCATTGGCCAAATTCAAACCGGCTTACTGCCCGGCTCAACAAAGCTTCCTTGTTCTCAGGGTTACGCTCCAGAAAAATATTGTAGTCGGTAAGTGCACCTTGCTTATCACCCATGGCTTCGCGTACCTGCGCCCTGCTAAAATAAGCTTGCATAAAGTAAGGCTCCAGGCGTAAGCATTCGTTAAAATGGGCCAGAGCAGTTTTGTAGGAATGTGCGGTGGCTGCAGCTTCACCTTTTTCAAAATAATACTGCGCAGTTCGCCTTTCCTGTGCCAGAAGCGAACCGCTTAGTACAAAAACAGTTAAACAACAAATGCGAATAAAGACCATAACTCAAGTTGAGTAATTATTCGCTCAATTTAAAACTACTTTTATCGAACGGAGGCACCCACAACCTTGCATTTCCGTTTGAGGTATTGATAATCACCGTGCCGGTGCGTATTAGGTTTACCTGTTGATCAGTTTTGAAAAGTCGTTCATATACAATAACTTAGTATCTTGTATTTAATTTTTTAAACTAACTACTTTTATGCGGGCTATCTGGAAAGGACATATCCAATTTTCGCTTGTAACCATTCCGGTGCGGATTTACAATGCGATTGATACCGGGCAAACCATCAGTTTTAATCTGTTAAGCAGAGATGGACACAATCCGGTTAGCTATGAGAAGAAGGATAAAGTTACCGGCCAACCCCTGAAGAATGAAGACATTGTAAAGGGCTATCAATATGAACCCGGCCAGTATGTAATTATCGAGCAGGAAGATTTGAATAAGGTAAAACTCAAAAGCGAAAAGATTATTGAAATGGAGGGCTTTGTGAAAGCAGAAGAAGTGCATCACACCTTATTTGAATCGCCATACTTTGTAGGTCCGGATGGTGATATTGCTGCGAAAACGTATGGCTTGTTGTGCCAGACATTAAAAGAAAGTGGCAAGGTGGGGGTAGGAAAAGTGGTGCTGCGCGATCGGGAAACACCCGTATTGATATCTCCCCACGAGGGTGGAATTCTGATGTATCGTTTACGCTATCCGAATGAAGTGCGCAACATGAGCGAGGTACCGCAGTTGCTGGAAGTAAAGGCCGATAAGGAACAATTGAAGTTAGCCAAAACACTGGTGGATTCCATGACTACCACTTTCAGCAAAATAAAAATGAAAGACCATTACTTTGATGCGTTGAAGGCAATAATTGATGCGAAGATTGCAGGAAAGGAAATTGTAATGGTGGCAGAAGAAGAACCCGTTGTGGTTGATATTATGACCGCACTGAAGGCCAGCATTGAGGCTGCCAAAAAGAAACCTATGGAAAAAGCCAAGGGCACTACCATGAAGGTGGAGAAGGGTGTGAAGAAAGTAGTGCGTAGAAAAGCGAGTTGAGTTGGATTAAAAGGTGTCTGACGGGATGTTTGATAAGCCTTTAATCCGTCTGACACCTCCAATATTTTGGCTAACTTTGCGCCATGGCCAAAGTAATCCAGTTTCCAGTTCCTAATCCTGAAAAATTTGGGTTTAAGCCGGTTCGGAAAAAGAAGCCCGATTCGGCCAGTCATAAACACGGCCAGTTAGATTTGTTTGGCGAGGCTAAAATTGTAAGCCTCAACAACCTTACCCCTTTCGAAGAAGCGCTGATGCTGGATGAACAAGGTGATAACCGGGCATCGCTCCAATACCAGAAGGCCATTGATGCCGGTGATTCGGTGGCAGATGCCTACTGCAACCTGGGTATAATCGAATCGGGCAAACAAAACTACACCAAAGCAGTTGATTGTTTTACCCGCGCGCTCAAAACCGATCCGCGTCACTTCGAAGCACACTATAACCTTGCAAATGTTTATGCCGAGATTGGCAACCTGGCGCTGGCAAAAATTCATTACCAGGTTTCCATTGAGATTGAACCCACTTTTCCCAACAGTTATTTCAATTTAGGCATTACACTTGCCATGGGCAAAGAGGTTGAAGAAGCCATTCAAAGTTTGCTTACTTACAAAAGCCTTGTGGCCGAAGATCACGTGGCTGAAGAATTGATTGCAAGTTTAAGGGGCTCCCTGCGTTAAACCTACAGCATCAGGATGGTTACGAAAAACAATATGCTTCGGTAAATCTCGAGCGCTATCTTCAAGAACAAAATTAGAATAGCCGATTTCGCCACCAGGCGCCAACCCCGTTCATGATAGAAGGTATAGCTGCCTCGCAATACAAAATACAGGTTGGTGCTGATGAAAAATAGGGTGAGGATAGTTTCATCTAAATAGAGGCCTAAGCCAAAAAGCCGCACAACCACGGTAAGCACAATCGCATTTATAAATAGATTAAAACTGGCCAGTTCTACTGCAAAGCCAACATGATCCATAAAGAACTTGTTCTTCTTCCAATACAACAGGTTGAGTGGGAGCGAACTGAGTACCACAAAAATCATTACCATTAACTTGGCCAGCGTTGCCGTTTTCAAATTATAAAGCATGGTAAAGCTGTTTATATCCACACCCAGGGTTACCGCTTTAGTGGCTATTATTGTTTTATAGAACTCGCTAAATGGCGACATCAATTGCGTATTCAGCGAGGCATTAAAAAGTTGAATGAGCGGAAAGAAGAAGTAGATTAGGTTAAGCACAAAAAAATAACGACATCGGGCTGATGTTCTTCACCCGCTTGCCTGCCGCAAAATCGCGGGCTACTGTGCCCGGCTTTCGAAGCACCTGCCATAAGGTTCGTATAAACTTACTGTCAGAGAAGGTGATTGTAAGCAGAACGGAATTGAAGATGGATTTAAAAGATTTATCGCCCGGTGTAAGAACTTTCTCTCCGCAAACATTGCAGTAACTTCCAACAAATTCATTGCTGCAACTTTTGCATGTATGGCGGCCATCTTTCATCGCACACAAAAGTAAACCTAATTTGAAACCTGAACCATTGTTTTGCAGGCAGGCGTTTGTCCAACGCACACCTTGCCGGTTAACCCAACTGCTTCAATACTTTTTTAGCCCGCGAAACAAATCCGGCTGAGCCAAACGGAAGCTGACTTTCTATGATAGGAATTAGTTCGTTTTTAAGCTCAGGATTCTGGTGGGTAAGATTAGCCAGCACTGTCATGGCAAAGACTTTTATTGCAATAGGTTCGGTACCGGTTAAGAATGTAAAGCAACAATTTGCAACCCGCCCCTGGTACCGCGTTGGAATCTGAACAAACTGAAGCGCACGCAGCAGATTTCGTTTTACCGCCACCGGTAGGGTGGGTTTTTCCAACATCTTAACCAGAGAAGTAAAATGCCGGCTTAAAAAGACAGGTTTCTTTTCTACACAATAACTTAGCGGCCAGGCCGCACGCTGGGTTATCCGGTAAGGCCCTTGCATAAATACCGTCATCAGTTCATCAAACTTTTGCTGACTGCTCACATAGGCTATTATTTTATCGCGTTGTGCCTTTGTTTGAGCCTGTGCCAGTAATTCTACCAATTTCATTCTCAATAATTTAGCTTCTTGTAGTAAATATAACTAATTGATAATGTTGGAATTTTACATAACTTATAATTAACTTTAAATTTAATATAAATTGATGGAGTTTATGATGCTCATTTTTGCCATCGCAGCCACCGCATTTTTTCAACTGGGTTTGTGCTTTTTCTGCTTTTACATGAAGCAGTCGCGCACCACCTGATTTGGAGTTTGCACTGCGTTTACAATTTTAATTTTTTAACCCTGGCTCACCATGCATCAGGGCTAACTGCGTTATGTTAAATTTTGCGGACTTAAATAAAAAGTTCGTGAATTATC
>LNFR01000027.1 GCA_001567185.1 Bacteroidetes bacterium OLB12
CCTTCTTTCGCCACCAAGGCGCGGAGGCTCCAAGGTTCACCAAGACTTCTCCCTTGGTGTTGCTTTGTGTCTTAGTGTCCTGGTGGTTCTGGCCTTTCTTTCGCCACAAACGGACGAAGGCACTAAGGTTCACCGGTTTTTTTCTCCATCAGTTAAACGGCAGGCAGGGAGTGCACATTTCAGGTGTTCAGCCGTACGAAGCCCCCGTCAATGGGATAGTCGCAGCCGGTGATAAACGAAGCTTCCTCTGAACACAGGTACAAGGCCAGCCAGGCTATCTCAACGGGCTTTGCCATTCTGCCTATAGGCTGGGTTTTAGATAAATTTTCGTACATCTCCGTTTCTCTTCCGGGGTATGTTTTAGACAGATACCCGTCAACAAACGGTGTATGTACCCGTGCAGGTGAGATACTGTTACACCGGATATTGTTTTTTAAATAATCCTTTGCCACGGACAACGTCATCGCCGCGACAGCACCTTTAGCCGCGGAATAAACAAAACGGTCGGGTATGCCTACCAGGGCCGCTACCGAGGCCATATTTAAGATAACCCCGCCTTTCTGTTTCATGTATGGGATAACTTCATGCAAACAATTATATACGCCCTTGATATTGACGGATACTATCCGGTCAAACTCCGCTTCAGAAGTCGTATCTGCCTGGCCGATATGTGCTATTCCGGCATTGTTCACCAATATATCAATGTACTGCCGCTCATCTATAATTTGTTCGACCACTTTTTTTTACTTCGGACTGCGCTGCCACATTACACGGCCAAAATGCTGCTGACCTCCTGCGCTTTTATTTCATTGATGGTTTCGGCGCCGCCCTTTTCATCCACATCCAGTACATGCACCGCGGCCCCCTGTTTGCCAAAAACTTCTGCAATGGCTCGTCCTATTCCACTACCGGCACCCGTGATGATGGCTGTTTTATTTTTAGACTGAACATGGGTTAAGATAATTTGAAGATTTGGAAATGTGAAAATGTGAGAATGTGATGATTTGGGTTTTTTCCTTTAGCCTACAAAGATACGCCTCTTTTCCAGGGGATAAAGTCGTCCTGGTTAAGTTGTACAGCTTTGGGTATCACTTCTCCGCTGGCCGCTTTAATACAGTATTCCAGTATTTCCGCCCCCATTTCTTCTATTGATTTTTCGCCTTCAATAATTGCTCCCGTATCAATATCTATAATGTCGCCCATCCTTCTGGCAAGAGAGGAGTTGGTGGATAATTTAATAGTGGGACAAATGGGGTTACCGGTGGGTGTTCCCAGTCCGGTGGTAAAGAGAATCAGTGTAGCCCCCGAGGCTGTTTTGCCCGTGGTCGGCTTCCACGTCATTACCCGGGGTACATACGAGGCTCAACCCCGGTTTGCTCACCCGTTCCGTGTAGTCCAGCACGTCTGCTACCGGCGAGGTTCCGCCTTTTTTTGCCGCACCCGTTGACTTAATGGCATCTGTAATCAACCCGTCCTTAATATTACCCGGTGAGGGGTTCATATGAAATCCCGAGCCTACCATTTCGGCCATTTCTCCATAGCTCTTCATCAGTCGCATGAACTTACGTGCTGTGGCTTCGTCCACGGTCCGGTCTATCAACTCCTGTTCCGCACCACATAACTCGGGAAATTCGGCCAACAGAATTTTTCCACCCAATGCCACCACCAGGTCGGCACAATAACCCACTGCCGGGTTGGCTGATATACCGCTGAATCCGTCACTTCCCCCACATTTCACCCCGATACACAGTTCAGAGAGTGGTGCGGGCTTCCTTTCCAGTTTGTTCAGTTCCACCAGCCCGCTAAAAGTCTTACGAATGGCATCAGATACCAGTTGTTCCTCGCTTTGCGACTTCTGCTGTTCAAAAATATACATGGGTTTATCAAAGCCCGGGTTCCGTTCCTTCAGATACTTCAAAAAATCCCGCAGTTGCAGGTTCTGGCAGCCCAGACTCAGCACCGTTACGCCTCCCACGTTCGGATTATCCGCATAAGCCGCCAATACCCTGCCCAGCGTCTCCGCATCCTGCCGGGTGCCGCCGCAGCCGCCCTGGTGATTCAGGAACTTAATACCGTCCACGTGCTTAAACAACCTGTGCTGCGTGGGGTCTAACGACAACCCGTCTATTTGTACGTCATCCAGGTTCTGACCCTTTTTGTAGGCCGCCACCAGCGCCTTTGTAAAAGACTTATATTTTCCGCTTACCGCATAGCCTAATTCATTATGCAGCGCTTCCCGAATCACATCCATATTCCGGTTTTCACAAAACACCATCGGCACAAACAGCCAGTAATTTGCCGTTCCCACCCGGCCATCACTCCGGTGATAACCGTTGAAAGTTCTGCCGGCAAACTTCGATACATCCGGTGCCTGCCACTCCAACTTCACGCCCCTATAGTCATAAGCTCCTGTGGCATGTTTTGTGTTGTCCGTGGTCATTCTTCCCCCACGGGGCACGTCAAACTGTAACTTCCCCACCAGCACACCATACATATACACCGCATCACCCGCCTTCATATCGTGAATAAAAAACTTATGCTTGGCATCCACGTCATCCACCAGCGTGTACACGTCTCCGTCGTGTTCAATACGTTCACCCTTTTTCAAATTAGTGAGGGCTACCAACACGTTATCCTTCTTATGAATTTTAAGTACTCTTGCTTTCATTTGTAAAAAAAAATTAATGCTGTCAGGGTTTAAGCTCAAAATCGGACTGCGAAATTATAGAATAGAATACGGATAAACTTATTTTTTTTGGTACCGGCGACATATCGCTATTATGCACCGGTTGCGACGCTCCGTTCATCACCTTATCGCTGTGCATCAGCTAATTGGAATTTTTTTCGCAGTTTCCCGGGTTACAGAAAAATGTGTTGACTTATGTATCAAAAGATCGGTAACCGACACATCAACCGGGAGGAATTTACCCTTCGGACTGCCATGTTCTTATGATTTATCCCGATTCACTGCAAGATTTGGGGTTAAAAAAAATTGATTCTGCTGTCTGATATATTGTCAAAATATATTTAATTTTAAAGAAGCATCTCATCCAATTAATCTTCTGACTAACCCAAACACCGTATCCCATCAGACCATTTTCATCATTTAATAAAACGACTCATGTGACTGAGGAGGCGGAGCTATGCAAAACACCACGCACACCGTACGATTAGAGGCAATTACCCATAGGGATAAACGCTGCCTGGCAATTTACTTTGGCTGGGTACCGGAGTTAAAAAAAGCCATCAGACAAGTCGAAGGAGTTCGCTGGAGTAAGACACAAAAATGCTGGTGGCTGCCGTTGAGCAGGGAAAACTATCGGATTGTTCTGAAGACAATCGAACCCTTCGCCGAAATTGACGACCAGGAAATCCGGCAACTATTAAACGCTATACCCGAGAAGTCTGCGCGGAGTTTGCCAATTGAGCCTAATCGGTCATTTACATCATCCAGGGAACAGGAGGGTAAAGGCATTATTAGAGCGGCGGTTCACCCGGTGAATAATGATGTGCTACCCCGGATGAGACAGCAACTTCTGCTAAAAAGCTATAGTCCATCTACCAATCAGAACCTATATCACTGAATTGCGTGTTTTTCTGACTACCATCAAACATCACCGGGCGGATGACTTCAGTACGGAACGGATAAAAGATTATCTGCAATACTGTGCTGAAACGCTAAAACTGAGTGAAAACACGCTTCACAGTCGGATTAATGCACTTAAGTTTTATTATGAACAGGTACTGAATAGAGAGCGTTTCTTCTGGGATATACCGAGGCCGAAGAAGCATCAACTATTACCCAAGGTAATAAGTAAAGAGCGGGTTGCTGATTTGATAAATGCTATTGACAACCTTAAACATAAAACCATAATAATGTTAACCTACGCGTGCGGCTTAAGGGTTAGTGAGGTGGTTTCGCTTAAAGTGAGTGCAATAGACGGACAGAGAAGACTTCTTTTTATCGAGAGAGCTAAAGGGAAAAAAGACAGGGTTGTGAGTCTGAATCCTAATATGCTGGTGATGTTGCGCGAATACTACAAACGTTATAAGCCCAAGACATACTTATTTGAAGGTCAAAACAGAGATGAGCATTTAAGCGAGCGGAGTATACAACTGGTAATACAAAAAGCAAAGAGAAAGGCTGGTATCAGACAAGAAGGCAGCATGCACATGCTACGGCATAGTTTTGCCACCCATTTGTTAGACAAGGGGATTGATGTAGTATTCATTCAGAAAATATTAGGGCACAACGATATCAAAACCACACTTCGATACCTGCATGTTACCAATAAAGATCTGGTACATATCATAAGCCCACTTGAGGATATTGAAGCCTTACTAAGGTAGTTGTATTTGCGAAACTCATTTTTTCTTAATATGTACTTCGCAAAATCTATCTAACGTTACCTGAAAATAAAGCCGGGAAATATTTTTCACAAAGTAGTGGACTAGCTTCGTACTTTCGGTAAGCCCAACGGTTGCATGCCATTCCTTTCTACCTTTTTGCTGTGGTAAGGGAACCGAGCAGGCTGCCCGATAGAGTTTGAACAAGCCTATAGACACAAATCGAAATAGACAGCGTTTGTAGACGCGGATATTTGGGGCAGCTATATCCCGACAGATAAAAATGGCAGCGATGAACTGTATATCTTTTTTCAGCGAGCCTGCGCTTCGGGGTACACGGGCTGAGGATTCGGGGTGGCTTTCGGTTGACATAATCCGCTTGGGACAGTTGCAAAGAGGATGGTTTTTTATGGGACACTTGTCGCAGAGAAAATCAACAGGTTGATAAAGGATGTTTGATATTACCCTGACACAACACGACTGGTCAGGCTACGCTTCCCTGGGGACTTTATCCGGACGACAGTGGACAAAGAAGCGGGAGACGTTTTTTTATGAACCAGCGTTTGACCCGACACACGAGGAACATATCCCGGCTGACCATTTTTGTTTTCTGTTGGGCGGACTGAGCTACCAAATATCAATTACCTGAGTCACAGCATTGGTCTTCTCTCTGGCAGACTGAGAACGGCATGCAACAAAAGTATTTGCAAAAGCAGGGCTGGACAATGTAACATCAGCTATGTGCTACTATCAGCAGCGGTTTCGGCTGGGCGTTCATTATTCAACATTAGTTCATAACTTCAACCGCATATGATATATAGGGCATTTGTACCGGGCAGGAAGAACAATGAATTCCCTGCCTTCGCAAATACCCGGCCGTTGCATGCCATTCCTTTCTACCTTTTTGCTGTGGTAAGAGAACCGAGCAGGCTGCCCGATAGAGTTTGAACAAGCATATAGACACAAATCGGAATAGACAGCGTTTGTAGACGCGGATATTTGGGGCAGCTATATCCCGACAGATAAAAATGGCAGCGATGAACTGTATATCTTTTTTCAGCGAGCCTGCGCTTCGGGGTACA
>LNFR01000028.1 GCA_001567185.1 Bacteroidetes bacterium OLB12
GTGGTTGTTGATTACCTGTTACTGCACTTTTTAAATACTGACCTTCCGTTTAAACCCCGGAAGCCAGCCGTTATAATTTTTTTCACCGGCTGTTAATCCTTGTACTTGTGCCAGTCCATCAAACACCCCTTCAACGGTTACAACCTTTTTGCGGGCTACCGTATAGTTGCCACTTGCTTCAGCAGTAAACACTATTTTCTCACCATTAATATCCTGTATGGTATTTACCGGTACCGCAATTACAGATGGGTAAGAAGCATAAACTATTTTAATGAGTGCTGTCATGTTAGGGCGCAGCTCCGTACTGGCCGGAAGGTCCGCTTCCAGCGCAAAAGTTCTGGAAAGCGGATCGATGTTGCGCCCGGTAAACGATACTTTAGCAGGCACCTCTTTTTTCAAATCCGGAAACGAAATCATTACCTGATCGCCCTTCTTTACCTGTGTAATGTATGCTTCCGATACATTGGCTACTACTTTCAACTTGCTGCCGTTGATAACACGCACAGCCGGCATACCCGGAGAAATATTTTCGCCCACTTTTACATTAACCTGATCAACTACTCCATCGATGGGGCTTTTGATGCGGGTTTGATCAAATTGTTCCTGCGCAGCTGCCAGTTGTTTCTCTAAACTTTCTTTGTTGGTTTTTGCCTGCAGGTATTGTATTTCGGTACCAATCTTTTGCTCCCACAAATTTTTCTGTCGCTGAAATACAGAGGTGGCCAACTCCAATTGCGACTTCATACCTTCTACATTACGGGCAATCAATGAATTGTCGATCTGTGCCAACACCTGGCCTTTGGTTACTACCTGCCCTTCTTTTGCAAACACCTGGGTAATTACACCCATTCCGCGTGCACTTACCAAAATGTTATCTTCCGCTTCCACCAATCCCTGGGTTTTTACGTAATGATCAAACTGCCGGGTCTTTATCTCGGTGGTGGCCACGTCTTTTGTTTTTACTTCCGCTGTTACACCGGCACTGGCCAACTCCGCCTCCAACTCGTTGATCTGCTTGGTAAGCGCTGTCTGTTTTTTTTTAAGTTCAGCAAGTTTGGCAGTTTTATCACCGTTACATCCCACCAGCACCACACTAACAATTGCTGAGGCTATTATTACATTCTTGTATATTGATTTCATAGAATAGGGAATTTGATTTTGGTTATTTGTTTTGATTAGTTGGCAACAACTTGCCATACGCTTTGTCTAAATCCACTTTTGCAACAAGCGCATCGAACAACGCATTGTAGTAATTGGTTTGTGCCTGGCGCAAGGCATCTTCTGCATCTATTACTTCCAGGTTAGAACCCACTCCTTGCTCGTACTTAATTTTGGTAACATTGGCCACCTTCGCGGCCAGATCCATATTTTGTTGCTGTGCCTTTAACGATTTAAGTGCATTATCATAATTCAAGCTGGCTTGCTGCACTTCCAGATCAATGCCTGCTTTCAGGCTGCGAAAATTGTTATTGATTTTTTCTAATGCGATTTTTTCCTGTTGAATTTTATAACGGTTTTGAAGGCCGGAAAAAATCGGGATGCTCAGGTTTATTCCGAAGTTGGAATAGTCGTACCATTTATCGGGCCCTACTCCGGGTAGTTCATCAAAATCTGATTCTGTTTTAAACAGTCCACTTATGCTGGACGACTGAGTTGAATACCCGTATTTCGCAAATGCAGAAAGTGTAGGCAAGGATGCTGATGATATATTTTTAATATTCAGTTCCTGAAGTCGCTTGTTTACTTCAAGCAACTGGTAATCGGGCCGATTGGCATATTCCAATACCTGCGGCTCGGCACCTGCATCTACGTTCACATCCTTAATACTTCCGGCAACATCAAGTTGCTGATTCATCGGGTAATTCATTTGAAACTTGAGCAACGCAAGGCCCAGCTCGTTCATATTCAAAAACTTGTCGCGCTCCACAATCAAATTGTTCAGCGTTACCTGAATTCTGTCCGCATCAATACTTTCGGCAAAACCATTTTCGTAAAGTGCTTTGGTGTTCTTTAGTAAAGAATCAACCCGCGCAATATTGCTGCTGAATAAAGTTATCCGCTCTTTATTAATAAGTACGGTATAATATGCTTTCGTTACCTGTTGAACAATTTGCTCTTTCGACTGATCTGTGGCTTTATACGAAAGTTCCTTATATGTTTTGGAAGCTTTAAGCCCTACAATATACGAGCCGCTAAAAATCAATTGATTCACAGAAACATTCATATCTCCGCTGCTCTTTAACTGAAAAAAGTTTTCGGCTGCTACTACATCGCCAACCTGAATTCCGGGTATAGAGCTAAAATCAAAAAAACCTCCGGGGCCATTATAGGTATTAAAGAAACGGGGCAACTTGTTATTGTGCATTGCCGTGGCGCTTGCGCTGATTTGTGGCAAGCCGATCCCTATCGTTTCATGTACTCTTGCCTGAGCTATGGCTTCATCCAGCCTGGCATTTTGTACCTGTACCGAATTCTCTAGTGCATATTGGATGCATTGCTGCAATGTAAATGCAGTTTGCGCATACACTGCGGGTGCTGCTGCCAAACCTATTAATAAGATTAATATTTTATAAAATTGCTTCATTGGATTGTTTAGTTAGTTGGGCACTCTCTTTGTATTTCTGATATAATTTTTTTCCTTTTTCTGTGCACAACCCGTGTACAAAAAAATCAAACAGTTGCAGTTGTACTTCGGCCAGGTTGAATTTGTTGTGCGGAAACACACGCGAATCAAATGCGCTTTCCAGCAGGATGAGCCGCGTAATGGCTGCAACCTCCGGCTGAATCTCTGCACGGAAATAGCCATCCGCAATTCCTTTATGAATGTTGCGGATTTACTGATTTCTCGATCACTTTTGTTTTGTGTTCAATCCACAGATTCCAGGCTTTCGGATGGTATTTCTCAAGATCAAACAACACCGAAGGATTGATATGCTCCATGTCCTCCTTCATGCAACCCGAAACTAACCTCAGCTCTTCGATTGAATTTTTGGCGCGCTCGGCAATCTCCTGGTATCGTTTGAACGTCCGTTCCAAAAAGGACTCAGACATTTTATAAATGAGATCGTCTTTGTCGGCAAAATGCTGGTACAAGGTCTTCTTTGAAATTGCCAGGTGCCGGGCAATATCATCCATGGTTACGCTGCGGATACCGTACTTCATAAAAAGTACTTCCACACCATCTAAAATCTTTTCCTTAGTTTCAAACTCTTCCATAATGGGCGGCAAAACTATGGAAACTGTGTCTATATCCAAAGTTTCCACAGTTTCCTTCAACGCCATTTTTTGGCTTTTGTTCAATGTTTTTAAAGATTTTTTTGAGTTTTTACTGCACTAGGCTCCTCAATCGTTTGCAGTACCTGGATTTTGCACCGGTGTATCCTCTTGTTTATAACACCACTTGTCTTTCAGTTTTTGCTTAAACTTTTCACGCTCATCGGCATTCATGTTGTTCCAGCGTTCTTTCCAGTAATGCTTTCTGGGGCCGGCTGCATGTTTGTGTTTGCACCCACCACCCCAGCGGCCAAACAATATCCGCGAAAGCGCAAGCAAGCCTAAGGTTTGCCAGAAATTAATAACCGGTCCATTAAATAAGGTTGGCACCAACCAGTTCCACAGGTACATGGTACCCACAAGTACGCCAAAGACAATACACACACCTACTATGCTGAGGATGATGACTTTGACTATTTTTCCACTCTTGTTCATACTTTTTATCTTTTAAGAAAAATCAATTTGCGATCAGGTCGTCATAAAATTTCTGAAGCCGTTTGCGCAACGCAATAATGGCATAGCGCTTCCGCGAAAGCAGGGTATTGATGGAAACTCCTGTTTCTTCAGCTATTTCCCGAAAACCTTTTTCTTCCAGTTCATTCTGAATAAAAATCTCTCGTTGTTCAATGGGTAACTCGGCCAATGCTTCCGTTATCTCATCCCAAATGGCTTCGCGCAGCAAAGTCGATTCGGGGCTACTGTCCAGGTCGGGCAAAATTTCCTGCAGGGTAAGAGGCGCCTCTTCATCTCTGCCCGCTTGCCATTCAAAATCGGTACGTTGCGGCCGGGCGGCATCTCTGCGATACCGATCTATTATTTTATTTCGCGCTACACTATAAAGCCACGAGGTTACCCGATCCAGCGACTCAATTGTTTGAAAACCAGAGATAAACTGGTAGAACACATCCTGCAGAATGTCTTCTGCCTCTTCCACGTTGCTTACCCGGCTTCGGATAAATCCGAGCAGTTTATCCTTCTCCCGCAGAAAAGTATTTTGCTTTAACTCTTGCATTGCCAGGTCCATTGGCCAGCGATTTTAAGGATAGTCGCTGGTGTTCGGGATATATTGTACGGAAATAAAAAAAATTATGATTGTTTTTTCTTCTTTCTTGCCGCAAGCGCGGTGTTTTCCTTTACCCGATACTTTACCATTTTTGATATGAGTGTAAGTGGAAGCGGCTTATCCAAAGGAAACTGAACTGCCCCTTTGGATGTTGGGTAGGCCTTTAAATCTTTTGCAAATGCCGCAATGGCGGATGGAGTTGGATAAAACCCGATGTGTTTAGCAAACGCAGCAAAGTGTACAAGGTTTTTACCTCCAAGAAAAAACGTAGGAATAGCATAGCTCATTTTCTCTTCGGCTTTAGGCGCTGCCTTGCGAATGGTTTCCCGCAATCTGATCAGATGTGTTTTTACAGGTTCATTAAAGGCAGCCAGGTATTCATCTATGTTTTTAGCTTCGATTCGCTGCATACAGGGTTGAGGTAATAATTTCGTTTCTACTAAGTTGTTTCAAATTCTTCTATAAATCCCAAACTTCATTTCAGAAGTCGATGGTGTAACTGATAACCGGTATAATGGAAGTATTGTAGCCATAGTCTATGTTTCCGGCCCACCTGTCAAAATAAGGGCGTTGGGGATTCTGGTAGTTCGTAAGGTTCTGAATATCCAGCGACAACTTCCATGAAAGATTAGCTGCATTTTTTCGCAACGCAATCCGGGCATCTACGCGAAAATAATTTTTATTCTGTTCTGAATACGCTGCACTATTAATATACACCGCCCGACCCGCTTCAATAGATTTCTGTGTATCAAATGGCGTATAGCGCATGCCTCCACTCCATAATATTCTTCCGCCAGCCTCCAGGCGTTTCCCGTTGTGCAACTCCCACTCTTTACCAAAGGTAAGTGCCGAATTAAAATTGGAATTATACTTTGTATTGTATTCCTGATCCAGCCCACCATTATTCGTTCTGAATTTTGAATCATATACCGAACCACTCAAAAGAAAAAACAAGCGGTTGCTGAACGATTTCTCAAGCGTTACTTCCACTCCGGCATTATAACCGGTGCCGTTATTAGTCAGGCTGTCGGCAAAAAAATTGCGATCCTGATTTATGAGGGAGTACGTGCTCCAGCTATGTACGCTAACCGGTACATCGAACAAGTATTGATAATAGGGTTCCACTTTTAACCGGATGTTTCCTGAAAATTCCTGTGTAAGGTTAACGGCTGCATGGTGTGCCCGCCACATCTTCAGTTGTTGATTGGGTTTGCCGGCATAAACACCCGTAAGCGAATCGGAGGTTATAGCCTCATAAGTTTGAAAAGGCAGAATCTGACTGTGTAACCCGTATGCCAGGTTAATGGCACCAGACGGCAATTGAATCTGAGCACCCACCCGCGGCTCAACCAGAAACTCCCGGGTATATTGAAAGTACATCGTGTTAATGCCACCTTGCAAAAGCAATTTTGGAGAAGCCTGTGCCCGCAATACGGCATAAGGTTGCACCAACCAGGTAGTTCCTTCGCCATTCATTTGTATTCGCAGCGCATCAATTGCATTGTCATAATCATCGCGATAAACATCATAAAAAAGATTTGAAGCCTGGAAACCGGCTTTCAGATTGACATTCTTTCCCCACTTGGTATGGTAAGACCAGGCGGTATTCATTCTTCCATTCAGGTAACTTTCGTTGCGGATGCGGGTACGGATTCCGTTATACCCGATTGTATCGTCTGTGGATTTAATGTCGTTGGCTCCCAAACTCAACGCTCCGTACAAATAAGACTTTTCATTGATCAGGTAGGTATAGGTAAGCCCGGTAACACCCAGTTTGGTATAGAAATCATAAATATATACCTCGTTGAAGCTGGTCCATTTCGATTGATCTTCTTCGGCTGCTTTGTTTTCGGAACTGGCTCCTGCAAAGGCAAAAAAAGTAAGGTGTGATTTTTTATTGAGAGGAAAGTACAAATTGAATGACAAGTCGTGAAAGGAGTTGCTGGTTAGCGGGTTTACGACTTTCACACCCATCTGGCTGAGAATGCCCAGGGTTGAATACCGATAATTAAAAAAGATAGGAGGAAGACTTTTTTGTTCGCGACAACGGACCTTCGGAGGCAAACTCGAGGCCGATTAATCCGGTCTGCAGCCGAAACTCCCGATCTTCGCGGTTTCCTTTTCTGAATTTCAAATCCATCACACCCGCCAAAGCATTTCCATATTCTGCCGGAAAGGCACCCGTAAAAAAATCTGACGCACCCAAAACATAAATACTTAATGCGCTGATGCCCCCACCACTGGAACCTGCCTCGGCAAAATGATTGGGATTTGGAATTTCAAAACCCTCCAGCCGCCAGCTTAACCCAATCGGTGAGTTGGCCCTGACAACAATTGTGTTTTCATTGTCCTGCGTTGAAATCTGTGCACCCGGCAAACTCAAGGCCATACGGCCCGGATCATTGATACTTCCTGCATAGCGTTGGGTTTCTTCGGGTGTAAACGAACGGGCACTTACTAAACCAAACTCATTGCTGGCTTCGCTGGCAACACGTGGTGCCCGTACCACAATGGAATCTCCCACGGTGGCAGATTCAATCATTTCGATAGTAAGATCCAGTTTCTTGGCTGAGGTTACCTCCAGGTAAGCGGAGACCCAGGGTTGATAACCCACATACGTACAATTCAGAAAATGCCGGCCTACCGGCACCTCTTCAATCGAAAAAATTCCATTGCTATCGGTGGTTGATCCGATCATTCTACCGGCATCCGACTCCAGTTTGATGATCACGGTTGCACCAATCAGCGGTTGTTTGCTAGCCTTATCCAGAACCAGGCCCGTAATTCGTTGCGATGGCGATTGAGCCAAAACTTGAGTAAAGGCAAGCATACCCAGGCAAAGCCGAAGTAACATAGGGGAGCTGGTTAGTAAATCAAGATACAGAATTCCAACCTATTCAGAAAACCAACTGGTATCGAACCCTTCCTGGCACGCTGTAAACAAAAAGCCTCCGGTTGTTTACCCGGAGGTTTTTCATTGGTTCTTCACGTTACATCTTCTGCCCCAGCTTTACACCTTTCATTTCTTCCTGTAGTGTAAACGGCTGATTATACAATCGCTTTCCGGTTGCTTTAAAAATGGCGTTGGCTACAGCGCCACCTGTTGGCGGCAATGCAGGTTCGCCTAAACCGGTTGGGTCAATTCCGTTATCCACAAAGTGCACTTCTACCTGGGGCACTTCGTTATAGCGAATCAGGCGGTAGTTATTAAAATTACGTTGCTCCGATGCACCTTCTTTAAAGGTTAGCTGCCCATATAACGCATGGCCCAATCCATCAACAATACCTCCCATTACCTGCTGGCGGGCGCCACTCAGGTTTACAACTATACCACAGTCTGAAGCCGCATAAATTTTCTTCAATACCGGATTACCGTTTATCATCTCCACTTCGGCCACCTGGGCTACATACGAGCGATGCGAGAAATACACACTAAAACCCTGCGCCCAGGTTTTTCTTTTTACCCCAACCTGCTTTTTCAGCAACCAGGTTAATTACCGCTTTAGTACGATCAATATCATACTTAATAGCACCTGTTGGTGATTGCTTCGCTTTATCAAGCAACTCCAGCCGAAACTGAACCGGATCTTTTTTAGCAGCCAATGCCACTTCATCTAAAAATGCCTGTTCCGCGAAAGCGAAGGAAATTGGTAATAGGCGCGCGCCACGCACCGGTGGTAATGGGCGACTGATGATTAATTGACTCGATCAATAAATTTTCCACCGCACCTGAAGGAAATTATCTTCGCGGGTTGAGTTGCCTGCATTTACACCCACGCCTCGCAGTTTATATCCGATCAGTATTCCCTTCGAATCCAGTGCGGCCTCAAACCGGTAGCGTACTGCCGGGCGATAACTTCCGCCCATCATGTCATCTTCCCTGCTCCAGGTAACTTTTACAGGAGCATTAATCAGTTTTGAAAGTTCGGCTGCTTCTACCACATAATCGGCCTGCAACCTTCTGCCAAAACCTCCGCCTAACCGCGTAAGTTCAACGGTAACCTTTTCCGGTGCAATGCCTAACAACGTTGCCGTTGCATTTCGTGCCCGATCAGGAGTTTGTGTGGGTCCAACCAATTCCACACCGTCTGCCTTAACATGCGCGAAAAAATTCATGGGCTCCATGGGTGCGTGCGAAAGAAAAGGACATTGGTATTCGCGTTTAATTACGGTAGCAGCATTTTTGAAAGCTGCTTCCACATCGCCATCTTTTCTTCGTACCGTTGCTTCGGGCTTATCCAATAATTCTTTGAAGATACGATCGTGATCGCTGGTGCTCTCAATGTTTCCATCCTTCTCATACGCTACCTTCAGCGCCTTTCGTGCCTTCATAATTTCCCAGGTAGATTTTCCCACGATGGCTACGTTATTCTTAAACGTAACAACATCCACAATGCCGGGCATGGATTTCACCGCAGTTGCATCCACTGATTTCAACTTCATACCAAAGGAAGCCGGCCGCTGAATCATGGCATGCAACATGCCTTCGCGATAGAAGTCGAGGCCATACAGCGGTTTACCTGTAATCATTTCTTTATTATCTACATTGGCTACCGCGGTACCAATCAGTTTAAAGTCTTTCGGGTTTTTCAGCTTCACATCTGTTGGCACCGGCAACGAACCTGCTTCGGTTGCTAATTCGCCATAGCTAAGCTTTGTGCCATTGGTGTGAATTACAAATCCATTGTTTGTTGAAAGTGTGGATGCAGCCACGTTCCATCTTTTTGCAGCCGCATCAACTAACATCTGGCGCGCAGTTGCTCCTGCTTTGCGTAATCTTTCCCACGAATGGGGCACCGCACCACTGCCACCCGTTAACTGGCGATCGTACTTCTTCACATCCAGGGCCGCCTGCACTACTTTTACTTTTTTCCAATCGGCATCCAGTTCTTCGGCCACGATCATCGGAAAAGAAGTTTTGATATTCTGACCCAACTCGGGATTGGGTGAGAAAATGGTAATCACATCATCGGGCGAAATGGAGAGATAACTATTGAAATCAACCGTTGCAGCGAGGGACTTGTTACCCTTTACAATGGCCGCAAGTGAATCGCTAAGATTAAAGCTCAACACCAATCCTCCTCCTGCTGCAATACCCAGTTTCAGAAAATCGCGTCTGCTCGTTTTGGTTAATGTCTCCATGGCTTACTTCATTTTTGTTGATGCCAGAACAACTGCTTCTTTAATGCGGTGGTAGGTTCCGCATCGGCAAATGTTGCCATTCATAGCTGTTGCAATCTGTTCTTCGGATGGATTTGGTGTTTTACTTAACAACGCAGCCGCACTCATAATCTGCCCGGCCTGGCAATAGCCGCATTGGGGTACATCCACTTCCTGCCATGCCTGTTGCACCGGATGATCTCCTTCTTTGGAAAGGCCCTCGATGGTAGTAATCTTGCTGGTGCCAATTGCAGAAATTGGTAATGCACACGACCGTACAGCTGTTCCATTAAGGTGAACCGTACATGCACCACATTGCGCAATGCCGCAACCATACTTGGTGCCTACCAGACCCAGCGTATCGCGCAACACCCAAAGCAAGGGCGTGTCTGCCGCTACATCTACTTTCTTAGTTTCGCCATTTACATGAATTGAATAAGTTGCCATGAGTATTTGAGTTATTAAAGCTGAAAAGTGTTTACAGAACGGAATGAAATATAAGGATTTCCGGTAGGATTTCTAATTGAAAATTTTTGACCCTTCATTTTAACATTTCATTAACCTGTTCATTTTCTCTGAAATTTTGATTTATCGGCTGCTGTTTGTCTTTACATCACAACCCGAATGATTACTTTCAATCTTTTCTACAAGTGGTCTAATTTTTCTTTATGAACCGCTTTACAGGGATTACTTCTTTTCAAGTATCTTTTTAATAATAAGCGTAATCCAAGTAGCTGCCACAAACGGAAAGGTAAGGGCAAGCAACTGGTAATGATTCATCCATAAACTGATAGCTGTAGCAAACACGACTGATACCAGTACCCATACACCATCTTTTATGCTGCTGCCGGCAAACACGATGGCACACAATACGGTGTTATAGCTGTATAATCCTGCCTGCACCTGATCGGCCGGCAAGGCGAGAACAACAGCAAGCAACCCACCCACTACTGCAGCCGACAACGCGTACAACGCTGCCTGCGGTGCGTTGATAAACACTGCAATAAAAAATAGAATACCCGACCAAATGTTACTTTGAAAAATAACCTGTCCGAAACCATGAAATGCAAATGCATACCTGCTTACAGGCATTATGGTTTCACTACCTGGCTGCGCACTTACATGTGGAAAAAAATGTTGAATGGAAAAAACCAGAACCCAGGCAACCAGTACAAAAGGGAAGGTATATACGGGTATGTTTTTCTTAATAAAAAGATGTTGAATAACACTGGCCAGAACTGCTCCCACAATTACAGCTACCCAAACTATTATTGCTGGCTTAAAAAACACCAGCAATGCAACACCGGTAAGCGAGGCGCTAAATCCATATAACCCTTTTTGTATATCGTCTTCGCTGGCGCGAAGCATTTTTGCAGTGAGTGTTCCGCTAAAAGTTGCTACAATGGCTGCCACACCCATGGGAATTGAACCCAGGAAGATCCCAACCAGAAAAATCAATCCTGTAAGGGCATTCTCCTGCAGCATGATTTGCCCCATTCCTCTGAGAACAATCAAGAGGTATTGAAATGTTTTAGAATCCTTTAAAGTCTCTGCGTTTACCTGCATCTTAACACCCGTTTCATAAAATTACCTTTCAAAGAAAAAATTTCAAAAAGTACCCTATCCTTTTCGTTTTACTCCCCGCACCGCCTCGGCCGTCCACGGATCTTCGGGCCAATGGTGTTTCGGGTAACGCATGCGCAACTCTTTGCGCACTTCGTGGTAGGTGGTTTGCCAGAAACTTTTTAAGTCTTGTGTTACCTGCACAGGTTTATACCCGGGCGAAAGCAGGTGCAACAAAATTTAGTACGACCTTCATTAATTGCAGGTGTTTCCAGTAAACCAAACATATACTT
>LNFR01000029.1 GCA_001567185.1 Bacteroidetes bacterium OLB12
TGTTAATTAACAAGTTCAGTTTTCATCCGTCCTTCCTTTTCTTGTCGGTTATTTTTAAAATTTTAAAGTAACAATGTGGTCTGCATCTTCATTTGTTACGGTGTACTCGTAGCTGGCAGGTAAAACATCAAAGGTTTCTGCGTCTTGTACAGTTCCATCCCAAAGCTTGGTAACGGTCAGACTTCCAAAACCTGCAGGGGCCGCTGCGGTAATATCCACAGACACCTCTTCGCCCCACGAGGCTGTCACTTCAGTTTTCGAAATTGAAATGGATGGAGGGGCAGGTTCCTCATCGTCCTTACAGGATAACACAAATCCGGAAATACCCAGGATTGTGATAATAAGTGGTTTAAAAAAGTATCTTTTCATTTGCTTGTTGGTTTATGATGTAGTTCCAAATATAGGTTGTTCATATGTATGAACATAGTTATTTTCGAAATATTTTCAATCGTTTGCAACTATCACTCAGACAGTATTTTTTCGATGGGCACCCGGATAAACCGAGGCCTGTAAATAAGGGCATTTTCGTAATGATCCTGCAAATGCATGCTATTGGTATTATAGGAGATCAGGAGGTAATTATCTTCTGTAAACTGTGGATGAGCCACGGCATTGTAGGTGAAACAACTTTCACAACCCGTTAACGGAGGTGTTTCATAAATCATTTGTTTGTTCTGCCATGGTCCGAAGGGGGTTGCCGCTGTAAACGAATAGATTTTTCGTCCAAACTCACCCTCCTGCATAATCATGATATACGTTCCGTTAAACTCAAAGACACTAAACTGCTCTGAACCGGTAAATTCAATCAAAGGAGCTGCTTCTTTCGGGTTGTTAACCCAGCTTTCTCCATTAAAAAATTGCCATTCGCCCCGCACGTTTCCAATGGGCGTACGTGCCACATAGGGCAATTTGTTTTTAAGGCCATAGATATACAGATATTCATCCGTTTCACAAATAGCATGGCCGTAGTGCACACTATCTAAGTTTGGAAAGCGATTTACACGCAACGGCTTCAGATCGGGTAATGAAAACTCGGCTAATTCAGTATCAAGAAATTTGAAACCCCACATATCGTCCGGATTTTCCTGCGAAAATTTTGAAACAAATACGTTCAGATTTCCATCTTCAATAAATGCATCGCCCGGCCAATACCACAAGGCAAGTTCTGATTTACCACTCGTTCCATCTGCCACTTCGGGCGGTATAATCATAGATTTAAAATCCCGGGGATCTCCCTGCTGGTGAGTTTGTAATTTACCTTCCTCAAAGGTTACAAAACTATTGCGGATATACAGGGGCGAAGTTTTTATTCTGTGATAATCGGCTGTAACCCCACCAATAAACGAGTCTCCGAAAATCCAAAGTGTTCTTCCGTCTGGCAGTACAATGGAATAAGTGCCGTCTCCCCCTGTAAAGCCCTCTCCCGATGGAATGAACTTTTCGTTGAAAATTGAATCTTCAAACACAACTCTTGCATGCCCCTCAGACTTCAAATCCGTAGCGGCTGGTTTGCACGAAGCTAAAAAAAAGTAGCCCAGCAAGGGCAACTATTAAACTAATCTGTCCCCTCATTCTCTTTCGCTCTCAACGGTATAAACAATACTATCCGATTTATAATATCCAATATTGTATTCAATCGGACGCCTGCCCGGATCGTAAACAAATCGCTTTCGCTTAAGATAGGATCTCCGATTCTTACTTTCAGATGTTTTACAAGAAGCGCATCGGCTGCAATAGCCGTTATTTCTTCTTTACTCACTTTTGCAACAACCGAAAAGTCTTGCTCAAGTATTTCATAAAGCGGACGGTTAAAATCTTCGTTTCCGGTTAATCCTATTTTTGGATTAAAGTATGAAAGGAAATAAACGAATTGATTTTTCTTATCGCCCCGAACCCGCTCCATCTTTAACATCTTAACCTGCTTCTTGCCATCATACCCAAAAAATTTGAGCACTTCGTCCGGTGGCACCACCCATTCAAGCGCTATTTCATAGTTCACTACCTCAATTCCTTTGGATTTCATCTCCTGGCTAAAGCTCATCCAGTTTTTAGCTTTGCTATCCACTGGTTTCGATACAACAGTACCCACGCCCTTCTTTCTGAGCAAAAGCCCTTCGTGCACGAGTTTATTTGTAGCCTGCCGAAGGGTGTTTCTGGAAATACCTAATTGTTGGGATAAATCAACCTCGTTTGGTAACATCTTACCTGTCTGATATTCCTTCAAGGTCATCATCTTTCTTAGAAGCTGCTCAACCTGTATATGAAGCGGAATCGGACTTTTATGGTCAATGTGTATTCTCATTTTTATTCGTCAGGGTAGTTTATTGTTTTTCCTTAAGGTTTTTCTATTAGTCTAATATCAAAATTAGTATGTTTGAACATATGGACAACATTTTACGCGTTCGATTTTATATTTTGTTTTTGGCAGAACTGCTTGCTTTTACCGCGTTCTCCCAAGAACGACTTTCTGATTGGCCTGTAAAGAATGCAAACTTTTTACAGGGTTTCGAACTAAAACAGCAGGGCGAAGTGCTTGACTTTTTGCCTCAACTGGGCCCTGGCAATATTGCCTTGCTTACGAGGGCAAACAAAAATTCACAACCACTTCAATTCCAAACTGCGATTATTCCT
This sequence comes from Bacteroidetes bacterium OLB12, assembly GCA_001567185.1. GTDB lineage: Bacteria > Bacteroidota > Bacteroidia > Cytophagales > Cyclobacteriaceae > ELB16-189. The sequence goes on from LNFR01000029.1 coordinate 2,632, forward strand.
GCTACTAATCACGATGAATATCTTTCATTTGTTTGGGGTGCAGCCATCTCCAGACGATTGCAAGAACCGGCAGGAAATTTTACGGTTTATATTAATGATGAGAAATACTTCACATTCTATTCACATAAAGACTCATTGGAAGCATCCTGGATTTTGAAGCAAGGAAATGCAGAACTGGCATTTGTTTCTACGGAGATTACAAAAGAAACACAAGATGCCTTTGGCTACATGTTCCTGAATCTGCCGGCAAAATCTTTTACGAAGGGAAGCAGGCTTACACTAAAAATAGTTAACGGCAACCAGGAAAGCATGGATTGGTATATGCCGTTTTCTGTACCTGTAAAGAATGAACTAATCATTTTGGCAGAGCCGGCTTTGGTGAAGGCGAACGGAGTATTGAAGCAGCGGGTAAGAGTAGAGCTTAATCACGCAGCAGGTGCAAGTAAACTTGAACTTACGCTTGGTAATTCGCCTAAACGAACAACGGTACTAAAACCCGGAAGGCAAATACTCTATCTCCATCACGATCCGGTTGCAGTTTCAACTACTAAAAACCTTATTGTTCGCATTGCAGGCAGGCCCGATCTGGTTGAAAAAGTAACATTGAATCCTGTAAAGAAATTTGAGGTGTACTTCCTACCCCACTCCCACGTGGATATTGGATTCACACACACGCAAGCTGATGTTGAGAAACTGCAATGGAGAAATTTTGAAAAAGCAATCAGCCTCGCTGAAAAAACCAAGGATTACCCGGATGGCGCGAAGTTTAAATGGAATGCCGAAATAACCTGGGCCGTAGAAGGATACCTGGCAACTGCAACGCCCGAGAAGAAAAAACGATTCATTGAAGCGGTGAAAAAAAATCAAATAGGGTTAGATGCAGCGTATGGAAGCCAATTAACAGGCCTTCAACGAGAAGAAGAAATGATCAACAACCAACGGTATGCCTTAAAACTGAATGAAGAATATGGTCTTGGAATTACAACAGCCATGAGCAGCGATGTGCCGGGCTATTCATGGGGAACCGTTGAATCTATGGCGCAATCCGGAATCCGGTACTTCTCCTCAGGCCCCAATCACATGCCACATTTACCTCATGGTGGTTATCAGGTTGGATATACCCTGGATGTTTGGGGTGATGTTCCGTTTTATTGGGAGTCAGCATCGGGTAAAGAAAAGATTCTTTTCTGGATGACCTCGCACGGTTATTCCTGGTTTCATGACTGGTCGGTAGATATACTAAGCAAAGCCGGAAGGCGATCCAATCTTAAAATTTCTTTCTGAGCTTGAATCTCAAAACTACCCTTATGACCTGGTACAGTTACGCTATACGATTGGAAATGATAACGGCCCTCCGGATGAAACGATGCCCGACTTTATCAAAAACTGGAACGAGACCTATGCGTTCCCAAAATTGCGCATTGCCACAACAAAAGAAATGATGGAGGAATTTGAGAAACGGTATGCTTCGCAAATACCAACGTATCGGGGCGATTTTACACCATACTGGGAAGATGGCGCTGCATCCTCAGCATTAGAAACCGGTCTTAACAGGAAATCAGCCGATCGGCTTGTTCAGGCCGAAACACTTTGGTGCATGCTGATGCCAGCCCGCGATTCCATTTCTATTTTCGATAGTGCCTGGAGAAAAATTGTGCTATTCTCGGAACACACGTGGGGAGCGGCATCCAGCAAAACGCATCCCGATAGTGAACTTACAAAAAGTATCTGGAAGGTAAAGCAAAGTTTTGCTTTGGATGGCGATACAGAAACAACCACGCTGCTGAACATGGCCTTGAAAACCATCTCAACAGATGAACCAACTATCAGAGCGTTTCAAATCATAAACACTACATCCTGGAACCGCACCGATCTTGTAACACTACCCGCTAACTGGAATTTAGCCGATAGCAGGATTACAGACGAAGTTGGTAAGCCTGTAATAACTCAACGGTTACAAAATGGAGAAGTAGCTTTTGTAGCCCGCGATATTCCTGCGCTCGGCTCAAAAAATATTATATAAAAAAAGGAAACAGCAGGAAAGCGCTACCCATGCATGCTACTCCATATTCTATTTCCAATGGTCGTATTCACGTGGGGCTGAATTCAAATACTGGCAACATACATTCACTCACCTATCTGAATGGCGAGAACCTTATTAACGATAAGGATACGCTGGGCTTTAATGCGTATTGGTATGGCGGAATCATGAAATTGAATTTGAAAAAACAGGATTCGCCAACCTTCGAAATCACCGAACAGGGCAATGTGCTATCGAGCATAAAAGTTACATCGCAGGCACCCGGTGCCAAAAGCCTGACAAGAGAAATTCAACTGGTAAATGGATTAGATGTGGTTTACATCACAAATGTTGTAGATAAAAAACCCATACTGGAGAATGAAAACGTTCGATTTGCATTCCCATTTAATATTCCCAATGGGCAGGTTCGGATTGATATTCCCTGGGCAACTGTAAAACCAGAGAATGATCAACTAAAAGGAGCGAATAAAAACTTCTACTCAGTACAACGATGGGTTGATGTTTCTGATGATAACAGAGGAGTAACGCTGGCAACGATAGAGGCTCCGATATTGGAAATCGGAGATATGAATGGACAAAACTGGATGGCTGATCTGGCTGTTCGGCCCTGGATTTCAACGTATGAACCCTCCAGCACACTATTTAGTTGGGTAATGAATAACGCCTGGTTTGTTAATTACAAAGCTTCCCAGGAAGGAAAAATTCCGTTTCATTATATCCTGAAACCACACGGATCTTTTAATGACATAGAATCCAAAAAATTCGGAATTGAACAAACGCAGCCGTTGATTGTTGTGCCCGTTAACATCAATACAGAGCCGATAAAACCAATCTTAAAACTTAGCCCCCAGTCAAATCTGATAATTACCTCATTAAAGAAGAGCAGGGACGGCAAAGCAATCATGATTCGCTTCTTTAACCCAACCCATGCACCGGGCAATGGAACAATTCTCTGGGAAAACATAAAGCCAAAGCAACTTTACAAAAGCAGTTTCAAAGAAGAAAAGAACGGAATAGAACTACCTACCCTCACGCTGGCACCATGGGAAGTAAGAACCATTCGCGTTGAACTATGAGAAGGGCAATTGCCATTTTAGTTATCAGCCTTCTTTGTTCAAAAGCATCTGCTGAAAGTCATCCCTACTCCATTACCTGGGTAACGGCCGATATTCAGGATAGTAAAATTCTCTTTTCAGTTAAAGTACAATCCGAAGACCTGCTTTATTTTCACTCGATACCGTATGATTCACTTTTTACCGTGAGTAAAGAGAAATTACTGGAGGCAGCGGACAAGCATAAAGAGGTGATTCAATCAGGGTTTCAAATTCTGGATGAAGATAAAATTCCATTGTATGGAACATTAATAGGATATAATTTTTCGAGCCTGGAAACCAAACGTGAATACACACTGATGGAATTGATGAAATATCCGCTCTATTTTAATCTGGAGTTTGAGTTGCCGGATAAAACAGAACTCTTAACCTTTATGCAGATGCTCACTTCAGCCGGTATTCCTTCCGTTAGTTTACTTCAGGTTGTTGCACAAAAAAATCTAATTATTCAAAATCACGAACTGAGCAACAGTCAGCCGCTTACAATTTCAAGGCATGCCCTGCATATAGGAACACAAGCTGAATCCACATTCATGGTGTCTTACATCTCACTTACCGATACAAAAATCAATCATGAAGTGACGATTTCATACGCATTATTAAAATCCTTTATTACCGTGAATGAGCAAACCATTGATTCATTACGTGTTTATCGGGCGTTCTTTGCAAACAACAGCACGGTAGAGATCAACGATCACACCATCGAACCCGTACTAACAAGCTTAACCATTCAAAATAATACAGAAGATCGGCTAAATGATTTCTCACTGATCAACATACATGCGGAATATGCTATCAAATCCATTCCCGGAGACATCGCCATATCCTGGAATAATTTTAACTGGAAGGTACGTTGGTTCAAATCATTCATCGACAGGTTTGGCGTATCCGATGAACATACGTTCTCCCGTTTCCGGCCCATCTATCAGGTTACCCGAAAGATTGAAATTAAACCCGAGGGAAATTAATTCAGGTCCGCTTGCTTCCGCCAATTGAAATGCCCAGGCCTCCATCAATCCGAAATGCTTGCCCCGTTATGAATGAAGCTTTGTCCGATGCGAGATAAACAATAAACTCGCCTACTTCTGTCGGGTCTCCCACTTTTTTTTAACAGATGCATCTCTTCACATTCATGAAATACTTCCTCCGGATTTGGTGATTCGCGAATGGCTGCCTGCAGCATGGGGGTATTGATTGTTCCCGGGCAAACCGCCACGCATCTTATTTCCGGGGCGTAGTCAACAGCTATGCTGCGCGTAAGACCGAGCAAAGCCGTTTTGGAAGTTGTATAAGCAGCAACCTGGCTTTGACTAATAAATGCCTGTACACTCGAAACATTAATCACAACTCCCTTTCCTTTCTTTTGCATAGATGGAATGGAATATTTAGAGGCAAGGAATACGCCTTTCAGATTAATATTCATGACTGTATCCCACAACTCCTCCGTTGTTTCTGTTACCGTTGCATAGCGGTTTATTCCGGCATTGTTTACAAGAACATCCACCTCCCCATAATTTCGTATGGCAAGATCAATACACTCCTGAATGCTCGTAGCTTTCGCCATGTCGCATTCAAAAAATTTAATTTTTCCACCCGCTGTCTCTTCAAAACTTTTTCCGGATGGATCAACATCTAAAATGGAAACGTTTCCACCTTCGCGCACAAAAATTTCAGCAGCCGAACGGCCTATTCCTTTTACACCTCCGGTAACAATTATATGTTTATCTGCAAAACTTTTCATGAGTGACAAACCAGTTTCAGTCCTTTAATTCCCAAATTAATCTTTGCAATGTGCCAACGGCCAATGTTGGCAACAAACAGTTGATCAAACGCAGCGCCACCAAAAGCAATGTTTGTAGGATTGGAAAGCGTATGAGCTTCCCAATCATCAATCAAAACTGATACCGCACGATTTTGGTCAACCTTGTAGATCTTATTGGGCGCATAACAGGAAACATACAGATTTCCGTTCGCATCAAAGGCCAGGCCATCGGGTACGGATTCAGGTAAGGTTACAAATACTTCGCGGGTGCCCGCTGTGCCATCCGAATTTATCCGAATCCGCTCAACGCCAGGCATAAACGAACACACAACATAGAGGTAATTTTCCGCTGCATCCATAGCCATTCCGTTTGCAAAGTTGAAGGGCCCATTGCACCAAACTTCACCATTTCCACCCAAATCGAATTTCAATATTTTACCAGTCGTCTGCCGGAATGCCCCGCTTTCAGAAACATATACATTTCCCTTGCTATCAAAACACGCATAATTTGGAATGTTGAAAGAATGGCCCGCAACACCATCTGCAAATTTCGTTAGCGAGTAGTTTGAAGTATCCATTCTCCATAAACACTTCTTTCCTGAGTCGCAAATCAATAACCAGCTTCTGTCCGGGCAAAATGCAATGCCCAATATAAAGCCACCTGTATTGGCAACTACCTCCATACGGTTATCGCTGGTTATCTTATAGATTTGTCCGGCTTCACCACCTGCCCACAACGTTCCATCAGGATGGTAGGCAACACACTCGGGATGATCCAAGCCTTCAGCAATAACTTGAGTCTTATTCAGAAAATTCATCATCTATTTGGGGTTAAAGTCATTCTCAAAAGCATGGGCAGTAAAAACCGTTTTAACTGCAGCGCGGGCATTTAGTATAAACCACTCCTTGTTATCAATTGCCTTTTGGGGTTCATTAGTCCACCTGGAAGTCCAGGGTTCTAACGCCAGGGTGTAACATTGCCCCCACCACGGAAAGTTTTTTATTGCATTCCGTTCATGCCACATCCATAAACTCTTAAACAATTTACCATCCCAGGTAAAAGCAAAGCCTACATTTTTTACATTATTCTTTACAGAATAAAAAGCGTTGGTATCAAAGCCCTCCAGGTAACACAAGTCGCTGTATTCAGTAGTGCCTTTCGCTGAAAAAATTCGTGCATCGTCTGGTGTGTTTGCTTTTGACCTGGCCATTGGCCATGAATAAATTTCGCCCCGTTTAAATCGATGTTGCTCCGGCATGGCTGGCTCGGGTTCCATGGTTACCGCATTGGTAGCAATTGCAACTCCTTCCTCTAAAAATGGTAAGCCAAAGGCAATGTGCTGACCCCACATCAGATCGATGGGTGTGGGGCTTAAATTCTCAACATGTTCTTCAATCACTAAATGCATTGCATCTTTTTCAAGCGAAAAAGTTCTTTCAATTTTAACAGGAACCCGTAACGGTTGTGCACTGCATTTTATACTAAGTTTAGCAGCAGTGTTCTTAAGAATCGAAACTTCCCACGGAATAAGCGAAACCTCCCCGTGCTGACCAAGCTCTGCACCTCGGTAATTAAACGCGGGACTATTCGGCAAGCACACTTGCCAGCCTCCATAATAATAATCCTCAAATTGATTTTTAGTACTTCTTACCTGGCTAAAATTAGTTTGTGGATTTACTATTCCTTTCGGAAGACGAAGTAAAAAATCTATATCCTTCTTTTTATATCGAAATTCAAAAATGTCGCATCCCCGATCGGTCAGAACACCAATCTTCAAAAAATTATTTTCCAAATAGATAGCACGCAAGTCGTTTATCCGTATTTCCGACAATTGGCAACTCATTCGCTCGAATTAATAGTTTGCATGGCTCCTTTCATAAACCCAAGGGCATAGGCCATTCCGGTGTGCCAACTTGCCTGGGTAGTCATTTCAGGTGTATGATCCGGAATTAGTACACCCTCATAATTATTTTGCTTCAATATTTTTAAAGCCTTGATCATGTCAATATCTCCTTCATCCACAAATGCTTCGCGGTAATGAGGAACTTTACCTATAACATTTCTAAAATGAATATATCCAATTCTATTTTCCTTGCTGTATCTGTCCAGTAAGGAATAAACGTCACTCCCGGGCATTTCCTGGATAGTACCCATACAAAATTCAAATCCGTTGGATGCGCTTTTACTTATGTCTAGCAGTTTTATGTACTCATCGGTATTATAAAAAAGCCTGGCTGTTTTGCGCATTTCAGGCAGGGGTGGATCATCGGGGTGAGCTACTAATCTTACTCCGTTTTCTTCAGCAACAGGTAACATATGTTTCAGAAAATACTCCAATCGCTGCCACATCTCTTCTCTTGATACCGGAGGTATAAACTCACCCGGTTTTTCATCTTCATAGCGCATATTCCAGACCATCCCTTTTGGGATTGGTTGATGTATATCTACCTTACTTGCATCAAAAATTATTGAATTTGCATCCGCTCTTCCACCTGGCCCGCTGGTCCAACCCCACACCCCTGCCAGACTAAAATAATATCCCATAATGGGTATTCCTGCTTTCCCCATATTACGCAAGATGGATTTCAGTCCTTCCAATTGCTTTTCCTTTTCAGGACCATCAAGCAGTACATCATACCAATGAGATGGGTCAAAGTTTTCAATTGCTTCCAGTACCAATCCGTGCGATTCAATTTCCTTCTTAAGGCTAAGAAGTTCATCGTATGTCCAAATTTTTCCTTGATTGCGGGTTTCGCCCCACCCATTAAGAAAATTCTTTGTTAGGGATGGGTTGTCGCCCTTAACATAGTCAACCAACTGCGCTACAATATGAGTGGCACCTGCCTGCCGGGCAAATCTGAAATTATCCCGATTCAAAACACTGCGATATAAACCAAGACCAAGTTTCATACTATAAGACCAATAACGTTAAGCATTACACCGGATAATTTGTTCAAACATATGAACGTGCAGTAAACTTATTCAATTTTAACACATTTATTCTGTTTACTTGCTTTAAACTGAAAGAAAAACAACTTCGATTAAAAAGTTGTAATTAGGGGGTGCCGGTCACATTCTACAATATCGGTTGGAATTGAAGTGTTCTATTTTCCGATATTAAACCTTATAAATAACACTGCTTATTTTTGCCTGGTCCTTTTGTTGGCTTGGGCAAGCCATTGATCTAAACTCCATGCACCGGGCCCGGTAAAGAAAAACAATACTGCAAAAAGTACAAACATAAACGGGTGCTGATCTTCATACAAAAACCTGCCACTACCAACAAAAAAAGTAATGTAGCACATAGTGCCGGCCGCAATCAGCCCACCCAGGCGGGTAAAAAATCCAACTGTTATTAGTATCCCCGAAATAAATTCAGACGACTTACCCAAATAAACCAGAAACTCTCCCGCCCCGCCTTTAAAGGTATCCCAGGTTAGATAGCTTTGCATCGTATCCCGATCAAAAACTTCAAGGCCGTGATAGATCAACAGCAAGCCTACTACAATCCGCACGACTGCCAATGCCTTTTCGGGATAAATTGGATCTGACACGAATAGTTTTTTCACTTCAGCATTTTAGGCTCCGTAAGTACAAACATTTTCATTCGTACATTCTCTATGGGTCTGTCTGCCGCGTTGGTTTTAGTTCCGGCAATTTTATCTAACACATCAAATCCGGTTAATAATTCGCCAAACACTGTATAACCACCATCCAGGTGTGGGGTGCCACCCTGCGTGGTGTAAAGTTTTTTCTGTACTTCGTTCAGGGTTAGGTTTCGTTGAACAATCGTACTGTCTAATTGAGTGGCACGCCAGGCAGGACGTTGAACAATATAAAACTGGCAGTTGCTGCTTGCCTTTTCGGGATTATTATCACGAGCGGCTGCCAACGCTCCGCGTTTGTGATAAATGCCTTTGTCGGTTCTAAACTCAGCAGCAATACGATCCCCTGGTGCCGATCCCCCACCTAACCTATCGCCATCGGAGGCCTTCTTACTGGAAGGATCGCCCCCTTGAATCATAAAATTATTTATTACCCGATGAAAGAGCAGGCTATCATAAAAACCAGCTTTGACTTTCGAAATAAAATTATCACGGTGCAATGGAGTTTCGTTAAGCAACCGTACTACCATATTACCTTGATTGGTCATAATTAAAACACGATAACTGTCATCCGCCTTATACTGCTTTTTATATTTTTTTATTTCAGAAAGCTCTGAATCTGAAAGTGAGCGGAAATACGTTGGCTTACTGCACGAACTAATCAGCAACCCTATAAAGATAAACAGAACCAGGCGCATAATTTTTTTAAAAAGACTGGCTTAAAAGTAATCAAAAAATCATGCACGAGATAAAAAATGTTGAACCCGTCACAGCTAAGTCTGTTGCGCTGAATATTTTACAACAACTCGGGGAGAGAGATATAAAAAAAGCCGGCTTAAACCGGCTTTGTTATCTTATCAACCACCCCAGGTGGTAGGACTAATCGATTTGGCAGCTCTTAAAATATCAATGCGACTTATCTGGCCGATCAAAACCCCATTCTCTACTACGGGCATTCTTCTGATTGGCGTATTTAAAAACTCAGTAGCGGCTTCTACCACATTATTTTCGGGCGACATGGTTTTTACATGGCGTGTCATGTAATCGGCTACCTTCGGTTCGCTGTGTGGTTGATTGTGATACGACTGATCTACGATTATTCTCAGGCAATCACGCTCAGAAATAATACCCACCAGTTTCCGGTTTTCATCCAATACCGGAGCACCGGAAATCCGTTTCTCAATCATAATGTTAATCACTTCATTTATGGATTGATCGGGCCGTACCGTTACCAGGTTATGTTGCTGCACCATGTACTTTACTATGGATTCGTACTTAGGCAAGCCGGCATTAAGCTCATCTTTAGACTTGATTTCGGGTTTGAAATTCATGGTTGGTAGATTTAAGGTTAAAGAAATATAAGAATTTCTGTTTTAAATTGAAAACCGCACCCGCCCGAAAATGAGAAAATGCCCGCTTAATACGCCAAAGGCATCGTTTCCGGGCTCATTAAAATTTGATTATTTTAGAAGAATCATTCAAATCCATCTGCTATGCTTGGTTCATCCTTGGTCAAAAACAATCCAACGTTGTTGGTATTTGTGCCGTTGTTTTACACCGTCTGGTCCGATTCAATTCTAACACCCAGCGAAGTTTCAACCCTTGAAGGATTTCTTAACGCGCAAGATTGGATTAATGAACAGGAAAAAAAGTTTCTGCTCAGCAAAATCGATCCAGGACACCCCCCCACTATTGAAGAATTAAGTTCATGGAAAACGGCCATAACACAAATTATTAATGGATCAAAAAACCGCGAAACACTAGTTAACCTCGGAATAAAATTAGCGAGCCTGCAAGGCGATGGAACTATTAGCAACACGCTGGAAAAAATCAGGCCGTCATTAGCAAAAATTGAAACTACGCTCGGGCTTATCAGTCACGAAGCGATTTTCAATTTTCAGGGTGGGCACAATACAATTACCTCCGAACAGGGAACGCAGCATAACTTTGATGTAAACGAATTAACTAAAATTCTGGATGGCGATCAGGCCGATATTATCCGCAAAGTAAAAACATTATTGTCCGATCCCGAATTTGCCTATGTAGATGCGGGCAACCTCGATTTGTATCGCAAGCAGGTATTGCAATGGTGCAAGTTTCTGGCAGCGCAAGGGTATGGCGCCATGGCCTATCCAAAAGCATTTGGAGGAGGTGACGATATGCGTGCCTACTTTACGATTATGGAAACATTGAGCTATCATGATCTGAGCCTGGTAGTAAAATTTGGAGTACAGTTTGGCCTTTGGGGAATGAGTGTGTACTTTCTCGGTACAGAAAAACACCATACAAAATATCTGAAAGACATTGGCAGCCTGGAATTACCCGGCTGTTTTGCAATGACAGAAACAAATCATGGATCAAACGTGAAGGGCATTGAAACAACAGCCACCTACAATCATGCTAACAAAACGTTCAACATTCACACACCAAACGAGTTTGCACAAAAGGAGTTTATTGGAAATGCCGCCTGCCATGGCCAAATGGCTACCGTATTCGCAAAGCTAATTATTGACGATACGGATTATGGTGTAAGCGCTTTTGTGGTTCCTTTGCGGGATAAGAAAGGGAAAATTCTTTCAGGTGTAAAGATTAAAGACTGCGGCCGAAAAATGGGATTGAATGGGGTTGACAATGGCGTGATCGCTTTTGACCATGTTATCATTCCAAAAGAAAATATGCTCGACCGGTTTGCTTCTGTAAACGAGGCGGGAAAATTCGAAAGCCCCATCTCCAGCGATAACCGAAGATTTTTTACCATGTTAGGCACGCTGGTGGGTGGGCGCATAGGAATTCCGCGTTCCGGCAATGCCGCATCTAAAACAGGGCTTACCATCGCTATCCGATATGGAGATCAACGCAGGCAATTCGGGCCCGAAGGTGGAAGTGAAGTTCCAATACTCAACTATCGCACGCATCAACGCAGGTTAATGCCCCTGCTTGCCAATACTTACGCCCTACACTTTGCGTTGCAATACCTTACCAATCGCTTCATCAATCGCAAAGAAGAAGAGATGCAGGAAATCGAAGCACTGGCAGCCGGGCTCAAATCATTTGCAACCTGGAATACTACAGCCACCCTTCAGGAATGCCGGGAAGCATGCGGAGGTAAAGGGTTTCTTTCTGAAAACCGTATAGAAATTTTAAAAAACGACACCGATATCTACACCACCTTTGAAGGTGACAACACCGTGTTGATGCAATTGGTAGCCAAGAGCAGGCTTACGGAATTCAGACAGGAATTTGCCAACATGAATGTATTTACCATTCTGAATTATGTAGCCGATAAAGCAAAAACCGGTATCACAGAAATGAATCCGATTACCGTACGAAATACTGACGAGAACCACCTGTTAGATCCGGAGTTTCACCTTAACGCCTTTAAGTACCGCGAACGCGCCATTCTCACATCGGCTGCCAAGCGATTGAAGCGGCACATCGATAGCGGAATGGATAGCTTTGATGCATTTAATGTATGCCAGCATCACCTGGTTAAAACGGGTTTTGCTTTTATTGAACGGGTTATTCTTGAAAAATTTATTGAGCAGGTTGAACAAACTCAAAACGAAGGATGCAAAGCCGTTCTTAAACGATTGTGCAATCTCTTTGCGCTTTGGCAGATAAATAAAAACAAAGGCTGGTACCTGGAGCAGGGTTATATGGAAGGCGTAAAAACAAAAGCTATCCGTAAAATGATTAACCAGTTGTGCTGGGAAATCCGGCAGGATGCCGTTCCGCTTACCGATGCTTTTAATATTCCTGAAAGTTGTCTGGCTGCACCAATTGCCAGGCGTAGTTAATCCAGGCCTGATTGTTTGTATTTGAACGCAGGAGTCAGGTTCCTTTCAATAATCAGTTTTAATTGACTTATCGAACGGGATGCGGAATTGATACCCGATATCTTCATCCCTGGCATCATCCAACACATCTAACCCATATCGTATTTTCTTCGGATCGTCATATACAAAAGTGCCAAACAACCGATCCCAAATGGAAAACATATTACCAAAATTTGAATCGGTCCATGGCCGTTCGTAATGATGATGGAATTTATGCATGTTGGGTGTAATGAAAATGTAACTCAGGGGTTTATCGAGCCAGGTTGGTAAATAAATGTTCGCATGTGTGAAGTAGGTGAAGAACACTGTGCAAATTCTATAAAAGAAGTAGAATGAAGCGGGGGCTCCGGTAATTACAACCGCCAGCAAGGCAAACAATTCGCGCATCACAAAATCGCCCGGATGGTGACGTGTACCACTGGTGGCATCTAAATGCGTATCGCTATGGTGTATCATGTGAAATTTCCACATCCATTTTACCCGGTGCAGCAGATAATGTACAGTATATTGAGCCAGCAATTCAAAAATGAGCAAGCATATAAGTAACTCTGCCCATATAGGCAGATCAATCAGGTAGGTTAATCCAAACTGATGCTCCGCAATCCAGGTAAACACCCCTACCGTGGCTACACCAAATAGTGTGTTTATAATCATGGTGGTGAACAGAAAAGTAAAATTTACCCCCGCATGCTTCCATTTTTTGTAATTGAATTGAAACAATGGAAAACTTCCCTCCAATATCCAGCAAACAGTAAGGCAGATCACTATCCACGCAGCACGCTGCCATGTAGGCATGGTTTCAAAAAAATTCAAAAACGATTCCATAAAACTTTTCGGTTCTTTCTTTTAATTAAATTTTACTGTGTTGACTACTCAACACTCCGTTCCATTGGCCGCGTAAGGCACGTTGGTCCACCCCCACCTTTCACACTAATCTCAACTCCCGCATATGTTTGAACCTTACAGCCCGCATCCAACAACCGCTGCCTGGTTATCGGATTACCCTGTACCATGATAACTTCGCGTGGGGCAATAGCCAGAACATTGCAACCCATCGAATCCCACTCTTCATCGGGCACTTCTACCAGGTTGAAGCCACGTGCTAACAACCCGTTTCGAAATGCAATAGGCATCAGCGGTGAATACACCACGGCCAGATCTTTATCCACAGGACTAAACACCGACATTAAATGAAACACATCAGCCGGACCTTTGTAATGGGGCATCTCGGCAACCCATACCTGGATACCTTTTGGTTCCAATATTTGCTTTAATTGGCGAATGCCTTCTGTATTGGTACGATAGGTATGCCCAACGGCCAGGGTGCGCGCATCTACCCAGGCTACATCACCACCTTCCAATGTTCCGGGCGAAGTGATTGTACCCAGTATTGGGATTTCTAATTGTTTATAAATTTGTTCACATGCTGCTGGCTCGGGCACGCGTGCCTGTTTACCCATGTTGCACAATATCATCCCAAAATCGGTAGCAATGGAAGCATCGCGGCAATACATCGAATCAAGCGTAACGGAACTGTCTACAGGAAAATATGAGAGCTTTGCACCGCACAACTTCAGAAGCTGCTCAAAAGTCTGATATTCACTTTTTGCTTTTGAAAGATCCGGTTTCGATAAAAAGTTTAACTGCTGCCATTGTTCTTCAAGCTGACTCTCATTTACAAAAGCAGCCGATGCCGGTTTTACAAACACGCGTTGCAACTTTCCAAATTCAGAGTGACAGGTAATCATTGTAACGGATCTTGCTTTATTTTGATGAATGCATAAAACGGGAGCCCGGCCATCAGTAACACAAAACCCCAGAACACAATCTCTTCACCCGAACCAATAACAGCCCACATAGAATAAACAAATGCGAGGGCGGCCACCACGTATTTGGTAGTATTTAACATTTTCTTTTTTGCACCCATCATTACAAAAGCAATAATGGAAAACAAATAGGGAATCAAAACTGTAAGCGTTGAAAGCAGGATAATAAATGTATAAGTATCGGCCAGGCTTTTTGAGAAGTTCATACTCATAAGTACTGAAACTAACAAGCTCGATATAACTAAACCCATTGCGGGCGTGCCATATTTATTTTCTTTCTCGAAGATTTTAGGAAATAGTTTATCGCGCGCAGCTGCAAACGGCATTTGTCCTTGCACCAAAATCCAACCATTTAATGCCCCAAAGGTTGAAACTACAGCACCGCCTGCTACCAAATACCTTGCCCACTCGCCCCATAGCGAAGCGGCCGCATCGGCAAACGGAGCTTGTGATTGATGTAAACTATCCGGTGGGATTAACCCCATTACAACCAGGGTACTACTCACATAAATTATGGTAGTTAGCAAGGTTCCTAAAATGGTTGCTTTGGGAACCGTAACTTCCGGATTAATTACCTTACCGGATGGAATAGTGGCACACTCTAATCCCAAAAAAGCAAATAAGGTTAAGGTGGTACAACTGGTAATAGCTGAAAGGTTCGACTCGGTACTTACATTAAAAGGTGTAAAATGATCGAAGTTTAGAAAAAATACACCTCCCAACGTAATGAATACAAGAGGCAGGATTTTTAATATGGTTGTAATTACCTGCACAATGCCGGCCTCTCGTATGCCACGCGTGTTTACCCAGGTAAGAAACCAGATGGCGCCTAACCCGGTGCCGACCGATAACATCGGATTATGGCCAAGGGCTGGAATAAAAGCCGTAAGATAACTCACAAACGCTACGGCAATTGCCGCATTGGTACACCAGATAGAAATCCAATAACCCCAGGCCACCAGAAATGCTGCAAAGTCGCCCACACCTTCATGGGTGTAAGCATAAGGCCCGCCTGTTGCCACCGGTTTTAGTTTGCTTAACCAACTAAAAACCATTGCCAGGCACATGGCACCCGCACCCGAAATTACCCAACCGATTAAGCTAATGCCACCATACAACCCTAACGTTGCAGGCAACATAAACAGCCCGGAGGCTATCATGTTACCCACCACCAGCGAAGTGGTAGTCCATAATCCGATTTGTTTGGCGGAACTCAAAGCGGATGTTAATTACAAAGAATAATCTAAATTTCCATGAGGGGTGCGTGTGCCTTAAAATGGAAATTATATGATTCAAATCTTTCAGGTCCACTCATTCAGAACGAACTTATCGCTACAAATGAAGTTTGTATTAGCTCCTGCCCGGTATCCGTCCAGGCAAACACAATCTTATCGCCTGCCTTTGTCATTTGCGGAAAGCCACTGGAGCGTGCTTCTGAGGTAGATGCAATTTGTATTGGTTTACCTTTGCTGCCATCTCTTTCCACACGCATGGATTTCAGTGTGGCGTCTTCCATCCAACTAACGAGGGCCGTGGTGGCATCAAGCAACAACACATCTACCCTGCCTATGGTTGCACCGGTATTAATCTGAATTGGTTTATCAAATGTTTTGCCTCCATCAGTCGAAAAGATCAACTTCACCGTTGGTTGGCTATCAGCAGCAGTAAACCATGCAATGGCCAGGGTATTGTCTATTGCATCGGCCCGAGGCCCGTTAACGGGGCAACCGGCAATTTTCCAGTTATCGCTATAGATGGATGCAGGTTTAGTCCATACCGAATCCTGTTGCAGCCGAACAATGGAAATATCCCGAAGTTCTTCATCGGATCGATCTCTGTAAATCACCACCGGGCCATCGCTGGTTAATGCCGCTATTGTTTGGCAACAATCACAGGTTTTATTATCCAGTTCCCATTCCTTCAGCTTCTCACCCCGGGGATTAATAATTGCCGCGCGCAACGACATAGCTCCATGGTGTCCTTCATGACCATCCATGTCCTCTATTCCTTCCATTACTGTATTACGGCCATCTAACCATGCCACCAGAAAATTAGCACCGTAAGGAAGTAAAGAAACAAAACCATGTTCGGCATGTTTTCCATCATCATGAACAACCATTGGCTTGTTCCATGCTTTTCCATCAGCCGAAGTTGTAAGTTGCACGGTATAAGCCAACCGGGCATCACTGCTTCGCTCCAGGAAATGCGCCACAAACTGGTTCTTATTAATCGCCAACATGGGATAATCAGCCCAATTCACAAACCAATTTTTTCCTGATGCAATTTGTACCGGTGCCGTCCAATTGCCTTTATCCCATTGAGAATACTTCAGGCTGCTTATCGAATCACCTTTTTCAACCCATGAAAGGTACACCCGGCCCGCCTCATCTGTAAATAGAAATGGCTCAGCACTTCCTGTTGCTGCGGGTGCCTGCACCAGGGTTGTTGCATCTTTCGAGGTACAGGCTGTAAACAGCACCGCGAGTAGTATCAATCGCTTCATAACGTATTCAATACTTTAGCAATTATCTGCTGGCTTTCCGCAGAGGTCCAGTCGCGAAACCCGACCTCTGAAAATTCCAGTTCGCCTGTCTTGTTAAAAATAAAAGTTGTAGGTAAAGCCTGAATATTCAATTCCTCCATGTTACCAAGATGCAGGTAATTAAACTCGAACTTTTGTTTGTTCTTAAATCGGGTAATTTGCTCCAGTGTTTCGCTGGATGCAAACAAAAAAACAATGGGCTTATCTTTTAACTGACTCTGGGCTGAAGCTAATGATGGCATTTCCTGCAGGCAGGGTTTACACCAGGTGGCCCAGAAATTAACAAGCACTGTTTTCCCATCATACTGCGATACATCAACCGGCTTTCCGTTCAGGTCGCTCAGCCGGATATCGCGCAGCATCAGCTGCTGGCTCTTCTTGGGTGCAGGGCTGCAGCCTGCAAGTGCGAGCAAAAGAAAAAAAGTAAACCGAATCATTTCAGCATTTCTTCAACCGAACCACACTTCAGCATCTTATCACCAAAATAAGGATTGCGAATGGCATCGTTATCACTTAGCCAATAAGCACCTTCATTGTTGAATGCCATCGGGCAATATTCATAATAGGCTGTTGCGCCACCCAATCCAAAAGCTTTGATACTTTTATAGAGCGCATCTGAAACGGTCTTAAAAGCAGTGCGCTTTTTCTCCATATCGTCCGTTGCTTGAATACCCTGTAACGCTCCTGCCAATTCAGCCTGGTAAGTCATCCAATCGTTATGGGCTGCGCCTTCCAGCAGCTTCATGTCCATCTGTGCAAGTACTTGTTGCGTTTTAGCGGTTGCTTCATTTACTGCTGCCGCATCCGTAGCAACAAAGGCATCTTTTAATGAGATGTATGCAGCGAAAGTTCCTGATAATTGCTTTTGAAATTCAATCGGTACAGCAAAAGCAGGTGCTGCTGCCTCAGCCGGAGCTTTACTTGTAGAGGCATGTTCCATTGCAGCATGATCACTTTCTGTTGTTTCCTGCTTTTTTTCAGAGCAAGAAACTGCAAGGGCCAACAGGTAAGTAAGAGAAAGTAATTTAAACGTAGTTTCATAGATATGTATTTAGAGTTTAAAATTTAGAACAAAAGTAGTTAAGGATTTAAAGTTTTTGAATTATGTGCATGAGCCGGGTTAACCCCGTACTTCAAAATATATTCGCTGTAAAGCAAGTAGGCACCGGAAACAACAACCCGCTCGCCCGGCTGAAGTCCTTCCAGAATTTCTACCTCCGAAAAATTTTCCATACCCGTTTTTACCATTCGTGGTTGAAATGAATTTTTATCCGACTCGATATATACGTGGGTTCCATCTTCGCTGCGGATTACAGCCTGCACGGGCAAAGTTATAGATCCATTCTTATGCTGATCAATCCATACCTGGGCCGGCATACCCGGCTTCAGTCCACCCGGATTTTTTACATCACCCCACAAAAGCCAGGTTTGTTGCCCTGCTTTAAACTCGGGGTTAAGAAATTTCACTTCCATATTCAGTATCTCAAATCCATCAACCTTTACCTTAAGCTTATCACCTGCTTTTACCAGATCAGCTTCATTCGCAAAAAGTTCAGCTTCGATCCGCAGTTTCTCCAGGTTCTCTATCTCATAAAGTTTACTTCCTTCAGAAACCAATTGCCCTTCCTGCGCATCGATAGTTTTAACGATGCCCGAAGTGGGAGCAACAAAAGTAAGGCGTGGCTCTTTCTTACCTGTAGTTGCCAATTTATCCACCTGTACTTCTGTTAGGCCATATAAAATCAATTTCTTTCGTGCAGCAGTTCCAATGGCTTTGTAATGGCTTTGATTACGCACTGCGTTAGCCTGGGTGTGGGCCATTAGATATTCTTCCTGTAAGGTAAGGAGGTATTCACTATAAATTTCGTACAACGGTTGGCCTTGTTTTACCGGCTTACCGGTTTCCTTCACATATAAGCGTTCAATTCTACCTGCCACGCGGCTACTGATTACCTCAGAAAAAGAAGTGTTGGTAGCTACCTTTGCATTTATAATACGCGGCTCTTGTATATTTCTAACTTCTGCCTTCTGAATTTGAATGTTTGCCAGCGCAATTTGTGAATCGGTTAACATCAGGCCCGATATCGATCCTGTTTCGGTTACAGGCGCGTTATGGTTATGATCTGTTTGTGCATCTTTTTGCGAGCAGGAAACACTCATCAAAATCATAGCTACCAAAATCCACATTCGGCTCATAACAATTTTTAAATATCCGGTGGCCAGGTATTCTCTCTTTAGTTGGATGTTCAATTTATCTATCATACCTAGTGTGCATTTCTTATAAATCCCTCACTATCTACCAGAAACTGGGCATGGGCTGCAATCTCATCCGATGAGCTAATACCCTGAACCGATACCCGATCATCCGCATACTGTTTAATTTCAACAGGCTTTGCCTTAAACGCATTTCGGGTTTTTACAAACACAATCCGTTCAAGCCCCAGGTCAACAATCGCTTCTCGCGGAATCCAGATTGCTTCGTTCGAATTCGTTTTCCAACTAGCCTTCACCAACTCTCCTATTTTCAGATTAGCATTTGGTACATTAACCCGTACCGTTACAAACTCCTGGTTGGTTTCGTAAAACGGTTGTACAAAATCAACCCGGGTGTAAATCGCTTTGCCATTTACCAGAATGGCCACACTATCACCTGCTTTAATCATTTTGCTCTGTTCTGGTGTTGTACTCAAATCAATACGCAAGGCCCGGGTATCAATAACCTTAAACAGGGTTTGTCCGGCTGTTACATAGTTACCCTCGCGAATAAACTCAGCAACAACCGGAGTTTGTGAAACCGCTGGCTCCATTCCCATGGTTGAGGGTACTGGAGCGATTGGTGCCGCTGTGGCTTCCGTTATAATGTAGCCATCATGATCGCTATATACAGCAAATTGATATTGTGCTTTACGCGATGCGATCAGTTCACTTTAATTGTTCGTTGCTTACTCCCAGCAATCTCAATTTTGATTTACTGTCAGCAAGTAACGTTTCGTCCTGTGTTGGTTGATTCAGAAGGTAAATTAATTCCTGCTGGGCAGCAACTAATTCCTGGCTATAAATTTCCGCTACCTTCATTCCCTTTTTTACGGGTTGAAAATTGTTCTTGATATAAACCTTTTCTAACCTGCCACCAATTTTAACCGGAATAGTAAAAGCATACCGCGTATCATAAGTTACCACGCCCGGAATATCAAATAAGATCGCCTTACGTGTGTACTCGCCTTTAACTGTTTCAATCTGCGATACAATTGTTTCGTTGGGCGACTTTATCAAACGTGCAAGATCTTCGGTAATGCGGACTTCCTCACCCGGGCGGGCCTTCCGCACCAAATCCATATTGCATACGGGGCAAACTCCTTGCTTGTCAGAAATTACCGTAGGGTGCATGGGGCATGTGTAGGTATCGATGGTTCCCGCCTCCTGTTTTGATGAACAGGCTATTAACAGGAAGCAATATACCCCCGGTAGTAAGCAGGAGATAATAAAGCGGCTTACGCTCCTATTTTTCAATTTCTTTCTCATAACTCACTATCATTTCGTAATACTTAAGTTTGGTATCCAGGTATTGGAGACGCGTCATATTCAGTGCTTCCCAGCCATCAATTACCATAGGCAGTTCTTCCTTGTTTTCTTCATACGCCAGCATTACCGTTTCATAATTCTTTTGAAGTGCCGGCATAATGCGCTGTTCGTAATTGTCTAATTGCTTCTTTAGCGTATTAATCTCTGAAAGCATCCGGGTTGTCATGCCCTGTACTTCATTCATTATCGCTACACGCTCGGTCTTCATTGAACCAATCTCATAATCCATTGCTTTGGCATTGGCTTTATACATTTTTGACGACCACGGTGCGATAGGTATGGTAACCATACCTAACAGCATGAACTGGTTAGGCATTCCCTGTCCTACCGAAATCATGTGACTGAAGTTGATGTTGAAATCCGGACGGGTTTGTGCTTTTTCCAGGGCCTGGTTCAGTCGCATAGAATGAATGGTTCGATCCAGCTGCATCAAATCACTTCTGTTTACGGATAGCAGGGTGGTATCCACCAATACGGGATTAAAAGGAGACACAACGGTGTCGATCTCAAGATTAGTGGCCGGTGCACTATTCATCAACTGCAGTAATAAATTGCGTTGCTGTTCTATACCATTGTCGTTCATCAACTGCATATTTTTAATCTCATACAATCGGCCTTCGGCTTTGTAAATATTTGCCAGCTTCTCCTGATTGTAAGGATATCGCACCCGGGCAACCTTTAGCATTAGGTTTAGTATTTCTTCAGACTCAACCAACTGCTTCTTTTTCTGCGCAAGTACAATCCAGGTGTAGTAAGCACCCTTTGCCTGGGCCCGAAGTTGGTTATAAAGTACACGCTCGTTGGCATGCTCAATATCAGCCCGCGAAGCCATGTATTCGTGGTTGGCTTTCAACTTGGCAGGATTGGTAAAAGTTTGCGAAACCGATACCATAACCTGGCGGGTATCTTCCATCATGCCATAGTCTTGTTTTTGATAGGGAAACATCCACAAGCCACCACCTACTTCCGGTGCCATTATGCTCCTGGAGCCTGCCACATATGCATGCATCGCATTCGCGCGGTTACGGTAAGTCTGCAACATCGGATTTTCCCTCTCAATTACTTTGAGAACACTATCCAGGCTAAGGGATTGTGCCTGCACCCACCCTGTGGATAGAATGCCAAATACTGAAATCAACAACCCGAATAAAGAAACGCCCATTCGCGAATGTTTCTGTTCTAATTTTTTATTTTCAGTTTTCATATCCTTCCAGTTTTCCAAACTTCCGTAACTCATATTCTTTGGTCATTAAAAAGATAAGGGGTGTAACTAATAAAATATGTGTGGCTGATGTGAGTACACCCCCGATCATAGGTAAAACAATGGGCTGCATAACATCACTACCCACACCAGTTGCCCACAGCACCGGCACCAATCCAAAAAGTGATACACACACCGTCATAATTTTAGGTCGCAACCGTTTAGCTGCACCGTGTACCACATATTCTTTCAACTCCTGAAGCGAAATGGTTTCCCGGCTGTTTCCACGCAACTGAATCAATTGCTTCATGGCATCATTGAGGTAGATGACCATAACCACACCTGTTTCAACGGCAATTCCAAACAAGGCAATAAAGCCAACGGCTACGGCTACGGATAAGTTTACGCCATAGAAGTAAACCATGTAGGCGCCACCAATCAATGCAAATGGTACAGTAATCAAACTTAAGAATGCCTCACGAACGGATTTGAATGCCAGGTATAGTGAAATGAAAATGATCAGCACGACAATCGGTAGAATGATCAATAGTGTTTGTTTACCCCGAATCAGGTTTTCGTACTGACCACTCCATTCCAGGAAATAGCCATTCGGCAATGGGCCCAATTCCTGGTTTACTTTTGCAATTGATTCTTCAACTGTAGAGCCCAGGTCGCGATCGCGAACATTAAACAATACGGCTCCGCGCAGCAATGCATTATCCGATACAATCATGGGGGGGGCCGTCCTGATAGCTCAACGTGGCAACAGCACGCAAAGGAATCATGCCCATCGTTGGCGACTTGATCTGAACCCGTTCCATTTGCGAAATCGTGCTGCGAAAATTTTGCGCCAACCGCACACCTATTGAAAAACGCTGCCGGCCTTCAATTGTTTGTCCGATTGTTGTACCACCTAATCCCGACTCTACAACCATATTCACATCCTCAACCGTAAGCCCATACCGGCCCAGGGCCTCGCGGTTGATATCGATAACCAAATATTTGCCACCGGTAATCGGATCGACATACAAATCTTTTACACCCGGCACTGCCTGCAAAATAGATTTTTACTCGTTCTGAAATGGAATAAATACTATCAAGGTTTTGACCAAATACTTTAATACCCACATCCGTTCGAATGCCGGTAGCCAGCATATTAATCCGATTGATGATCGGTTGTGTCCAGCCGTTTACCACACCGGGTATCTGAAGTTTAGCGTCCAGTTCATTAATAATATCCTTCTTTGAAATTCCTTCGCGCCATTCCGACTTTGGTTTAAGGGTAATGATTGTTTCAATCATTGAAATTGGTGCGTTATCAGTAGCTGTGTTGGCACGGCCTGCCTTGCCCAAAACTTTATCAACCTCTGGCACCGACTTGATAATTTTATCCTGTACCTGAAGAATTCTTTTTACCTCTTCATTGGAAACATCCGGAAGGGTTACGGGCATAAACAATATAGATTGCTCATCGAGCGGAGGCATAAACTCCGTTCCTAAACTAAACAGCATCGGGATACTAACGGCCAATGCTATGATGTTAACCCCGAGTGTAGTCTTTCGCCAGTTTAAACAGGCCCTGAGTACAGGTTCATAAATTTTTTCAAGTATTCGGTTAACCGGGTTACTGGCTTCCGGCTTAAACTTTCCTTTCATGAAAAAAGAAATAAGTACGGGCGCCAGTGTAATAATAAGAATAGCATCTACCAGCATAATAAATGTTTTGGTAAAGGCCAGCGGATGAAAAAGTTTTCCTTCCTGACCGGTAAGCATGAACACCGGCAAGAAAGAAGTAATGATGATTATCGTAGAATAAAAAACGCCCCGCGAAACCTGTTGCGATGATTTTTCAATAACCTGAAGCCTTACCTCCGGCCCGGCACCGGAAGAAAGTGATGCAAGAGATAAACTTCGGTAGGCATTTTCAGCCATAATAATTCCATTGTCCACAATAACACCTATTGCCAGCACAATCCCCGTAAGGGACATAATGTTGGAGGTAATTCCGAACAGGTTTAACAAGATGAAACTGATGGCAAGGGTAATGGGAATCTGAATGATAATGCTGAGCGAACTACGCCAGTGAAATAAGAACAGAATCACCACCAGCGACACCACAATCATTTCCTCGATCAGCGTTGTTTTGATGGATGAGATAGACTCGTGAATTAATTCGCTGCGATCATAAACAATATTAAATGACATCCCCTGCGGAAATC
The DNA here is from genome assembly GCA_001567185.1 of Bacteroidetes bacterium OLB12. Classification (GTDB taxonomy): domain Bacteria; phylum Bacteroidota; class Bacteroidia; order Cytophagales; family Cyclobacteriaceae; genus ELB16-189. Next base: position 26,359 of record LNFR01000029.1, read on the forward strand.
CTTTGGCAACGTCTGTCATTTTTTCTTTCACGCGGGCAATTACCTCATCCGCATTCTCACCATACCGCATCACCACAATTCCACCAACTACCTCGCCCGCCCCGTCAAAATCAAAAATGCCAAGTCTTGGTTCACCTGTCATTTGTACTGTTCCAATATCACGAACCCGTACAGGAGTTGCATTTACAGTTTTAACGGTTATGTTTTCAATTTCCTCAATAGAACTGAGGTAGCCGGTTGTTTTTATGATATACCCAATATCGTTTATCTCAAACTTTCGGCCTCCGGTTTCGTTGTTGTTGGCACGAATGCTTTGCACTACCTCGGGTATCGAAAGATTATAATACTGCAGTTTGTTGGGGTTTACAGCAACCTGGTATTGTTTCTGAAATCCGCCAAAGCTGGCAATCTCGCTTACACCGGGTACGTTCTGCAAAGCAAATTTTACATACCAATCCTGAATGGCGCGTTGCTCGCCCAAATCCATACCGGGTGCGTGCAGGGTGTACCAAAGAATATGACCTACACCTGTGCCATCAGGGCCCAGGGTTGGAGTAACTCCGGCCGGTAATAATCGGGTAACATAATTTAAACGCTCCAACACCCGCTCGCGGGCCCAGTAAACATCTGTATCATCATGAAAAATTACATACACAAAACTCATCCCAAACATAGAACTACCCCGAACGTATTTTACCTGCGGCAGTCCTTGCAGATTGGTAACCAACGGATACGTAATCTGGTCTTCCATTATTTGTGGACTGCGGCCCATCCATTCGGTAAAAACGATTACCTGGTTTTCAGATAAATCGGGTATGGCATCTATCTTATTCGTTTGTACGGAGTGAAAACCCCAGAAAGTTGCTCCGGCTGCAACCAGCAATACGAGAAAACGGTTTCGAAGGGAAAAGGAAATTATTTTTTCAATCATAGATTAAACGTAAGTAGTGAGACACAAGGCGTAAAAACGACTGTGAATTCCAGAGACTCAAAAACATGTGATCTATCGATCTTATGTTTAAAGTCGTACTACTTAGATCTAAATAAGAAAGGATTGAATCAACACAGGAATATCGTGCTGAAGCAAGGGTGGTTTATACTGTGTATGGTGTGCAACCGGTGAAGAAGCCGCAGGAATAATAACCGCAAGCAGGGGTAGTTCTGCCACCCAGGCCTGTTGTACAGGTTGGAATCCGGTTGACTCATGAACTTTAAAATCTTTGCCTTCAAAAACAAACTGCTCGTCATCGCAGCAAGCCACCCGCTTGGCAAAAGTCTTGTGGCAGGGCGGAGTGTTTACTTCCATGGGGCATGGTGCCGCTTTTTCGATTAACGACACACTTTGTAAACTACCACCGCACAAATGCATATTTACTGTAAAACTACTGGATGCAACCAGCACCAATACAGCAAGAGAAAGTGAAACAATCGTGCGAAGGGCTTTCATGAGTTTACAAATGTAGTAATTTTTTGGTATCTGGTGGTCTGACGGGAATTAACCCAAAATCCATCGCAAAAGAACAAATCACAGAATTATCCCTGGTTACACAATTCCGGAAATATGTTACAACATTTCAGGATACCGAATCCAGGGGCTTTCGGGCCGCCTGGTTGGGGCGCAGCTTTTTGAGCTCCGTGGGGGTCATGCCTGTTACCTTTTTAAACTGAGCCGATAGGTGTGCTACACTGCTGTAGTCCAACTGGTGCGCTATCTGGCTTAATGTTAGTTCATCATAAAAGAGCAACTCCTTTACCTTTTCAATTTTCTGATGAATTATATATTGCTCCAGTGTGATACCCTCCACCGAAGAGAATAAACTACTCAGGTAGCTGTAGTCATAATGCAGTTGGTCGGCCAGCCAGGAAGACCAATTCAATCTCCGGCTTTGCCGGTCTTTATAATGAATCTCCTCAATTACCTGCTTTTTAATAGCCTCAATTAGCCTGGCCTTTCGGTCGTCAATCCGTTCAAACCCAAGTTTTTCGAGGGCCAGATCTAACCTGGATAACTGCTCATCGGATGGCTCGGTGGTAAGCACTACTTCGCCCAGTGTAATTCGTTCTGGTTTAAGCCCGAGTTTTTCCAACTCCTGCCCTACCACCAGAATGCACCGGTTACAAACCATGTTTTTAATATGCAGTTCCTTCATCAGGTAAATAACCCAAAGGCGATTGTAAAAGTTTATCTGAAACTGAAAGATAAATCCTATTTCTACCCTTCGCAAAATACAGGCAGAGGTTTACCTTTACATTTTTAAGCGAACCATGGCCGAAGAAAAGAGTCTGAATTTTATTGAAGAAATAATCGAGAACGATTTAAAATCAGGAAAACATACGCACATTGCAACCCGGTTTCCACCCGAACCCAACGGCTACCTGCACCTGGGCCATGCCAAAAGCATTTGCCTGAACTTTGGATTGGCTCTGAAATATGGTGGCAAAACCAACTTACGGTTTGACGATACCAACCCCGTAACAGAAGAAACCGAATACGTGGAGGGCATTAAAGGTGATGTGAAGTGGTTGGGCTTCCAATGGGCAGAAGAATTATATGCCTCCGATTACTTTCCGCAATTATTTGAATTTGCCGTTACGTTAATAAAAAAAGGATTGGCATATGTAGATGACAGCACCAGCGAAGAAATTGCTGCACAAAAAGGTACTCCAACCCAACCCGGAATCAACAGCCCCTTCCGCAATCGCTCTGTTGAAGAAAACCTGGCCCTGTTTAACGACATGAAAGCCGGCAAATACCCGGATGGTTCAAAAGTTTTGCGTGCTAAAATTGATATGGCACATACTAATATGCTGATGCGCGACCCGGTATTGTACCGAATCAAACACGCACACCATCACCGTACGGGCGATACCTGGTGCATTTACCCGATGTATGATTTTGCCCATGGACAAAGTGACTCCATTGAAAAAATTACACATAGTATTTGTACTCTTGAATTTGTACCACACCGCGAGTTGTATAATTGGTGCATCGATAACCTGGAAATCTACCCATCCCGGCAATATGAATTTGCCCGCCTTAACATGACATACACCATGATGAGCAAACGCAAGTTGCTGCAATTGGTAAATGAAAAGCATGTTTCCGGATGGGACGACCCGCGTATGCCAACGCTGTGCGGTGTGCGCAGGCGTGGTTATACACCCGAAGCCATTCGGGAGTTCTGCGATCGGATTGGTGTGGCCAAACGCGATAACCTGATTGATATCAGCTTGCTGGAATTTTGTGTACGCGAGCATCTGAACAAAATAGCTGCGCGCAGAATGGTGGTGTTTGATCCCTTAAAGGTAGTTATTACAAATTACCCGGAAGGCAAAACCGAAACACTGACAAGTGAAAATTATCCGGAAGATCCCAACGGCAGCCTGCGGGAGATGCCCTTTGGACGCGAAATTTATATTGAGCGCGAAGACTTTATGGAGGTACCCATCAAAAAGTATTTTCGTTTGGCCCCCGGCCAGATGGTACGCCTGAAGAGTGCTTACATTATTAAATGTGATGAGATTATTAAAGATACCCATGGAAAAATCTCTGAACTGCGTTGCTCTTACATTCCGGAAAGCCGTAGTGGTAACGATACTTCGGGCATCCATGTAAAAGGAGTTATTCATTGGGTTAGTGCTGCTGCATTTATTCCTATTGAAGTACGATTATACGACAGGCTTTTTAACGTAGAAGATATGGGAGCCGTAGATGATGACTTCCGAAATCATCTCAATCCTGAGTCATTGAAAGTGTTACCAACTGTTTATGCCGAACCCGAATTGGCCCATGCAAAACCGGGAGAACATTTTCAGTTTTTACGAATGGGTTATTTCTGTTTGGATACAGACGCTACAACCGGTAAGTTGATCTTTAACCGCACCTCTACTTTGCGTGATATGTGGGCAAAGGAAGTGAAGAAGTAGTGAGCTACACGTTACCGGAAATTAGAAACCGGTAGTTATTTTCCAATCCAACCCAGGTGCGTATTCTTAAAATTGTCAGGGTGCTTCAACCCGTAACCAAAAATCCGGTCGAACGAACTGTGGCCAAATAATACCAGCCCGGCCAAGGTTAACTCATGAATGGTAAGAAAGTACCCGGCTAAATAAATAGCTATCGCAATTCCTTTGTGATGAAACAAGTTATAGGTAACCGCGCCTACCCGCGTATTTACCAGGTATCCAAGCATTCCAATATCCGGCAACAGAAACAACGCCCAGAATACCCAGCCTGCAAAGGGTAAGAAGGAATTCAGGTAAATGGCGAGCCCAAACATAAAGGCTTCTTCCAATTTCAACAGGTTTTTCATACTACTTTTTGCTTAAGTCGAAAAGGCCCGGGATTTATTGTTGCCCGTAAACAAAATCCTCAGGAAAAGTCCAATCCCCATTGACCTGTTGAATGTAGTGAAAAAATGAGGTTGGCACACTACCGGCCAAAATCATCTTGCAGTCTAACAATATCATTTTCATCCGAAGGATTGGCCGCATCTGTATGTTGCCAGATTTCGGCTACAATTCCCCAGCCGTCTAATCCCACTAACCGATGCCGCTGGCCTTTTGGTAGCCGAACAATTTCGCCTATAGTTAATTTTTGCACAGGTCCTTCCATATCTGTCTCGCTTTTAACAACTCCGGCTGTTCCGGCTATCAACTTCCAAATCTCAGCCCGCCTGAAATGATACTGCCAGCTTAACCGCTTGTTAGAATCTACAATTAAAATCTTCGGGCTTAGTTTCCCTGCAATTTTTAAAGTACTAAAATCTACCTCCGGAAAATACTTTGCCGCAAATGCGGGCGCATTGCTTTCTTCTAAAACGAAAAAACCTCCCCAGGGTCTGTTAAAATCTTTATCGGCTACCGCAAAGCCTTCTTCCTTTAAATAATTAGCTATCCTTTCAAATACCTGCGTACGTGAAGTGCCTGGTTCAATGTGCATCATTTAGTTCAAATTCTTTTTTGGTGGATAATTTTTGAGTGCCTGCCTAATACCCTTGTGAATATTTTTTTCCGAAAATTCCGGTTTCAATTCCATGTAAGCCGATACATGTGATTGCCAAACCATCTGGCTGGCCTTCGCATCGGCCATACCAATAATTAAGGAACCTTTCAGGTAGTTGATTACCTCTTTATCCAGATCAAGCGGTTTAATAAAAATTGGTGAGTCTTCCGCCCGATGATACACAATCGCCTGCTCATCCTTTACCGTAATTGTAAACCCTATCAGTAAATCAGGGTTATCATTGTCAAGGGTTAATCCTTTTTTTGCAAGTTCTGCCATAATAGCTTGCTTAATCTTATCCTGAAGCAAACTATCCTTTAGATAGTCAGGCCCGGTAAACTTAAACTCGCAACCAGCCATCCAGCAATAAGTTTTATAATTACCGAAATCAACTTTCTGATCAAACGTTTCCTTCACAGTAACTGAACAACTGCTGAGCAGTAAACTGCATAATAAAGCGAGTACAACAAGTGGTTTCATTATCTCTTAAAAGTAGTGCAATGGTTATCAACAAGAATATTCCTACTCCCAATTAACTTTGGGCGAACGGTAAAAATCGATCCCGAGTTTTTGAAGATGAGGGGCATGTTTCCCTAACCGTACTTTATACTCATCCCAGGTGCGCGCCTCGGTGGGTGTCCACCCGATTTCAGCAACCCCAATCAATCGCGGAAATGCCATGTACTCAATATCTGCCATATTCACAATGGTTTCAGTCCACACCGGAGCCTCGATACCCATAATATTATCGCGGGTAATGCCTTGCACACGGGTGGCTGGATCCCAATTGTAACAATCATCTACTTCGATGTAGGCTGCCCAATGTAAACCAATGCGTGTGGTGGAGTCGTATTGCATATCCAGGTAAACCTTTTTTGAAGGCGACATAATTATCTTGGCACCTTTGGCAGCCGCAGCCTTGGCATGCTCTTCCGATGCCCAATGCTGCGCAATGGAATTACCATCGATATTTGCCTGTGATATTTCTTCCCAGCCAATCATTTGTTTGTTGTTGGCTTTAACGATCTCACTAAAGTGGTTGATAAATTTTATATAATCTTCCTTTTTAGTTACGTGTGCCTCATCACCACCAATGTGAAAGTAAGGTCCGGGTGTTATTTCAGCCAACTCGCGGATCACATCATTCACAAACTGCAAAGTGGAAGGCCTTGCCAAACTGAGTGTACTCCATCCCACATCCATACCGGTGTACAGATCGGTAGGTTTGTTATTGCCATCCATTATTCCACGTGTTTCAACCGGGCCGGCATATGCCCCATCTTTTGGAAACCTGGTATCTGGATTATTAATTGAACCATACGCAGCCAGTGCCGAATTAATGTGGCTGGGCATATCAATCTCAGGAACAATGACCACATTTCGCTGGGCTGCATGCGCAACAATAGATTTATAGTCTTCTTGTGTGTAATAACCGCCTTTGCCACCACCAACCTGGGTTGTTCCTCCATGTACTGCCAGATTGGGCCACGATTTGATTTCAATACGCCAGCCCTGGTCATCGGTTAAGTGCAGATGTAACACGTTCATCTTGTAGTGACTGATCAAATCAATATACCGCTTTACATCGGCTACGCTAAAGAAATGACGCGATACATCTAACATGGAGCCGCGCCAGCTGTAATTTGGAAAATCGCGAATGGTACCTGTGGGTATTTGTAACGTATTATCTACCCGAGGGCGGGTTAATAATTGAAGTAATGTTTGGGTACCATAAAACAGGCCCGCACGATCAATTGCTCTAACGATTATACTCGCTGGTTCTATGGTAAGTTCGTAACCTTCACGGCCAAGCTCAGCAACGGCTGAATCGATCTTCAGATAAATTGCAGACTTATAAGTACCCTCTTGCTCAAATTTTAATGAAACTCCGGCTGCAGCCGAAATAGAATCACCCAGCATTTTGTATTCATCATCCAGCACCAGAACGGTTGATGCGCTTAATTCAAATGCTTTGCCGGTTGCCGTAACTGAAACAGGCTTCGGAATGAGGCTTTCGGCAGCCAGGTTGGTGGGTCGTGCATTTTTACATGAAACAAGGAAAACAACCAATGAAAAGATCAGGATTGGTCGAAATAGTGTATTCATCATATCTGGAAATTAGGTGGTGTGCAAATCTACCTAAAAATGATTCACTTCTTAGTTAAGTTACTAATATCGTTGAGCAGGAAAATAAAAAGATAGCTGAAGGGTTAGGAAAGTTCCGGAATTTCAAGCCGGACCAGCGTGCCTTTTCCAATTTCGGATTCAATTCTGATTTGACCGTGAAGCTTTTCCAGGGTTTCCTTAACGATATATAAGCCAAGCCCGGAGCCTGCATTTTCATCTGTTGCGCGGTAAAACATATCAAACACCCGACCCAGATGCTCGCTGCCAATTCCACGACCATTATCCTCTACTTCAATCAGGGCCTTTCGTTTGTTTATGGCCACATTTACCCGTACCACCGGCTCGCGCCCATTTCGGTAGCGAATGGCATTCGAAATGATATTATTAAGTACAACTTTTAATCGCCAGCGATCGCTGTGAAATGCCTCAGTCTGTTTAATGCTCACAATTTTCTCAAGCGAGGTTGATGAAGTAGTGGCATATTGCAATTGATTGAAGGTTTCTTCAATCAATGGTTCAAAAAACACTTCTTCCTTCTTTACCTCCAGGCGGGCATTCCGCGATTGATCCAGGATTTCGCGTATGAAGTCATCCTGCTGCATGGCACTATGATTAATCCGGTTGAGGTATTCATTCTTCATAGCCGGATCATCATCCTTACGTGCCAGGTTGATAAGCCCCAAAACCGATGCAATGGGCGCCCGCAAATCATGCGAAACGCTATACACGAAGTTATCCAGTTCTGCATTGCGCTTACTCAACTCACTATTGGTGCGCATAAGCTTTTGCTCGGTACGCTTGCGTGTGGTAATTTCTTCATTCAAAGCCAGCGTGCGCTCCTGCACCATCGATTCCAAATTAGCATTAAACTTCCTGAGTTGTTCCTGTACCCCTGCGCGCTCGGATACTGTTGCCGATAACACAATGGTTGACATACTGATCACCCCTATGAACACTTGTAAAAAAAGCATCGACTCCAATGGTTGCGACTGCACAAAGGGCCCCACTTGCTGCATGGTAAAATAGATTGCCGTAAGGGAAGCACAAAACGCCACCGACATGGCGGCAACAAGGTTAAATCGAAAAGCAAGCCACAACAAGAATGGAATTAATAAATACGGTAGGGAATTGATTAACGTGTTATTGAAATATCCATAACGAACCAACATGGAGATACCCAACAGGCTTACCATGCAAATGCCGCCTTCAAAAAGTTTGGGTGTACTCCAGGTAACATTACGCAGCCTGGCGGTAGCCAAAATGAGCGGGGTGAACAGCAGAATGCCTACCAGGTTTCCGATCCACGCATGTATAAAAAAATCTGTAATCGTTGTACTGTGGATTATACCCGAAGCCCACAAACTTAAACTTGCTGTGCCCGAGCCGATCACGCACATGAAAATAGAAATAAACAAGAAACGAAATGTATCGTGGGTACGCTTAAAGGGACAGGTGTCCTTTATCAAACGGGTTAGCAAAACTCTGCCCACCAGCGCTTCGCCAGTTTGGCCTAAGGCAATACAAACAGAAATACCAATTAAGGCTTGCTGACTGAGGCCTTGCATATTCCAAAAGGCCAACAGGTTAGAGGCTAATGCGCCCATCATAATTCCTGGCCATACCCTGCGCCCCATTAATACCAAAAGTGCAAAGGCCATTCCGGAGGGAGGCCAAACCGATAGTGCGGTGGTTCCGGGAAATGCAAGTGCAAAACCTAACCAGGCCGAAGCAAAGTAAAGTATTGCAACAACCCCAATTTGCAGGTCTGTCTGATACTTAAGTATGAGTTTAGGCATTAGAAACAATCAACTCATTATCAACACAATATAAGTATTGAAATTCCAAAAATAGAGCACATGGATGATATTCTGCCAAAAATGAAAGTTAAACGGCCGAAAGGAACGCCAAATGACTCTTCGGATATAGGTTTAGAAGACCTGTTGATAGTTACGTTTCTTTATTATTTAGTCTTTAGAATAAAGACAACCCGCCCTTTAGAACGGGCCGGTGCTTGTCCGTCAGATGTTTTCATGAGTGAATTCTTCATGATCTCGGCTTTCAACAGTTGTTCTGCCCGGGCACTAAGACCACGCTGCAAAGTGGTGATACCAACAATTTCACCGTTTTCATCACACTCAATCTCAAACACAATCTGGCCATCCTGGTTATCGGGCAGCTCTGGTATTTTCGGTTCATCAGCCCACGCCCAGCCTGTCATGGATAGGCCAAAACCATTGCCTCCACCACCACCGCCTTGCTGACCATACATTGCATTTTTATCAAGCTTTCCTTCAGGCTTTCCTTTATCGCCTACCTTGCCGGGATCATCGCCATGCTGGTGCCACCCTCGCCTTTCTTTTCAGAAGGTTTGGTTTCAGTAGGTTTGTATTCTGTTTTTACGGTTTCTTTTGGCTCCACCTTTTTAACTTCTTCTTTTGGCGTAACCTTGGGTTTCGTTTCGGTTTTGGTTTCTTTAACCGGTTCTTTGGCAGGCTCTTTCTTTTCTTCCTTCACTACTACCGGGCTTTCCACCTTCGATACAATCGGTTCTTCCGCTTTTTCGGGTTCAGGCTCTTTGGCGGTTTCTTCCGGTATTTCCTGAGCTTGTTCCTGTGGATCGGGAGTATCTTTTTCTACACCCGGAGATTTTTCCGGTTGCACTTCACCTCCACCTTGTTGGTCTAATCCGAAATTAAGTTCGATGCCATATTCCGGCAATGGTGGATTAGGCGCGCGCCAGGCTATCAACAAGACAAAGGCAATCAATAATACGCCATGAAACCCAATGGAAATCGCCAGGGCAATCCGTTTGTTTTTCTGTTCTTGCTGGGTATTCATATCTTTTAAGTTTTGCTAATTACCCGGCTTGGTGGCTATCGAAACTTTTGCTTCCAGTTTGGTGGCCACACCAGCTACAAATACCATTTCGCGTGTAGGCACACTCTCATCAATATGCAACACTACTACCCCTTTGGGGCCACCGAGTTTACTTTTCAGTTCACCTTCCAGGGTTGATTTGGTAACCTTCTTATCATTAACGAAAATCCGAAGGTCTTTGGTTACCGTAACTGACACTTTCTGTACCTCAATAGTACTTTGAATACTGGTAGGCAGGTTTACCGGTAACCCGGAGGGGGTTACAAAAGATGAGGTAAGCATGAAGAATATCAACAACAAAAAGATCAGGTCAGTCATGGATGCCATGCTGAATGCCGGATCAACTTTATTTCGCGATTGTAAATTCATACTTAACGAGGTTCCTGCAACAAGTCTATAAACTCAATGGACGAATATTCCATCTTGTGAATCACCTTAGAAACACGCGTAACCAGGTAGTTATAGCCCAGGTAGGCTATAATACCTACTACCAACCCTGCTACCGTAGTTACCATGGCTGTATAAATACCATCGGCCAGCAACTTGGGGCTTACTGAACCTTCTTCCTGCGCAATGGCAATAAATGCACTCACCATACCAATTACGGTACCAAGGAAACCAATCATCGGGGCAGCACCGGCTATGGTAGCTAATACCGATAGGTTTTTCTCTAACCGAAAGACTTCAATCTTCCCAACATTTTCAATGGATGCTTCGATTGTTTTAAGCGGACTGCCAATACGTGTTACTCCCTTTTCAATCATGCGGGCCACGGGTGTATCGTGTTGGGCGCAAAGCATCTTGGCACCATTAATATCGCCCTTCAAAACCAGTTCTTTAATACGGCCCATAAAGGCATCTGAACTTACGTTGGCCTTGTTTACAGTAAGAACCCGCTCTACAAAAATATAAATGGCAATTACTGAGCAAATGGCCAGCGGAATCATCAATGGCCCTCCGGCCATAATCAGGCTCCACATAGATATTGACTGTTCAGCCGTAGTGGCTGCTTCAGGTCCACCGGTTACAATTTGAGCTATCATCATACGTTTAAAAAATATTAACTCTCTTACGATTAAAAAAGTATCAGGCTAAACCTGATTTTAATACTTGATCACCCAGGCACCTTCGCCAAACTCTGGCTTAGATGAATCGGCACTGGCTTGGGCCGATGCGAATGAGTCAAAGTCGCCAATAGTTAACCTGTAAAATTTCCATTTGCCAAATGGTGGAATAATTTTAGAACTGGTGCCTTTTGCACTAAGCTTCTTCGCATAATCTGCTATCAGATCGCCATCTACCGCACTGGCTACCACTACATAATACCGGCCTGTGCGGCTGCTAAGCGTTTCGAATGTACCTACTGCAGGCTTGGCAGCGGCTGCCGCGGCCGCTTCTGCTTCCAACCGCTTACGTTCTTCTTCTTTTTCTCGCGCAATCCGGTCTGCCTCTTCTTTCCGTTTCAGTTCATCGGCCTTCTTCTTCTCGGCTAACTCGCGTTTTTCTTTTTCAGCCTTGGGTTTATATACGTATTGATAAATCAGAAAAGCACCCACAATTAAGACCAGCCCGATAACCACACCAATGATGATGGGTGCATTCGATTTGGTTTCTTCCTGGGGTGTATAGGTGTAAGACGCACGCACGGTTTCCTCCTTCTGCTCTTCTGCGTACTCCGTTTCCGGCTGTCCCGTAGTTTCGGTTTCCAGGGGTTTGTATTCGATATCGGGCAACCCGAAGTTATCTTCCGGGTTGTTTTCGTTATTCTGGTCGTTAGCCGATTCGTTTTTGTCTTTACGCTTTGCCATTTGATTTTGGTTTATCAGGGTGTTATCACAAAATTAACGCAATTTCATTAAAATAAGCTATTATCAAAATACCCAGGTTAAGCCACCCATTACGTTAAGCCCGCGTACCGGGTAGTTCAGGTAAATAGGATAATCGTTCGAAAGCAGGTTGTTTCCTTTCACAAATAGGGAGAACTGCTTCGAAAACAAATAACTCAATTTGGCGTTCAGGTCGAACGCGGCCGGCAGCGTGGTGATAACCGCTGTGTCCACATCAAACGCCTTGGCACCCCCCTGGGCCATCATGTCCACGTTCAACAACAATTTAGCGTAAATGTTGAAGGCAGTAGTAACGCCTACCCTGTATTTGGGACGATGCCATGCCTCCTGCGAATTACCCGTACTGTAACCAAAGTAATCGCCACGCAACGAAACACGGGCCTTCTCTGCATGAACAAAACTTAACTCACCAAAGAAATTGGTTCGCTTGGTGTTTCCTTCATCGAACTCCAGGTTAAACTTCGAGCGGTCGGTATTATCATTCCGGTAGAAGTACCAGTTTTTCAGGTTCGCAATGGATAACCCGCCCCCATATGAAACCTTGCTTCCCAGTTTTCCACGCACTCCGCCCAGAAATTCAGCTGTGCGGTTGGTGTGGTAGGTACCAATATTTGCATTGATCCAGGCATTTTCGCGGGCAATGGTATGCAGCGATACCTTGTCCATGTCTCCGGTAAATACTGCATATACTTCAACTGATGGACTAAGTGGATAGCTTGCCCTGAAATCAGGAAACAGGTGTACATCTTTGGCCTTCCCAAGTGTATCATTCTCATAGGCAATGGTTGCCCCTGCACTAAACAACAGATCATCCATTAAGTAAAACTGGTATGCGCCTTTAATTCGTAACAAATGGCGGGGTTTGGCCTCAATGGCCGCATCTTTTCGGGTAATCAGGTTATAGTCGGTACTAAACAAGGCCTTACTTGTTTTTGATACTTCATAATCGCCAGAAAATCCAACGCTTATTTCGCTTTCGCTTGCCTGGTAATTATCATCGAGGTAACTAAACCCTCCTTTTAGTTTGTAATTAAACTCGCTGGTGCTTGTATTTTCAATTTCACCTCCTAATCCAATAATGTTATACGCTTGTTTAATTGTGCTGCGATCGATATCTGTGCCGGGTGTATATCCATAAAAGTGCGTTCCGATGCGCTCATAATCCAGAAAACCTCCTGCACTCACTTGCCTGCTAAAAGTTTTCCCAAACAAACGCAACTGCGAGTTGGAACCGGCTGAGTTATTTCCATCGACCGGGCCGCGACCAAAGCCGAGGTGCGAAACTTTGAAGCCATAAAACTTGTCCTTATCGCGTTTGGTTGTAGCATATGCATCAATAAATATGGATGCGTAATTACCCAATGCTGCGCTTACATAGTTTCCGTAAATTTTTGAGATGGGCTCGGCCTGTAACCTCAACGGACGAATGGAGGGATTATAATCAGGCGTGTTGAAATTCAGATTTTTAAAATCGTATCTAATCTCTGGTTTGATGGGTTCGGCCGGGCGCGGAGGAATTTTCTCAAAATTACGACTGGCCTGTGGTAATGTAATCTGCTTCTCTTTGGTGATCTGAATCTCAACCTTTTCAATCTCCCCTTCGCCCCAGGTTTCAGGTGGTTGTGCCATCGTTGGTGTAGCCACTAGCACTATCAACAAAAATAGTAATAAATATATGCTCGTATTTCGCATAATCAATTGTCTAATGAATCAGGTTTCGCTTCGGTTTTCTTTTTCAACTCATCGGCTTCTATCTTCTTTAATTTTTCGCGGGCCATTCCTTTAATATGCTCCAACGGAAAAGCTTCGAGCGAACGCAGTGTACCCTTTGCCTGAAACGCATCGCCCATCGCTAAATAGTTATCGGCAAGCAATAAGAATGATCTTCCCACCCACTCCGGGTATGCAGCAAAATCTGTGTTCAGGCTCACCAGGGTTTCATAACATGGTTTATGTTGTTTGGTGAGGTACTGAATTTCGCCCAACAGGTATTTTGCTTCGGCTCCATACTCATCTTGTGCCGAGTTAAGGGTATTCAAAAACTCATCCTGAGCCAATTCATAATCGCCACGGGCCATGGCAGCCTTGCCTAAAAAGAGCGAAGCCTTGTTTTGCGCCCCGGCATTAATGTTTCCTTTTTCTAAAATGATCCGGGCGTATTTTTCTGCCGAATCATATTGCGCCAACAGGTAGTGCGATTCCATCAGGCCTGACCATGCCGTGTATTGTTCCTTTTTGTTTGCCGCTACTTTTACCAGTTGTTGAAAGTTTGTAACTGCCTTTACATAGTTTGCTTGCTTAAACTCCAGTTCGGCCAGGCGACCAACCACTTTTCCGGCAAACAAAAAATTCTTGTCTTGCGCCACGTCCTGGTAAATGCTCAGCGCTTTGTTCCATTCCTTAAGCCGGTAGTGCGATTCGGCCTGGTAATACTTAGCTTCCGAAACATTGGCGCTTTGCGGATACGAAATCAGGTAGTTACCCAGCGAAGTTATTGCCTGCTGGTACTTCTGGCTGAAGTATAAATTTTTTGCAGCTTCATATTCCACCGACTCAATACCCTTTGCATCAGGGTGAGCTGTTTTATAGCTCGCCAGGTACTTGTCAAATTCGCCTGATCTTCCGCTTAAGTTGAGGGCTTCCTGCAAGGGAATTAAAACATCGCTGCTGGCCGGATGGCTGGCAAAATTTTCCAGCACTGCAATATAATCATTGGCCGTTTTGCCATATTCTTTCAGGTTGAAGTTAGATGCTGCCCTGCGTGTATAGGCATAGGGAATATATTGAGAGGTTGGCTTTGTTTGAATTAAAGCCGTATAACCTGTCACCGCGTTTGCATAGTTTCCTTGTTCAAAATCAATCTGGGCACGTTCATACATGGCTTCATCCAAAAAACTGGATTGGCCGAAATTGCGAATAACTGTTTCCAGTTCCGTAGCAGCTTCATCGTACTTGCTCAAGGTGGCCAGCACAACTCCGGCCTGCAAGTGCGCGTAATCCTCATCTGCTGATTTTAGTTGAGCGGCTTTTCTGTAATTGATCAACGCATCCGGATAAGATTTGGAAACATAATAACAATCGGCCAGCCGAAGGGTGCCATCGGCCAGGTTAGGTTGATTGCGCGGGGCTTTGTTTACAAACTCTTTAAAATTAAACAATGCCCGATCATACTGCTTTGTATTGAAGTAAGCATACCCTAACCCGTATCGGGTTTTTACAAGTAATTCTGTATTGTTGTAGCCCGGCATGGCAATGATGCGCTGATATTGTTCTGCTGCCTGGTCATATCTTTTTCCAATGGAGTACGCCTCCCCGCTCCAGAAACTTGCTTCGGCTACATAGTCAGGTTCAACCGGAAACCGTAACGACTTTTCAAATAATTGAACCGCATTGAAATAATCATCCTTATTAAAATATTCCATCCCCTTTAATAAGGTAGCTTTTTGAAAAGCACGATCCACAGCGGAGCTACGCGTTTTCATGGCCTCAATGTATTCAATGGCTTTATTGTAATTAGAAGCATTTACATAGGCCTGCCCAAGCAACTCTTTAATTTCTTCGGCATGGGTACTGTTGGGGTATGCAACTAACAGTTTCTCAAACTCAGTAATTGCCTTGTCGGGTTGGCCCATATCGTACGAAACTTTGGCAAACTGATAGGTACTCTCCTCTACCAATTTAGGATCGGGCTTAAATTTTCGCGCAATATCAAACGCGGTTTGTGCCATGGGTTTTTGATTCTGCTTTAAGTAAAGAGAACCGAGGTAGTAGGCAGAGTAGAATCCAATCGAGTCGGAGTCTGCAAATGACAATTTCAGATATTTAGTGGCGGGCTCATTTTCGTTTAATGTATAGGCCGAGTATCCTGCACGAAACAACACCCCTTTATCGGCTTTTGCTTCGCGGCCGTTCAGGTATTGCTGGTAGCCTGCATAGGCGTTGTTATAGTCTGTCTTTTTAAAATAAGCTTCAGCAGAAAGTAGTGCGATCTCTTCTTTGTTGGTAAGTCCATCGCGAGACGACACTTCTTTCGCGTAAGCAATTAATTCATCATAACTTTTCTGCTGGTAATAAACGTTCGCAATCAGGTATGGAACAATTTTGCTATACGCTTCGTTTTGTCCGGCTCTTTTCAGGTCAATCAATGCATTGGAATAATCGCCCTGACTGAACTCAATAAAACCGGCATAGTAACTGGATGCCGGGCCATATTCGCCACCCAGCGATTTATTATAGTTGAATTGATCCAACGCTTCTTTTAAATTCCGTTGGTTGAATAAACTATATCCCCATCTGAAATGGGCTGTTCGTTGCTGGTCTTGCGCCAATGCCGCAAACTCAGTCTTGCTGTAATAGGACGCTGCTTTCTTGTAATTCTTTTCAGTATAATAAAAGTTAGCTAAATCATAGTTGGCTGTTCCTGCACGTGGGTGCGTTGGATAACGCGCAATAAAAGATCCAATTTGCTTTTCCGCATCGGAATGATACAGGTTCAGCGAACAAAAGGCTTTATAGTATTCTGCATCCGCTCGCCTGGCATCTGTACCTGCAGCCACCGCAAGGTACTCACCAAAAACTTCACGGGCGGCTCCATATTGGTTATGATTAACCAGATCAACTCCTGAATTAAAGAGTCGCTCAGCATGTTGCTGCGATAAGTTATTTTGTGAATAGGCCAACGATGCCAGAAGGCATACCCCGGCTAAAACTAAGAGTTTTCTCATGAGAGATTTCTTCGTAAAACAGCCCACAATAAAAAATATTGCAGACTTCAGTTTAAAAAATAAGCCCCATGCAAAAAAATTAAAACATGAATGCATGGACTCAAAGCTACTAATTCTAAATGGAAATCCACATTCTGTTCCTTAAAATGATGAAGAAATCAGATGCAAACACCGTAGTTCCGCCTTGGTCATAAAAGCATTACAACATCATGCGCAGCACCAACTCCCGTAAAATCTGGCCATCGGTGGCATCTCCGGCATCAACACCTTTCAGTTTTAAATCGGCTTGTTTGAGCAACGAGAGGGTTGTTATGATTTGAGTGTGAGTGTAGTTTCTTAAAGTATCACTATAATTACTAACAAAATATCTGTTGATGTTTAGAAAGGTAGCTATACCCGAGGCGCTCCTATCAGGCGAGGTGGAAGCAATTAAAACTTTACTAAAAAAAGAATACAGAAAAGCAACCATGGGTATTACCGGGTTCCTTTTCGTATTAGCTTCAAAGAAGTTTACAATTTTT
>LNFR01000030.1 GCA_001567185.1 Bacteroidetes bacterium OLB12
TTTGTCGATTAAGTAAAATTTACCTATTACCCTCCCCCCCCATTCAAAATCAAAAGCCACCGAAAACATTACATGTGTATCAAAATCATAATTAAAACAAAAAAATCGCCACCGGTTAGGTAGCGATTTTTTAAAAAAGTCAAAATTCTGGTTCTTAGTCCAAAATCTCAGTTACCTGACCAGAACCAACGGTACGGCCACCTTCGCGAATAGCGAAACGAAGACCTTTTTCCATAGCAATCTTGTTGATCAGTTCCACTTCGATGGTAACGTTATCGCCAGGCATAACCATTTCAATACCGGCAGCAAGTTTAATTTCACCTGTAACGTCTGTTGTACGGAAGTAAAACTGAGGACGGTACTTGTTGAAGAACGGAGTGTGACGACCACCTTCTTCTTTAGAAAGTACGTACACTTCAGCCTTAAACTTAGCGTGCGGAGTTACTGAACCTGGCTTGCAAATAACCATACCACGGGTAATTTGCTCCTTTTCAATACCGCGTAACAATAAACCTACGTTATCGCCAGCCTCACCTCTGTCAAGGATTTTGCGGAACATCTCCACACCCGTAATGGTTGAAGAAAGGTTTTCAGCTCCCATACCCAGGATCTGAACCGGATCGCCAGTCTTGATAACACCACGCTCAATACGGCCGGTAGCAACTGTACCACGACCTGTAATTGAGAACACGTCTTCCACAGGCATCAGGAAATCTTTGTCAACCAAACGAACCGGAAGCTTGATGTATGAATCAACCGCGCTCATTAATTCTTCGATTTTTCCAACCCACTTTGGATCGCCATTCAAACCACCCAAAGCAGAGCCACGGATAATTGGAATTTCATCGCCAGGGAAATCGTAGGTTGACAACAACTCGCGAATTTCCATTTCAACAAGGTCTAACAATTCAGGATCGTCAACCAAGTCCACTTTATTCATAAATACCACAAGACCTGGTACACCTACCTGGCGAGACAGCAGGATGTGCTCGCGGGTTTGCGGCATTGGTCCATCCGTAGCAGCCACTACCAGGATAGCTCCGTCCATCTGGGCAGCACCGGTAACCATGTTCTTTACATAGTCAGCGTGACCCGGGCAATCTACGTGTGCGTAGTGACGGTTTTCAGTCTGGTACTCTACGTGTGATGTGTTGATTGTAATACCCCGCTCTTTTTCTTCAGGAGCGTTGTCGATTGACGAGAAGTCGCGCTCAGAAGCGAGGCCCTTCTTAGCTAATACTTTAGTAATTGCAGCTGTTAACGTGGTTTTACCGTGGTCAACGTGACCAATAGTACCAATGTTAACGTGCGGTTTCGAGCGGTCAAATGTTTCTTTTGCCATGTTTGAAAATCCCAGTTAAAGTTTAAAGTGTATTAATAGTTAAAATAAAAGTTACTATGCTTTTACACTGATTGCTCAGTATAACACCCTAAACATTTTAAGCCTTTCGGATAGGAATTTGCCATTTACATGGCTGCCAGAACCTGTTATTACCTTATTGATGTTCGCTACGCATCGGCAAATCAGATTCAAGATTCAAAATTCATCATTTAAAAACCCCGGATCAGCACGTTTGCTAATCCTTGTATTCAATCTTCCAGGTTTTGAATCCGGAATCTTGAATTTTTTTAACTCGTGTGAGCTGTTGATGAGGATTGAACTCACGACCTCTTCCTTACCAAGGAAGTGCTCTACCACTGAGCTACAACAGCGAAGTCATTCAAATTTCAAATTCAAGATTTAAAATTTTTGCTTCTATTTTAAGCTCAAAACTCAACATCCAAGTCCAAATTTTGAATTCGGAATCTTGAATTTTGAATCGATTGAGCGGGAGACGAGGCTCGAACCCGCGACCTATAGCTTGGAAGGCTATCGCTCTACCAACTGAGCTACTCCCGCTTACTTAATTCAAAATTCAATTAATTCAAAATTCAATCCTCCGGGATTTAAATTTTGAATTTTGAATCTTGAATTCCGTTGTGGGGAGAACAGGATTCGAACCTGTGAAGACATAAGTCAACAGATTTACAGTCTGTCCTCGTTGGCCGCTTGAGTATCTCCCCGTGCGTTACTTTTTAAAGAACATTCGGAGATCATCAAAAAACTGCTCTCCCGCCTCTTTTTTGGTTGGTTCCCAAAAATTAGGAGTGCAAAATTATACGGTTTTTCGGTTTGGCCAAACCCGCCTTTTAAAATTTGGAATTTTGAATGAACTGTGGAGCTACATTACCACTAAGTCGTTGAGCAGATCTGGCCCGAATTCTTTTTGAAAAATTTCCAGAATGCGGGATTTATTGAGAACCAGGTCGTTTTTAAGGGATGGGCTGTCCAACTCGACAAACAGCACCTTGTTCCTGATTTGAAGCCGTTTAGTGTGCCTGGCTACTATTTTACCCACCAGTTTTTCCCATGATGCAATCAGGTTGGCCTCATCAAACTTCGATTTAAGATGATAACTCTTTAGAAGTTTCTGAATAGCCTGCCCAATGTGCTGGGTATTTCCATCATTTTTTAAGTCGGCAGCCATGCACTGGTAAAGGTACCATTTTCGATAGTAAATATCCGGGCCCTAATTCCTGCATTAACCAGGATGGATTGCGTTCTATCGGGGCGCGCATCGGTAATAAAAAAGTTGCCCAAACGAACCTGCGGCTACCAGGGTGATTAACCGATGAATCCGGTAATCATCCAGTTTATCAAAAATGTCATCGAGCAATAAAATAGGCTTTAGGTTAAGGCAGGTGCTAATCTCTTCAAACTCAGCCAGTTTTAAAGCCACCAAAAAAGATTTCTGCTGCCCTTGCGAGCCCACCCTTCGAATTTCAAAACCATTTAAGGTAAAAACGAAATCATCGCGGTGAACGCCAACCGAGGTACGTTGCAACGCCACATCGCGCTGCACAGAATTCTTTAACAATTGAGAAAAACTGGATTCGGCCAGGTCTGATTTATAATGAATACCAGCCTGCTCTTCAACTGCCTGGGCCAGATTGGCATAATGTTGCGCAACCCGTGTAGCAAATTGCATAGAAAATTTGTGGCGGGCCTGAAAGATATACTCACCCGATTCAATCAATCGCACATTATAACTTTCCAGCAAATTCATATCTACCTGACCGCTATCCGAAAAATTTTTTAACAAACTGTTTCGCTGCTTAAGCTGATGCGTGTAGGTAATAAGATGCTCCAGGTACAAGCGATCTGTTTGACTTAGAATGGCATCTACAAATTTGCGTCTTGGTTCGGCCCCATCCCAAATCAGTTCAATATCCTGCGGGGCGATTAACACCACAGGGTATTTACCAAGATGCTCCGAAAACCGCGTATAATCCTGGCCATCTTCGCGTAAAATTTTCTTACCTACCGTTTGCACCACGCACTCTACTTCTGTTTGTTTGTTGCGCACGGTAAAGCCACCCCGTAAAAAAAAAGCCTGTCTCCTGGTGTTTAATGTTCTGGGTATCGGATGGATTAAAAGCGCTTTTAGACCATGCTAAGTAGTGAATTGCATCCAGCACATTGGTTTTGCCCGATCCGTTGCGCCCCACCAAACAAATAATGGGCGCATCGAAAGTAAGGTTTACTTCTGCGTGGTTTTTAAAATTGAAAAGGCGAAGGTTGTTGAGAAACACGTAATCTGAAATAAAATTCAATTGTAAAGACGAACAGTCATTTGGCTATTGCCTACCGGTGGTGTATTTTCGCAACTCACAATTACCAATCAAAAGTAGCAATTATGGCAACTACAGCCCAAGCAAAAAGCAGCGCAAAAAAAGATAAGAAAGCATATAGCAAAGAAACCTATATGTTTTGGTTTGAAAGCATGTTGTTGATGCGCAAGTTCGAAGAGAAATCGGGGCAGCTTTACGGGATGCAAAAAATCCGTGGCTTCTGTCATTTATACATAGGCCAGGAAGCCTGCGCAGCCGGCTCGGTTTCAGCATTACGCAAAGGCGATAAGTACATTACCGCTTACCGCGATCACGGACATCCATTAGCCCTGGGCACCAGTCCCAATGCCATCATGGCCGAACTTTATGGAAAAGAGACGGGTATAACCAAAGGCAAAGGCGGCTCGATGCACATTTTTGATAAAGAACACAACTTTATGGGAGGCCACGGAATTGTTGGCGCCCAGGTTCCACTAGGGGCCGGAATCGGCTTTGCCGAGAAGTACAACAAAACCGGAAACCTGTGTATTTGCTACATGGGCGATGGGGCTGTAAGACAGGGTGCCTTTCATGAAGCCCTTAACCTTTCCATGCTCTGGAAAATTCCGGTGATTTTTGTGATCGAAAACAATGGCTACGCCATGGGTACTTCCGTACAGCGTACATCCAATGTGCATGAATTATATACGCTGGGTGAATCGTACGACATGCCATCCGAAGCAGTTGACGCCATGAACGTAGAGGCCGTGCACGAGGCTGTTGAGCGGGCTGCCGAGCGTGCCCGGGCAGGCGAAGGCCCAACTCTGTTGGAATTCCGCACGTACCGGTACAAAGGCCACTCCATGAGCGATCCGCAAAAGTATCGTACCAAAGACGAGGTAGAAGAGTACAAGCAACGCGACCCGATTGAGCAGGTTCGTGCTACCATTCTGAGTAAGAAAATTGCCACCGAAAAAGAACTGGAGGCCATTGAAGCAAAAGTGAATGCACAAGTTGAAGAAAGCGTAAAGTTTGCGGAAGAATCTGATTTCCCGAACCCATCCGAGGCCCTTACCGATGTGTATTACGAGCCCAACTATCCGTTTATAATGGATTAAGCGGCTTTTGTTAAATAGGACTGAATGCTTAGTTTTGCGTCCCGTTCCAGTTTATTGGAACGGGACTTTTATTTTTATCAACATCATGGCAAAAAAGAAGGAAGAAAAAAAGGACGTTCTCGAAAACGCAGAGGTGCTTCAGGAAAAACTGGTTGGTATTGAAGGCTGGTTTGAGAACAACCCTAAAATAGCAATCGGAATTGTAGCAGCCGTAATTCTGCTTGTGGGTGGTTTTTTTGGATATAAGTATTACAACAACAACCAGGATAATCAGGCACAAAGCGAAATGTTTCAGGCTATCCGTTATTTCGAGGCCGACAGTTTAAACCTGGCTTTAAATGGTGATGGCAACAACCTGGGCTTTATCCAGATCATTGAAGATTACAGCAGCACCAAGGCGGGTAATCTTGCCAACTATTATGCGGGTATCATTTACCTGAAGCAAGGAAAATTTCCTTTAGCCATATTTCACCTGGAAGATTTCAGCTCGAATGATTTATTGGTGCAAGCCCGCGCCTATAGCCTGATTGGCGATGCCTACATGGAGCAGGATAATTTTGATGATGCTGCAAAATACTATGCAAAAGCGGCCAGTTATAAACCCAATAAAGAGTTTACGCCTACGTACCTGATGAAGGCTGCGCTGGCTTACGAAAAATTAAACCAGGCTGATAAAGCAAAGGCTGCCTACCAAACAATTATTGACGAGTTCTGGGAATCGAGCGAGTACCAGAACGCCAGAAAATTTAAGGCAAGGCTGGAACCCAATTCATAATAAGAATTTGATGTACTTTTGAAAGGGATAGTTCACTATCCCTTTTTTATTGATTAACTAATAACGCATGGCCGGTCAACTCAAAACAGTTTCAGGAAAAAGTAAAATCAACCTATCAGGAAAAAAATTTGCCATTGTAGTGGCCGAATGGAACGAGGATGTAACCGAAGCGCTGTATGAGGGTGCATACCAGGCCTTGCAAAAACTGGGGGTGAAGAAAACGGATATAATCAGAAAAAATGTACCCGGTACTTTTGAACTTACATTAGGCGCGCTTTGGATGGCCGAACAGAAAAGTATTGATGCCGTAATATGCATTGGTTGTGTGATACAGGGCGATACCCCGCACTTTGATTACATATGCCAAAGTGTTTCGTACGGACTAACAGAGGTAACTATTAAAACCCGCAAGCCTGTAATTTTTGGTGTGCTTACCACGCTTACCAAAGCACAAGCACTGGAGCGTGCCGGTGGAAAGTATGGTAATAAAGGTGAAGAAGCTGCAGTTGCTGCTGTGAATATGTTAGCATTTGGTAAATAACCTTTTGCGTGTTCCCTTATAATAAAGAAAGGGGTTGATGAAGGCATCAACCCCTTTTCTTTCTTCATTCGTTACTCTTAGAAATGCTTTACAATCTCATTGCCAAATTCAGAGCACTTTAACATAGTTGCTCCTTCCATCAGGCGGTGGAAATCATATGTAACACGTTTGGAAGAAATTGCTTTTTCTAATCCCTTGTTTACAAGATCAGCGGCCTCCTGCCAACCCATATATTCCAGCATCATAACGCCCGATAAGATTAGCGAGCCAGGATTAACTTTATCCTGACCTGCGTATTTTGGCGCAGTACCGTGTGTTGCCTCAAATATGGCGTGGCCGGTTATGTAGTTGATGTTAGCCCCGGGCGCAATTCCAATACCACCTACCTGTGCTGCCAACGCATCGCTCAGGTAATCGCCATTCAGGTTTAGTGTAGCAATCACAGAAAAATCATCCGGGCGGGTAAGCACTTGTTGTAAGGTGATATCGGCAATAGAATCTTTAATTAAAACCTTGCCTGCTGCCAGAGCAGCTTTTAGTTCTGCATTGGCAGCCTCTTCACCTTTCTCTTTCTTCGTTTTCTCCCACTCGTTCCAGGTATAAACTTTATCGCCAAAGTATTCTTTTGCAATGGCATATCCCCAATCGCGGAAAGCACCCTCGGTAAACTTCATAATGTTACCCTTGTGCACCAACGTAACCGACTTGCGCTTAAATTTAATTGCATAGGCAATGGCGCTGTGAATCAGGCGTACACTTCCGCTCCAGCTAACAGGTTTTATACCAATACCTACATTCACTTCAGTTTTGGCCTTGGTATCGCCTACGGTTTTCCAAAAGGCTTCGGATTTATCCTTCGTGTTGAACCTGATCTTGTTATACTCCTTTGGAAATTCTTTAGCCAGAAAATCCAGCACCTTTTGTGCCTCGGCTGAACCTGCTGCAAACTCAATTCCGGCATAGATGTCTTCGGTATTCTCGCGGAAGATAACCATATCTACCGCCCCCGGGTTTTTAACCGGTGAAGGAACGCCCTGATACCAGCGCACCGGACGAAGGCAGACATATAAATCCAAAATCTGGCGAAGGGCTACGTTCAACGAACGGATACCGCCACCTACCGGAGTGGAGAGCGGACCTTTAATTCCCACCAGGTAATCGCGGAAAGCGTCCAGGGTTTCATCGGGCAGCCAGTTGCCTACCTGGTTAAATGATTTTTCACCGGCCAGAACTTCTTTCCAGTTTATTTTGCGTTTGCCACCATAAGCCTTTGCTACTGCAGCATCCAGCACATGTTGCGAAGCTTTCCAAATGTCAGGGCCGGTTCCGTCACCCTCAATAAAAGGTATTGTTGGATTATCCGGCACAGTAAGTTTGCCGTTGCTGATGGTTATTTTCTGATCACTCATTTGTATTGTTTTTAAAAAGATTCGACTTAAAATTTGCGGGTTGAAATTATGAAAAATCCGGTAACTAATATACGCCCCCTGCTGAATCGCCCACAGGCGTGCCTCCATACCGTCATCTTCTATATTGTGGGCATCCTGTAATCGTATTACCTCTGATATTTTATGAACAACTACGAATTATTGCTTAGATTTATTTCAGATACACAGCTGCTTGTTTGCCCAACACAACTTCTACATGATCGGTTAAGGTTGTGGTTAAGGCATAACCGGTATAGGTTGGGGTAACCGGAAATTGCGTGTGGCTCCGGTTTACCAATACTGCTACTTCCAGTTTCTTTACTTCAATTTCCAAAAACGGTTTCATCCCAAATGCCAGGGTGCGACCAGTATTCAATACATCGTCAATTAACACAATGCATTTCTTCTTAAGGTCTTTGGCCTCGCAATCCAATTCTACGGCTCCCTGCAAGGGGGCAAACTTATCGAGTGTAACCTTAACCACTTTTGGCTCGATCGGGGCAATGGATTCTAACTCACGCGCCAACAATTTGGCAAAGGTATAACCCTGGCCATCGATGCCGGCCAAAATCAACACCTTCTCTTTGAAATTGTTTTCAAAAATCTGATACGCAATGCGCTTAATCTTTTGATTCACGTTCACTGCATCCAGCACTAAAGTTCGTTGGGGTTCGCTCATGGCAATGGAACTACCTTGCTGTCTTTAAATGTTGAAAGAATTACAGTTGACTGCATATTATCAACCACTTCAATGTTACTTACTTTTTCCAGCATCAGGTTTTGGTAGGCTGGAATATCGGGTGCAACAACCTTTAGTATAAAATCGGCCTGGCCGGTTACGTGGTGGCATTCAACTACTTCATCAATTTTATTGATGGCGCTGATAAACTTGGCAATGTTTTCTTTGTTATGGCCCTTCAACGACACGGTAACAAACGTACATACACCCAACCCCACACTGGCCATATCCACCACCGCATGATAACTTTTAAGAATGCCGGAGTTTTCCAGTTTCTTAACCCGTTCTAAGGTGGGTGCAGGCGACAGCCCAATCTCTTGTGCCAGTTGCGCGTTGGTAATGTTTGAATTTGCCTGCAGGATTTCTAAAATCTTGCGATCGGTAGCATCAAGTTTTACTTTCATCAGAAGAAAAGTGGGTTTCAGTTCTGTATAGTAAGTAAAATTAGAAGAAAATTTTTGTTTTGGTACTGATTGGATAATAAAATTCTCAGACTAATTCGCAATAGCTTATCCGAGAAAGTAATTTTTCTCATTCAGAATTTTTGAAATTCCTTTATCCAAGGCTAACAACTCGCGATTGAGAATTTTTTTCATTTTTGAAGCATCGGGCTGTCTGCGGGTCATATCGCCTTCCTTTAAAGGTGGCAAATAAACTATTTCCGATTTAGATCCGGTAAGTTCAATGATGGCTTGTGCTAACTGCAAAATGGTATAGTTCTGGTCGCTGCCAATGTTAATCACATCATTTACCACCAAATTCTGTTCAAGAATTCTGATCATGCAATCTACATTATCATCAATATAACAGAAAGTGCGGGTTTGCAGCCCTTTGCCATAGATGGTGATTGGCAAATTACTAAGCGCTGCCTTTATAAACTTTGAGATTACAAAATCGGTACTTTGCCGCGGACCGTACGTATTAAAAAATCTAAAAATAGTAAATGATAAACCAAACTCCTGTTGGTAAGAACGACAAAATGCTTCGCCTACATTTTTTACAACGGCATAAGGCAACCGGGAGTTAAGGGGTGTTGTCTCTTCATTTTGAGGAAGTTCTACAGGTTCGCCATAAACTTCGGATGAGCTTGAGAAAAAAAACCGCTTAACTCCGGTGTTTTTGCTCAACTCCAAAATGTTTCTTATTCCATTCAAATCATTAAGCACCAAAACAGGATTTTCTAATGTACGCTTTACACCCACTACTGCTGCAAAGTGAAACACGTAATCAAATTGATAGCTGGTCATTATCGCAGCGATGTCCTGGTAATGGTTTACATCGCATTTGATGAACTTGCAATTTCTTTGTCCGGGTATTTTCCGTAAGTCACCGGTTAACAGGTTATCAATCAATACCACTAAATATTCGGAATTGGCCAATAGTTTTTCAGCTAACGAACTTCCTATAAATCCGGCACCTCCGGTAATTAAAATCTTGGTCATAAATTCAATAAAGACATCAAAATTAATAAATCAGTTTGAATAGACTGTTTTATAGACTTGTTCTGCTATTTGAAAATTGCGGTAGGTTTCGGCCAAACGCCTGATGCGCATTCGTATTTGCGCTTCCGGTTGTTTCAGAAGGTTATCCAGCACCGCTATCGCGCGCTCATATTCAACTTTTGACAGCGTGGTTAAAACGGCACCTGCTTCGTGGCGTAATATAATATCGGAATCGTCTGAGATGTTTGCTGGTATTACCACGGGTAACCCAAGTGCCCAATACTCACCATCTTTAATGGGTGTGCAATATTTTTTTGTTGGAACAGGCTTTACCGGTGTGATACCAAAATGACCCAGGACCATGTAGCGTGGAACTTCATGATGTGCCACAAACCTGGTGATTATTATAGCTGGATTTAAGTTAACAGTTGCACAATCTTTTTCAATCTCGTCTCTGCTGTGGTTTGTTAACATCAACACCCTGAACTTATCACCCCATTTCTCAACGGCAGCCTTAAAGAACTGAAACACTTCTTCGCGCAGGTAAATACCGCCCAGCTTTCCTGCATAAACACAAATTATTTTATCATGGAGGCCTAACTCATCCAACAATTTTTTGTCGCGTAAAATATCGGCTGAAAACAAGGCAAGATCCACACAGGCCGGCTTCACATGAAATTTCGAAATCGTTACGCCAAATTTTTCCTGTGCATAGTGAAACATTCCTGCTGTGGTGGCAATAATTGTATTGGCTCGTTTTGTTTGTAGTCGTTCCATTGCGAACAACAACTTAAAAGCCAATCCATTTCTGCTCCACGTTCCGTTTTCAAGCATTGCCTCGGCATGTGGCTCGTAACTATCCAGAATTAATTTGCATCCTGTAATTTTTGACAGCACATAGCCAATGGCTCCCGGAGGAGTACAAAAACAATGAATAACGTTTATTTTATTTTTCCGTATTAACCAAACCAATTTTATCCCGGCTTTAAGCCACATCCACAAGCCGCGTACTCCAAATGGTTTGTAGTGGAAAGGCTTCCATGCAAGTTGATCTTTCCCTAATTCGCTTTGTATATGATTATCTTGATCCTGCAACGTTTCCTTTTGCTTCTCTAATGTTACAAGCGTAATAGAACCCATGGAGTCAAGTTGCCGGATGATGCGCAGGTAGGGTAACGTATAGGTTTGGATAAGGGCATCCGGGTAACTCCAATAAGTAAGCACCAGAATATTATTTTTTGTCATAACCCGATGGCTAACTTCACAATAACTAAAAA
Organism: Bacteroidetes bacterium OLB12; assembly: GCA_001567185.1. Classification (GTDB taxonomy): domain Bacteria; phylum Bacteroidota; class Bacteroidia; order Cytophagales; family Cyclobacteriaceae; genus ELB16-189. The sequence goes on from LNFR01000030.1 coordinate 10,971, forward strand.
TCTTTTGCTGAGTATTTCTCCGGGGTTAAGACGTATTCCCCGCCATAAGTAGTTCATGATTTCCTGTTTGGGCGCCCCGGCCATAGCCAGGTGCAGGGCCACATAGGTGGAAATACTGGCAACAGTAAGTTTTAAACGATTACCAAAAACCTTCTGGTTTTCAATGTCATTATTAACAAACTCTTCAAAAAATTGCTGCCTTCATTTTTATTTTCTCTCTATCGGCAGACATGACACTTCGCGAATCATGATTTATTACCCGGGATGTAATCTGGTTGCTGTGCATGAACGAAAAACGTGCTGCTAACCGGATCCACAACTCCCAATCTTCGAGCGAAGATAGCGCACGGGTTTCGTTAAAGCGATTTTGCCGTGCTGCTTGCGTTCGAATAAAAACCCCATTGCAACTAAGTAAGTTGCCCCTTAAAATCTGTTCATTAATGTTGGTAACTTGCTTTGGTAATTTTACTTTACCCGAACTTGCCTCTTCGATTACATAACCCAAATGGAACACATCAGGATTGTTGGCTTGAATAAATTCGTATGCACCGCTCAGGTGATTTGGTAATAACAAATCATCGGAATCAAGAAAGTTGATGTATGCGCCTTTTGATTTATCAACTCCAAAATTGCGGGCAGCAGCTCTTTCTGCATTCTCTTTTCTAAAATAAGAGACACGCGCATCGTGTATTGCCTGAACAATTTCTTGCGTATTGTCTGTGCTCCCGTCATCAACAATTATTATTTCAAAATCTTCAAATTGTTGCGAAAGAACAGACTGAATCGTTTTAAAAATAAAACCGGCTCGGTTATACGTTGGAATTATAACACTAAAAAAAGGGCTACGCATTGTAAAGTTTATGCAAAGAGTTAATCATATCCTGCATCTTGAATTGCGAAATTACAACTTGCCTTCCGTTTTCTATCAGTATGTTTTGCAAGGACTTGTCTTTCCAAAGTGCCGTCATCCCTTCCAGAATAGATTCGGAATTTTCAAACGGCACCACCCAGGCGTGTTTCTTATGCTCTACAAACTCGGCCGCAATTCCGGAGCGTGTGAATATTGCCGGAATACCCGATGCCAACGCCTCCACATAGGTTTGCCCGAATGCCTCCACCAACGAACTTACCGGGGTATGCACATAGATATCAAAAAGTTTATACAACGCTGCCATGTCGGCTTCAAAGGGAACTATCACCTGATTGGCTGCCGGCACCTCTTTCAAAAGCAATTCAAGATTCTGTTTATAAGGGCCTGTTGCATTGCAAAGAACCAGGCAAGCAGCAGGGTTTGTTTTTAAGAATTCTTTAAATGCCGGAACGATGTATTGAATTCCTTTCCATTCAATGAAGCGAGCTACAACCCCAATAACCGGTTGTTGATTCGGAATTTTCCACTTTGCCCGGATTGTATCTACGCGGCTTTGCTGAACGTTGACAAACTGATCGAGATCAAACCCATGCGGAATTTTAACCACTTTTAATGGAGAAACTTTTTCCAATTCAAGCAACGTAAAGTCTGTTGCCTGGCTGATTGAAATTATCCGGGTTGCCAACCTGTTGCTGAAGCGATCATACTTTACTCCCTTTTTATGGTAGATATGATGAAAGTTGCTGGTATGGCGTGTATAAATCCGGGTACGAATTCCTGCCAGCCAGGCGGCCGATAGTCCTACCATCTGCGCATCGAACAAATGAGCATGAACAACCTGTGGCCGATTAAATAACAGGAAAAAGAATATCCTGAAAAAGGCAGGTAGAAGGTCGCGCTTACCGCGATAAGTAATTTTCGATACTGCAATGTTGTTCTGTATTAAGAAATCCTGCAAGTCTGAACTGGCCGGGTTAAGTAACAAGAATGTTAACTTATAAAATGGGTTAAGCGCCTGTGCGGTATTTTCAAAGGCAACCGATTTCTGAACGTTTGAAACAATATAAACCACGTGCTTTTTTTTCATTGCACCTGAGCGATTATATCAAAATGGCTGTTGGCAAACTCAAAGGTTCGATCAACAGATTGTCCTGTCTCGGCATGTAGTATCGAAGTATATCCTAATTCTTCCAGGAAAACCAACAACTCCTTTGCCGAGTGGCCCTGGTCTTTCAGGTTTTGATCATCCACCTCAATGAACAAAGTTGGCTTATACAAGGTTAATAAGTTATTTGCTCCGCGCAACACATGCAATTCATACCCTTCCACATCCAACTTAATTAAATGAATTGTTCCAAGCGATTTAACTTCCTGCACCGTATCTAATCGTTTGATCTGTACCGGTACCGCATTGTCCGATGCTGCTGGCGCTATTCGGTTGCCACCCCTGTTACCGGGAGTGCGAACCTCCATGCTCATCTCACTTTCACGATCGCCCAATCCAAATGGCAAAAGCTGAATATTGGTTAATGTATTTAATGAGATATTTTTTTTACAAACCTGGTGATTGAACGGATCGGGCTCAAACCCAATCACGCTTCCGGTCTGAACAAGTCTTCCAAAATTTAGAATGGTCCATCCAATGTTAGTACCCACATCAATTACATTGTACCGTGGTTTACATAAGTTGAATAAATTATTTTGTGCCACATCCTCAAATCCAAAAAATAACAAATGTCCCATGTAATCGCTTATATCTACCTGCAACACCAGGTTGTTTCGCTTTACCAATCGTAAACTGCCCGGGGGGTATTGATAGGGATTCGGTACAAACCGACAGAAAAAATGCTGTGGGGTTTTATCTAGTGTAATCGTAGCCAGCGCTCGTTCCAAAATTGGAATACGAAAAAAAATTGCGAAAAAAATTCAATACCCGTACGCGGGTTGTAATCTTCATGGCTTGTTCAGCTTATACCCTTTAAAAATTCTGGCTGCTACTAACAAGGAAATGTACTTCCTGTAAAGTGCATCAACAATCGTTCCCCACGCTACCAACCCCAGGCCAGCCCGCCAAAAAGCCCAGGTACGATTCACAAACTGAAGAATCATAACCTTCCAGGGTGCATACGTGATTATTAATTCGGAATAACCCATCGCTACGGCTACCCTGCGTGTTTCTGCCCTTCGTTGTTGATTGTTCAGCCAATTATCAACATCCATCCGATCTTCTTCGTTGTGTAATACCTGTATGCGGCTGTCAATATAAAAATTAAGCCCGGCTTCTTTCAGTCGTTTTGGAAAATCATAGTCTTCAAAACCCGCATGCGGAAAGTTTTCTGTATATCCACCTATCCTTTCAAAATCATTTTTCAAAATAGATAAGTGAAAACTGGCTACTGATTCGGACTGAAATAGTTGGTTCATTTTCCACGCTTTGCCATACCAACCTTCAAACGTTGTCATTTTGTTTGCTTTTAAAAACCGACCGAAACTCGTTTTAGAAAGTTGTTTCTGAAGCGCTTGCGGATATACCCAATCCGGATTAACACATGCATTTGTTAATTGCTGATGTGTTGCCAATGTATGATCCATTGATTCTTTTGAAATCAAAATGTCGTTATCTAAAAACAGCAACAAGGGTGCTGCTGCCAATTTTGCTCCGGCATTACGGGCTGCAGCTACACCACGCCCGGGGTTTGAAATCAGTAAAACAGATTTTGGAACATCGGGAATACTTTCTTTTGAATCATTCACTACAATAATCTGGCACTGCAGGTGAGCGGTTGCCTGTACGGCTGCCTGCAGGGTTTTTTCAAACACAGCAGCACGATCTTTGGTAGGAATAATGATGCTTACCTGCATGCTCAATCTTTTAAAACTGCTAAAGCAAATCGATTAAAAGAATCCAGTGTTACCGGTTTTAAATTATAAACAGCAACAGGCTCTTGCTTTAGTTTTTTCAAAACCTGGTAAAGATAATCGGGCTTATGCACATCATCCAGAATCAGAACTCCTGCGTGGGCTGTGGCCGCTACCACCTGGGGCAGGTAATTGATGCGTACTTCTACAAAGTTGAGATCGTGCAATACACAATCGAATCCGGATACCGCTCCGCCAAAAATTGTTCGAGTGTTATTAACCTGGTATCAGACAGATTCTGATCGCGCAAATACATTCTGGTTTTTTCAAGCCATTGTGCATCATCATCTACCGATACCACCTGCACACCACTATGCGTGGAAGCATATAACCGATACACAAAAGAACTAAACCCGCTGCCCAGGTCTAAAAGATTCTTAAGCTCTTTCTTTACACAAAGTGCATACACAAAAGCTGCAAGTTCAAGAGACATGGCCATGTCGGCTCTCGAAACGTGGGTAATGTAATAGTCATGGTACGGTTTCAGTATTTTGCTTGCACGGTCAATTTCAGTTGGTGTTAGCAAAATCCGCTCTTCAAACTTTGGGTAGGATAAAATTTTTGACCTCAAAATCTGAAAAGATATTTTCCGGGTAATTCTATTCAACATGGCGCGATGAATTAAGCATCCAGGTAATATCTTTCATAAACATCCTATTGATGGATTTGGGCGGCAACTCACCCGAACCTGAAAATGCTAATGGTTCTACCGTAAACTGAAAGCAGTCTTGTAATACTTCAATGTCTTTGAATTCATCGCCCAGGTGCACATCCACGTGATAAGCTCCTTCAAATAAAGCGAGGTAAGGTATTTTCATTGAGATATAGCCTTCCTTCAGAGGTGGCGTAACGAAATTTCCCTGGTAGTGTCGGTTATTGATTCCAATTAATGGTGTACCATAATTATCCTTTATTATAATACCCAATACGGGTGTTGTAAGTCTTTCTACCGCTTTGAAGGAAACCCTAATCTCCAGCTGGCACCCCATGTAGGCCACCGAAGAGCGGTTGTTGTCGCACAACACTTCAATAGTTCGAATTGGTTTTTCTGAATCAGGCGGATGTACCTGGATAAACCCGGAAGTATTTAATGCCTGGCTCTCCATGGAAGTGAGATACTGTGCCACTACATCAGCACTTGGTCCTATGGATTTAAGTTCACCCCGTTGCAGCAACAAACAGGTAGTACAAAGACTTTGCACAGCAGCCATATTATGGCTTACAAATAAAATGGTGCGGCCACTGCGACTCACATCTTCCATTTTGCCAATGCACTTTTTTTGAAACTCAGCGTCTCCCACCGCAAGCACTTCATCAATTACAAGTATTTCGGGTTCCAGAAAGGCGGCCACCGCAAAAGCCAATCGCAATTGCATACCGCTGCTGTAATGTTTAAGAGGTGTATCCAGAAAGCGTTCGGTGCCGGCAAAGTCAATGATCGCATCAAACTTGGAGATAATCTCCTGCCGCTTCATCCCCAGAATGGAGCCATTTAAAAAAATATTTTCCCTGCCTGTTAATTCCGGATGAAAGCCGGTGCCTACCTCCAGCAAACTGGCAATACGCCCCCTTCCAATTATTTTTCCCTGAGTAGGTGGTGTGATTTTAGAAAGAATTTTGAGCAGCGTTGATTTGCCCGCGCCATTCTTACCAATTATTCCAATCGACTCGCCCGGCTGAACTTCAAAACTCACATTACGCAGCGCCCAAAAATCTTCGTGCGAGGTATGAGATGGTTTAAACAAATCCATTACCCGATCGCGCAGACTCAGGTAGGGGCTTTCATGCCGAATGCTAAACTTCTTTGAGATTCCTTTTACTTCCAGCGCAGGCAACATATCACTCAGGCAATATCAGCAAAATAATTTTCGGTGCGCCTGAAATAGGCCAGTCCAATCAGAAATAACACAATACCCGACCCTACACTAATGGATATCAAAATCCAATCTGGCGGTGCATCTGCTAACGGTAATCTAAAAAATGTAATAGCCGCATACATGGGATTTAACGCTACAAGATATTGCAGCCAGGTTTGGCTTATTGATGAAAGCGGATAAATTACCGGAGTTACAAAAAGGAGCACCTGAATGAGAAAGTGTACCACATAACGAAAATCGCGGTACTTAATATTTAAGGCTGCCAGCAAACAACCCGGCCCGGCCGTAGCCACCACGGTAAGCAGAAGTGCCAGCGGCCAACTGTAAAGCAACACCACCAGGTTTATTGGGGTTGAATAAAAGAAAAGGATCACAATAAAAATTGCAAAGGCCATTACAAAATCAAACAGGGCTACCAGCACTGCTGCGATTGGAATGATAAGCCGTGGAAAATAAATTTTTTTAATAATGGCGGCATTGCTCACCATACTGTTGGCAGCCGTAGTAACACCCGAAGCAAAAACCAACCACAGCACCAGGCCTGAATAAACAAACACGGGGTACCCCATGCCTTCGGATGAAACCTGCAAGGCCCGGCCAATGAACACTGTGAATATGAGCATGAGCAGCAGGGGTTGCAGAACAGCCCATAAAAAGCCCAGCACGGTTTGTTTATACTTTATTTTTATATCGCGCCAGGCAAAAAAGTAAAGCAATTCGCTGTGAGCCGCCAGTTCCTTAAAATTAAAAGCAAAGGCGCTCCTGGGTTTTATCTCAAAGGTGTGTGGTTCTTGCAAGGCCAGGTTAAATAAAAGCGCAAGTTAGAAGAAAAAAGGGCTAACCGCATACCCCAAACGAACTCATGAAAAGAGTTATTAAGGAACCCCAATGTTTTACTTTAAATATATATGAGATGAAGTAAGTTAAATGTTACAAATTGCCTAAAATTAGAAATGCCTTCCGTGGAGATAATTTTTTTCTGTCCCTACCCCCTTGGTGTTGCACCCTCGCAGCGATTTCGGTTCGAACAATATTTTGAAATTCTGCGGGCATCAGGATTTCAGGTTACCGTTGCTCCGTTTCTTTCCTTTAGCGGCTGGCAGGTGTTGTACCAACCTGGTAATTATTTCAAAAAACTACTGGCGCTTAGTCGCGGGTTTTGCCTGCGGTGGTGGCAGCTCTTTACACTCTCCGGTTATCATTACGTTTTTATTCACCGCGAGGCCGCCCCGGTAGGCCCACCCGTGTTTGAATGGATTATATCCAAACTCTTCCGGAAAAAAATAATCTACGATTTTGATGATGCCATCTGGTTACCCAATACCAGCCACGTTAACCAGGCTGCTGCATTTTTGAAAGGCCATGGAAAAGTGAAGCACATTTGCCGTTGGAGTTACAAAGTAAGTGTGGGTAATGAATACCTTGGCAACTTTGCAGCGAAGTGGAACAAGCAGGTGGTGTACAACCCTACCACCATCGATACTGAAACACTTCACAATCCTGCTCTATATCCGCAAAAAAAGAAAACCGGCCTTTGCATTGGCTGGACCGGATCGCACTCTACACTTAAATACCTTGATGAATTGAAACCCGTGTTTCAAAAATTACAGGAAGAATTTCCAAATCTTACCCTGCGCATAATTGCCGATAAACCACCCGCTTTAGATCTGAAATTAGTGGAGTTTGTTGCGTGGAATAAAGATACTGAAATAGCCGACCTGCTTCAGATTGATATTGGCATTATGCCCCTTACGGATGATGCCTGGGCAAAGGGCAAGTGCGGGTTTAAAGCACTCCAATACCTGGCACTTGGAATTCCGGCTGTTGTTTCGCCTGTAGGTGTTAATACAAGTATTGTTACCCAAGACAATGGATTTGTTTGTTCAACCTCGGAGGAATGGCTTACCGCTTTGCGTAAACTTATTAACGATTCTGCACTTCGAAAGACATTGGGTACCAACGGACGTCTTTTTGTGGAACACCATTATTCCGTACGCTCCAACACCGCCACATTCCTGGGCTTATTCCGGTAATCCAGCATGATAACAAGCGCCACCAGGTAAAAAGGCAGCAGGGGAATTTTGTAACGCGCCAGGGTTCCAAAATTAAAAGTTGACACCCCCACGGCAAACGCAAACGAAAGCGAAAATACTAATCCAAAAATTACATCCGGGTTGCTAAATGCCACACGAAGGCGGCTTCCTACCCCAAACAAAACATAAAGTGTAAAGGACAGAAAGGCAAAACTCTCCAATGCCGAAATAAGCATCAATGGATTTTTTACTTCCCACAGGTAAGGTCGGAATAATGAAACGTTAATGGCCTGCGGTGCCAGCCGAAGCATGGAACCAAAAGTACCATCCAACTCGCCCAAGGCATACCCTGATCCGGCAAATCTTCCGCTCCAGTACCGGATGTCGTAAGCTGTTACCTTGGCAGTTTTGGCTAACTTATTTAATGCATACCGCTCGTCATCCTGCCCCACTTTAACCACCATATAATAAGCGCCAATTACTACTAAACATACCGCTACAGGCACCAGAATAATTTTTAACGCAAGCGCTTTTATGGTTGAGAAATTATACGCCACCACCCACACCAAAACTGCGGGCAAAAATGCCTGAAGAACAAACTTCTTTACACTGAAAATTACCACAAGCGCAACAATTAATGCCAATAGCAACCGGAGCGAAAATTTCCGGACGAGAAGTAATTGGTAAAAACAATACGTAGCTACACCCAGGCCAGCAATAGTTAAGGTGTCTTTTAAAAATTCCCGATCCCCAAAAAATACTGATGGTAAAAACAATGCCGCAACTGCCAGGCCCCTGTGCAGGTGCGGATACCGCGAATAGAATGTTAGAAAAAACAGCCACATGCCAATAAAAGAAAGCAACGCAAAAAATACGGCTGTAGCCGAATAGGAAGAGAATGTAAGCAGATCAAACAAAGCGGCAATGCGAATCAGAAAATAGCTCTGATCATCATTAAAAAAATATATGCGCGATGAGTATTGATAAACGCCAACATGGTTGTCATTACTCCACAGTAATTTAATACCCTGTAATGGCGAATCCATAAAAGCTTCCCAGATTTGGCGGCTGCCGTGGGTGTGATAACTAAAAGTATCGCCACCATCATAATAAAACTGATAGATCAGTCCTAAAGAAATGGCCCCGATAATCTTAAATGTTAATGCGGGCAGGAAATAGCGACTGGTGAGCGAGTCGGTAACATAAGGCCTGATGAAATACGCCACCAAATAAACAACAATCAGCAGCAGCGGTGTAACAATCAGGTCGCGTAACTCCACAGGGTAAAAGTTATTCCAATGCGAAAGGTACGGAAAAACTCAATCGTCCTTTTCCAGTTTTTTAAGCCGCTTCTTCGCGTCTTTGTAGGCTTCGTCTTTTCGGCCCGATCGTTTTTTTACTTCCATAAAGTAACGCCTGGCCGCAGCCTTGTTGCCTTGCTTTTCATTGATTTCGCCCAGGGCAATCAATGAAAATAAATAGTACCCCGATTCGGTGGCGCCAATTTCTTCGGCATACTTTACGGCCAGTTCATAATACTTTTTGGCCTCATCGGGCTTACGCTGAAACTCATACATCTGGCCCAGAAAAAAAGCAGCATACCGTCCGCTGGTGGCTTCATAACCCGTGTATGAGCTGTCGATGCGCGCCAGAATTTGTTTGGCTTGTTTTTCCAACAACACATATTGCCCGCGCGCATACAGCATGCGGGCATAATACCTATCAAAGTACGGATTGTCCGGATAGGTGGTGTATAAATATTCGGCTATCTGAAAGGCCCTTGTCTGGTCGTTTTCGTAACTGTTGCTGATGCGCATTAGCCACACCATTGCTTCGGTGCGTGTGTAGAACGCATTGTATGAAACCTCGCGCAGTTGTTGCAATCCCAGCTTTTTATCGCCTTTGCGGAAAAACCACAACAAGGGTTTTAAAGCCGGATAATTTTCAGGTACCCAAACCGAGAAATAGTTATACAGGGCATCGCCAAACAACAACTCGGGGCTAAGGTGATCCATCTCGCGGCACACCTCCATGTAATTGAGGGCAGCCTTTCCCTCCACAGCCGCTTTGCGCCAGTTTTTGCGTTCTTCATCTGAATACAAGCGCCCCTTAAACCCATGTGCTGCGGCTAAGAAAAAAGCCGACTCAATTTTATATTCCGGGTGTTTCTTATACAAGTTCTCAGCCACCATAATGGTACTATCCATATAAGCCAAAAACTTGTCATCGTAGGTTGTCACTTTTGTGTTGGGCATAATCTTCCACCATTCACTTAGGCCCAACAAAAATAAGGAAGCGGATGCCACTTGTATTTTTGTTTGAACCAACGAAACTGCTGCTCGGCCTTGGCAAACTTAAAGTTGTACAGATCATTCAGCGCCTGGCTTATCTCAATCTGCATGGTAATATCCGAAATGAGGATAATAGTGGTGTCTTTCTTAACAGCGGTGGGTTGGCCGGCCGCTGAAAAATAAAATAAGGCACAAGCCACAACCAGCAGTGCCTTCCTGCGTGTACATAAAAAAATCTGGTTCACCATTTCCTCTCTCAAATAAACAAAATCTTACTTTCGTATCCTTATGGCCGAAACGGAATCACAATTCTCGCTATTTACCTCCGACAAAAAACTGACGTTTATCACGCTGTGCCTGCTTTCGGTGTTGCTGCTTTACATCAAGAAAGATTTTATAGAAAACGAAACTGCGGCCTTTGAGTTCCTTCAAGACCGGCCCGAAGGAATGATCTTCGCAGGCCATCAGCGCATTACCAATTTTTTTTCTATCCCGCTTGTGTACCTGTGGAAGTTTACCGTAATCGGGTTTATTATCTGGGTGGGGTGTTTTACATTCGGTTTTCGCATTACGTTTACACAGTGCTGGAGTGTGGTAATGGCAGCCGAATTTATTTTCCTGCTGGCTGAAGTGGTTAAAATCGGGTGGTTCCTGTTTGTAGATACCGACCCCACGTGGGCCGAAGTAAAAGCTTTTTATCCGCTATCGCTCATGCAACTTGCCGACTACGAAACAATTGATAAACGGTATGCCTATCCGCTACGATCGCTCAGCCTTTTCGAAATCGGGTATGTGTTTATTCTGGTAAACGGAGTGCATCATTTTGCAAGGCGGCAAAAACAATCGGCTTGGTGGATCGTTTCAACCTCGTACATTCTCATTTTTGCTTTGTGGCTGGTGTTTTACATGATTGTGTATAAATAGGACAGGGTTGCAAGCCTCAAACTGTATGTAGCCTGGAACTTGAGGCCTATTATATCCACACACGATGTCCTAATACCTAAATATTAGTATTTTCGCCCTTTCAATTTCTAAATAGAATCTAAGAACATGAATTTTCAGAAGGCAAATAACATTACAGGGTGGTTTGTGTTTGGTGTGGCCTTGCTTACCTACTGGCTTACGATGGAAGAAACAGCCAGTTATTGGGATTGCGGGGAATTTATTGCCGTTTCCTATAAACTACAGGTGCCCCACCCGCCCGGTGCCCCGTTGTTCTTACTCATGGGCCGGATTTTCTCCTTCCTGGCCCTGGGCGATGTTACCAAAGTAGCCTACTGGATCAACTTTATGAGTGTACTGGCCAGCGCCTTTACCATCCTGTTTTTGTTCTGGTCCATCACCTTGTTTGGCCGCAAGGTCATGAACCTGAAAAATGATGCGGAAATTACAGGCGCCAACATTTGGGTATTGATGGGGGCCGGCCTGGTTGGATCATTAGCCTATACCTTCTCCGATTCGTTCTGGTTCTCGGCCGTTGAAGCGGAAGTATATGCCATGTCTTCCTTCTTTACAGCATTTGTAGTGTGGGGTATTTTAAAGTGGGATGTAATAGAAGATGAAAGTAAGGCTAACCGCTGGTTGTTATTGATGGCCTATATGGTGGGCCTTTCCATTGGTGTGCACTTGCTTAACCTGGTTGCCCTGCCAGCGCTGGGGTTAATTTATTATTTCAAAAAGTTTAAACCATCGGTTTGGGGTATTATAGCCACCCTGGCTATTAGTGGTGGTTTGGTTTTGTTCATTAACGATTTTATTGTGCCGGGCTTGCCAACGTTAGCCGGGCATTTCGAAGTGTTTTTTGTAAATACACTCGGATTATTTTTTGGCTCTGGTGCCCTTGTATTCTTTTTGCTGGTAATCGGTGGCCTGGCCTACGGAATCTATGCCACCCAAAAACAAGGCCGTGTAGTATTGAATACATTTTTACTGGCTACTACATTTATTCTGATCGGCTATGCATCGTACACTACTGTGTTGATTCGATCCAACTACGATACACTCATCAACGAAAATGCTCCTAAAGATGTAATGAGCTTTATCCGCTACCTGAAGCGGGAACAGTATGGAAGCAGACCCTTATTATACGGAGCGTACTTTACTGCACGCCCGATAGATATTAAATATGGTGCCCCCATTTACACCAAAGGCAAAGACAAATACGAAATCACCGACCGCAAATTCTCGTACGTGTACGAGCCCGGAACTGAAACCATCTTTCCACGGGCGTGGAGTTCTGATCAGGCACAAGCCTATAAAAACATTATGGGCTTACGAACCTATAAAGATGCACAAGGCAATGAGAAGACTGTACAACCTACATTTGCGCAAAATCTTAGCTTCATGTTTCAACACCAGATTGGCTGGATGTACATGCGCTACTTTATGTGGAATTTTGTTGGAAGAGAAAGCGATGAGCAGGGTGCAGACTGGTTAAGTCCTTTTGGAGCGGTTAAAGAGGTCCCCCCCGCATTGGCCAATAACAAAGGCCGCAATAACTTTTTTATGATCCCCTTTGCTTTAGGATTGATTGGAATGTTTTACCAGTTTGTGAAAGACACCAAAAACTTTTCGGTTGTGGCACTCTTATTTGTTATGCTGGGTGTTGCAATTGTAGTGTACCTAAACTCGCCCCCCACCGAACCACGCGAGCGCGATTACATCTATGCAGGTTCATACTATGCTTACGCTTTCTGGATAGGACTTGCCGTGATTGGTTTATACGAATTATTTACCCGGTTAATTAAAAACGGAAGGGTTGCTGCCGTAACGGCATCGTTAATTGGGTTAACTGCACCCGCAATTATGGCAGCCGAAGGTTGGGACGATCACAACCGTTCAAACCGGTATTTCTCAGTTGACTCCGCGCATAACTACCTCAACTCGTGCGATCCGCAAGCTGTTATCTTCACCGGTGGTGATAACGATACATTTCCTCTCTGGTACGCACAGGAAGTAGAAGGCGAACGCACCGATATGCGTGCCGTTGTTTTAAGTTACTACAATACCGACTGGTATATTGAGCAAACCATGCGCAAAGCTTACGAATCGGAGCCAATTCCTTACACACTTACCAAGCATCAATACCGGCAAGGCGGCCCCAACGATTACCTGATGTATGCCGATTTTAAAGTAAAAAGTATTGACGCAAAAGAATACATTGACCTGCTCTCAAAAGATTTTGCCCAATTGCGCGATGGCGATCGCAACCTGGTACCAAGCCGCGTTTTCACGCTAAACATTAATAAAGACGACTTACGCGCCCGTGGCATAATTCCTGCCCGCCTGGATAGTTTGCTGGTTGACCAGATGCAGATTCGCTTATTAAAAGGATCGTTGGAGAAAAAAAGACCTGGCTATTCTGGATTTCTTAGTAACCAATAATTGGGAGCGTCCGATTTACCTGAATCAAACTTCCCTTTCGCAGATAAATATTGATTTAAGTCCGTATGCCATACAAGAAGGGAACGCATATCGCATTTTACCCATTCGTAACCCGCGTCAGGATCGGGAGTACCTGGTAGATACCGAAAAGGCATACAACAATATGATTAACAAGTTTCGCTATCGCGAACTTGATAACGATAAAGTTTATTACAGCGAAGACTATCGCAATTTTGTATTGAACCACCGCAGCGCACTCAACTCCCTGGCCGAAGCTTTAATTGATGAAAACCAGATGGAAAAAGCGAATACGGTTCTGGAATTTTCACTCACCAAAATGCCTGATCGTGTAATTGCTTACGATCACACCACTGCTACGCTCGTTGATTTATTGTTTTAAAGTCGGCCAAAAGGAAAAGGCAATTGAAATTGCCACCCTGCTGGGCGACCGGGCTACTGAAATGGCCACGTACCTGGTAGGGGAAAATTTTGGATTAACACAGGAACTCCGCAAGAATATTTTTTATTCTCAACTCACTGCAGCAGACTCTCTACGAAAACGGAGAAATGGAATTAGGCAAAAAGTATGAAGATGTTTTCAATAGTCTGTTGGCTAGTTTGCAAATTGGAGGAGCAGCCGATAGAGGGGGTTATTGATTTTGCTTTTGGTTAACCGCGGAGACGCGGAGACGCTAAGTAAAACCAGTTACCTCTCAGATGTAGCGAATACTAAAACTTTGCGCCTTAGCGACTCTGCGGTTTAAAACCAATGCGAAGGCAGCAGCACTAACCAGAATTATTGATTTTGCTTTTGGTTAACCGCAAAGACGCGGAGACGCTAAGTAAAACCAGTTGCCTCTCCGATGTAGCGAAT
>LNFR01000031.1 GCA_001567185.1 Bacteroidetes bacterium OLB12
TTTATCGGATCTTACCTTTCCAAAAAAATAGACGGGGCAAAACTCAAACCCGCATTTGGCTGGGTTTTGTACTCGTGATGGGAATTTATATCCTCATAAAAAGAAACTTTGTTGAAGTAATTCCGTTTAAGCCTAAAGTAAAAAAGCATTATAAGAACAAATCATAATATATAAGATGAAAATAGAACAAATCTATACCGGTTGCCTGGCACAGGGAGCCTACTACATTAGCTCCGGAAACGAAGCCGCCATTATTGACCCGCTTCGCGAAACGCAACCGTATCTAGACCGTCTTAGCAAAGACGGCGTGAAACTGAAATACATTTTTGAGACTCACTTCCATGCCGATTTTGTATCCGGCCACTTGGATTTGAGCAAGCAAACCGGCGCGCCCATCGTGTACGGTCCAAATGCCCAATGCGAATTTGATGCCATTGTAGCGGAAGACGGTCAGATTTTTGAAATCGGCAACATCAAAATAAAAGTTTTACACACGCCCGGGCATACCATGGAATCAACCACGTTCCTGCTCGTTGACGAAAACGGGAAAGACCATGCCATTTTCTCCGGCGATACCTTGTTTTTAGGAGATGTGGGTCGCCCGGATTTAGCGCAGAAAGCGGCCGACATGACCCAGGATCAACTGGCCGGATTACTGTATGAAAGCCTGAACACCAAAATCATGCCCCTGGCGGATGATGTAATCGTTTATCCTGCGCACGGTGCCGGTTCGGCTTGCGGTAAAAACATGATGAAAGAAACCGTGGACACCCTGGGCAACCAGAAAAAAATGAACTATGCCCTTAACCAGCCCGATAAGGAATCTTTCATCAAAGCCGTTACCGACGGATTGCTTCCGCCACCGGCCTATTTTGGGGCAAACGTAGCCATGAACAAAAAGGATACGACAGTTTCGAAAACGTACTCAGTAAAGGTCTTACGGCACTTAGTCCGGCCGAGTTTGAGGCAGCTGCCGAAGCTTCCGGTGCCCTGATTTTAGATACACGCGACAGTAAAGTTTTCTATCAGGGATTCATTCCACAGTCCATAAATATTGGTATAAACGGCGATTTTGCTCCATGGGTGGGTGCCTTAATCGGCGATGTAAAACAAAATTTGCTGGTGGTTACCGAACCCGGGAAAGAAGAAGAAGTTATCACCCGTTTAAGCCGTGTGGGATTTGACCATATTTTAGGTTACCTGAACGGCGGTTTTGAAAGCTGGAAAGCCGAAGGCCGAGAGATCGATACCGTTGACCGCATCAGTGCCGAAGAATTTGCCAAACGATTCAACAAAGCCGAATCAAAAGTGCTTGACGTTCGCAAGGAATCAGAATACGAAGCCGAGCATGTGGAAGAAGCCTACAGCAGGCCTTTGGCAGCCATCAACGAATGGACCAAAGACATCAACCCGGACGAGCATTTCTTTATGCACTGTGCCGGCGGATACCGCAGTATGATTGCCGCCAGTATTCTGCAAGCCAGGGGATACCGCAACTTTACCGAGGTAGATGGCGGATTCAAAGCCATCTCGCTACGGATGTACCCAAAACAGATTTTGTTTGCCAAAGCAAACTCATACGTACTGCTAATTAATCTGTCTACATAAATAACAGAAAAGAGAGTCGTAAAGGCTCTCTTTTCTGTTTTATACCATGATCCATTTAAATCGATTTTATTTCAATACACCCGATTCCTTCTTATATCGGCCTTAACCATTTTAAAATTTGGAATAGATCAGACTGTTTCAAAATTACAATTGGTATTAGAAATGGCCTTGTGTAACAATGGTTGCTTAAAATGCCTGTGCCGGAAAGTATTTTTGCTTTCATAAAAGATTAATGAATTAACAAATGGGTTTCTTTTCTAATTTATTCGGCAGTACCGCACCAAAACAAGATTTAGGAGAATTAATACAAAAAGGCGCATTTTTAGTGGACGTGCGCAGTCCGGGAGAATTTGCCTCAGGCAGTGCCAAAGGAGCCGTTAATATTCCGCTTGATAAAATACCGGCCAATTTGGAGCGATTCAAAAACAAAGAAAATATAATTGTATTTTGCCGGAGCGGAAACCGTTCCGGACAGGCATTATCGATACTTAAACAAAACGGCTTTACCAATGTGTATAACGGCGGTAGGGTAGATGATATTAAATCTGCACAATAAATAAAACATCATGAAAAAAATCAAATCATTCTCGTTTCTGGCATTTGCCCTATTCGTCATTCAGGCGGCATTACTCAGCTCTTGCAATTCCCAGGCGCAAAACACGGCCAAAATCTCGTATGATAAATCATTTCTGGTAGATGTAAGAACACCGCAGGAATTTAGCGAAGGAAGTGCCCCCGGCGCCGTAAATATTCCGTTAAACGAAGTAAAAATGCGCCTGGCCGAATTTAAAGGAAAAGAACAGGTGGTTGTATTTTGCCGCAGCGGAAGCCGCAGTTCGCAGGCTAAATCCATATTAGAACAAAACGGAATAAGTAATGTGGTAAACGGCGGAACCTGGCAAGATGTAAAATCGGCACTGGAAGCCGGAAAGAAAAAATAAACAATGAAAGACAGAATCTTGGGCAATTGGCATTTTCTGCGCATATTTCGGATGGCTATCGGCGTTTTACTCAGTATCCAGGCCTTTATGGTTCCGGATTACCTGTTTGCGGCCTTCGGCATTTTCATATCCGCCACGGCCTTGTTTAACATAGGCTGTTGCGGTGTTGGCGGCTGTGCCGTTCCCGGCAAGAAAAAACAGGAATTTGCTGAACCCGAATATGAAGAAGTGGCCTCAAAAGAAAAAGCATAGGATAAAAGTGTGTATACCATGGAAAATTTAAAAATCATCATCCCCACCGATTTCTCCGTTCAGGCCGAATATGCCTTTTTGATGGTAAAGAAACTGGCCGAAAAAGTAAACATTGAGGTTGAGTTTGTGCATGTGCTGAACCTGCCTGATACGGTTAGCATAAGCGAAAACGGAAGCATTCAAACCTGTGGCGAAATAGACGTAAAATACGTTGAAACTCAAAAAAACATTGCCCTACAGAAACTTGAACACCTAAAAACCCTGTACGGGCAGGAAACCCGCACCCGTATTCTGGCCGGCAAAACTACCGATTCCATCATTGAGCACGCTGAAAAAAACAAAGCCGATTTAATCGTAATGGGAACCAAGGGCGCCTGGGGACTTAAAGAAAAACTATCCGGCAGCCAAACCCAAATGATTGCCCGTAAATCGCATGTTCCGCTACTCTCACTCATGTGCGACCGTTCTGACCTTGTTATTAAAAATGTGCTGCTGGTACATAATTTTAACGAAGTAAAAAATCAGGATTTAAGCCTGCTTCACAAGCTCATTCGGGCCTTCAGTACTCAGGTACATTTTCTGCACATTGCTTCCGGAAATTCAGAACAGGAAAAAAATAAAATACGGGAAGGAATGAAGCAGTTTGCCGCCGTAAATAACATTCAAGGATATGAGGCACATATCATTCAGGATAAGGATGTTGAAAACGGGGTCATCCATTTCAACCAAATGCATGATATGGATATTATCTGTATCGGCACGCATGGCCGTGGGAGTATCTTTCACTCCAGTGCCACTGAGAAGTTAATCAATCACATGTTCAAACCCATCATTTCATACCACATTCAAAATTAAAATGCAGACTATCATTGATTTCCTGATGCGCCCTTGGCCCTGGTGGTTCTCCGGTGCAGTTATTTCGCTTGTTATGTTCAGTATGATTTTCTTCGGAAAATCATTCGGTTTCTCATCCAACCTGCGCACCTTATGCTCGGTGGCGGGCGCAGGTAAAAAAGTGGCCTTTTTTGATTTTAACTGGAAAAGTCAGATCTGGAACCTTGTGTTTTTGGCCGGCGCAATCATAGGCGGTTTCATTGCCAAACAATTTCTTTCCTATGACGAACCCTTTATTTTGGCCGAATCAACACGTAATGATTTACTTGCATTTGGTTTCGGAAACCCCGAATCGGTTCAACCGGCAGAATTATTCAGCTGGACAGCAGCAACAAGCATTCGCGGGTTTCTGGTTTTGGCATTCGGCGGATTTATGGTTGGCTTTGGTTCCCGTTATGCCGGCGGATGTACTTCCGGCCATGCCATCAGTGGCATTTCAAACCTACAGGTACCCTCATTAATAGCCGTTATTGGCTTTTTTATAGGCGGATTGGTCATGACCCATCTTTTATTTCCGCTCAATTTTTTAAAGTATAACTTTTCAAGAAAAACAATGAAACTGGTAAAATTTATAAAGTTCTTAGTTGTTGGTGTTATATTCGGAATTGTTATGGCTAAATCAGAAGCCATTTCATGGTATAGAATTCAAGAGATGTTCCGCTTTCAGTCATTTCATATGTATGGAATCATCGGCACGGCGGTTACCCTGGGTGTGATTGGTGTAGCGCTGATTAAAAAATTCAAAATGAAAGACTTGCAAGGAAACCCTATCTTCTTTGCACCCAAAGAAAAAGCTATTTTTCGTTACTTGGGCGGAGGAATTATTTTCGGCCTCGGATGGGCACTGAGCGGAGCCTGTCCGGGTCCCATGGTGGTGAATATCGGGTATGGCTATTTCTCTATGGCCATTGTATTTTTGTTTGCCATATTGGGTACTTTTCTCTACGGGGTAATTAAAGATAAACTTCCGCACTAACTCCTGCACGGTTCATGGAAAAGAATCAGATACATCCGGATCCGGAATCAATTATCAAACTCATTAAAAAAGCAATGAATGCATTGCTTCTATTACCGGTTTTGGTTATTGCACTGTCTGTACTGATTCTCAACGCGGATACCATAGAACGTAAATTCATCAGCTCCAAAAAAAAATACGGCATCCGCAGATTCAAACCAAACAGAGGCCAAGCCCAACCCTACAGCCGAAAATTATTGGACCGCCCCTGACCTAAACGGAATTAGCGATGCCGCCCTTAAAGAACAAGTAAATTACGGCAAAGAACTGATTGTGCATACGGCTGCCTACTTAGGTCCGAAAGGCAGCGTAAAAGCCATCAGCAATGGTTTAAATTGCCAAAATTGCCATCTGGATGCCGGAACCAAAGTATTCGGCAATAATTATGGATCCGTAGCAGCCACCTACCCCAAATTCAGGGCTCGCAGCGGACAGGAAGAAGATATATACAAGCGGGTAAACGACTGTTTTGAACGCAGTTTAAATGGTAAGCCTTTAGCTGTTGACAGTAAGGAAATGCAGGCCATAAAAGCCTACATTGAATTCTTGGGAAAAGATGTTCCAAAAGGCGAGAAAGCCAAAGGTTCGGGTTTTAAGGATCTGGCTTACTTGGACCGTGCAGCCGACAAG
>LNFR01000032.1 GCA_001567185.1 Bacteroidetes bacterium OLB12
CGCTGCTTACCTCTAAACTGTGTGTTAAACGGGTATGCACAAAGTCGTGTTCGGGTAGCGGATGTACCTGGGTTTTATCTTGCAGCTTACGGAACGGATGCGAAAAGATTACCCGGTCGTAATCTTGCTCAAATGCACTGCGCGAAGGCTCTGAAATCAGTTGTTGTTTTTGTCCGATCCGTTGGGCGGAAAGCAGTTGAGTCCAATTCATAGTGAGGCAAAAATAAAACAAATTGAGTTAACGGGTTATCCGCCATACATATCATCCACATGCAGACGATGCCACCGGCCCGCAATGATGTTTACTATTTCGTACCAGAAGCCATTTCAAAAATACACTTAAGGATGAATGTCATGCCGGATTCCGACATCCCAACCTTTCTACACAGATTCCGAGATCGCGGAACGCTGTTCGCGATGACAAAGTATTTTTGAGATGGCTTCTACTTAAACCCGGCATCATGCAGGCGCTCCTTAAATCTTTTTAAGCAATTCAGCCATTGAAACCGATTCAGAAATAATTGCTTTCACTTCGTGAATAGCCACGCGTTCTTGCTTCATAGTGTCGCGGTTGCGAATGGTTACGGTATTGTCCTGCAGGGTTTGATGATCGATCGTGATACAATACGGTGTTCCAATGGCATCTTGCCTGCGGTAGCGTTTTCCAATGGCATCTTTCTCTTCGTAGAAGCAGCGAAAATCAAACTTTAGCAAGTTCATAATTTCATGTGCTTTTTCGGGTAACCCATCTTTTTTCATCAATGGAAGAATAGCCACTTTATTTGGTGCCAGCGGAGCCGGAATTTTTAGTACCACCCGTTCGCTTCCGTCTTCCAGTTTTTCTTCTTTATACGAAGAAGCCAAAACTGAAAGAAACATTCGGTCTAACCCCACCGAAGTTTCTACCACAAAGGGTATGTAATTCTGATTATCCTCCGAATCGAAATACTGAAGTTTTTTTCCAGAATATTTCTCGTGGCTTTTCAAATCAAAATCCGTACGACTGTGAATACCTTCCAGCTCGCGAAAGCCCATGGGGAAGTTAAACTGAATATCGCACGCTGCGTTGGCATAGTGAGCCAGGTTTAAATGATCGTGATAGCGGTAGTTGTCATTACCAAGTCCTAACGCTTTATGCCACTTCAACCTTTTGTCTTTCCAGAACTCGTACCATTTCATCTCCTCGCCCGGTTTCACAAAAAACTGCATCTCCATTTGTTCGAACTCGCGCATGCGAAAGATGAACTGACGGGCTACAATTTCATTGCGGAATGCCTTACCGATTTGAGCAATCCCGAAAGGAATCTTCATTCTGCCGGTCTTCTGAACATTTAAAAAGTTTACAAAAATACCTTGAGCGGTTTCGGGGCGCAGATAAATTTTGTTGGCATCATCGGCTACGGAACCCATCTCGGTAGAGAACATCAGGTTAAACTGGCGCACATCGGTCCAGTTTTTTGTTCCGGAAATCGGATCGGCTATTTCCAGGTCATCCACCAATTGCTTCATGGCCACCATATCGTTGTTGGCCATGGCTGTTTTTAAGCGCCCGTTAATCTCATCTATCTTTTTCTGGTACTCTACAACACGGGCATTGGTGGTTACAAACATGGTCCGGTCGAAATTCTCAAATCGTTTAGCGGCCTTCTCTACTTCCTTTTCAATTTTTTCTTCCAGCTTTTCAATCACTCCTTCAATCAATTGATCGGCCCGATAGCGCTTTTTCGAATCTTTGTTATCGATCATCGGATCGTTAAAGGCATCTACGTGGCCGCTGGCTTTCCAGGTGGTAGGATGCATAAAAATGGCCGCATCAATTCCCACAATGTTATCGTGCAGCAGGGTCATAAACTTCCACCAATACTCCTTGATATTGTTCTTTAACTCGGCCCCGTTTTGCCCGTAATCATACACAGCACTGAGGCCATCGTAAATTTCACTGCTGGGAAAAATAAACCCATACTCCTTTGCATGGGAAATTACATTCTTAAAAAGGTTGTCTTCTGCATTTGCCATAAGCCGCAAAGATAGAAATAGAAAGGTGCGGTGGAGGGCCTTCTTTTTAAATTTTTATTGCCTTACAAATGGTTGGGCAGCCAGAGCGTAAAAGTTGAACCCTGGCCCAGTACAGATTTGAGTTGAATAGATCCATTGAGGCGCGCCAGGGTTTCGCGTACAATATAAAGGCCCAGGCCAGAACCGTTCGACTGCTCGGATGCCCGGTAAAACATATCAAAAATTTTATCCTGATGCTCGGGTGCAATTCCAACCCCGTTGTCCTCAATTTCAATGCAGGTAGCATCTGCTTGTGCCGCCACCCGAATGGCTATTTCCTGCGATTCCTTTTGCGGGTCGCAATACTTAAATGCGTTGCCAATCAGATTATGTAATACCACCCGCAGGCGGGCAATATCGGTGGTAAGGTGATACTCAGCCGGCACATCCAACCGTACATAAACCTGTTCCATTCCTTCTGCAAATTTCAAATCATCTACTGTTTGCCGAATCAGGCCTAGTATTACCACCTTTTCTTTTTTAATCGCTTGTCTGGCGTTACGCGAAAAATCAATAATCTCTTTAATAAAGTCATCCATGTTATGCACGCGATCTTTCATCAATGCATAACATTGTTCCAGTTCTTCCGGGTTAGTGGTGCGCTGGGTTACTTCAATGAGGCCAAGCAGCGAACGCAACGGAGCACGCAAATCGTGCGAGGCGCTATACACAAACCTGTCTAACTCTCTGTTGGTTTTGATAAGTTCTTCATTCTTTGCCAGGATACTTTTTTCGGTGGTCATTACCAACCGATCAAAAAAGATTACAATCAGGATACCAATGATCAAAACAATCATGAAGGTTACAACCAGATAAAAGTGTGCATCGCTGGGATGAAACCGCGAAGGATTGAATATGGCTATACAAAACAACACAAAACTAAACACTGAAAAACCAATGCCCATCCATCGTTCGCGGTATCCAAATATTGCCAAAGCACCAAGGCTACTCGGCAGAAAATATAAATAAGAACCGGTATGTAACGGGTCGGTATCTGCCAGGCAAATGTAGAATGCCATGATGTTGGTGCGCAGCAAATGGATAATTACGGCTGTATTAACAAAGCCCTTTCGCAGCAGGTACAGGCAACCAATAGAAATTACAAAACCAATAAACAGCGTGGTCGAATCACCCTCAACATTAAAGAGATTAACAATCGTAAAGAACAAGCCTATCCCAATGTAAATGCAAATCAGGTAGGCGCCTAATATTACTTTTCGCCTGTCTGACGCATCACCCGGTATATGATCGCCCAGAATCAATTTTTGCAGACTCATAGACTTAATCCTCAATGTGAATACAGGAATTTTACCATTTTACTCTAAACTTACTTGAAATTAAGAAAGATTAACTGAAATTAAGTACTCCAAACCTTAATTGGTTTAGTATGTTTACTGTATGCAGTTTAATGTTATTGGTTTAGCCATATCCTTTTCACCTACTACCGCAGCCATGATGGCCGAAGCGGGGAGGTTGGTTATTCAATTTAAATCGCGTCTGGTACTTATTCATGTTGGAAACCACGGAACTGAGGAAGACCAAAAAGCGGGGGCCTTACTGGAAGCGAGTGGCATTCCGAAAGATTCTGTTAAAATAGTTTGGAGACAAGGTGACCCGGTTAAAGAAATTTTGGCTGCCTGCAAAGAAGAAAAGATTGATTTGCTGCTGGCCGGAGCGCTGAAAAAAGAAAACCTGTTAAATCATTACCTGGGTACGGTGGCGCGTAAAATTTTACATAAAGCCGATTGCTCGTTATTAATGATTACGCGCCCATCCATAGAAGAAGTACCCGTACGGAATGTGGTTGTTAATGCAGAAGACAGCCCTTACATTAAGGAAGCCATTTGGGCAGCCTGCCACTGGAACATACCTGAAAACGCGTGGATACATATTGTGCGCGAGCTGAAATTGTTAGGCCTTGCACTTGCCGCCAACGAACAATGTAATGAGGCGGAGTATAACCAACGAAAGCAACAAATGTTGCAACAGGAAATAGATGTGGTAGAGCAAATGCTGGCACGTATTCCGCATCGCAAAAATAAAATCAACATCAAGATTGTATCGGGCAAAGCCGGATATGAGTTGGCCCGGTTTGCCGAAAGCAAAGAAGCCGACTTGTTGATATTAGGCGCACCGGGTCGTAAATTTTCATTTTTACCCGCGTATTCCCACACGACCAGGAATATATCTTCAACGATTTGCCGTGTAATGTACTGTTGATTCAACCTCGAAAATCAAAATGAACAAACTTGGCCAACACGAGGTGATGAATTTGCTGATACAGCTCGGTGTTATGCTGCTGATGGGCCGTTTGTTTGCCGAGGCCGCCCGAAAACTGAAACAACCAGCTGTAGTAGGCGAAATATTAGCCGGAATAATTCTCGGGCCAAGCATTTTAGGTATGCTTAACCCCGATTGGTTTCACCAACTGTTCCCCATTGGTTCATCCTCACTGGTGCTTGATGGTTTTGTTCAGGCAGCAGTAGTTATGCTTTTGTTTATTGCCGGCCTGGAGGTTGACTTGCATATTGTTTTACAACAAGGCAGGCAGGCATTTTACACCAGCACATTAGGGTTAATCATTCCTTTCGCTTTTGGGTTTTTGTTTCCCTACTTTCTTCCTGATTTTTTCGGAAGCACCAACGAGACCAGGCACCTCGCCTATTCACTTTTTATGGGCACCTCCATGGCCATTACTGCCTTACCCGTTATTGCGCGAATTCTTATGGACCTTAACATTTTTAAATCGCGCATGGGGATGCTGGTTATTTCATCGGCTATGATAAACGATTTGATTGGCTGGTTAATTTTTTCGGTGGTGTTGGGTATGATTGGTGGATCACAAAACATGTCGTTGTGGAATACCGTGCTGCTTACTGTTGGATTTACCATTGCCATGCTTACCGTTGGGCGCTGGTTTATTAATCGTGGCTTGCCCTGGGTAAATCAAAAATTAGCCTGGCCCGGAGGTCTGCTTTCATTAGCACTGGCTCTTTGCTTTTTTGCTGCAGCTTTTACCGAGTACATTGGCATTCATGCCGTCTTCGGGGCTTTTATTGTAGGAGTAGCGCTGGGCGATTCAGAGCATTTAAGTGAGCGCGCCAAGGAAATTGTGCATCAGTTTATCAATAACATTTTCGCCCCGTTGTTCTTTGTTTCTATCGGGCTGAAGGTAAACTTTATTGAAAATTTTGATCTTACCCTTACACTAGCCATCATCGCTATTGCCTTTGCAGGAAAAATTGTGGGTAGCGGCTGGGGAACGCGCCTGGGTGGATTTAGCTGGCGCGAATCCATGGCGGCCGCATTTGGTATGAATGCCCGTGGTGCAATGGAAATCATTCTGGGGCTGGTTGCTTTAGAAAATGGATTGATCAACGAAAGAGTGTTTGTCTCTCTGGTAATAATGGCACTTGTAACCAGCATGAGCAGCGGGCCGTTGATGAAATGGATGTTAAGGAAGACCGGTACTTTCTAACAAAACTTCAAACCTCATAAAATTATAAGCACGATTTTTTCAGATTGCTGTGGTCTGATTCTGATTTCTTTTTACTTTTGTAAAACCTTCTGTCCCAGCGTGATCCGAAAAATTTTTTCCGCTAGACAAAAAACTACCTGCTTGAACAAGCCCAGTTAGACTCTCGGCAACACCTGCTCGTACAACTTGTCGAAAAAGTAAAAATCATCCACTTACTGAAACATAACCCGCTGGGGTTAGACGATGATTTTACAGATACCATCAAAACGCTTTCAACTTAAAAACAGCAAACCGCTCGAAAGTTTTTACCAACACCTGGCGGCTGTATATCGCTTCCGGCATGGCAAAAATCAATTGGAATTTATTTGGGATGGCCGCGAGCACATCGATAAATATAAGTCCGAATGGGAAATCGCATTTGTTGAATGGACAACCAAATTCTGTAACCACGAATTATTTCTGCAGGCAGTTCTGGCCCTTACTGTGTTCCTTCCGGAAAACGGGCAAACAGGCCTTGCTGAAAACAAGATGAACCATTTTATCCTTCAGCATTTTGAACTGCGCCTGCATAAAAGCAAAGGCCTGGTGGCAATGAAAGTGGCGTAACGTATCAGAGGCAAGTAAATAAAAACCGAAAAATCACATCGTTAACACGAGATTCCGGAATTCGCCAAATCTCTTATTACTTATAGCCCGTTCTGATTTAATAAAACTTCAATAGGCAATAGGTGGGCTCATCCGGAATGACAGGTACTTGAATCGTTTCATCTTCTCACAAAATCAAAGTTTGATTCCTGTTCGATAATCACTAATTTATCCGGTCTTTAATCTCAAACCTATGAAGCGACCTGCATTTTATCTTTACTCAGTACTTGCTGTTGCCGTTGTACTGGCTTTAAGTTACTTCTGGCGTAATGCCTTGTACCTGTTTATCCTGGTAGGCCCACTCATTCTGCTCGGCATACAGGATATTCTGCAACCCCGGCAATCCATTCGTAAAAATTTTCCGGTGCTGGGCCGCTTGCGGTATGTATTTGAAGACTTGCGGCCAAAGATCCAGCAATACTTTGTAGAAAGTGATACCGATGGCGCTCCCATCAATCGCAACGAACGCTCTGTTATTTACCAACGAGCTAAAAGACAAACCGATACTATTCCTTTCGGCACACAACTCAATGTATATGCCGAAGGCTATGAGTGGATGACACACTCCATCGTACCCAAAGATTTTCACAAGCTGGATCATAACCCACGCGTACGCGTTGGCGGAAAAGAGTGCAAACAGCCGTACGACATGAGTGTGTTGAACATAAGTGCCATGAGTTTCGGATCGCTTAGCAAAAATGCCGTGCTCTCCTTAAATGGTGGAGCAAAAATTGGTGGCTTTGCACACAATACAGGCGAAGGCGGTATTAGTCCTTATCATTTACAACCCGGTGGCGACTTGGTGTGGCAGATTGGTACGGGCTACTTTGGCGCACGCGATGATAACGGAAACTTCAGTGATGAAACCTTTAAAAAGAATGTGGCCCATGCCAGTGTAAAAATGGTAGAGATTAAATTATCGCAGGGTGCCAAACCTGGGCACGGTGGAATATTACCGGCTAAGAAAAATACACCCGAAATTGCGGCTATCCGCCACGTTAAAGCGGGCACTACTGTTTTTTCGCCACCCTACCACAGCGCATTTAGCACACCCATCGAATTGCTTCAATTTGTGAAGCGATTACGGGAACTATCCGGAGGGAAACCAATCGGGTTTAAACTGTGTATCGGTCGCAAAGGTGAGTTTCTATCCATTTGCAAAGCAATGGTGCAACTGAAGATTTATCCCGATTTCATTACCATAGATGGTGGCGAAGGTGGAACTGGTGCAGCACCCCCCGAATTTTCTAACTCGGTGGGTATGCCCATGTTAGACGCACTCGCTTTCGCGGATAATGCCTTGCGCGGTTTCGGTATCCGCAATGAAATGAAACTAATTGCTTCCGGAAAGATATTAACCGGCTTTCATATTCTGCGGGCAATGGCCCTCGGTGCTGATACCTGCAATTGCGCCCGTGCCATGATGATGGCCCTGGGTTGCATTCAGGCTTTGGAGTGCCATAAGAACACCTGTCCTACAGGTGTGGCTACTCAAGATCCTTACTTTATGAAAGGCCTGGTGGTGGAAGATAAAACCGTGCGTGTAGCCAACTACCATAAACACACCGTAGAAAGTTTTGTAGAGTTGATGGGCGCTGCCGGGTTAGACCACCCTGATCAGATTAATCGCTCGCATGTGTACAGACGGGTGTTTATGAACTTAGTTAAGACCTACGAAGAAATTTACCCGACTCTGCCCGATGGTTGCCTGCTAACCGATAGCGACATTCCGTTTGACTATGATGATTATATGAAACGGGCATCGGCTGAGAGTTTTGAGGTGGCGGTGTGATTGTCTGGTTCACTAGTTGAGTTTTGTAGCAGGCCGAAAAAACCAATCAGCGATCCGTGGCTTCGAAATGATATATTCCTATCTGACGTCTGATTTGCTTACAGCGACCTGTTTACCTTTACTCATCAAGCGAATCCAAACCGGGCAATGAAGTTGGTGATTGTGTTTTCATTGTTTGTAATCCGCTCGGCCATCCAGCCAACAGAGGCCACAATGACAACAGCTGCAAAAACGATTCGTAGTGCAGGGTAAAATTTCCATTTGCTCATTAACAACAAAGGAAAGAAGCAGGCCATTATAATTAATTGCATGGCTTCAATCCCTAAATTAAAACCCAACACGCTAATCAATTTTCCGCTGGTATCGATGGGCAGGTGCGACAATGAAATTGAAAAGGCTAAACCATGCACCAGCCCGAATAATCCGGCTAGTATGGTTTCCTTCTGATGAAATACAGGTTTAATACAGTTAATAGCTGAAACAAGAATGGTTAACGCAATCAATACCTCTATGTATTGAACTCTGAAAGTGACCAGGTTAAAAGTACCGATTAACAGTGTTAGCGAGTGTCCCAGTGTAAACATCAAGCTAACTTTCAAAAAACGAAGTAAAGTATATCTAAAGCCTTGATAGGCCGACCATTTCTTGTTAATGATCGTTAAGGGAGCTACCAACAATAGCGTAAGCAAAAACAAGATATGGTCCAATCCTTCGCGAATGTGTTGCATTCCGTAAGCAACCATGCTTTTGAATCCAATCCACCAACTGCCGTTGCCCAGTTCTACTTCAAGAGGGCGTGCTGCATGCTCATCCACATTCCAGCCAATTGCCGTTACCATTTTAACAGAATCTTCGGCCAGAACTCCGCCTTCCCAGTCACTTCGCACAGATACGATTGCTACATGATTCACCACCTGGTGCATCACCGCATCGTACTTCAATATAAAATTTCGGGTGGAGCCTTCAGTGCCGGGTGTTAAAACAACCAAAACAATCAATTCCCAGTAGGGAATCCCGCTGTCCACATACGTTCCTTTGTCCATCCTCATGCTTTTAATTTCAATATTCCAGGGAATATTATTGCTGCCAGATGCATGAATGTGTGCTGACATATAGGTTAGTAATTCAGCAGCGTACCGATCTGCCATTTGATCGGGATCTTTCTGAATTTCATCGCCCAATACAAGCGCTAATTCGGGTAATGGAATTTGCACTTCCATGTGTACCTGGCTACGACTCACATCTAAAAAAATCAAAGAATTTGGAGATGGATGGGCATTACAGTCCAATGGAAAAAAAGTACTTGCAGCAAGTACGATTGCAAACAAATACTTTTTAAACTTTAATGAATTTCTTTTTTCAGGAAGTCGGTGCAAAAGCAACACTTTATAACCCTATGTAATCGCGGGTATGGTCGCGCATAACGGTGTGATAATGTATTTGCCCTGATACAACCACACCACTTTGGCATACAAATTCTATCCAAACACTGGGGCCATCAATCCGTACATAGTCTGTGTTAGCGGTAAAAAATGAACTTGTGTTTCCCGAAGTACCACTTGTATTACTTGCGTAGGTTACATAGGTGTTTGCCAGTTCGCTCTGATAGGTTGCCAGATACGTAGCGGCTG
>LNFR01000033.1 GCA_001567185.1 Bacteroidetes bacterium OLB12
GCCAACTCAACCGGATAATCAAAATCTACTTTACGAAATGCCTCTTTGGTTTTTGCCTGCCTGATGGTAGTGCCCAAACAACAAAATACATCATCTGCTTTTAGATTGGTGAATTTTGTCCACTCATCCACGTTCAGTAAAACATTCTCCAGTTTTGGGTGGGCCGTGGATATTGGCTTACGGCTAAGTGCTATTACTTTTTCATACGCAGTATCTGTAAGCAGCAACTGTAACAATTGGTTGCCAATTAACCCTGTTGCCCCCGCCAGTACCGCAGTACGTGCCATTAAAAAGTCTGTTGAATTTCTTTCCTCAACTCTGAAAGCGCCAGCCCGATCAAGTCAACCTGTTTGGACATAACCGCTTCAAAAATCTTTTTCGATAACTCAATGCTGGTGGCTTCTGCCGGCAAAGCGGATGCGGCATCATTGATTGTAAGCACCAAATCTTCCTTGGCATTGCGTACCTGGTTCCATACTTCTTCACTCATATAAACCTGTTGCGATACGTTATGATTGTACTCGTTGCGGATCTCATCCAACAATACCCGTTGAAACTCACGCGCGGTAAAACCGGGGTTGTTTAAGCGGATTAATAAGTTTTGTGGTGCAATACGCTCCAGGAACAACGTCATGCGTTCATACGCCTGCAACCGGGCCGGCAAAATGGTTTCAATACTGCGGGTGCGTATTTCTAATTTTTTTAATTCAATTTCCTTGATGATGAATGACCGCACGGTTAAGTAAACGGCATACAGCACCAGTGCCGCAGGCACCAGGATTTTTACAAATTCAATAACAGCTTCCATGGGAATTAAATGAGATTCAAAGGTGTTTAATTTTTTAGATAATT
Source organism: Bacteroidetes bacterium OLB12 (assembly GCA_001567185.1). Classification (GTDB taxonomy): domain Bacteria; phylum Bacteroidota; class Bacteroidia; order Cytophagales; family Cyclobacteriaceae; genus ELB16-189. Next base: position 853 of record LNFR01000033.1, read on the forward strand.
TTGACCATTGCCAGCTAATATTAATGCCTGATGTTTGAAAAAATTGAGCCGGTAGGATTAACCCCCCGGGCAGCCGAAGAAGTACGCAGGATTATGCAAACCAAAAACATACCCGCTGCGTATGGTTTGCGCGTGGGCATACGCGGAGGCGGCTGCGGAGGGGTGGCGCTTATGATTGGCTTTGATAAAGAAAAACCAACCGATCTAACCTATTGTATAGAAGGCATTACAATTCACATCGATAAAAAGCACACCATGTACCTGATTGGTAAGGAGGTTGATTTTTATGAAGGAGCCGATGCAAAAGGATTTCTGTTTGCCGATCAGAAAGACAAACTATCCACCTGATTAGATAAGCTGTTTGTAATGCCTGGCTGTTAATTGTTTAACACGATAAATCAGGCTCATACCCGGGCAATACCCCAAACAAAACCAGTTTTTTAAAAATAACGGCCTTTTCAAAAATGCCTGCCATGCACTTTGTAGCGCTTTGTCCGTTACCTTCCAATACAAATGATAAAATGCTGCTTCTCGAGAAAGACGCGAAGTATCAGCCGCATAAACAACCTCCCACCCTTTCACAAATTTTTTCGAGTTCTGTTGTATCCGATTTCTGAAGGCTATCCAAACCGGAAGTCCTTCGTTGCTTCGACAGGTGGATGATTGTTCGGTCTATCATAGCAAATCGAAACGAGAATTCTCTTCGGGAAACAGAGGTTCTTAAAATGCGATAATAGTAAAGCGGTTCTTTGAGATTGACCGATGGAAATTGATCGATTACCCGTGCAGCGAGATCGGTATCGGCCATGTTTTTTCTGAAATAGAGGCGGTAAAATTCGTCTAACTCCCGTACCATGCGGGTACGAAAAATTGTAGTGGGCCCGTGAAACTGCGGCATGACCAGGTTCGCTTCACGAATGTGCGCATAATCGTCTGACAGACTTACCAATCGGATTAGCCGGCCATTTTCATCCATTGCCCAATACGAAGTTCCACACATGGCAACTTCCGGTTTTTGATTGAGCAAGGTCATTTGTTTTTGCAAACGCGATGGATGCGACACATCATCGGCATCGGTTATACTTACATAATCTGTTTCAACCAATTGCACCATTTCATTCATACTTACTACCCTGCCCCGGTTTTCATTAAAATAAAATCGTTTGATGCGGTTGTCCTGAAACAAATTCATTTTGGCTCGGGTGGCATCGGTTGAACCATCATCTACCAGCCATAATTCAAAATCGGTAAAGGTTTGATGCAACAAACTTCCAATGGCCTCTTCTATAAACGGGGCCGCATTGAAAGCCGGCATAATAAGGGTAAGCTGTGGCATGATAGGTACTTACCGGTGTGCAGGTTTTACTGGTCCAGGAAATTCAATCCCGATCTTTACTTACCGTTACCGTTGCTTTTTTACAAACTCCGCCAATGGGTGGGTTAAACTTGGAAATCTGAACTTCCACACGTTGCGCTTCAAAAAATGCTTCCAGCGTTCGGCTTGCAATGGCATAGCCCACGGTTTCCAATAGTTTGGAAGGTTTGGCCATTTCGTCCTTAACAATTGCGTAAAGGTTTTCGTAGTTGATGGTTCCGCTCAGGTCATCCTGAAAAGCCGAATCTAAAAATTCGGTTTCTACCACTACATCTACTTCAAACTTATTTCCGGAAGATCGCTCGTGCGGATATACCCCATGGTAGGCATGAAACTCCAATCCTTCCAGCGCTACTTTGCCTGTCATTGAATATCGTCAAAGAAAGAGCGTTGAATTTGTTGTACTGTTGTTGTTTCAACCGGTGTTGTTTTTACAACTTCGGTTACAACCGGCTGTTGCAGCGATTTCTTGATTTCGTTTTCAAGTTCGGCATTTGGAAACAATGCCTTTTTACTTTCGCGTTTGGCCAGGGCCAGGTGCTGATCCGGATCAAAATCGCGGGCCGAAGATTTAGCACGTTCAACACGATCGATTGTTTCGCCTGCAAGTCGTTTCAGATCGGCAAGCAAATTATCCCGATGCAGCTCTAATGTTTTGTAATGCTGCCCCAGTGTTTTCAAACGCTCTTCCATTTCATCCAGCATCTGGCGCGAAAGCATTTCGGCTTCCTCAATGGTATTTTTTGCTTTGGTTTTTGCTTCGTTTAAGATAGAATCGGCTTTAAGCTGATTTTCTTTTAAAATCAATTCGGCTGTTTTGTTAGCCTGGCCGATTACACTGGCACCCGTATCTTCCGCGGTTTTAAGGGTTTTGAAAAGTGAACTCTCCACTTCGCGCAACTTGGAAACTTCGCGTTCGGTGGCTTCCAGTTTAATGCGGTGTTCTTTCATTTCATCCAATACACGTTCCCATTCCTGCGAAAGCGTAAGCAAAAACGCATTTACTTCATCTTTGTCGTAGCCGCGAAGTACTTTTTCAAATGCTTTCTGACGGATTTCCAGCGGTGTGATTTTCATACGGGTGTGGTTTAATTACAAGTTAAAAAAATGGTGTTAGTTTAAAAAAATGGCTGCCTGTATCTAATCTCCTGACAGCTATAACGTTAATCCACAGTCAAATGTATAAATTTTTATCAGAAATACCCTAATCAAGCCCAATTCACGCCAGAAAGCGAAGGTCCCACACTGAAATGCTTCGGTCATCACTTGCGCTAACGAGTTGGTTCTGGTATGCCGTCCACAATAATTTATTAACGGAGGTACCATGGCCGGCATGACGCGCCTTATCAATAACCTTCAATAATTTCAGTTCATCCGTCTTCCAGATTTTTATCGCCTTATCCATGCTGGCAGTGGCAAAGTATTCCCCGGAAGGGCTGAATGCAATATGATTGATGGCAAACAAATGGGCTACCACCTCACCTGCCTGCGTATAGTTTGCGGGAACATCCCAGGCTTTGAGGCGGGCATCGCGCGAGCCACTGATCAAAAAATTGTTATCGGGTGTATAGCGTAGCGCGAAAACAGAGTTGGCATGTGCTTTAAATTCATGCTTCAACTTGTAATCCCGCAAGGAAAAAATCCGGATGTAGTGATCGCTATAGCCAACGGCCAGCTCTCCGCTTTTCGGGTTGATTGCAAACACACGCGCGTTTTTTACAGATCGTGCTACCCAGGTTTTAATTTGAAGGTTAATCCGATCAATCACGGTAATCATTCCTTCGCCAGATGCAACGAGTAGATCATCCTCTATGGTGGTGATGTCGAAAATAGCGGCTGCAGTTACCTGCAATGATGCTACTTCTTTTTTCTGTTGCCAATCCAGAATATGAATACCATCGTAATTATGGCCGGCAATAAGCAGGTTGGATTTCTTATCGTGATGAATGGCGTAAACCGAATTGGGAAGCCGGGCGATAAGTTCGCCTTCGTTGGGTTGTGTTAAATCCCACTTTACAATCATTCCATCGCCCCCAGCAGAAAAGAAGGTCGATTCGTTTATGGCAGGTTCTAAGGTATAGACACAATCGCGATGACCGGTAAATGCATGCAGTTTATTAACCTGAACAGCCGACATGAAGAGGAATTCAATTTTTTAACAAAATTGTACGATTAACCGTGAGAAACCAATGCCCCTGGTGAAATTACAGAAAGACAATGCACAAAGTGGTTGGGCACTCTGGTTTATTACCGAATCGGAAGAAACGCTGCAGGCCATAGGCGGAGTTACTATGGACGATTCGATTTCCAGTTACACCAAACGAGTGGAATGGTTGGCCGGTAGGGCGCTGGTGAAAGAATTGGTGGAGCAATGTGGATTGGATTTTTATGGGATCAAAAAAAATGAGTTTGGCAAACCTGCGTTAATCAACCACCCGCACCACATCTCACTCTCACACTCCTACCCTTATGTGGCAGCACAAATTGATTTACACCTTGAAGTAGGCATAGACCTGGAGCAACCCAAGTCCAAACTATTGAATATTGCACCCCGAATTTTATCATCGGCCGAGCTGGCTGATGCCGGGGAGGATATCCTGAAACACTGTGTATATTGGTGTGCAAAAGAGGCGCTTTATAAATCGTACGGAAAACGTGGCCTTCATTTTGCAGATCATCTGCTGGTAAAACCATTTGAGTTGGCTCGTATGGGCGATTTGCAGGGAAGTATTGAAATTAACGGGTTCTCCAGGCAATTACCCCTGCAGTATCGCATACAGCCCGATTATGTTTTGGTTTGTACAAAAATTTAATTGTTATGAAAACTGTACTGGCTTTAAGTTTATTTCTGTTAGCGAATGTGTTAACCGCCCAGGAAATAAAAGACTTTTCTCTTATCAATACGAAAGATGGTAAAACGGTATCCTTATTGGGATTAAGGGCCCCGGTTATGGTGGTAGTGTTTACCAGCCACGAATGTCCGTTCGACAACTATTACAAAGAAAGATTGAAAGAACTGGTGACACAATATACGGGTAAGGTTCAGTTTGTACTCATCAATTCTAACCAGGAACCTCAGGAAAATATCGACCAGATGGCGATTCATTATAAAGATGTAAATGTGCCCTACCTGGCCGATAAAGACCAGGTTGCCATGGAAGCATTGGGTGCCCGCAAAAGCACAGAAGTGTTTTTGATTTCAACCAGCAGCGGCAAAATGAACGTGGTGTATAGTGGCGCCATTGACGATAATCCACAGGTTGCAAAAGATGTAAAGCAAACCTTTTTAAAAGATGCTATCGAGAAGGTATTAGCTGGTCAAAAAATCGATGTAAACACACAACGCGCATCGGGCTGCACAATCAGAAGGAAATAACTTATTTCTTAAACACAAACTGTTCGAAATTCTCCCTGTTCACTACGGTAAACTTAGCATCGGGGTAAGCCTCGCGCCACGCCTTGGGCGCTTTAACCTTATTATTGGTGAGTTTAAACTCATATCCAAATAATTTTCCTGTGCGTTCTTCAACCCAATCTATTTCTTGCCTGTCGTGCGTACGCCAGAAATAGTTGTTGGCATGTATGCGTTGATAGTGTTGAACTTTTAATCGTTCGGATGCCAGGTAATTTTCCCACAACAAACCAGTATCATCGCGCTGAGTAAACGCTGCAAAGTTTGCCACAATCGCATTCCGGATTCCGTTATCATGAAAATACCAGCGCTTAGTCTTTACTATTTCCTTACGAAGATTACGGCTATACCCTTCTAATTTGAAAAGAATAAAAACTTTGGTGAGTAAATCCAGATAGCGTTCAACTGTGTTTTTACTCATCTGCAGATTACGGCCCAGCTCTTCCAACGAAACTTCGTGCCCTACCTGCCATGCAACTAATTTTAAGAGGTTAAAAATTTTGTCTGCGTTTCTAAGATTTTCAAGCGCAAGAATATCCTTATACAAGTAAGCACTTGTGAGCTCACGTAAATAATCCTGTTTTTGTTTGGTTGTGCGTAAATTTGAGACTTCGGGGTAGCATCCAAATATCAGCTTTTCGTCCAGCAATCTTTGGCGTGTGAGGGCATCTTCAAACTGAGCATATTCTAATTGAGCCAATGGAAATAATCTGAATTCAGTTTTTCTGCCCGTTAGAGGTTCGCCCAATTTATTATTAAGGTCAAACATAGAAGAGCCGGTTGCTAAAATCCTAAGTCCCTTTAATTCATCAACCATCAACTTCAGAATTAAACCGGCCTCCGGTAGTTTTTGGGCTTCATCGATTATCAGGTATTTGTACCCTGCTACAAGTTGCTTATAATTCGTAACTGACCGCTGGCCAAGCTGTTGTTGAACCAGCATATCTTCCCCGTTTAATAGCAGACACTTGGATTTTCCTACAGATTCAACCAATTGATTTACCAGGTAAGTTTTACCCGTGCGCCTGGCGCCCAACAACACCACTGCCTTACCGGGAACCAAGGCTTTTTGAATCAGTTTTGATAAAATTCGCTGATAATCCATATCCGCAAAGGTATCAAAATTCCGTCAGTAAACTGACGGAATTTACATAATTTCCGTCACTAAACTGACGGAATTTATAGTTTCCCCTATGAAAGACTTATATAAATCACAAACGCTTTACCACCGTGGCGCTGGCTTGGGCCGTAGGTAAAACAACCAAATCGGCCACTACCACATGAGCCGGACGCGTAACAGCAAAGAGAATCAGGTCTGCAATATCTTCTCCCCGCAAAGGGGTTAATCCTTTATATACCTGGTTTGCTCTTTCGTTATCGCCTTTAAAGCGAACAAGCGAGAATTCTGTTTCTACCATACCCGGATGAATTCCGGTAACTTTAATACCGTGTGCGTTTAAGTCGATGCGCATACCTTTGGTGAGCGCATCTACCGCAAACTTACTGGCACAATACACATTGCCATTGGCATATACTTCCTTGCCTGCAATAGAGCCGATATTAATAATGTGCCCCCGGTTGTTGGCCACCATTACCGGAAGTACTGCTTTGGTAACGTATAACAATCCCTTCACATTAATATCCAGCATGGCATCCCAGTCCTCCACGCTTCCCTGCTGAATAGGATCCAGACCATGTGCATTGCCGGCATTGTTAATCAACACCTCAATATTTTTCCAATCATCCGGCAAGGAGGCAATTTGTGAAGTAGTTTGTTGCTGATCGCGCACATCAAACGAGAGCGTATGAATCCGCGTAAGCGAAGCCAGTTCGGCTGCCAGTTTTTGCAGGCGGTCTTTTCTGCGTCCGCACAGAATCAAATCAAAATTAGTTGAAGCCAGCAACCGGGCTGTAGCTTCGCCAATACCGGAAGTAGCCCCGGTTATCAATGCTATTCGCTTAGCCATAACTTTATAGATAGGATTGCAAAGGTTGAAAATACCTATTGAAAGATAAAATAAACTGAAATGGTATTGGTGTTCAACCGTTGTATCGGGTCGCTGTAAACGCTGGAGCGATTGCCCATCATATTTACGATACCGCGGGCAAACCGAATTTCTTGTGAGAACTTAAACAGGGGAAAATAAAAATCAAAGCCAAGACCTGTTTCCAGTTGCAGGTTGTTCTTGCGAATATCCAGCAAAGCCGATGAGGCTGAATGTCGTTCTTACCCGACAGCTCAAAGCCGGGTGTTATACCTCCAACCATGTACATGCGTACATTACCCCTTCGCATGGATTTGTACTTTAATAAAAGCGGAAGTTCTACGTGGGTGGTTTCTACAAACTGCTGCTGGCTGGTTTCGTCAGTATAATTGTATTGCAACCGGTGTGTATAAAAACCAGCTTTAGGCATAATGCGCAAATCCACAAACTCATTTACGCGGTAGTTTACCAAAAACCCCAATGAAAACCCGGGCGAAAACTGAGCCATGACAGAATGTACGGTATCAAACTGTTGCGTAATGAATTTAGGAGCATACTTTACCTGGTAGGCTGATGTGTGCAGCCCAATCATAAATCCATAACTGATTAACCGCTCGTCATAGTTGGGATTATTCTGCCGTGCCCATTTAAAAACCTGTGCCTGTGTTAACAAAGGCAAGGCCATCAGGGCAACTACCAACACTACTTGGTAGCCGAATACAGCGAACTTATTCCGAATGTAAGTGACTTGCATGCCGTTTGTTTAAATCCTAATCGATCAAGTATGGTTACGAACTCCGGCCCATCGGGAAAAGCTTGCACGGACTCGGGCAAATAGGTGTATGCGGCCTTATCCCGTGAAATCAGTTGCCCGATTTTAGGCAAAATGAATTTAAAATAAAAGTTATACAGTTGCTTGAATGGAAACATTCTTGGTTTAGAAAACTCCAACACTATCATTCTGCCTCCCGGCCTTAGCACCCGTTTCATTTCAGTGAGGCCGCGTTCCAGGTTTTCGAAATTACGCACACCAAAAGCAACGATAACGGCATCAAATTTATTCTCTTCGAAGGGCAGATTTTCTGAATCGGCCAACCGTAAGTCGATAATTTGATCGTACCCGTGGGTTTTCATCTTCTGGCGTCCAACTTCCAGCATTCCTTCCGATATATCGACCCCAATAACCTGTGTAGGCGAAAGCTTTAAGGTTTCGATAGCAAAATCGCCTGTGCCGGTAGCTACATCCAGAATAATTTTTGGATTTCCCTCGGCCAGCATTTTAATGGCTTTTCTGCGCCATCGTATGTCAATGCCCAGGCTTAAAAAATGATTTAGAAAATCATATTTGCCACTGATGGAATCAAACATGCGGGCAACCTGTTGCTTTTTGCTGGCATTATCTTCTTTATAGGGTACTACAGTCAAGATTGGAAAGAATTAAAGGATCAAAAATACTGGATTGGTTACCCAATTAAAACTTCACCTTTGCTTTTTAATGGTTAATCCAAACAAAGGCCGTATCCATCGCCACCGCCTGATGGCAAATTCATAGAGGAACCAGGAACCGCCAAAGGTGCCCAACACCATTAGTAAAAACTTAGGCCAAAAACCCCAGGTAAGATCCATCAGGTAGTAACCAATAGCAAGGGTGATGGTTTGATGTAGAATGTAAAAAGGATATACAGCCTCATTGGCATAGGCAAGAATAACACTCGGTTTATTTAAATAAACAGATGCGTAACCCATCAGGCACAATATCCACGACCAAAGATTAAATACTTTAATGAATGCTTCTGTAAAATGAACCAGCGTAGTATCCTCCAACAATAACCAGATGCACAATAGCAAACAAAACCCGATTAACCCACTATACAAATAGTTCCTGCGCTGTTGCTGTACGGTTTTCCAAAAATCATCCCCAACTGCCAGCAACAAAAATCCGTAAAAGAACAATGTACCGAAGTTGATGAGGTTAAACCAATCGCCAACCAATGCGTGGGTGGAAGGAAAGAATGGTTCGAGCAATGATTCCCAAAAATAAAGGGGAACAATAAGCCAATATAATCCGAAGGGCTTAGTAGCAATTTTTTTACCCAGTTAAGCAAGGCAGCCTGCGGATGCTTGCGCAGATAAAGAAATACCGGCAAAAGCAGGAGTGAGAATATCAGCAGGTAAGGCAAAAACCAGAGATGATGCCAACTTAGATTTCCTTCCGGATAAACTCCGCTAAATGCATGAACGGGCCAATAATCCAGAAAACCACCTGTTACTTGTGCTTTGGCTAAACGCTCAAAATAAACTTGTGGTGGCACAATCAAGATCATTCCTGCCAGCAATGGAATAAGTAATCGCGTGGTACGCTCACCCACAAACTGTAGCCCGCTTCTTTTTGATAAGGCAAACCAGGTACTCATTCCTGAGATTACAAATAGTAGTGGCAACCGCCATTGATTGAGAAAAAGCATGGGCCACCGAATGTCCGGATAGATCGTGTTGTTTTTGATATGGAAATCCCACGGAACAAAGAACATCCCAACATGGTAGAAAATAAGTAAACTGAATGCGATAACCCGCAACCAATCGAGGCTATATCTGCGCATATCGTTATAATTTACGTGGCAGGGGCAAGCAGTAACCCAAAAATTGTACTGAGCTACTTCGCTATTACTTTAAACTCAACCCTTCGGTTAATCTCACGGCCGCCAGACTCATCGTCATTCGATACAATCGGGCGTTCTTCGCCATAACCAACCGATTTGATTCTGCGACCACTAATCCCGTTGTTGGTGAGGTAGGCTCTTACAGCATCGGCCCGCTGTTGTGAAAGTTTTTTGTTAAAGGTATCGCTACCCACGTCATCGGTATGGCCGCCAATTTCAACCTGCATGGTCTGGTTTTGTTTCATCATGGTAACCATCATATTCAATTCTTCGAATGAAGCCTCTTGCAGCGTGGCCTTACCAAAATCAAAGAATACGTGGCGTAGTGCTGATATTTCGCCAATCGCAACCTTGCGCAGTAACACCCTGCGATTAACAGTTTGTGGTTCTTCAGTAGCACGACCCAACATTACTTTAATGTTTTCAAAAATGTAACCGTCCAACTCAATGGAAACGGTATATTCTTTGGGTGTGGTGGACATTACTCCAAACTCAAACATACCGGTACCCAAACTGGCCGAACCAATAGCCGTGTTATCCACACCGCGCATACGCGCTTTGGCTTCAATGGGTTGTTTAGTTTCGGCATCAACTACCTCCAGGATAAACTTAATGGGTTGTACACCTTTCTTCTCTGGTACTTTGGCTACTTCCGGAGCTTTTTTCTTTTATCTGAGATCAGGTAAATATCGGAGTACCCAATACCATCGTTACGTACCGAAGAATAGTAAAACCGGTTAGGTGTAGCTGTGCCCACAATATAAATATCATCATCGGGCGTATTAATCGGGAAGCCGAGGTTTTCAGGCTCTGTCCACTCGCGTTTTTCCAGGTTGATCAGGGTAGCCTTAAAAATATCAAAACCGCCCATGCCCTTTCTTCCTTTGGTACTGAAGTAAAGTGTTTTGCCATCGTAATCAATAAAGGGGCCGTCATCATCAAACTCGGTGTTAATGCCCGGTCCGAGGTTACGCACAATCGTCCACTGGCCTTTTTTGTCTTTGATACACGAATAAATATCGATACCCCCTAACCCACCGGGGCGCTCGCTGGCAAAAAAGAGCATGGTTTCGTCTTTGTTGATGGTAATGGACGACTCTCTGAATGACGAATTAATAGCACCCGGCAATGGAACGGGTTTGGTCCACGTGCCATCGGGTTGGCGTGTGCTGGTAAAAATATCGCCCTCGCCTACGCCATCGCGATAAATAAACAGCGTATTACCGTTTGGTGAGATGGCCAGGTTTGATTCGTTGTGTTTTGTATTTACAATATTGCCGAGGTTGGTAGCAGGTTGCCAGCTTCCACCCTCTCTTTTACTTATAAAAATATCTTCAAAAGGCCGGTTATCATCACTTACATTTTCGTTCAGGTTTCCTTCACGCCTGCGCGATGTAAAAATCATTTCAGTTTCATCGGCATTTACTACTGGCGCGTAGTCATCAAATTCTGAGTTGATCTGGGGACCAATGTTCGTAATAGCTACGGGCTTGGCGGCAGCCACAAATTCTTTTCCGTTGGCACACTCATCGAGCCTGCGAGCCACTTCTTTGGGGTCTACCCGATCTTTGCCTTTGTAGGCGGCATTCCTATCCACCTTAAGTTTATACCTGGTGTAAAATTCAATTGCTTTATCGAAGTTAAGCCCATATTGATAGCTCAGGCCTATCTGGTAGTCGAGATCGAACCGGAAGTTTGGATTTTGCCGATATACCCGAAGCAGGTATTTAACCCCCTCTTCTTTTTGGATTGTACGAATATGCATGATACCCGCCTCGGTATTGATTTTCAGATTGGTGGTATCAAAGTTTGCCGCAATTACCATCAGCTCGCGCGCATCATCTACAGCACGGGTGCTGGTCATTATCTCGCTGGCCATTTCGTAATATTGGCGGGCCTGTTCCTTATCCTGTTGCTGTGCCTGAACGGCAAAGCCCGCTGTTAAAATCAAAAAAAATATTCCCCTTCTCAGGCGCATGAACTTGGGTGTTTGATTGCCGCCACTAAATTAAAACCTAACTTTTCGCAAGTTACTTAAAACCTTTTGCAACAAAAGTTACAAATCGCGTTAATAAGGTACCTATAAATTACATTTTAGTACTTTGCCAAACAATAGTTAGTAACATGGAAATTCTTCAGGCCGAGTTTGTAATTAGTAATAGTGATGCAAGCAAATGCCCACAAACCGATAAACCTGAATTTGCTTTTATTGGCCGGTCTAACGTGGGCAAGTCGTCCCTCATCAACATGCTTACAAATCGCAAAGATTTAGCCAAAACCTCCTCCACCCCGGGAAAAACCCAAACCATTAATCATTTTCTGCTTAATAGGGCCTGGTACCTGGTTGACCTGCCCGGTTATGGATATGCACAGACCAGCAAAACAAACAGGCAAAACTGGAGTGCCATGATTGATGACTATTTTAAACACCGCGATAACCTGTATTGTACTTTTATTCTGATTGACTCGCGGCTTGAACCGCAAGACAGCGATGTAAGTTTTATTAACCACCTGGGCCAACTGGGAATTCCCATCGCGCTTGTTTTTACCAAGGTAGATAAACTGAAACAGAGCGAATTAGCCAAAACCCGGAATCAACTGGAAAAAGTCCTGCTAAAAACCTGGGAAGAGCTACCGCCTATCTTTGTAACATCGGCCGAGAAAAAAACCGGACGCAAACCCATGCTCGATTTTATTGAAACAGCTCTTCAAGCTAAAAGATAAAATCGATTACTTTTGCGGCCATTAAATTTTACACATGGAACTAAACGAAATTGCATCAATAAGCGGCAAAGGTGGTTTGTTTAAAGTTTTAAAGCCGGGTAAATCGGGTGTTCTGCTCGAATCGCTCGATGCAACCAAAACCCGCCTGGTAGCAAACGCTACACACCGGTTATCGTTGCTGAGCGAGATTTCAATTTACACCACCACCAAAGAGGGCACGGTTCCGCTGGAGGATGTATTAAAAAAAATTCACCAGGAGTATAAAAACGATTTGGGGATAAATGCTGATTCTGATGGCAGCGAATTACGGGCCTTTCTGAAATCGGTACTACCTGAATTTGATGAGAACAGAGTGTACGTATCGGACATTAAAAAACTGGTGAAGTGGTATGGCATTCTGGTAGAACAAGCACCTGAAGTTTTTACCCAACAGAAGAAGGAAGACTAAAGATCCAGTACAAGGCGCTGAAACCGTAAAGCATGAAGCGTTTAATGGATTAAACTCACCGCCTTATTCACCATATTTTTTGAGCCTACATAAAACGGTGTGCGCTGGTGCAGGTCTTGGGGGCTTATTTCCAGAATTCGCTGGTAACCATCCGATGCGCTTCCTCCGGCCTGCTCCGCTAAAAAGGCAAGTGCATTACACTCATACATCAGGCGCAACTTTCCGTTTTTGTCTTTACCGGTGGCCGGGTAAATGTAAATACCACCCTTCAATAAGTTTCGATGAAAATCCGCCACCAGCGAGCCAATATAACGGGCCGTGTATTGTTGATCTTTACAATATTGAATGTAATCTATCACCGGTTTTGAGAATGAATTGGCCAACCCTTCATTAATGGAATAAATTTTTCCATCGGTTGGTATTTTCATGTTGGGGTGTGAGAGCACATATTCACCCAACGTACTTTCATACGTAAATCCATTTACGCCATGCCCGGTAGTATATACCAGCATAGTGGATGAGCCATATAAAATATAACCGGCTGCCACCTGCTGGGCACCACATTGTAAAATATCTTCCTTCTGAATCGGTTTTCCGATTGGGCTCTTTCTTCGATAAATTGAAAAGATGGTGCCGATCGAAACGTTCACATCGATATTTGATGAGCCGTCCAGCGGATCGATGGCAATTACATAACCTCCCTCGTTATTCAAATCCACATACGATTCGGTTTCTTCCGAAATTAATGCGCACGCTTCCCCACCTTTCGTAAGTGCCCGCGTAAACCGGATGTTTGCCAACACATCCAACTTTTGCTGCTGTTCGCCACCCGAATTTTGAGATCCCATTGGCCCCATAATATCAATCAAACCCGCTTTGTTTACTTCGCGGTTTACCACTTTAGAAGCCAGCGCGATATCGCGAAGCAATTGCGACAGTTCGCCACTAGCATATTGAAACTGATCCTGATTGTTTTTAATGAAGCGGTCAAGAGCCGTTCCAATCGGTAAGGCAATTCGCGATGATTCCATAAAACTTGTCATTAGTAAGGTTGTTTGGCCCCGTTTAGTAACTTCGGCCCCGCATTGCTAAACTTGGCGAAATATAGTCTTGCAATCGTTTGAAATCAATTATTTTAAACCATGAAAGTTTTTAAGTTTGGTGGCGCTTCTATAAAAAGTGCAGCTGCCATTAAAAATGTGGCAACCATTGTACAGCAATTTGAAGCTAACAGACTTCTGATCGTGGTTTCAGCAATGGGCAAAACAACCAATGCCCTCGAACGTTTTGTTTGGCAGGCCTACAACCACCAAAACTACACCTCCACATTACAGGAAATAGTGGATTACCACACGCTGATCATAGAACAGCTTGGTATCAACAGTCCGGCTTTCATTACCCGTATTTTAAATCAGTTTGAAAACCTGAAAACAACGGCATCGCAACCCGGTGCGTATGATTTTGTTTACGACCAGGTGGTTTCGCAAGGCGAAATACTTTCTTCTCTGATCGTAAATGAATTTTTTATTCAGCAAGGAATACCATCCGTTTGGGTGGATGCCCGCCAGTATCTTCAAACCGACAACACCTGGCGCGAAGCCAAAGTGAACTGGGAACAATCGCAGGCAAAAATTGAAGGGCTGAAGAAACCGCTGCAAGGCAAGGTGATTATAACGCAGGGTTTTATTGGCGGATCGGAAACAAAAACAACCACGCTGGGGCGTGATGGTTCCGATTACAGTGCCGCCATTTTTGCAACATGCCTTGCGGCCGAATCAGTTACTATCTGGAAAGATGTACCCGGTGTGATGAGTGCCGACCCGAAGCGTTTACCAAATGCAGTAGTGTTTGACGAATTACCCTACCAGGAAGCTGCTGAAATGACTTATTACGGTGCTTCGGTAATTCATCCTAAAACCATTAAGCCGTTGGCCAATGCCAACATTCCCTTACTGGTAAAAAACTTTGACGACCCCACCCTGCCGGGCACACGCATTCATCGATGCAAAATTTACAAACTGCCTCCGTTAATCGTTTTTAAAGACAATCAATGTTTAATTTCCTGTAAGGTAACCGACTACTCGTTTGTAAACGAACAACAAATGGGGCATATTCTGACCACACTTTCGCAACACGATGTACACATTAACGTAATGCAGAATTCGGCCATCACGTTTTCGTTTTGTGTGGATTACCGCGAGCCCAAAACCCTGCACCTTATCGAAGCGCTAAGCAAAAACTTTGAGGTGTATTATAACACCGGCTTAACATTAATTACCATAAAGAATTACGATAACTCTACGTTTAACGCCTATCGCAACCAGCCGGGTGTGTTGCTGGAACAATCCTCGCGATCTACGTTACAGGTATTGGTTCGGCTTTAACCTGATCTCCGTTTTAATAAATTCATCCAGCGTGCGGTCAAGCATTTCGAACACAAATTGAAAATCGTGCAAGGTTCCATAGTAGGGATCGGGTACATCGCCCGGGCCCTGTGGATCAAACTCGCGTATTAATTTTATTTTGTGATTATGTTTATCCGCCTCGGTTAACCGTAAAATGCCTTTCAGGTTTTGTTGATCCATCGCAAATAAAAAATCAAACTCATCTAAGTCGGCAGTTGCAAGCTGGCGCGCCTGGTGCCAGATTTCTACTCCGTTTTTCTCTGCTGTTTTTATAGTACGCGGATCGGGCTGATCGCCAATATGGTAGTTTCCGGTTCCACAAGAATCAGCCGAAATGTGGTGGCTCAGGTTCAGTTCCCTGATTTTATGGTTAAAAATCGCCTCAGCCAGGGGCGACCGGCAAATATTACCCAGGCAAACAAAAAGTACTTTCATCGTTATTTTTTAATAATCAGGAGGTTCAGGACCAGATTCACCTCAATTTCTCAAAATTAAGCAACACACGGGGTTACGACCTATTTGGTGGCTGTATATAAAAACGCATAGCACATTTTTTTATCCGCCTTTTGGTTAGATAAGACCGCCTCAAACGTGAGGCGGTCTTTCTTTTTTTATCGCGGCCATAAAGTTTAGTTTTGCTTATTGCTTGAATTAAACCGACTCTGAAAATTATGGAACTCATTAAAGTAACGGAACAAAAAGAACCACACGTTGCCCTGATTGAATTAAACCGCCCCAAAGAACTGAATGCCCTTAACCCCCAGCTAATGCAGGAAGTGCGGGATGCCCTTATTGCACTGGACAAAAATGAGGCGGTTCGCGTAATTATTATTACAGGCAATGAGCAAGCCTTTGCAGCCGGGGCAGATATTAAACAGATGGCAGATAAATCGGCCATTGACATGTTGTTACTTGATCAGTTTACCACGTGGGACCAAATCCGTAAAACCAAAAAACCAATTATTGCTGCAGTATCCGGTTTTGCATTAGGAGGTGGTTGCGAATTTGTAATGACCTGCGATATGGTGATTGCATCCGAAACCGCAAAGTTTGGTCAGCCCGAAATAAAAATAGGAACTATACCCGGTGCCGGTGGTACACAACGCTTAACCAAAGCAGTAGGTAAAGCCAAGGCTATGGAGTTGATACTAACCGGAAGATTTTTGTCAGCCGAAGAAGCACACTTTTATGGATTGGTAAATAAAGTGGTTCCTAAAGAAATGTATTTGCACGAAGCGTTTGCGCTTGCAAAAGAAATTGCGCAGCTATCACCTGTGGCCGTGCAATTAGCCAAAGAGGCGATTAACCGCTCGTTCGAAACGCACCTGGATGAAGGATTGACCCTGGAACGAAAAAACTTTTACCTCACGTTTGCATCAGCCGATCAGAAAGAGGGCATGAAAGCTTTTATTGAAAAACGAAAGGCCGAGTTTAAGGGGCAATAAATTGAGGTAGTAAATAAAAACGAGGTTGTCTCAAAAGTTGTACTGTCCTCCCGGATTTATTCTGCGATCTTGTTTCTGTGGTACTGAAAGGAATTCCGGCACCAGCCGGAATGGCGTACTCTCTTATTTTACCTTTTGAGACAACCTCTTCTTTTTTAGCTTTCGCTTATCGAACGTTTATACCAAAGCCCACCGTTAAGGTGTTATACTTCTGCAGTGTATAGTCTCCGTGCAGTGTAATTACCGATAGCTTCAATCGCATTCCAACCGTAGTGCGGAATCCGTTGGCATCTGCCTTAATGGTTAAAGGATCAGTTACATCGGTATAGCCATCTTCATCCATGTCG
This sequence comes from Bacteroidetes bacterium OLB12, assembly GCA_001567185.1. GTDB lineage: Bacteria > Bacteroidota > Bacteroidia > Cytophagales > Cyclobacteriaceae > ELB16-189. The sequence goes on from LNFR01000033.1 coordinate 17,654, forward strand.
TAATCGCCCAGCATAGCAATCTTTGTATTGGCTAAATTGTAGCCCACCCCGCCATAGAATGTAAGCACAGAAATCTTTTTTGAAATTAAACCCTGAACAGTAATAGCGGAAGACTCAAAGACTGCGCGTTGATTTGCTCCTGATTGTACATCCAGGTTAGTTGTAAGTTTCATTTTAGTGTAACCTACAAAGCCCGATAAATCGAACGGCAGGTTTTTAATACCAGGTAAGTATTGCTTCACATCGTGCATTACGCCTACTCCAAACAATCCAAACTCCGCATCATCGCCTAGTTGCAGGGTGGGCACGAACCGAACCTTAAGATCAAAACCCTTTGGCAAACCAATACCAAGATTAGCGATGGGCACAGGCATTGCCTGAATCCCAATTTCCTTTTTCAAATCAACTCCACCCGGACCATCAAACTGACTACCAGAACTATAGTTATAATAAGTAGGCTTTGTATCAGGACCAAAAACTGTGGGAACACTTCCAATACCCGAATTATCAATGGGTACACCACCCACGCTCAGAAGTTCCAGATCGTTAAGCTGACTATTATCTACCTTATAAAACAAATCAGAATCTGGAATGTACACCGCAGAGGCTGATATGGTTAAATCAACTCCAAAAGATTTATGCGGCTTGGCCGTATTATACCAGCCCTGGTTAAGTCCGTAACCAAATGCTTTCAAAGCTGGTTGTGTATAACCTTCAACCAGTCGGTTGGCATCTTCCAGGTTTCCCTTAATCAGGTCGTTCATATCCTGCGCCCAGGCGCCCCATGAAACGGATAATACAACAAAAAGAATACTGACTTTTCTCATAGAATTAGTTTTTAATCGGTTATGCAAGTTATTTAATTTATTGTAACCAGGCAGCAGCTTATTCAAACATTTAGGGTTAAAGAGTAATTTAGCGGCTCATGCGTCTTTTCTATTCTTTATCGATTCAGATCCTACGCCTTGGTTATTACCTGGCTACCAGCTTTCATCCAAAAGCACGGCTGTTTGTAAACGGTCGAAAAAATATTTTTACACGTTTACAGTCAGATTTTTCAAATTTAACAAGCAAATGTATCTGGATGCATTGTGCTTCGCTGGGCGAGTTTGAGCAAGGCAGGCCCGTGTTGGAGGCAATCCGTAAAGAATTTCCGGATCATAAAATTCTGCTTACCTTTTTTTCTCCTTCCGGATACGAAGTTCGCAAGCATTATGCCGGTGCCGATTTCATTTATTACTTGCCGTGGGATACTTCGCGCAATGCCAACCGGTTTGTAGAAATAACCAGGCCGATACTTGCAATTTTTGTAAAGTATGAGTTCTGGTACTATTACACTTCAACCCTCAGGCAAAACAATATCCCGCTGCTTTCTATATCCAGTATTTTCAGAGCGCACCAAAGTTTTTTTAAATGGTATGGCGGTTTCTTCCGAACGACACTTAGAAACTTCAATCATTTCTTTGTTCAAAATGAGCAATCCATCAGGTTGTTACAACGTATTGGCATTACATCGGTAACCGTTGCAGGCGATACACGCTTCGACCGGGTACATGAAATTACACGCCAGGGTAAGGTTATAGATATTGTAGAAAAATTTAAAGGGACAGAACGCGTATTTGTAGTGGGCAGCCTTTGGCCCGAAGACCTTGAAGTACTTGCCCCTTTTATTAACGAACACAAGCAATCGCTTAAGTTCATTATTGCGCCTCACGAAATTTCAGAATCTATTTTACAGCAAATTGAAGAAAGCATAGAAGCCCCGTGCATCCGGTTTTCGAATGCCCATAATATGGAAGCGGTTGTTTTAATAATTGACAACATCGGTATGCTTTCGGCACTTTATCGTTATGGTGAGTTTGCTTACGTGGGTGGTGCCTTCGGTAAAGGCTTGCACAACATTCTGGAAGCAGCCTGTTATGGAGTGCCCGTATTTTTCGGTAATAAAAATTACGAAAAATTTAAAGAGGCTACCGAACTGATTATGCGTGGGGGTGCATTTGCAGTATCGGGGTTTTCTGAGCTGGAAGCTAATTATGAATTGATGGTAAACCGGCCGGAAAACTTTCTGTTAGCCTGCGAGGTAACAAAAGCATACATAAAAGAAAACCTGGGCGCTACTGAAAAAATTGTTGCCTATTGTCGTAAACTTCTTACTGCATGACAGGACGCGTATTAAAATCTACCGGCTCGTGGTATGAGGTTGCAGGTGAAGATGGCGTGCGCTATGCTTGTCGCGTGGCGGGGTAAACTGCGCCTGGAAGGATTTAAAGAAAGCAACCCGATTGCTGTGGGCGATCGGGTGCAATTTGAAAGAGTGGGTAAAGAAGGGATTATTACGGAAATATTACCTCGCGAAAATCACATGCTGCGGCAATCGGTAAAAAGAACCGGGCATGCCAGTGTGCTGGCGGCCAACATCGATCAGGTTTTGATTTTAGCCACACTCAAAGAACCGCGCACCTCGTTGGGGTTTATTGATCGCGTATTGGTAACGGCCGAATCATTCCGCATTCCTCAGCTGATTGTCTTCAATAAAAAAGATTTGCTTACTGCAGATGAGTTGGCAGAACTCGATGGGTTAACTCACTTATACCAACAGATAGGCGCCAACGTGTTATTAATTTCTGCCGAGCAGGATGCTGAAATAGAAAATGTGCAACTACACCTCCAAGGAAAAGTAACGCTGGTAGCCGGCCATTCTGGTGTAGGAAAATCTACTTTATTAAACCGGCTGTTGCCTCAACTTCAGTTAGCAACCGGTGCTATTTCCAATTACTCCAAAAAAGGAACGCACACTACTACCTTTGCCGAAATGTTTCAGGTAAATGAAACCACTTTTATAATCGACACACCGGGCATTAAAGAATGGGGGTTGATCGATATGGAGCAGCAGGAAATTTCAGATTATTTTCCGGAGATGCGCGACTTGCGTTTGAACTGCAAATTCGGTTCGCGGTGCCTGCACCTGAATGAACCAACGTGTGCGATACTTGATGCCGTAGAATCCGGAACAATTGCTGTCAGCCGCTACAACAGTTATGTAAGCATGGTAACCGGAGAAGATACGCGCAAATAATTTTACAGAAAGTTTTCAAAAAAGAGTTAAGCGGAACGATTCCGCATCCACAACTTAAAAAAACCACGTGCAATTTTAAAGTTGAGCAGCCGCAGGTTTAAGATTATTTCATACCGAAGCCTTGTGTTTAAAGCCTTCCGTTCAGCTTCTGTTTTATTTAACTTATAAATTTTTTCACAAACACGCAGGGTGGATGCCGAATGTGCTGACCGAAGCCGGAACTGAACATCAGACAACGAACCATCTACTTTTCTCTTCTTTACCAGCACCCATGGTGTATATGTATAATGGTATTTGCGGGAAGATCGAATCCAAAAATCAAAATCTTCGTAATCCAATGTTTCATCGTGTCCACCCAATTCCTCAAACATGGCACGCGAAAACATCATCGTGGGCGAGCAAATAAAAAATCGTTTAATAACCTCTTGGTACACATCACCGGAAGGGATTGTCTGATGCGGAAATCTATCTGAGTGCAGATTGATTTTTGTTCCCGATTCATTTACATGTTCGGCATCCGAAAAAGTTACGCCTGCCTGCGGGTTTGATTCAAGCGCCTGAACCCCCACGGCCACACGCTCCGGCAATAACCAATCATCGGCCGAAAGATCAATCAGGTATTTCCCTTTTGCTACCGCAGCTGCTTTGTTAAACGTTTTGCAATACCCGATGTTCGTTCCATTCAACAGCAATACCGTATCGGGTTGGTTGGCAATCCACTTTTCAATTACTTCCTTGCTTCCATCCGTACTTCCATCGTCAATCACAATCAACTCAATAGGTTGGTAGGTTTGCGCTGCTACCGAATCAAGCGCTTCGGTTACAAACCGGGCCTGGTTATAGCAAACACAAATCACCGTTACCAGTGGGTTACTCATACGATTTTCTAAATGTAAATTTAGGCCCCGTAACCGCCCCTATGCTTTCTTTAAAATGCAGCAACGGTTTGTTAATCTTATTCTGCAGCATGGAAGTGCCCAGATCAATTAACTTCACTTTTTCGCTGGCTGCCCTGGCATAAATACATTCCAGCAAATGCACCACCGGACTAAGCTTGTTATACTTTGCCGCATGCGCATAATAAAAGGTGTACCAGATTTTATCGCTTACGCGAATGACAATGACTGCGGCTGCTACCCCGGTGGCATTGGCAAGTTTAAAGAACACAAACCGATCAGGAAATTTTGAAATTGTTTGTCGCATTTCTTTCCACGAAAGTGAGAGCGACTGCTTGCGCTCTGTACGGCAAGCCTGTATAAAATCATACATTGTTTTATACTCGCCAGGCGCACAGCAACTAAATGAAAATAATTTCTCAGACTTGCGTGCCTTTTGCCTTTCGGAGGGCTTCATTCGCATACGCAGCGTACTTGCGCCAACTGGTATAACGCTGCTCACTTCTTCGGTTACGGCAAAATGCAATTTATGAGCCAGCACCTGCTGCACCTGTTTTGCCTGAAAGGGCTGATACGATGCCGGCCAGTGTTTAATTTCCAGTTGCTTCACTCCATTTTGTCTAAGCCCCGCTTCTACAAACTGAAAAAAATTAAGAAGTGCCGCATGGCTGATGCGCGAATACATCTCGATAGAACCAAATGGAGCGCGGGCTGGGCTTATGGCTGCATGGCCCTTTACGTGAATACTAATTCGTGCTTTCACCTCGCTCCGCTTTTTTCCGGCCAACTCAAAAACAACCCAACCGCTTTTTGCCTGCAGGCGCAGGTGCGTGGGTGAATTGTACATATATAATGCCGCGGGCAAAAAATTTGTTTCCGCGTGGCGACTGAATTTTAAAGCCATCAGGTTTTCGTTTTCACGCTTGCCCAATTCTTAAACTGCCAATACACCAACCCGGTAGTTAAATGATTACCCTGCACATCGTGTATTTTTATTTCGCATGGCACCACCACTGAGTCGTTCGTTTGCAATGGTTTTGCAATCTTTTCTTCGATCCATTCTTTAGATATAATAAACTCTGCGGTTGCTGTCATCTTACCCTGGTAGTGGTAGTTCATCTCCAACCGTTGCATGATCATGCGGTACTTCTTCATGCCCAACGCACTCAGCAACAAAAACCCGGTGGTAAACTCCGACAGCGTGGCCAGCCCACATGCGTGTAACCCGCGAATGTGATTAAAGTTTCTGCGTTTGTATGGAAGACTGGTTTTTAACCGATACTCCTCCAACTCAATAACCTTAAACCCGTGGGGTTTATTAAAAGGAACCATTCGATCTAAGGCAATATTCAGCAACCAGCGGTAAAAAACTGAGTAGCGGGCTTTGATCAGAATTTTGTCGGCTTGTATCATTTGTTTTTAATTTCGATTTACGATTTTTTACAGATATACAGACTAACGCATTATTACTATCTTACCGCTTTTAAACACTGCCCATGTCCGAATTAAAGAAACCCTCCTTCCTTCAGGCCCTTATTCCTATTCTTATACTGATTGCCCTACTTACTATAAATGTAGTGGTACTGGGCAACGATGCCATATCGGGTGCCAATCAAATTGCCCTCTTGTTGGCTTCGGGAGTTGCCGGAATTATTGCCTTTCGGTGTGGCCATTCGTGGGAACACATAGAAGTCAGTATTGTAAAAAGTATCAGTTCGGCCATGGGTGCCATGTTGATTTTATTAACCATCGGTTCGCTGGCTGGCACCTGGTTGCTAAGCGGTATTGTACCCGCCATGATTTATTACGGCCTTAAGATTTTGAACCCTACCCTGTTTTTGTTTGCTGCCTGCGTAGTGTGTTGTATAGTTTCACTGGCTACAGGCAGTTCGTGGAGTACGGTGGCAACGGTGGGTATTGCCCTGTTGGGGATTGGTAAGGCAATGAATATTCACGAGGGTGTAATTGCCGGAGCTATAATTTCGGGTTCCTACTTTGGTGATAAGATGTCGCCTTTATCAGACACAACTAACCTGGCGCCTGCCATGGCGGGTACTGATTTGTTTACACACATCCGGTACATGATGTACACAACCGTTCCCACATTAGCAATTACGTTAATCATATTTTTCGTCTGGGGTTTTACGCTCAACACCACAGGCTCGGCCACCGATAGCTCTTCGGTACTCCAGGCCATTGAATCTCGTTTTAATCTGAGTCCGTTTTTATTCGTTGTACCAATTTTGGTTATCGTAATGATTGTAAAAAAAGTACCAGCCTTACCTGCACTTTTAGTGGGTGCACTACTGGGTGGTATTGCCGCTATTATTCTTCAACCTGATTTAATCGTGGAGGTCTCAAAAGTGGAAGGCAACTTTGTGAAGGCTTCCTTTGTTGCGGTTATGAATGCCATGACTACCACCATCAACATTCAAACACCTGATCCTATGATTAGTGAACTGCTCACCGCCAAAGGTATGAGCGGTATGTTAAACACCATCTGGCTGATTTTATGCGCCATGATTTTTGGGGGAGCGATGGAATCTGCTGGCTTGTTAAAAATTATTGCTGAAAAAATTATTCAATACGCGCATTCAACCGGATCGTTGGTAGCCTCCACTACCGCTACGTGCATCTTCTTTAACTTCACAGCTTCCGATCAATATATGGCTATTGCCGTACCCGGCCGCATGTATGCCGATACGTTTCGCAAGCGCGGATTAAAACCCGAAGTACTTAGCCGAACCCTGGAAGACTCCGGAACAGTAACGTCTGTCTTGATTCCGTGGAATACCTGTGGCGCCACGCAGGCCAATGTGCTGGGTGTGGCTACTATAGCATATGCACCCTATTGCTTCTTTTGTATTATCAGCCCACTGATGACAGTACTGCAGGCTTACCTCAATTATAAAATACGCAGGTTGGATGCCACAGAAAAGTAATTTACCCCTTACCATTTCGCACGAAGAAATAAACGAACTGCCCCTGGGAGCGTTTGAGGGTAAAGTATTGGTTATATCCGAAGAAAAACTTTTGCCGCGTGTATTCGATGAAGTACGCGAACACAAAATAGTGGGCTTCGATACCGAAACCAAACCGGTGTTTGTGCGCGGCCAGCAGAACAAAGTTTCACTCATTCAAATTGCCCTGCCCGATAAAGTATTCCTGGTGCGGGTAAAATTTACAGGTATGCAGGCACCGCTCGTTAAGTTTTTGGAAAGTGACGAAATTCAAAAGGCAGGGGTAGCTTTGCGCGATGATATAAAGGCCTTGCAACGCTTAACGCATTACGAGCCAAATGGCTTCATTGAGTTGGCTGATATGAGCAAGCAAGCCGGGTTGCAGGTGGAAAGTGTAAAAAAACTTACCGCCTTGTTGTTGGGATTCCGGATTTCGAAAAGTGCGCAAACCAGCAATTGGGAAGCTGAGGAACTTAATGAAAAGCAAATAAGCTATGCTGCCACCGATGCATGGGTTTGTTTAAAAATTTATCACAAGCTACGGGCGTTGCTGAAATAGTCATTGCGATGCCGATACGGAACGGGCAACCGTAGTTAATCATTCTTCAGGCCATTTCTTCAAAATGTATTTCAGAGCCCAATGCTTTCAGCAATTCTAACCGTTTAATCAAATCCTCTTTCTTTCGAATTGAAATCGTTATTTCCATAACCCCTTTATCCGTAAAGTATTGCTTCTGAATTTTTAGGTCAAATTCTTTTACCAGGTTCATCACCAAAGGAGTGGCGGCATAATCATACTGAATAGTAAAGGAGCTGGTAACGTCACAACTGATGATTTTTGCATTGGCCAGGGCCGCAGCACTTGCTGCTTTGTAAGCTTGCACCAAACCCCCTACTCCCAGTTTTGTTCCGCCAAAGTAGCGCACCACCACAAGCAACACATTGGTAAGGTTATGCGCCTTAATCTGTCCAAGAATCGGGTCACCGGCTGAGTGATTGGGCTCGCCATCGTCATTGGCACGGTATTTAGATTTTTCCGGCCCCAGCATCCAGGCATAACAATGGTGGGTAGCATCAAAATACTTTTTTCGTAGCATGGTTAGATGCGTTTTTATGTCCGATTCGGAACCAACCGGAAAGGCAAAGGCTAAAAATCGGCTTCCCTGCTCTTTAAACAAAGCCTCGGTTGGAGCCTCAATGGTTTGGAAAGAAAATACAGTTACCTGCAACGTACTGGTAGTTTTTTGCGTCCTAAAGAAAGAAAATCAAAGATTGAATAAAAAATCATTCTTCAGGCAACCTGTTGTAACAGGACTTGTCCTTAACCCGTAAATCAAACTAATTATGAAACGCATAGCTACAACGCTCATTTTTGTTTTTGCTTTTGTGCTGGCTTGGGCACAAAATAAAGAAACCCGCACGGTTGACAATTTTTCAAAAGTTAACTTTCGCATTCCGGGTAAATTATACCTGCGCCAGGGAAGCGAACAGAAAGTTGTTTTGGAGGGGCATAAAGATGTGCTCGAAAAAATTAAAACCGAAGTATCGGGTGGCCGGCTGAGCATTGGTCGCGAAAATAACAACTGGCGTATGTGGGACTGGGATGATGATGATCGTATAATTGCTTACGTAACGGTAACTACGCTGGAGGGATTAAGTGTAAGTGGATCGGGTAATCTGATAGGCGAAGGTGTGTTGAAGGCTGGTGATCTGGATTTAGCTGTAAGCGGATCGGGATCAATGGAAATTGAAGTGAATGCCACCGGCTATATGGAGGCGAACGTAAGTGGCTCGGGCGATATTCGGGTGAAGGGAACCTGCCGTGTGTTGGAAAGCAAAGTAAGCGGATCTGGCAAGGTAGAATTGGCAGGCACCATTTCTGACAGAGCGAGGTAGATGTGTCAGGTTCGGGAAAAATTATTGCCAGCGGAACCGCAAAGAGGATCCGAACTACTATTAGTGGCTCGGGTGAAGTGCGGGCTGCCGACCTGGAAGTTGAAGAATGTGAGGTGCGGATTTCCGGTTCGGGCGATGTGGAAGTTAATGTGAAGCAGGCGTTGGACGCCACCATTTCAGGAAGTGGCAGTGTTTCGTATCGGGGCAACCCAAACCAGGTTAACAGCCATTCATCGGGAAGCGGGAAGGTGAGGAAGATGTGATAGTTGGTTTGGCCCGTTTGAATTAGAATACCCTCTTAAAGAGGGTATTCGTATTTTTAAGGCAATATAGTTTTAGGAACTTGCAGGCATCCGCATGTTGACTCAATAAAAAAATGAAACAGGAAATTAAAGTATATAACAACAGCCAAACACCGGCCGACAAAGAAATTTGTGACTTGCTGGCCAGAACAATTGACAACGAACTGACCAAAGCAGAATGCAAAATTTGGCACTCTCATCCCGTATGGTTTATTGACGGAAATCCGATAGTTGGTTTTAGTAAGCAGAAAAAAGGAATACGATTAATGTTTTGGAGTGGTGCGGACTTTGGAGAAGAAAACTTAAACGTGTTGGGCGAAAAGTTTAAGGATGCTTCTATTTTCTATAACAACACTTCAGAAATCAATATCAAAGACCTAAAGCAATGGCTTGAAAAAGCAGAAAAAATACAATGGGACTATAAAAATCTCGTGAAACGTAAAGGTAAACTGGAAAAGTTAAAATAGTTCGCAGGTATCATTGGAATGTAGGCATATATAAATTTTGATTCAAAATCAATTGATCAAATGAACAACATTATTAAACTATTTCTTCGGGCCGCAATCTCATTGAGTTTTTTATCAGCGGTAGCAGACAGGTTTGGACTATGGGGGCCTGAATATTCGGTATGGGGCAACTGGACTAACTTCGTGGACTATACAAGATTAATCAATCCCTGGCTCCCCCACATCGCTATTGAAACAGTTGGAGCATTAGCAACCGGAGCAGAGATTCTATTTGCCTTTTGTTTACTGATTGGCTATAAAACAGAATTGTTTGCAAAACTCAGTGGACTTTTACTCTTGGTATTCGGACTATCCATGACCTTTTCAACCGGAATAAAAGGTGCGCTTGACTATTCCGTATTTAGTGCCTCGGCCGGTGCTTTTGCCTTGAGTTTGATGAGAAATAAATATTTTGAGATTGACACGGTTCTGAATACAACAAAACAATCATCAACCTAGTTTTTATCGTGCCGCACCACGCCTTCCACAATCAGATATTGCGCAAGCAGATAGGTGAGCATAACTGCTAACCCGGCTAAAGGAAGCGGTTGCATAAATTTGTTAATAGCCAGCAACGAATCGGAAATCATAAAACTGAGTGCTCCCACAAATACCAGCACAAAACTTTTTTGAGTTGGTGTAGCCATAACGGAATAAAGCCTGCATCGCCATTACAGTAATCACCAAAGCATATACCAATACCGGAATCTGCAAGCCGCCCAAATGCGGAAAGAGAATGGTAACCAAACCGGTGCCTGCCAAAATGATCGGCAATGAAAATCGGATCTGTTGTGGACCAGTTAATCCTGTACCCGCACTACGGAAGTTTCGGTAACAAATAATGTAGAGCACTTGGCCTGTTAAAAAAGCTACGAGTCCGGCAATAAAAAATAATTCATCACGCTGCAGCATCAGCAATACATCGCCCAGCCAGCAGAAAAAGAGTGCCGTTAAAAAAAGATAACTTCTTTGTGAAGTTGCAACCAGGTAATAAACGGCCAATGCCGGAACCAACAAAGGTTTGGTAATAAAATTCAACAACGCCAGGTTAAAGGTGGCGGCTATTAAATTTGTAGCAGCCAGGGTTCCAAAAACCAACAGCGAAGTTTTTCTCATCTTGTTTTCATTCTTCGTCTTGCAAGTAGATAGAAAAAGGCAAATGCCGCAAGTATCGCGCTAACAGAAAATACAGGAAAGAACAATTCTGTATTGTTCGCGTAAAGCCAACCAGAAATCAACGCTCCCAAACCAATCCCCAACTCCATAAAAATATACAGCGAGGCAATACCCCTACCTTTAAAGCGATGATCACTTAAATCCGTAGCCCAGGCCAGTAAGGTAGGTGATGTTGAACCTTGTGCAAATCCATAGAGCACTACACCAATCATCAATTGTAATTTGGTAGTAGCCAGGCCAATTACCAACATGGCTAAAACAATAATCCATGTGCTAACCATTAATACCGGTTGGCGACCGTACCGATCGGAAGCCTTTCCTGCTACTAACCTTACTGCCAGCGATGCCACCGTAAGGTAAGTAAACAACAAGCCTTTGTTGCGCACACCTACATGTTGTCCGAAATCGGGGATTAACGTAAACACTGCTCCGTAAGCAAATGCAGACAGAACCATTACCACACAAGGCGCTAACACGCGTGGTTCGAAAAAGTCCGATTGTTTTACTTTCAGATGAGCAAGCGAAAATTGTTGTTTGGTTGGAAGCGTTTCGCGAGTGCGGATTAAAATCAGAATTGACAAGAGCGCTATCGCAGACGATGCATAGAACATTGCGTTTAGTCCAAACTGGTTGCTGAGCATACCACCCAATGCCGGCCCACCCGACATGCCAATGGCACCGGCTGTGCCAAGCAACCCCATTGCTTCGCCTCGCTTTTGCGCGGGAACTATATCTGCAAGGTAGGCAGTGTTACCGGTAGGTGTAAAGCCTGTTGAGAATCCGTGAAAGAAACGTAAAACAAAAAAAGGCATCAACGTGGTGATGAACGGATAAAGTAAACTGCAAATCAAACAGACTGCCGCACCAAAAATCATAACCGGTACGCGACCAATACTATCGGCTAACTTTCCGCTAAACGGTCGCGAAACCATAGCGGTAATGGTGAAGAGGGAAATGATTAATCCTTTGTATTCAGCCCCACCAAGTTTTGTAAGGTACTCGGGCAATTCCGGAATGATCATATTAAAGCTGGCAAAGAAAAGCAGCGCGCTAAGGCAAAGAAGCCAGAAAGATGAGGTGTAGGTTTTGGTCAAATCGGTGGTCGGTGATCAGTAAGAGATTCGGTAATCAGTTTGGTTTATTTTTAGAATTAGGTTTACAGAATGAAGAAGATTTGGTAATCATGGAGTTGAGCATTTTTCCAATAGAACTACATTGACTTAACAGCGTGTCTGCTACTTCTTTGGACAGATATCCACAATCAAGCGAAGTTTCAATCCAATGTTGGGTTTCCTGTTGTTCGCCATCCGCATCGGTCAGTTTGCTTACAAAATGTTTTTCGTAGCGTCTTTTTGCCCAGGCTTCGGCCACTTGTGCACCAACAGAACGAGATGATCTTCTTACCTGATCTGTGAGCGAATACATTTCTTCTTTCGGAAACTTCTTTGTGAGAGCAAAAATATCCTTTGATAACTGTCTGGCCGTTTTGTAAACAGCAAGGTCTTTATAACTCTCCACATAATCCATAACTATAAATTCTACTGATTACCGAACACCGATTACCGTTTTACTGATACCGAACACCAATTACTGATTTACTATTTACCCGAAGATGTCTCCTGATCCTCCAGCAAATAGGCTTTAATAAAATCGTCCAGATCGCCATCCAATACATTTTGCGCATCGTGGCGTTCCACACCGGTACGCGCATCTTTTACAAGTTTATACGGATGCAACACGTAGTTACGGATCTGCGAACCAAAATCAATTTTCATTTTACCAGCCTCCACCTTATCGCGCGCAGCATTGCGCTTTTCCATTTCTACCTGGTACAGTTTTGATTTTAGCATTTGCATGGCCCGCTCGCGGTTGGCATGTTGCGAACGTTCCACCTGGCATACGATTACAATGCCCGAAGGCTTGTGCGTTAACTGAACTTTCGTTTCTACTTTGTTTACGTTCTGGCCACCGGCACCGCCCGAGCGCGAGGTTTGAATTTCCACATCGGCCGGGTTTACTTCAATTTCGATGGAGTCATCTACTTTTGGATATACAAACACCGAAGCAAACGAAGTATGCCTGCGCTGGTTACTATCGAAGGGTGAAATACGCACCAACCGATGCACTCCAATTTCTGATTTTAGTTTTCCATAGGCAAAAGGCCCTTCAAGCTCCAGCGTAGCTGACTTAGCACCGGCTACTTCGCCCGCCTGGTAATCGATTTGCGAAACTTTGTACCCATTCTTTTCACCCCACATAATATACATGCGGTTAAGCATATCGGCCCAATCGTTACTTTCAGTTCCGCCCGCACCCGGGTTAATTTCCATTACCGCGCTTAGCTGATCTTCTTCTTTGCTAAGCATTTTTTTGAACTCCAGCTCTTCAATGGCTTTAGCAGTCTTCTGGTATTCGGCATCCAGTTCTTCTTCGCTGGCATCTCCAGCTTCGTGAAATTCATTCAGCACATCCAGGTCCTCCAATTGTTTGCTTACATCGGCAAACGCATCGGTCCAAACTTTTTTGGTGCGTATGTTTTTGAGAATAACTTCAGCCTCTTTGGGTTTATTCCAGAAATCGGCCTGGTGGGTAATGCGTTCTTCGTCCTGTATTTCTACGATTTTACGATCGTAGTCAAAGATACCGCCTGAGGGCGGCAACACGGACTTTCAAATCCTTTAATTGTTCGGTAGTCATTGATCTTAAAAATTATGGCGCGAAGGTAACACCAATCCACTAAAAATAATAGCTGTTATTCAAAGCGGTAATACCTTGACTCCGGTGTAATCATTCGTATCGATAACCCGCGCACTTTCATATACGGACTTCTGATAAAAGTTAACGCAGCGCCCGCTGCTATTAAACTTCCTGCGGTAATAGCCACCCCTTCATCGATACCCCGCTGGCCTTCTACAAAGAATAAGGTATTAACCATATCAATGGTGAAGTAACCCACTCCGCCAATCATTAACACCGTACCTACTTTCTGGCGGAAGTCGGCCTTGCGTTTTCCTTTCGCATAAATTTTATAGATGTCGGAAAACTGGATGGTATCGCCACGTAAAATCACCGATACCTCGGTATAACGAATCGCCATACCTGCTTTCATTTTTCCATTGCGCAGTTTGCATTTGATTTGATCGCCTTGCTCAAAGCGCGCTACCACTTCGCCCCGCTTCAGCAATACCAATTGTTGCTGGCTAAACGTTGGATAAGCAAAAACAAAAAACAGAAAACAGAAACTAACCAGGCGCATGCTGGCAAGAACGGAAAAAAAGATGAGGCTGTCTAAATCCGCGCTGACAAAACGACCTTTTAGACAGCCTCAAGTAATCTAAATTTTTGAGATCCAATTAAACGGTGGTTGAATGTTACCCCGTTTAATATTTTCCAACTCGTTTAATACCCGGTTCGAAAAGGTGCGACTTTCGATGGGGGGTAACTGGAATTTTTCATCTTCGTAGCCAATCAGTTCAATGTGCGCAATGGTTGCTGCCGTGCCGGCTCCAAATGCTTCCTGCACACGACCCTGTTTAAGAGCGGCCACCAATTCAATGATTGAAATTTTTCGTTCCTCCACCTGCATGCCCCAATGGCGGGCCAGGTCAATTACACTTTGGCGTGTAATACCAGCCAGAATCGAATCGCTTAGTGCAGGTGTAATAAGTGTATTGTTGATTACGAACATCAGGTTCATGGTGCCGCTTTCTTCTACATACTCATGTGTTTTGCCGTCCGTCCAGATTAGTTGATGATACCCTTCGTCTTGCGCCAGTTTGGCCGGGTAAATGGCTCCACCATAATTACCACCCGCTTTCGCGAAACCGGTACCGCCTTCAACGGCACGGGTATAGTGGGTTTCTATTTTTACTTTCACAGGGGTGGAATAGTAGGGCCCCGTTGGCGAAAGTAAAATCATGAATGTAAAATCCAGTGAAGGCCGGATGCCGATAAACTCATCGGCCGAAAACATAAACGGCCGGATGTAAAGTGAGCTTCCCTCCTGCGTTGGAATCCAATTGCGATCTAAATCGATCAGGGTTGAAAGCGCATCCATAAAAAGATCTTCGGGCACAACGGGCATGCACATACGTTCAGCCGAGATGTTCATGCGCTTCCAGTTATCAGCTGCACGAAACACCAACGCCTTGCCATCGGCTGCACGATACGCTTTCATGCCTTCGAAAATGGATTGACCATAATGCAGCGCGGGTGTAGCGGGGCTTATTTGAATTTTTCCATACGGAACAATTCGGGAATTTTTCCACTGGCCATCGCGATAATCGGCCATAAACATGTGATCTGTAAAAACTTTCCCGAAAGGGAGATTATTGAGATTGGTTTTACTCAACCTCGACTGCTCAATCCGGGTAATGGAAATGCTTTCTGTCTCAACCATGATTCCTTACTTTTTGTGAAAACTTTAAACAGGGTCAAAGATACCACACATTAACACCTATTACTAACAGATGTTAGGCAAATATGACATTACATGCGGGCCTTCCAGGGAGTTTCGGGAGCGTTTAACTCGTGGGCCATTGACCGGCAAAGCATAAAAAGATAATCGGAAAGCCGGTTTAAATATTTGATTACAAGTTCGTTGATAGAATCTGTTTGGTTGAGTGCAATGACTAACCGCTCGGCCCTGCGGCACACCGTACGGGTAACATGCCCGAATGATACAGCAGGATGCCCGCCCGGCAGCACAAAAAATTTCATAGGGGGTAATGCCGCATCCATGCTATCAATTTCTTTCTCCAAAAACTGAATGTCTGTTTCGGCCAGTGCGGGAATTTTAACTTTTGTATTGCCCGGTTCGGTGGCCAGGATAGATCCAATCGTAAACAAGCGATCCTGAATTTCAATAAGAACCGCATTGCGGTTTTGATTAACGGGCTGATCGCGCAATACGCCCATCCACGAATTCAGTTCGTCAATGGTACCATAGGTATCAATTCGTAAATCAGATTTTAGTACACGTTTACCTCCGAAAAGCGAAGTAGAACCCTGGTCGCCCGTTTTGGTGTAAATTTTCATGCGGTTAAATTCAAGATTTAAAATTCAAGATTCAACCAAACAATAAAAACAAAATGAGATTATGCTGTAACAGCCTGGCTGCGTGTAACACTTTCATTTTTGCGATCCCATTCAATCAACCCGTCTTTCAGGCGAATGATGCGATGGGCATAATGGGCAATATCATCCTCGTGCGTAACCATAATGATGGTGTTGCCTTTATCATGCAACTCCTGAAACAGGTTCATGATATCGTACGAGGTTTTTGAATCGAGGTTACCGGTAGGCTCATCTGCCAGAATGATGGATGGATTATTTACCAATGCCCGGGCAATTGCTACCCGCTGGCGCTGTCCACCTGAAAGTTCATTGGGTTTGTGATGATGACGGTTGGCCAGATCTACACTTTCCAATGCAGCCATTGCCATTTCTTCGCGTTCGCTTTTGCTATAGCCGGCATAAATCAACGGAAGCGCAACATTTTCTAACGCAGAAGCGCGCGGCAACAGGTTAAATGTTTGAAACACGAAACCAATTTCTTTATTACGAACCACGGCCAGTTCGTTTTCAGTCATATCGCTTACTAATTGGTTGTTGAGCCAGTACTCGCCCGAGGTTGGGGTATCCAGACAGCCTACAATATTCATGAGGGTAGATTTGCCCGACCCCGATGGCCCCATAAATGCTACATACTCGCCTTTATCAATCGAGATGGAAATATCCTGCAACGCTTTAACAATATTATCACCCATTTTATACATACGGGCAATGTGGTTGGTCTTAATGATATTGGGCATGGCTAAAAGTTAAAGCAGAATGATAATTTAGTTCGATAGAATGGTTAAGCAATCTTAGTCTTTTACTGGATATTTCCGTTTTGGTTTCAAAAAATACTCAAAAAGGCATATTTCTTTTAGTGAACGGTCTTTTATCGCGAATCAGACGGGCTAAAGGGCTGTAAGTTACACCAATCGTTAATTTTTGATGAAATCGAGGCAAGCCGCAATTACAGCCTCGTCTTTCAGGATACGATTATGGCCCAGGCCCGAGGTTTTCAGAAACTTAACCGGATATTTTTCAGCTAGTTTCTCGGCCTGAATAATTGGCACATCCCGATCGTCCTCATCGTGAACCAGCATCAGATCTAAATCATTTATGTGTTCTATAAAATACATAGCGGTAAACTCATCAAAATCACGGTCATACTTTTTACGAATCAATTCTTTGAATTTCAAACCCGTTTTCCACGATCCGTTTACAGCCCGCAGGTACGATTTGATAATCTCCTCGGTCATGGTGGGAGAAGCAATATTGATGAGTTTTTTTACAGGCAAGCCTTTCATTATGGCATAAAGTAATGCACCCCCTCCAAACGAGTGGGCAATAACCGCAGTTGGCTCGCCCCAGCGCGAAATCACCATTTTTAAAGCCACTTCGAACTCCATAATGCTGGTTCTTTTACCCGATGATCGGCCATGAGCCGGACCATCAAAACCTACCACCCGATAGCCTGCTGAGATTAGTTCCGGAATAAACTTTCGGAATTGAGTTGCCCTACCTGCCCATCCATGCATTACCAAAACGTAGGGTTTGTTTTGGTCGCCCCAGCAATACGTTTGAATTTCGAGGCTATTTCCCACTATTTTCTCAAGTACAGACTCATGCTCACACTCCCGTTCCTTTTCAGGGGCCTTATACCGAAGTGGGGAAAAAAATATTTTATCGAAATATTTTACGGCCAGCGGGCCTGAGATCGCCTCAAGTTTTGGAAAAAACCACCTCACAAACCGAAGTGCAATTGGAATCTGCTTACTCAATGTTCAAAAAATTTTATTTCCCTATAAAAAAGTACATGTTACCGGACCCATCCAAGTTGGATAAAAGTTTATAATTTTGAAGAATTCAATTGTTTTTTATGAACAAATCTTTACGGTCTTACCTAACCCTCATTCTGTTACTGCTTGCCTGCCAGGTATCCTTTGGCCAACGCTTTTGGGTGGCCGCTGGGGCATCCAACTGGAATAACACCGCCAACTGGTCAACCACATCTGGTGGCCCGGGTGGGGCATCCGTTCCCGGACCTTCAGATGCTGTAACATTTAATGCCAGCGGGCTTGGGGATTGTACATTAGATGTGGCACCAAATGTAGCCGGAATTACCGTTAACGGATATACCGGAACAATTGATATTAATGGGTTTAATCTGACCACCACCGGAACCAACAGTTTTGTAAGCGGAACAATAAACAATGGCGGTGCTGCAGCTGCAGTTACACTTAACACCACCGGCACAACCACCTTTAGCGGTACCACTTTTGGAGCCGCCATCAATGGAAGCACAGGAAGGATATTTTTCAATGGCTCAACCTTTAATGGTAATGTTTCAATTTCTAAGACAGACAATAATAGCGACAACAGTAGTGGTAACAATGTATTCAATGGAACCACAACAATTACCAATCTGGGAGCGGCTACGTACTATTAGGAAACAGTAACCGCGATCAATTCAACGGCCCTGCTACGTTTAATAACAACGGCAGCTACCGATTTTACTTTGCGTACAATCATGGCGGCCAAACCACAACCTTTACAGATTTAACATTAAATACAAATAAATCAGGTGGTACTGACGCATGGTCGTTTTTTGCAAATGAGGGTAACAATACAAGTTTCTCAGTTTCCGGAACACTCACCATCAATTGTAATGGCACATTACAAAGCAATCACCGGTTCTTGCAAGGCACGGGTACTTCGGCAACCTATGGCGCTGTTTCCATTAATCTTACCAATAGCAACACAGCAACAACCCTTCAAATGGGGGTTAATGGTACCTCCACCTACAATGGAAACATAACCCTGAGCAATACAGGCGGTGGTTTACTAAATTTTAATATCAATGCATCAGCCAGTTCAACCCTGGTGGCAGGCAGAACGATCTCAGCCGGTTCTTTTCCGGCAGGTCAGCTTGTACTGCAAAGGTTTGGAGCTATTGATAACCAAACCATTTTATTAACAGGTACTGCACGTCTGGATGTGGGCCCGGGCACCAGTTTCGCGGGCAATGTGGATTTCCGGGCACCCCAAATGTACCTTAACGGTATTACCGTTGGGGGCACCAGCATCCTCGAAAAAACCGGGGGAGTAGAAAATAACTCAACCGGTGGAAATACATTTACCGGTTTAGCAACCGTAATTAATAGCGGTACTGAATCATTTAATTTTGCCAATACCAATCCGGATATTTTTAATGGCGGACTTACCATCAACAATACAGGAACTTCACGCGTTCAGATTGGAATCAACTCAGCCGGAAATCAAATTAATGGGGATCTGATTATTAACCATGGTGGCAGTGCCTCTGGTGGAATTAACACCATCATTGCGCGCAATGCAGGCAGCAGCGCCACCATCAATGGAAATGTTACCCTTACGTGTACAAATACCAATGCAGCCTCCGGAATTATTATTGCCCTGAATGGGGATGTAACCATTAATGGCAACATCTCGGTAACCTCTACCAGCGGGTCGGGAATATATTTTGGTTATACTACCGGTACAGTAAACCTCGGTGCCGGGTTCTCGATAACACAAGGAACATTTGACACCGGAACACTCCAGTTTAGAAATTTTACGCAGGCAGGAAGCACTACACAAAATCTTACCCTTACTGGCACTGCAACTTTGATTTCGGGCCCAGGTTCTGCCTTTGGTGGAAACGTGAACTTTACTTCACCACGGCTACAGTTGAACGGAACCACGTATAGCGGAACAGTAACGTTACAAAAAACGGGTGCCGGAAATGATAATAGTTCGGGTGGCAACATTTTTACCGGAGTTACAGATATTACCAATTCAGGATCTGGCTATTTACTTTTAGGCAATGGCACAAGCGATCAGTTTTTAAGCAGCACTACCTTTAACAATACCGGCAGTTACCGAATTTATTTTGCCTATAATCACGGAGGGCAAACCACAACATTTGGTTCAGACCTCACCCTTAACTCAAATAAATCAGGTGGTACTGATGACACCTCATACTTAATAGGCCAAGCAGGTACCAACACAGCCCTTTCTGTTGCCGGTACCTTAACCATCAACTGCGCAGGCTCCATCGAAAGTGATCATATATTCCTGAATGGCACCGGATCTTCGGCTGTTTTTTCGGGGCCTGTTAATATTAATCTAACCAACACAAGTACCGGCACATCCATCCGCATGGGCGAGAATGGCACTTCAACATACAACGGCAACATCACAGTTACCAATTCCGGTGGAGCGGCCGGCATTACCTTCAATGCAGGTGCCACTGCCAGTTCAACCCTTAACGGAGTTATAACTGCCGGAACTTTTTCTTCTGGTTCGTTGAACCTGTATCGCTTCACGCAGGTTGGCGCTTTAGCCGAGAACCTAACCTTGACGGGAACGTCTCTCTTGCGTGTGGGCCCTTCTTCTTCTTTTGATGGACTGGTTACATTTGTTTCTCCCCGGTTATTTCTGAATGGCGCTACTTACAATAACACGACAATTCTCGAAAAAAGCGGCCCTTCGAATGACGATGGGGCAGGTGGCAACATCTTTAACGGAACAACAACGCTAACCGCCAGCAGCAGTGGTTATTTATTAACAGCTAACACAAGCCCAGATATTTTCAATGGCCCCTTAACCGTAACCAACAGTGGCAGCAATTATATCTTTCTGGCACACAATGTAGCGGGTAATCAATTCAACAACGATATCTTCCTGAATAACACAGGCAGTGCATTAGGAATTCTATTCTCGAATAACGCTACCGGATCTTCTACATTCACCAATGGATTTCTTCAGGTTGGCGGCAGTGGTTTTTCAACTGGAGATCTGCGACTCCGTAGGTTCAGCCAGGTGGGTGCCTTCAACCAAACCCTTGCCCTCGCAGGGTCAGCAAGACTTTGGATAGGCCCCGACTCTTCCTTTGATGGGGATGTAACTTTCACTTCGCCACAGCTTTTGCTTAATGGGGCAACCTACAATGGGATAACCACCCTGGAGAAAAGTGGAGCCAGCCCCAGTGGGCCCAATGATGGAACTGGCGGCAATGTTTTTAATCAACTAACCACCCTTGTAAACTCAGGCAGCGCCTATTTGCTAACGGGTGCATCCAACCCGGATATCTTTAACAACGATTTGATTATTACTAACTCCGGTTCTTCCACCATCCGGTTGGCCGATAACTCGGCCGGAAATCAATTCAACGGTAATATTGAATTAAACTCAACCTTCGGGGGTGGTATCTATTTTGGAAATAACGCCTTCGGCACTTCTACGTTAGCAGCCGGAAAAACAATTGGCGTTGGTACCTCCGGAGTCATCAGCGGAGATATCCGGTTAATCCGGTTTAGCCAGGACGGACCTACCCCTCAAGCCCTTGATCTTACTGGCATAGCCATACTTACACTCGGCCCTGCTTCAGAATTTGATGGCGATGTGGTATTCCGGGCTCCGCAACTGTTATTGAACGGAACGGTATTCAATGGCGATGCCGAACTTGAGAAAAAAGGAGCAACAAACAATGGGAGCGCAGGAGGAAATACCTTTAATGGCATTACTACTATTATTAATTCCGGAGCAGGGTATTTATTAACAGGAAACACCTCAGCAGATATTTTTAATGATGCGCTTACAGTAACCAATACAGGTTCCAGTGTAATTTTTCTTGCACACAACTCTGCAGGCAATCAGTTTAATGGAAACATCACATTCAATTCTACTTTAGGAAGTGGCGGAATCTATTTTTCGAATGCAGCAGGAGGCACATCCACTTTAAATAACAGTGCTTCACTGAATGTGGGTGGGCTTGGTTTCAGCAGCGGCCTACTCTCGTTAATTAGGTTTACACAAAGTAACCCACCCGCACCTTTGTTAAGTTTGGTACTAACAGGTACCGCCTTGATGCGCATCGGTCCAAGTTCAACGTTTAATGGCGATGTTGATTTCCGGGCACCCCAGTTTCAATTAAATGGTGCCACCTACAACGGTACTACCTACCTGGAAAAAACCGGTGCCACCAACAACGACAGCAGTGGCGACAATATCTTTAATGGATCCACCACCATTGCCAATTCGGGAGCTGGTTATTTCAGATTTGCAGTTACTGCACTTGATACGTTCAATGGCGATTTAACATTAACCAATACCGGGTCATCTACCATTCGCATGGCCGATAACGTGCCGGGAACGGTTTTCAATGGCAATATTACTGTTAATTCAACTTTTGGTGGTGGTATCTATTTTAGTGAAAGTGGTGGTGGAACAGCTACCCTTGCAGCAGGAAAAACTATCTCTGTTGGTGGCTCTGGCTTTAGCCTGGGCGATCTTCGCATAAGAAGGTTCACTCAAACCGGTGCTACTCCTCAAACCCTGTTGTTAACCGGTACGGCCTCTTTGTATTTAGGGCCATCCATTTCATTCGATGGTGATGTTGACTTCCGGTCTCCGCAACTCTTTATTAACGGAGGTGTGTTTAATGGCACAAGCTTCCTGGAAAAGACTGGTGCAACCAGCAATTTAGGTAACGGAAATACCACTTTTAACGGAACCACCACTATTCAAAATAGTGGTACCGGATTTCTAAGAACCAATGGTGGCAATACGTTTAACGGTGTAACTTCTTTAATCAACAGCGGATCGAATGACTTGCTGTTAGAACTTGTCTCTGCCAGCGTTTATAACAATTCGGTAACCATGACAAATACGGGTACCTCCAATATTCGCCCTGCTTACATTGGCAGCAATACGTTCAATGGAAATATTGAAGTGAACAGCACTAGTGGTACTGGTATTTATTTTTCTGAAAATGCGGCTGGCTCAGCAACCCTGGCAAGTGGTCGTACCATTACCGTGGGTGGCACGGGTTTTACAGCGGGTGAATTACGATTGCAACGATTTACGCAGTTTGGTACAACCGCGCAAAACCTTGTACTAACAGGGTCATCCACTTTCAGAACCGGTCCTTCTTCCACGTGGAATGGAAACTTGACTGTTTCATCGCCTTCAGTATTTCTGGACGGTGCAACATTTAATGGCAGCAACTCCTTTACTAAAACCGGTGCATCAACCGATGGAAGTATTGGGGGTAATATATTTGTTGGCGCATCAACTTTTACCAATGCAGGAACCGGCATTTTCCGTTTAGGCAATACTTCCGTTGATGAATTTATTGGCAGCACAACCTTCATCCAGACGAGTGGAACCATTCAGCCTGCTTATAATTCGGCCAGCAATTTTTACAATGATGTAAATGTGGATGGTGCTGCATCAATAACCTTTGGTGCCAATAATGGAACTATCGTATTGGCCGGAGGTGCTGCTCAAAATATTAACAAACTGGGAACAGCCTCACCTGTTTTCAGAAGATTGACAATGAATAAATCAGGTGGATCAGCAACCTTGAATACCGATGCAAGCATTACTATAAATGGAACATTTACGGATGGCGTACTCTTTACATCGGCAACCAATTACCTCAACTTTGCAGACAATGCCACGGTAACCGGTGGATCGAACAGCAGCCACATCGATGGGCCGGTACGTAAAACCGGAAACGATGCCTTTAGTTTTCCTACGGGTGATGGTGGTTTCTACCGGCCCATCAGCATCACGGCACCAACCAATACTACGCACTACTTTACAGCCGAGTACTTTAAAGCTTCGCAAGCATTTGGAGGTCCATCCACTTATCCTACCGGAATCATTACAGTAAGTTCATGTGAATACTGGATGTTGGATCGAAGTCCTGGCGGATCGAATGTAAGTGTAACCTTAAGTTGGAATACTCCTGATTGTACCGGGCCATACATTACAAACATTGCTACCTTACGGGTTGTACGCTGGGATGGTACGGCCTGGGTTAACCACGGCAATGGGGGCACAACTGGAAATGCTACTGCAGGAACCATTATTTCTGCCGGAGCAATAACAAGCTTCAGCCCTATTACACTTGGGTCTTCTGATTTAGCAAACCCCCTTCCGGTAGAACTAATCCACTTTGCAGCCACAGCTGAAAACGAAAGCGTAAAACTGAATTGGACTACCGCTTCTGAATTGAATAATGATTTCTTTACCGTGCAACATTCAACCAATGGTGTTGAGTTTACCAGCCTGGGTATTATCAACGGACAGGGTACTACACATAATTCAACTTCTTATGAATTTATAGACGAAACTCCACACGCTGGAATTAATTATTACCGCCTCAAACAAACCGATTTTGATGGTACTTCGGATTTTTCCAATGTGGTGGCTGTTAATATGAATCTGGAGTGGATGCTATATCCCAACCCGGTAACGTATGGTACTGATGTAACCATCAACAAAAAAGATGACTACGCAGTATATAACAACCTGGGTGTTATGGTGATGAAACTATCGGATACCACTAAAATAAATATTGCTACTCTTGCTCCCGGTGTTTATACAGTTCGTGGTTCTAATGGATCTGTCAGAAGGCTTGTGGTGAAGTAGCTATATCAAACCGATAACCCCGTGTGCTGTACGAAAACGTATTTACATCGTACGTTCTTTCATAGTACTGCACACGGTTTTCTTTATCAATCAATAACACAGTTGAGCAACGGGTTCCATAACCCTTCATCTTGATAAACATCGATGAAAGGGCGCGCTCGCGTTCCAGCCCCACCCCTGTTTCCGGCAAAACCTGATCTACCGCGCGTTGTTCATCATAAAGCATCCCGAAAAGGTCTTCCGGCAAAAAATCATACTCAAGCGTCTTACTAAATTTTTCCTTGCCTCGTTTCACTTTTGGCCAGTCAGTATCCAGCAAATGATTACTCAAGCCATATATGCCCGGGTTCAGTTTTTGAATTCCCTGTTTGTAATTCGATAAATACCACCAGTCATCCAATTCACCAACTAAAAGATTAAATCCATTGAAATCTTTTGCCAGCGGCTCGATCCCGCGCAGGTATTCATTCGGAGTTTTAGTATCCAACAAAAAATCTGAAACGAGTTTTCCACGCGAAGGCGCCTGGGGGTTGATATTTGCCGGATCGCGGTAATTCGTAACCAACCCGATTTTGCCATTCGTATTCATGGCCATCCAGGTACCCGCTGCTTCCAAATCGCGACCGCCAATAATTTCAGAATGATCGTTCCAAAACGCGGCAGGTGCAGTTTTGCGCTCATAGAACTCATCGCGGTTAGAGGCAACAATAACCTTATACTGCGCGTGGTTATTTAATGCGAGAAAGACAAGCACACCGGGTTTTAAATTTTGGGCGATAGTTAGCTTAAACTGTTATATAAAACAACAGTCTGTGTAATGAAATTGTTTCTACTCAAATAACTCAAGTTGAGAGGATAGCAATTGAAAAGATTTTCGGTGGTAGGGTGTAATACCCAGCGCACGAATTCCGTCCCGGTGCTCATCGGTAGGGTAACCTACGTTGGTATGCCATCCATAGCCGGGGTATTGATCAGCCAATTTACCCATCAGCTCATCGCGATAATTTTTTGCTAATACCGATGCTGCCGCTATGGATAGATAAGCCCCATCTCCTTTTATAATGCACTCGAACGGAAGGTCGTTATACGGTTTAAACCGATTGCCATCAATCAACAAGAATTGTGGCCTTACTTTTAATTGATCGAGCGCAAGATGCATGGCCTTAAACGAAGCGTTCAAAATATTAATAGAATCAATTTCTTCATTACTTACCTCGGCAATGGCCCACGCCAATGCATCCCGCATAATATCAATTTGAAGTGTTTTCCGATCCTCTTTGCCGAGTTGCTTGGAATCGTTGAGCAGCTCGTGCTGATAATTTTTTGGCAGGATTACGGCCGCAGCTACTACAGGCCCCGCCAGGCACCCACGGCCTACTTCATCGCAACCAGCCTCAATCAAATCAGGAGTAAAAGCAGAAATCAGCATTAGATTCAAAATTCGAAATTCACAGTTCAAAATTCAAAAGTAATCAATCGCTATTAATGAAATAATTTTTGAATCTTGAACTCTCAAAATTTTGAATGGGAAGAGAGATGAATCCTTGGAAAACGCTGTCAGCAACCGAAAAATATGATAACCGGTGGATAAACGTAACCGAGTACCAGGTGATAAATCCGGGTGGCGGAAGCGGCATCTATGGCAAGGTTCACTTTAAAAACAAAGCCATTGGTATTGTGCCCATTGATGAAGATGGAAATACGTGGCTGGTTGGCCAATGGCGCTACACCCTTAACGAATGGAGTTGGGAAATACCCGAAGGTGGTGGGTTACTTCAGGTCGATCCGCTTATTTCTGCCAAACGCGAGTTGCAAGAAGAAACGGGCCTGGTTGCTGCAAAATGGACCTTGATTCAACGCACCCACTTATCAAATTCTGTAAGCGATGAAGAAGGTTTTATTTTTCTTGCCCAACACCTTACACAGCAAACCAGTACCCTGGAGGATACCGAGGCTGATTTAAAAACATGGAAACTTCCATTTAAAGAAGCCTACCAGTTGGTGCTGGATGGAAAAATTACCGACAGCATGAGTGTTATTGGCATTTTAAAAGTATCGCAGTTACTAAAACTAATCTAAACTTATCTGATATGACTACCCGCAGAAATTTTATTAAAACATCGGCTGCAGCCGGATTAGGTTTTTCAATACTTCCGTCAACCGCATTGCTATCCAAAGACAAAGCCGCAAAAGTAAAATTAGGCTTTATTGGCGTGGGCTTACGCGGGCAAAACCATCTGGATCTTGCATTGAGGCGCGCGGATATAGATGTGGTTGCTATTTGTGATGTGCAGCAGCGCATGATTGATATGAGCCTTGCGCTGGTTACCAAATCAGGTAAACCCAAACCACAGGTAATTATGGATGGACCTTACGGTTACAAAAAGCTTTTGGAGAACAAAGATATCGATGCTGTAATTATTGCTACCCCATGGGAATGGCATACAGTTATGTGCTTAGATGCCATGAATGCCAAAAAATATGTAGGCTGTGAAGTAATTACCGGAATGACGATAGAAGAATGCTGGCAACTGGTACACACCAGCGAGCGAACCGGCATGCCTTTAATGATGCTGGAGAATGTATGCTACAGGCGCGATGTCATGGCTGTATTAAATATGGTACGCCAAAATGTGTTTGGAGAAATTGTACACCTGCAGGGCGGTTATCAGCACGACTTACGCGAAGTAAAATTTAACGATGGTAAAAATCCATACGGAGGAGGTGCCGAGTTTGGTGAAAAAGGATTTTCTGAAGCGCAATGGCGAACCCAACACGCCGTTTACCGCAATGGCGATTTGTACCCCACCCATGGGATTGGACCCGTGGCGATGATGGTTGATATTAACCGGGGTAATCGCTTTACACAATTGGTTTCGTACGCAACCAAAGCAAAAGGTTTGCACGAACATATTGTAAAAATGGGTGGAGCCAACCATCCCAATGCAAAAGTTAATTTCAAACTGGGCGATGTAGTAACTACCATGATCAGTACCGCAAACCAGGAAACCATATTACTTCAACACGATACTAACCTGCCCCGGCCGTACTCGTTGGGCTTCCGCGTGCAAGGCACAAAAGGTATTTGGATGGATGTAAATAAATCTATTTACATAGAAGGACAAAGTGCCAAACCGCACCAATGGGAAGATGCAAAAGCGTGGTTGGACAAGTACGATCATCCGCTTTGGAAAAAATATGGTAACGATGCCAGCGGTGCAGGGCACGGTGGTATGGATTGGTTTGTGTTGCATGCCTTTATTGAATCTGTAAAACGCAAGACCAACACCCCACAAGATGTGTACGATGCTGTTACATGGAGTGCGATTACTCCACTTTCAGAATCGTCCATTCAGTTGGGTGGTGAAAGCGTGGAGTTCCCTGACTTTACCCAAGGTAAATGGATGCAACGAAAAAATGAGTTTGCCTTAACGGATGATTATTGAGGATTATCTTGTCCATGCAATTTTGAGTTAGAACTGGCGGGCATTTGATTTAGGTTAGCCTGTACGCTTACTGAAACTTATTTCATTGATCGAATGCCCTTGGTTGACTATTCAATTAATTCGATTTTATTGCCCGATGCTTCAGAAAAAGAGATGAGCTTAAACTTAGGCTATGCAAAATAGTATGCGCTACCTCAACTCCTTTCTTTTAATAGCGCTCTTGGTTGGCTGCAAACCCAATCCGCGATTTAGTGTGTTAGCATTTTATTCGGGTAAACACGATGCGGCCCATATCAGTTTTGTACAAGAAGCCAATGCCTGGTTTTATCAACAAGCAAGCATTTATAATTTTGATTATGACACCACCCGCAACTGGAATAAGCTTACTGAAAGCTCGCTACACAACTACGATGTGATTCTCTTTTTGGATGCGCGGCCCGATGACTCATTGCAGCGAATGGCATTTCAAAAATATATAGAAACCGGAGGCCGATGGATGGGATTTCACTTTGCGGGGTTTGCATTAACCCCATCCGCTTATCCGCAAAACTGGGATTGGTACCATAACCAATTTCTTGGCGCTGGTGAGTATGCAGGTAATACGTGGCGTCCAACCGCTGCTATGTTGAAAAAAGAAACTGATCATCCCACTACAAAAAATCTGCCCGCAACTTTTTCTTCTGCACCAAATGAATGGTATCGGTGGCAAAATGATTTGCGACTCAACAACCACATTCAAATTCTTGTGTCTATCGATTCAACCAGTTTTCCATTAGGCACAGGTCCCAAAGCCCATGAAATCTGGCATAGTGGATATTATCCGGTTGTGTGGACTAACAAGAATTACCACATGGTTTATCTTAACATGGGCCATAATGATATGGACTACGAAGGAGGAACCAATCAAACGTTATCCAGCTCCTTTTCCAGTCAGGATCAAAATACGCTTATCCTTAATTCACTCTTTTGGCTGGTCGATAAAAATCAGCAAACGATTGAACCGCTTTCAATGGCGGATAATCTTACACGCAAACAACCCTGTCCAGTTTCAGCCGTATTTTTGTATTGTAGAAAATTAGTTATGAATATTGTTCAAATCCTTGGATTGGCTGCGGGTTCCTGTACGACCATTGCTTTTTTGCCACAAGTAATTAAAACCTGGAAAAGCGGCTCGGCCAAAGACCTTTCGCTGGGTATGTTTTCATTCTTTTGTTTTGGTGTGTTATTGTGGTTGATCTATGGAATCATCATTCAGGATGTACCGGTTATAGTAGCCAATATGCTCACCCTCATACTCGCTTCATCGTTGTTGTATTTCAAGCTGCGATTTAAGGCGTAGGTGTTTATCTCCACCAGAAAAAATTAGTTAGTGGTGTTAAAGTAGCCACTGAGCGAAGTTTATGGTTTTGTTTTAGACCAACTGTCCCCAACACCGTTCTAATAATTTTTGTGTTGCACGGATACCGTCCGGTTCGGCCATATCAAAACCTTCAAACTCAATACCTACGTATCCATCAAAACCTGCGTCTTTCACCTGCCTGAGCATTCGCAGGTAGTCTATCCGGGTTTCATTTCCATCTGTATCAAATGCATACGATTTTGCACTTACCCCTTTTGCAAAAGGTAATAAGTCGGCCACACCCTGGTAGCGGTCATACACCTCATCGCACGCTATTTGGGTAGTTCCCCACTTAGCACTTAAACACCAGTTACCAAAATCCGGAAGCGTACCACAGTTTGTTTTGCCAGATTGTTTGATAACCTCTGCCACCCACTTACCATCGCTGCTGAATAAACCATGGTTTTCAATCAACACATTCAAATTTAACGGAGCGGCATACTCACCCAGGCGTTGCATGGAATCAATCATTGCCTTTTGAACTTCTTCGCTGCTGCCATCACCAAACGCATTTACTCTAACTGAGTGGCAACCCAGCAAGTTGGCTGCGTTTAGCCACTTATAATGATTTTCGATAGCCGAGGTTCGGGCGATTGCATCCGGGTTTCCTAAATCACCTTCCTCATCAATCATTATCAACAAACTCTTCACTCCTTCGTTATCAGCCTTTTGCTTCATGTCGTTCCAGAATTTTTCGTCTGTTGCTTTATCGCGATAAAAACCATTTACATATTCAACTGCGTTGATATTATACTGCCGGGCTATTGCTGCAAAATCTTCTGCCTTTAACTCGCCTTTTTCAAAAGCCCGGTGCAGCGACCATTGAGCCAGCGATATTTTAAGACCTGAACTAAGTGTTTCTTTCTTTTCGGAACTGCACGATAAAAGATTAAGCGCTGGAACATACAGCGCACCGGCTGCCAGTGTTTTTACAAAATGTCTTCTGGATTGCATAATTGATAGTTAACCCTACCAATGTAAAGATTTTATGTATAACTGGTTACTATTATCCATTCAAAAAACCGGGGTTTACTGTTTTAACAAAACCTTTTGGCACATTGTGAATTTTTTTAGGAATAAAACGGTATAGCGAGGAGCGCAGAAAAATCTGTTTACCAATCTTTACAACCCAAAGAAAAGATTACTGGCGGGCGTCAAACAGGGGGGCTGTAACCTTGAAAAACCTGAAAAACAGGTGGGGCTTTTTTAACAGAAAAACAAATCAACAAAAACAGCGGCCTTCACCCAATTTTATCGTAAACAATGAAACCCGAACCTTTGGTAAAAACACCAAAACCTTTTTACTTTTGCCGTCCCTCGTTTAGCCGGTTGTCCATTTTTAACTGGTTAAATAATTAAAGGCCCAGGTGGTGAAATTGGTAGACACGCTACTTTGAGGGGGTAGTGCCGCAAGGTGTGCTGGTTCGAGTCCAGTCCTGGGCACAAGGTTCAAAATTCTAAATTTTGAATCAGGCTAGCCGAAGTGGTGGAATTGGTAGACACGCACGTTTCAGGGGCGTGTGTCGCAAGATGTGCGGGTTCGAGTCCCGCCTTCGGTACTTAGTTGGAAAAACCTGGCCCTCCGGTCAGGTTTTCTTTTTTCATTCAAACTCAGTTCTTCATCAACACCTATTCATTCACAAAAATTTATATTCCCTGCGCCTTCAGGTAATTATAGCTTTTCCTAACGCTTTCAATTTTATCCATGGCTGTGTGGTCCTGATCGAGGAATGCGTATTGCACCCCGGCCGCTTTAGCTGCTTCCAGTACTTTCTTATAGTCAATAATGCCATCTCCTATTTCCAGGAAAGCGCCCTTATCAACATCAAAAACCGTATAGTCTGTTGGTGTTCCGGCTTTCAGATCTTTTAAGTGAATGAAAAGTAACTGACTTCCGATTTTATTAATCCATTGCACGGGGTCGTTACCAGCAATAGTAGCCCAAAACGCATCCAGCTCTATTTTAACAAGCTGCGGATCGAAAATTTTAAGCATCTCGTCAAATGGAATTAAGCCATCGGTTGGTTTAAACTCGAACGAGTGGTTGTGATAGTACAATTGAACCCCCGCCTGCTTGCTGATCTCTCCATGTTTGTTGGCCAAATCAGCAAATCGCCTGATGTCATCCAGCGACTGCCTCTCTTCCGGCATCATAATAGCGATACCAAGATTTCTGACACCGGCAGCTACACAGTCTTCTACAATATTTTGAAAATTTATAATCCGATGGCGGAGCCATGCCGATGCTTTTCACCGTATCCCACTTGCCACTGATATAACCCGGCAAAAAGTGGGTGGACAGGGGAGTCATGCCCAGGTCTTTTAATTATAGGCACATACGTTTTTAGTGTAGCCGGATCGAATAGCTCTATGTTCTTGATTCCTATTTCTGCTATAGCTTTAAACACCCCTTGTGGATCTTTTTCCAACAACTCGCGCACACCAAACACCTGCATTCCCAATCGATCAGAATACACTATAGAGGGTGCTGCTTCTACCGCAGTTTGGGTTTCAGTAAGCGCCTCCTTTTTACTGCTACATGCCGTATAACCTAAAACCGGTAAAGCAAGGGTAGTTATGGTTGACAGCCTGATGAACTCCTTTCTGGAAATTTGCTTTTTCATAACATCAAATTGGTTAATATATGGAAGGTAGATATTCCGGCTATATACTCAAAGTCTCTTTTTATAAGCGCTATACTTCTTCCCTGAACTCCTATTTTAAAAAGAAAGACGACCTTTATATTTACACTTCAATTTTTAACTGGGTGTATTGTTTGAAACTGTAAAAACATCAATCATGAAGTTTACATTTATCCTGTTTCTGGTAACACTGTTTCTTTCATTCGATCAAACCTTCGATTTACCGGCAAGCATAGAGCGGGGTAAAAGTATTTACGAAGCCCAGTGTATAACATGCCACATGGCCGAAGGCGAAGGGTTGCCGGGCGTGTTTCCTCCATTAGCCAGGGCCGACTACCTGACTGATAAAAACCGGCTGGTAAAAGTGGTACTGCAGGGCGTGCGGGGTGAAATGAAAGTAAATGGAACAGATTATAATGGCGAGATGACAGGCTTTATGCTTTCCGATCAGGAAACAGCCGATGTACTTAATTATATATGTAACACCTGGGGCAATAAAGCCGAAGCTATTAAGCCAGCCGACATCCAGCCCGCTTTAAAAACTGTCACTAAAAATTACCAACCGTACTGATTATTAGATCTTTACAATTTTCACTAATAATCTATATTTTTAGCTTAAAGCTAAATTTTTTAGGTATTATTGCTCTGTGGAGAAGAGCATAATACACCTGGATCTGGATGCTTTTTTTGTTGCCGTAGAACGCAGAAAAGAGCCAAAATTAAAGGGATTACCCTTGATTGTGGGTGGTAGCAACCGCAGAGGCGTGGTAGCAGCTTGCAGTTACGAAGCCCGCACGTTTGGGGTACACTCGGCCATGCCCATGTACCTGGCCCTGCAACTTTGCCCCGATGCCAAAGTGATTTCGGGCGATATGGAAGCATACAGCCAGTACTCGCATTTGGTTACGGAAATTATTGCCGACAAAGCTCCGGCATTCGAAAAATCATCTATCGATGAATTTTATATTGATGCCACCGGCATGGATCGTTATGTAGGCACGTATAAGTGGGCCATCGAACTTCAAAACAAAATTATTCGCGAAAGCGACCTGCCCATTTCAATGGCGCTTTCGGTAAACAAATTAGTATCGAAAGTTGCTACGGGCGAATACAAGCCACAGGCACAGGTACAAATTCCATTACACCAGGTAAACCAGTTTCTCGATCCGCTGGCCATCGATAAAATTCCGATGATCGGAAAACAGACTGCTTCCTTTTTATACGATATGGGTGTGCGCACGGTAGCTACCTTACGGGAAATGCCCTTGCCATTTTTAGTAAGTGCGTTTGGTAAAAACGGAATGAGTTTGTGGAACAAAGCCCGCGGCCTGGACGACTCGCCCGTGGTTTCGTATAGTGAACAAAAATCGATTTCAACCGAATCAACATTCGATCAGGACACGATTGATGTAAAGCGATTAAAATCTATTTTAATTGCGATGGTTGAAAAAATAGCGTTTCAACTGCGCGAACAGAAAAAACTTACTTCGTGCATTACGGTAAAAATCCGGTATTCCAATTTCGATACCGAAACCAAACAAATACACATTCCCTACACCTCGTCCGATCATGTGATTTTACGCGTGGTGCAAGAGTTGTTTGATAAACTCTACAACCGTAGAATGCTGATCCGGTTAGTAGGAGTGCGGTTGAGCAACCTCGTGCAGGGCAATCACCAGATTAGTTTGTTTGACGAAACCGAAGAAGATGTAAACCTGTACGAGGCGATGGATGTGATCAAACACAAACATGGGGTAGATAAACTGGTGCGTGCCACTACGCTGGGCGTAAGTAAACGCGTGCGTATGGAGATGAACGTGTTTAACGGGAAGATCAGAAAGGATTTGATGAAGATGTGAGATGGGGTCTGTGAGGACACAGACCTCGAAGAGGGAATAGAATAAAAAAAATTAATGTACTCAAACATCGGTCTGTGTCCTCACAGACCGAAACCCACAACCCGAAAACACAAATCAATAACCACAATGACTCAATCTGAATTAAAATATGGCTCTCGAAAATCAGAAATGATTTTAAACGAAGTCTATTTCTGGACAGACACTATCAAAAACTGGAACAAATTATTAGAGCACGATTCAAACAAGCACATTATAATTGAATTGCTGGAAAAATCTTATCAACCGCGAAAAGATCAGGTTGTATGCATTTGTCATTATGCCTAACCATATTCATGCTATCTGGGAGATGGTAAATATGAATGGAAAAGAAATGCCGTATGCCAGTTTTAATAAATTCACCAGTCATCAGTTTTTGGAACGCGTACGACTAACTCCACAGATTATCCCCTTTAAAGATTCTCATAATCGCGAGCGCAAACACCGTTTTTGGCAACGCGATCCTTTAGCAATTCAAATGAATTCAAAGTCGATTGTTGAACAGAAGATCGAATACATTCATCTTAACCCGCTGCAAGAACATTGGAATCTTGTTTCCAAACCGGAAGATTACAAGTGGTCATCAGCTCGTTTTTACGAAACAGGAGTTGATGAGTTTGGAATTATCACGGACTATCGGGAACGGTTTTGAGTAAACGAAGAGATAAGGTAAGAGAAGAGGTCTGTGAGGACACAGACCTCGGAGAGAGAAACAGAAGTTGATGAGTTTGGAATACATGAAGAGATAGGGTAAGAAAGCCAAGAGATCTGTGAGGGTGCAGACCTCTTATAAGGATAATCAGATGGGATGGTCTGTGGGGACACAGACCAGCAAGAGGGGTCTGTGAGGACACAGACCTCGGTGAAAGACCAAAAATCAAAGAATCAAAGAGAATCAAAAAATCAATGTACCTTAATTGCCACACCGGTTTCAGTTTTAAATATGGCACATTGCCCATTAAAACTCTTTTTAACGAAGCCAAACGCTGCGGCATTCATAAACTTGCACTAACCGAAATAAACAACACCGCTTCGTATCTGGAATTGCTGCGCATCTGTTACGAAAATCAACCCCAACACAACGGCCTCACCAAATATGGCAAGGAAGCGTACCCGCTGGCATTAGCCGTGGGTATTGAGTTTCGTGACAAGGATCAGCAACTGCTCTATATCATCCTTGCCAAAAACAATCCTGGTTTCGAATTGCTCAATCGCTTTCTCTCTTATCACAATCGCGAAGACAAACCTTTTCCGCAGCGTGCCCCGGTTATGGAGAACACGTTTGTGATTTATCCATATCAGCAAATTGAACCCGAAACATTACACAATCATGAATTCATAGGTGTAGGTAGTCATCAGTTGGTAGCCTATGCAGCTGATCCATTACGCGAAGCATTTGCTCATAAATTTGTTGCGCTGCATCCCGTTACATTTTTACCACCCGAGAAAATTAAAGACAAAAAAGCAGGTCGAGATAAATTTATCTACCGCGACCACAACACGCATCGACTGCTGCGGTGTATTGCGCACAACACCTTGTTAAGTAAACTACCCGAACACCTGCAGGCACGTAAAGATGAGTACATGTTGCCCGAACCTGAATTACGAAACCGGTTTGCGCAGTTTCCCGATTTATTGGAACGATCGCGTTTTCTTTTGGACCAGTGCACAATTGAATGTAAACCAGGTGAAGACAAAAACAAAAAATACCTGCGCAACAACGCAGCAGAAGATATGGAATACCTGCGCGCTGAAACAGAAAAAGGGTATGCTATGCGTTATGGCACAGATCGCACTATTTGGAGTAAACACATTGAAAAAGAACTGCGCATTATTTCGCAGAAAGGTTTTATCTCCTATTACCTTATCACCTACGATTTAATTTTATTTGCCCGCACCAACGGCTATGATTTTGTGGGGCGTGGTAGCGGTGCCAACAGTACCGTAGCGTATTGCCTGGGTATTACCAATGTTGATCCGATTGAACTTGATTTATACTTCGAACGGTTTTTAAATGAAGAACGCGTAACAC
This sequence comes from Bacteroidetes bacterium OLB12, assembly GCA_001567185.1. Lineage (GTDB taxonomy): Bacteria > Bacteroidota > Bacteroidia > Cytophagales > Cyclobacteriaceae > ELB16-189. The sequence goes on from LNFR01000033.1 coordinate 53,395, forward strand.
CACCCGATTTTGATATTGATTTTTCGTGGGATAACCGCGATGCCATTTATCAATACCTGTTCAATAAGCATGGTTACGATCATGTTTGCCTGCTGGGCACACACGTTACTTATAAAGCCAAGTCCATTTTGCGCGAGTTGGGAAAAGTTTTTGGTTTGCCCAAAGAAGAAATTGATATGCTGGTAGAAAGCCGGAGAGAATCTTTACCACGCGATCACATCGCCAATAAGATCATGGCTTTTGCAGAATACATCGAACAAAAAGAATTACCCGCCAACATTTCCATTCATGCCGGTGGTGTGCTTATTACCGACAAACCTATTTATGCTTACACGGCTACTGAATATCCACCCAAGAGTTTACCAGTATCGCAATTTGAAATGCATGCAGCCGAAGATTTTGGTATTTATAAGTTTGATATTTTGAGCCAACGGGGCTTAGGGCACATTAAAGAAACTGTTAAACACGTAAAACGAAACCAGGGCATTGATGTAGATGTATATCAGTTTCGGAAATTTAAAACCGATGAAAAAATAAAAGACCTGATGCGCCACAGCAAAGCAATGGGTTGTTTTTATGTAGAATCGCCCGCCATGCGCATGTTGCTGGGCAAATTGCGCTGCGATGATTACCTCACGCTGGTGGCAGCCAGCTCAATCATTCGGCCGGGAGTTGCCAGCTCGGGTATGATGAAAGCCTACATTGAGCGGTACCACATGCATCGCAATAATATTAAGTACGAATCCATCCACCCGAAGATGGACGAAATTATGCACGACACCTATGGTGTAATGGTGTACCAGGAAGATGTAATTAAAGTAGCGCACCATTTTGGTGGCCTCACCTTAACGGAAGCCGATGTATTGCGCAGAGGCATGAGCGGCAAGTATCGTTCGCGCGAAGAGTTTCAACGCGTGCGCGATAAATTTTTTGAAAACTGCGAAAAGATCGGGTATGAAAAAAAAGTAATCGATCGGGTATGGTTTGAGATTGAAAGCTTTGCCGGATACTCGTTTGCCAAAGGACACTCGGCCAGTTATGCA
>LNFR01000034.1 GCA_001567185.1 Bacteroidetes bacterium OLB12
TCATCACGCTAAGCAAAACAAATCAAATTAATCAATTACCTAATCTCTGATACTAATTTCAATCTACAACAAAACAAAAAATCGATTACCATGAAAACAGTAACATTCCTTCTCGCTTTTGTTATTTCAGTTTCGGGCATTGCATCCGACAAATACACCGAACAAATGAGTAAACACATTCATGCGGTTTATACCGCTAAGACTGTGGAAGAGTACCAGGCGGCAATTAACGCATTAGAGCGGATTGGTGCAGCAGAGAAAACAAAATGGGAACCTTACTATTATAGTGCGTTTGGCAACCTGATGCTTGCAACCAAAGAAAGTGATGGGAGCAAAAAAGATGGACTCCTGAACCTTGCATTGGCATCCATTGAAAAAGGAAAAGCAGTAGCCCCCACTGAATCTGAATTGATAGCCCTGGAAGGTTTTGTTCACATGATTCGGGTTACCGTAGATCCGGTTACGCGTGGTCAGCAATACTCGGGCATGGCATTTCAAAGTTTTGGAAAAGCATTGGGTAGCAATCCGAACAATCCGAGGGCGCAGGCCTTAATGGCCCAGATGCAATTTGGTACCGCACAATTTTTCGGGTCTTCGACAGCCGAGGCATGCGGATTGGCCAAAAAAGCCCTGGAACAATTTGGTTCATATAAGTCGGAAAACCCGTTAGCGCCTGTTTGGGGTAAAGAGATGGTGGAAGAATTATTAAAACAATGCAAATAGATTTTTTGCGATGAGTAAGTATTCGTATTTGCTCATCGCCTATCCTGGTTTAACTGTGTATATTGGCGGATAGTAAATTATTATGTTGAAGTTACCTGCCCTTGCGCCATTTCTTCGGGAAAACCGCAAGATTATTATTGGAATAGTAATCGCGGGTGGTGTGATGGGCTGGTTTATCTGGAGAGGATGTTGCGAAAAAATATCTTCCCTGATCGGGATAAGTTTATTTACAGTTAGTTTGTGGATAGTTCTTTGGCTGGGAAATGCGTATGTGGCCGATTGGATGGATAACATTTTTTCCTGGCACAAAGAACCTGTAAAGCGCCTGGTGGCAGGCCTGGCAGCCATGATTGTATTTACGGTTGGCGCAGTATTTCTACTCAATCAGATTTTTTATTTTGCTGTGGGCTTTGATGTAAGCAACCGGTTGTATGCTACCTTTTACTCCACACTAATCATTACATTGATCATTTCAATGTTTATGACGGGTCGCTCTTTTTTTACTAAGCTGGCGCGAAAGTGCGGTAGAGGCGGAACGGTTGAAAAAAGAAAAGTATGGAAGCGCAGTATAATAGTTTGCGAAATCAGGTTAACCCACACTTTTTATTTAATAGTCTGAATGCTCTCACCAACCTGGTTTACCAGAATCAGGATGAAGCAGCAAGATTTATCAAACAACTGTCTGCCGTATATCGGTATGTGCTAAGTACCCGCGATAAAGAGTTGGTTGCGCTTACTGAAGAAATTGAATTCCTGCAATCGTATTTGTTTTTACAACAAATACGGTTTGGTAATAAACTGAAATGGAAGGTGGAAATAAAAGGTGAGGGGTTAGTAGCACCAATGGCTTTGCAGATGCTGGTAGAAAATGCTATGAAGCACAATATTATTTCAGATGAGCAACCATTAACTATTCAAGTTTACAGCGAAAACTCAAATGTGATTGTTGAGAATAATCTTCAAAAAAGTCCATACCGTCTGATGAGTCAACCGGATCTGGTTTGGAAAATATTAAAAGACGTTACGCTTTTTTAAGCGCTGCTCCTGTAACAGTAGAAGTTAATGAACAAACTTTTAAAGTATCAGTGCCAATAATACCTAACTAAGCGGAAGTGAATATTCTTGTTATTGAAGACGAACCAAGTGCAGCAGAAAGATTGATTTCATTAATCAGGCAGCAAGTGACCGTTACGGTATTGGCGCAACCCGATACAATAAAAAGCAGCGTGGCCTGGCTGAAATCAAACCCGGCACCCGACCTGATATTTATGGACATTCAGCTGGCGGATGGACTGAGTTTTCAGATTTTTGAGCAGGTTACAGTAAACGCACCGGTAATATTTACCACCGCCTATAATGAGTATGCGCTGAAAGCTTTTAAAGTAAACAGCATCGAATATTTGCTAAAACCAATTGATGCCAATGAACTGCGGGCCGCTTTTGCCAAATACAAAATGCTTATAGGGAAACCCGCACCCGATAAGATGATGGAGAGCATCAGCTATGCCATGCAGATGTTAACAAAACGATATAAAGAAAGGTTTGTAGTAAAAGTGGGCGAACATCTCAAATCGGTGGAGGTAAATGAAATTCTTTTTTTCTTCAGCCTTGATAAAACCACCTTTGCCCAAACCACGGATGGGCGTAAACATATTCTGGATTTCACACTCGATCAGCTTGACGGCTTGCTGGATCCCAGCCGTTACTTTCGGATCAACCGCAAGTACATTGTGCGGATAGATTCATTCAAGGACATGATTAGCCACACTAATAGCAGAATTAAGCTGTTGCTTAAAACAAACGATGACGAAGATGTGATTGTGGCACGCGAGCGGGTGCAGGAATTTAAGGAGTGGCTGGATAGATAAGGGTTAGAACCTGAGTTTGATTGCCATCAGGTGCGCTTGCTGAATTGTTCAAGCGTTACAGAAGGTTTGCCTAACTGCTGCCAGGTTGCTTCTGCTTCAAATTTTTCAGGATAATTGTTCAGCGCCTCCAGAATATGGTAGCCGTAGTTCATCTTCGCAAAGAAACCACCATAAAACTTAATCAATCCTAAGGGTGCCCGCAAGGTCATTAATCTTGCAGGTGTATTCTGTTTAAAAATCGCGATGGCCTCATCGGTGGTATAAGCGTGCTGGCCTTGCACAATATACTCACGAAAACGCTGGGTGGGTTCCTGTTTATAGGATTGAACAACCTGTTGCGCATAATCCTCAGCGGCAACAAAGTATTGCTTATGTTTCGATTGCCCCGCCAGCAGCATGAAAGGCCCCGCCTTATATTGATGTAACAGTGTTTCCATAAAAGTAGATGGATAAAACACGGTGGCACTAATTCCTGAATCCCGGATTTGTGCAACGGCACGTTGCTTCAATCTAAATACCCACCAATCAAAACCATTCATACCCTGGTAATTCATGATTAATGATGACAAGTAGGAGATATGCTTAATATGTTGCTCCCGGGCAATACGCAAAAGATTTTCGAGCCCTTGCTCTTCGGCATGCCAATCCGTTTGGGTTTCGTTTTGTTTTACCGATAGATTGAGATGAACCGCCTCATTGCCTTCTAAAAGTTTTCGGATGGAGTCGGTATTTTGTAAGTCACCAACAACCCACCTGATGTTTGGATGATTTCGATTTTCTTGCGGAGTTCTGGTTAAAGCGGTAACGGTAAAGCCTGCCTGCGCCAAGGCAGTAGCCACTGGCCACCCCAACATTCCGGTGCCACCTGCAATTGCAATATTATTCATATATAAATCACTCTTTTTTAAGTAACTTCAAAAATAGTTGGAAAGGTAGTAATAGATTCTTTGTTGATAACCAATTGGTAAGGTTATCCGTAAGAATCGCTTAAAAAATTAGCCAAATGAAAACTCCCATTCTGTTTTGGTTAGCACGCCTTGTGGCGGCTATTATTATGGTTCAAACCCTGTATTTTAAATTTACAGCTGCCCCTGAGTCAGTTTTTATTTTTTCAACTGTTGGTATGGAACCGTGGGGCCGATGGCTGGTGGGTTTTTTAGAACTAGTTGCTTCGGTTATGCTATTTATTCCTGCAGCTATTTGGCTGGGATCAATCCTGGCAATCGGGCTAATGGCAGGTGCAGTGGGTATGCATTTAACTTTGTTGGGTATTGAAGTACAAGGTGATGGTGGGCAGCTTTTTATCTATGCGCTTGTAGTTTTGATTTGCACGCTATATTCTTTTTGGAAAAGCAGGCAAACGATACCGGCCGGATTGCAAAAGTTCTTGCCATCATTTCTTAAGTAATTGCAGAACTTTTTCCAGATCAGGTTGTGCTGAAGTAAGTGGCGCGAGGTACGACTTTAGTCCTTCCAACAGGTAATTGGGTATGGCTTCGTTTCGAGCAGCCTTCTGCTCCAGATCGGTTACTAGATCCAGTGCATCTTTTTTATTGGTAAATTCCTGCCCTGCAAGATTTTGTTTCAGGCGTTGAACGGCAAGCACCAGTTCGTTTAAAACGGGTTGAGGCGAAGGTTCTGATATGGAGGGTTTTGCCGTGGCTATACAGGTATTATATTCGTCCAAAATCTGGTTTAACTCTTTCTTACCTAATTCCCCTTCCTTTATCTTATCACTTACAGCGGCACAGTCTTCTAAATAAGACGATACAATTTTCCTGAAACTCAGGTTAGGAACTTCCAGGTGTTTTCCATCCAACCGATAGAAGTAGCGGCCATCATACGTGTTTTGATTTGGCAACCGAAAAGCATATAAACTGAGATAACCGGCCTTTAACTGCCTCATTAAAATTATCCGTTTATCATATTGAACGGGTTTATAGAAATCTCCTTCATAGTAAACACTAAGCACCTGCAGGGCCGTGAGCAGTTCTTTTTTCTTACCCGTATTTATCTGAATACGATCCAGGTTATCGTAACTCAACAGGCGTACTTCGCCCCGCAGCGTATCCGCTTTTGTGGTGATTACATAATCTGTTTGTGCAATAGCCGCAAAAGGAACCATCATTAACAACAGCAAAGTGCGCAACATAAATTTCTTGTCGGTTTATTTTCGTTGCCAAATACGATAATAACGATCTAACGGACAAGATTTATTTTTGCTTCAAGCGTCCGGCCTCTTTAAGTGCTTTGCTGATAATCCATTCCAGTTGGCCATTTGTACTTCTGAACTCATCACCAGCCCATTTTTCTACCGCCTTCAGAAGTTCCGGATCAAGCCGTAATACAAAAGGTTTTTTATCGGCCATAGTTAGTTGTGCAGTGTTCCGGTGTTCACTACAGGGCTTACATCTTTATCACCGCATAATACAACCATCAGGTTGCTAACCATAGCCGCCTTTCGTTCTTCATCCAGTTGAATAACATTATCCTTTGCCAGATGATCCAGGGCCATTTGTACCATACTCACCGCACCTTCTACTATTTTGTAGCGGGCAGCAACAACAGCAGCGGCTTGTTGTCTTCGGAGCATGGCGCCAGCAATTTCTGAAGCGTAGGCCAGGTAACCGATGCGTGCTTCAATAACATGAATGCCGGCAATCTCTAACCTGTTTTTCAGATACTCTTCCAAGGCATTGTTTACTTCGTTATGCCCCGAACGCAACGTTACCTCACTTTCGTGATCAAAGTTATCGTATGGATAAGAACCTGCTAACGTGCGCACGGCCGAGTCGCTCTGAATCCGCACAAAGTTTTCGTAGTTGTCCACCTCAAACGCGGCCTTAAAAGTATCTTTAACCTGCCACACCAAAATAACACCAATCTGAATCGGGTTACCAACCTTGTCGTTCACCTTAATTTTTTCACTGTCGAAATTACGTGCTCGCAACGAAATTTTCTTTCTGCTGAAGAACGGATTCACCCAATAAAATCCGTTGTCTTTTACAGTGCCTTTATATTCGCCAAAAAGCACTAACACCACCGATTCGTTGGGGTTAACATAAAAGAACCCAAACGCCAGAAATAGGCCAAACCCTAAAAACCAAAACAAATGGAAGTTTCGGGCAACCAGCACACCAACACTGCCGGCCAGAATAAAACCAATACCACCAGTACCATCAGGTAACCGGAAAGCGGGGAGTAGGATTTTTCAGTTTTCATAGTATGATATTAAAATGATATTATTATGATAAATGTAACGAAAGTATCCTTTCGGGGGTTACGATTTTGAAATATTTTTTGAATCGGTTTATTCGGGGGTTTTTTCCTAATCTATGGTACACTACAACCCCAAACATTGGTTTTCGCTTGTTTTCCATGCCTACAGCCGCGGTGTGATGCGCACCCTTACGCCCGCGGTTATTTTTATGACCTTTTTTTCAGCAGGGCTTTGCTATTTGCTGCTGGAGGTATTGCGGTTTCATGAGAGTGATTTTCATACCACCATCTCCATGCACTCCCTGCTGGGGATTGTGTTGGGTTTGTTTTTGGTGTTTCGTACCAACTCTGCGTATGACCGGTGGTGGGAAGGCCGCAAACTTTGGGGCCTGCTGGTGAACAATACCCGCAACCTGGCCTTCAAGATAAATGCCTTTCTGGAAGTGGGCGATCCAAACCGCAAATGGTTTTCGATCATGATTCCTAACCTTGCCTTTTCAATTAAGGAGAACTTGCGCAAGGGAGTTAATTTCAAAGAACTTGAAATTCCAGATGAACATTTTTTACCTTCCCTTGCCTCCATCCGGCATATTCCAAATGAGATTTCGTCTATGATGTATCAACGCCTCAACGAACTTTACAAACAAAATAAATTAACCGGAGAACAATTGTTCCTTGTGGATAAGGAGATGAAGGAGTTTTCTGACATCCTGGGTGCCTGCGAAAGAATCAGGAATACACCCATCCCGTACAATTACAGCATGTACATCAAGCAATTTATTTTCATCTACCTGATTACACTGCCCATGGCCTTCGTTACTACTTCCGGATACCTGACAGTACCGATTGTAATGTTGGTTACGTTTGTGCTGTTGAGTGTGGAGCTTATTGCAGAGGAAATTGAAGAGCCGTTTGGAAAGGATGTAAACGATTTGCCTACGGATGAGTTAGCGGACAAGATCAGGGAAAATGTGAAGGAGATTTTAAGAATAAATTAAACAGCAGTATGATCAATCTGTCACTATACTGTAAATGAAGTACAAAAAAATCAACAGAAACATAACGGCATACATCACCAGGTCCACCCGCACGTAGGCCTTATATCGTTGATATAATTCTATTAACTTTTTCAAAGGTTTGTTGGCTGCAAGTTATCGAAAATTGTAGTGCCACTACAACTACAATTCTTAAATAGAAGAAAATATTCATTTAAATATTATTTAATCTGTGTTTTATGCAACACGTATATGGATTATCCTGTTTGTAAGTTGTATTCATTAGCGTATGCGCCTTTTACTAATTCTGCTCCTGCCTTTATATTCATTTTCACAAAACCGGGCCACCGTAAGTGGTTATTTGAAAGATGCTGCCAATGGCGAGGCCCTGATTGGTGCAACCATCTACGTAAAATCGCTGAGTACCGGGGCCACCACAAACGTGTATGGATTTTACTCGCTTACCCTCGAACCTGGCAACTATGAAGTTTCTTTCAGCTATATCGGATATGGTACACAGCAAAAACTGTAACGCTTACCGGTAATGTGCGGCTAGATATTGAGCTTACTGCCGAGGATACGCAACTGGAAGAAGTTGTAATAAGTTCGGAAAAGGAAGAGCAGGGCACAAAATCATTGGAAATGAGTGTGAACCGGCTGGATGCAAGAACGATTACACGCATTCCTGCATTTTTAGGGGAGCCTGATTTGATTAAAAGTATTCAGCAATTACCCGGTGTGACTACCGTAGGCGAGGGGGCTTCGGGGTTTAATGTACGCGGTGGTAGTGTAGGGCAAAACCTGATTCTGCTGGATGAAGCTACGGTATATAACTCATCACATTTGCTTGGTTTTTTTTCTGTGTTTAATCCCGATGCGGTAAGAGATACAAAACTTTACAAAGGAGCTATACCCGCACAGTTTGGTGGACGCATTGCCTCATTACTGGATGTTCGCATGAAAGAAGGCAATAATAAGAAGTACGAAGGGAACGGTGGTATTGGTACAATTTTTAGCCGGGCCGCGGTAGAAGGTCCGTTGTTTGATAGCGATGGATCTTTCATAGTAGCGGGCCGCAGGTCTTATGCCGATATACTGGCACGCCCGTTTGTAGATATGTTGAACGATGGTGCTGCTTTAAATTTTTATGACCTTACCGGTAAGGCCAATTATCATATAAATGAACGCAATCGCATTTATCTATCGGGTTATACGGGCCGCGATCGATTCTTCTTTGATAAAAACCAGGGGTTTTCGTGGGGAAATAACACGGGCACCATTCGTTGGAACAAAATTTTTAACGACAGACTGTTTGCCAACTTTTCCGGAGTGTTTAGCAGGTATGACTACTCGTTGCAATTTGGCGAGAATGAACGCGATAATTTCCGATGGAACTCTTCCATCCGAAACATAACGTTTAAACCCACTTTTAGCTACTTCGTTAATACGAAGAACGAAATTTCTTTTGGGGCCGAAGCAAACTATTATTCATTCGAGCCGGCCAATGCTTATGGTACTTCAAACGGCACACGCGTAGATGTAAGCCTTCCTGAAAAGTACAACCTCGAAACAGCGCTGTACCTGGGTAACAGCCAGAAAATTTCTGAAGCTATTGCGTTGGAGTATGGGCTTCGCTTCTCAAACTTTGTTGGATTGGGTCCGGGGTCGCAGTTTATTTATAATGATACGGTGCCAGGTATTAGAAGAACTCCGGTGGCTGAACGCACATTCTCGCGAGGCGAAAAAATGATTTCCTATCAAAATCTGGAGCCTCGGTTTTCGCTCAAGGCCGAATTAACTGAACAAAGTTCGCTTAAAGCAAGCTATACCCGCATGGCACAATATGTGCACCTGATCTCCAACACCACAGCATCCAACCCGTTGGATGTTTGGACACCCAGCACCAACAACATTAAGCCGGAACTTGGCGATCAGTATGCCATTGGCTACTTCCGTGATTTCGGAAAGGAAAACAGGTTTGAGTTTTCGGTTGAAGCTTATTATCGCAATACACAAAACCAGATCGACTACATTGACGGTGCAGATTTGTTGATTAACGAATTTCTGGAAGGGGATTTATTAACAGGCATTGGCCGGGCCTATGGCCTTGAGTTTTACCTGCAAAAAAAGGCAGGCAAGTTTACCGGTTGGGCTGCCTATACGCTGGCGCGCACCGAACTAAAAGTAAATGGAATTAACAAAGGAGAGTGGTATGCTGCGCGTTATGATCAAACCCACAACCTGAAGCTTAGCGGTTTTTACGATATAAATAAACGCTGGTCAGCTGCAGCTAATTTTACTTTTGTTAGTGGCACACCGGCTACATTCCCAACCTCACGTTTTGTGGTGCAAGGCATACTCATTCCTTACAATGCTTACGATAGCCGAAATAATGTAAGACTACCCGCCTATCATCGGTTAGATGTTTCTTTCCGCCTGGAAGGTAAAACAACAAGAAGAAATGGCACTGCCCGAAAAAATTCTGATTACTGGGTTTTTGGTGTGTATAATTTATATGGCCGTAAAAATCCATTCTCGATCTACTTTACACAAGGCGATGAACGGGTAGCAGCAGGTAACCCTATCAATAGTGAGGCACGCCAGTTGGCAATCATTGGTACAGTTATTCCTTCCGTTTCTTACAACTTTAAATTTTAGAAGATGAATCGTGTTGTCGTCTTTTTTATTCTTGCTTGCTTCCGCAATCTTCTATTCTTGTGAGGATGTGATTAATCCGGCTTTGGAGAACGCTGAGCCCATCTTGGTGGTAGATGCCTGGATCAACAATCTTCCCGATTCACAAAAAATTATTCTTACCCGTACCCAACCGTATTTCCAAAACATTTTGCCTCCGGCTGTTGCGGGTGCAACGGTAACAATTACCGATGAAGAAGGAACTGTCTTCTCTTTTTTAGAAAACAAACCAGGCGAGTATGTGTGGGTGCCATCGGGCGATGGGTTTGGTACAATTGGATTTAATTATACACTCGCTATTCAGATAAGTGGCGAAACCTTTGTGGCGGAATCGCGCATGGGGCAAGCCCCCACAGTAGATAGTATTACTTTTTTTGTGCAGGAAGGAAATCAGTTTTTTGATGATTTGTACCAGGCCGAATTCTGGGCCAAAGATCTGGCCGAACCGGACAATGCCTATTGGGTAAAGTTTTATAAAAATGGCATTCATCAAAACAAGCCCAGCGAAATTATAACGGCTTACGATGCCGGCTTTTCAAAAGGTGGTAGTTTTAATGGCATCGATTTTATTCCACCAATTCGCAGGCTATCAATCCGTTCGATACCGATTGAGAATGATGTGTTTCT
>LNFR01000035.1 GCA_001567185.1 Bacteroidetes bacterium OLB12
GCTGGTAGTAATCAGTTCTGACCGTGGGCTTTGCGGATCGTTCAATAGCACCATCATTAAGGCAGCAATAAAGCTAACCACTGAAAAATACAGCAAGCAATACGCAAAAGGAAACCTCACCATATTGCCCTTAGGTAAAAAGGTTTTTGAATATTTCAGCAAGCGCAACTTCAAAATGGAAAGCAGTTACTGGAATATTTTTCACGGCCTTTCGTATGAGGGTGTAGCTCAGGTGGGTGAGTTTTTGATGGATGAGTTTAAAGCAGGCCGGTACGATAAAATTGAAATTGTTTACAACGAATTCAAAAACGTAGCTACCCAGATTTTGCGCACCGAGCAGTTTTTGCCTGTGCTGCCGGTAGTAAAAGAAAAATCATCACACGCAGAGGTAGATTATATCTACATGCCCAACCAGGAAGAAATTGTTACAGGGTTGGTTCCAAAAGCGTTGAAGATTCAGTTATTCAAAGCTGTATTAGATTCTAACGCGGCCGAAAACGGAGCGCGCATGACAGCCATGGACAAGGCAACTGAAAATGCAGGTGAATTGCTAAAAGACCTGAAACTTTCATACAACCGCACACGCCAGGCCGCCATTACAAAAGAGATTCTCGAAATAGTGGGAGGTGCGGAAGCGTTAAAGGCATCGTAAGCACAATCAACTATCAACCAAAGAGCTCTCGGGTATTCCGGGAGCTTTTTTATTTTTACAGATGTTCAGATTTTATCGCCTTATAAATCTGCTGAATTTAGATGTAGCTGCAGGAGCTGTGATTGCCGCTTTGTTTTTTTCAAAACGGTTAGATGCGCCTGTGCGTCCGTATGGAATTGCAATACTGGGGTTAACCGTTTGGATAATTTATACTGCAGACCGGCTGATTGATGTGCGGCATTTAAGTGGCCCCGCTCTTAGCCTGCGCCATAAGTTTCATCAGCAACACCAGGCAGTTTTAAAGGTAGCAGTAATTGTAGCTGTGCTGGTGGTCTGTGCTCTTCTGGTCTTTATTCGCCCCTCGGTGCTTTTGGGTGGGTTGGTTCTGGCTCCACTTACAGCCTTATATTTAATGCTTCAGAAAAAATTACCCATTAAGGAGTTGGCGGTGGCGGTAATGTATTCAGTAGGGGTGTTGCTACCCGCGTGGCCGGGCAGCTGGAGTTTACTTATTCAGGAAGCCGGATTAATTGTTCAGTTTTTTTTTATTGCCTTGGCAAACCTGATATTGTTTGCGTGGTTCGAAGCAGACATTGATCGTGGAATGGGACAGCACTCACTGGCCACACGATTAGATAAAAGATGGGTAACCAGGTGCCTGCTTCTGCTGATAGGAGGCGGGGTAGGGTTCAGTTTTATCTATGGACTGTTTAATACAACAGGTTGGATATTTTTTTTCAATGTGGCTATGTCTGGCAGGGATATTCAGATTTCACACCTACTTCTGTAAATCAGAACGCTACCGGCTGTGGGGCGATGCTATCTTTTATTTGCCGGCAATAGGATTGTTTATGAATCAGCAATGACTTTGCAAAGCAACGGGTATAATTGGTTGGCTCCCTGCTACGATCAGCTGGCGCGTGTGTTTGTCGGGAGCCAAATACATCAGATGCAACTCAAACTGTTGCACCATCTTCAGGGCAGAAAGAAATTGCTTATACTGGGTGGAGGAACAGGGTGGATCTTGCCGCACATCTTTCAGGTTAACCCCGGCCTGGTTATTCATTATGTGGATATCTCTGAAAGGATGATTTCAAGGGCCAGGAGAAAGGCAGGAGCCAATAAGCAAGTTCATTTTTTTGTAGGAACGGAAACGGCAATACCCGCACAGGATTACGATGCCGTGCTCACTCATTTTTACCTTGACCTGTTTACCAATACCCGGCTTGCAAAAGTAATCACTACCATAAAGCAGCATTTGGCTGGGGATGCCCGTTGGTTAGTGTCAGATTTTGAGACACAAACTTATTGGCATCGCCTTAAGATTAAGACGATGTATTTGTTTTTCAGGATTGTTACCGGCCTTCCCACCAGCAGCTTGCCTGGCTGGTTCCAGTTGCTAACCGAAGCGGGTTGTATTGCCCTGGAAAATCAGTACACACAAGACAAATTCATACGGTCGGTTGTTTTTCAGGTAAGGCCAAATGTATCTTACGATCGGCCTGTCCGCAGCTAAGGATTAAACAAAAAGTAGTTATCTTGTCGGTTTAGTTAGAATGAATACGGAACGTTCGCAAACACTCAGCATGCAACAAATCATAGACAACCTGCCCGTGGTTGTTTTTGAGTACACTGTTCAAGCGGATGGCACGAGAGACTTTACATACCTTAGTGCCTCGTGCGAAAAAATACTGGGTATTAATCGCGACTTGCTTTTGGGCGGATCCTACCCGATGAAAGTTTTTATTCACCGGGCTGATTGGCCAGACTTTGAACGAAACTTTGAGCAAACAATAAAAGAAGTAACCCCCTTCAAATGGGAGGGAAGAATTTTTAATCCCCAGGCCCAAACCATTTGGGTTGAGGTTTCTGGCCACCCGGTATCTTTACCCGATGGTCGAATTATCTGGAGCGGGGTAATACATGATATTGGCGAGCGTAAGAAATTGGAGAACCAACAACGCGAAGCTGACAGGCGGTATCGGGAAGCGGCCACTCTTTTCTCTGAATTGTTTAACAATTCGCCCATGGCAATTGTGCTGCTGGATAGTGAAGGGAATGTGCAGCAGGTAAACCGGGGTTTTGAAATGTTATTTGGGTACACAATTACCGAATTGCGGGGCAATAGCCTGAATCGATTTATTGTACCGGAAGCGCTGGAAATGGAGGGTAACGATTTGAACTCACTTATTTCGTCTGAGCAGGTAATAAAAATTGAGAGTACACGCCTTCGCAGAGACGACACGCCCGTATCGGTAATTATTTATGGAGTCCCCATCCACCTGGAAGATAAGACCATTGGAATTTTTGGAGTGTATGTTGATATCACCGATCAGAAAAAGGTAGAAGAGGAATTAAAAATCAGAAATTCTGAGCTCGACAATTTTGTATATAAGGTGTCGCACGATTTACGGGCACCGCTTTCATCGGTGCTGGGTCTTGTTAACCTTGCGCAGATGCCCGGTAATGACGACAGCCCCTCAGAATACTTGCGCATTATAGGCGAAAAAGTAGGCCAGCTCGATCACTTTATCAGTGATGTATTGAGTCATTCGAAAAACCTGAAGATGGATGTAAAAACCGGAGCAATTGATTTTGATTCGATTATTCGTAAAACCTTTCAGGATTTAAGTTACATGCGCGGAGCCGACCGCGTAAGTTTAGATTTGAAAATAACCGGCCCCGTGTTTTATAGCGATCCCTGGCGTATCGGTGAAATTTTCCGAAACCTGATTTCCAACGCCATCAAGTATCGTAAAATCGATGAGGAAACCTGCTGTGTTTCCATTCGTATAGATGTAACCAACGAAAAAGCCGTTATAAAATTTAATGACAATGGAATTGGGATAAGCCAGGACGATCTCAATCGGATTTTTGAAATGTTTTATAGAGCTAGTGAACAATCTGAGGGTTCGGGACTTGGGTTATACATTGTGAAAAATGCAGTAGAGAAGCTGGACGGACAACTTATCGTAAACAGTAAACCCGGTGCAGGCACTTCTTTTGAAATTACACTGCCCAACAAAGCCGGCCAATCGTTACATTAACGCCCCATGCAAATTAAAGAAGTTACAACACCCAACGATAAGCGTGAATTCATTGAACTACCGGTAAGATTGTATAGTCATACACCCACGTGGATACGTCCATTGGATTCTGATGTAGAGGGAGTTTTTGATAAGGACAAGAATAAGACATTTCATCATGGCGAGTGCATTCGTTGGATCCTGCTGGATGCTAACAAAAAGACCATTGGCAGAGTAGCAGCTTTTGTAAATCACAAAACCACCAACAAGGGAAATGAACAGCCTACCGGTGGGTTGGGTTTTTTTGAGTGTGTTGATGACGAGCGCGCAGCATTTATGCTCTTTGACGCATGCAAGGAGTGGTTGCAGCACCACGGTATGGAGGCAATGGACGGCCCGATTAATTTTGGTAATCGCGACCGGTGGTGGGGTTTGTTGCTGGAAGGATTCGACAGGCAACCCAATTACCAGTGCAACTATAACTTTCCATACTATCAGAAATTTTTTGAGGCTTATGGATTTCAGGTGTATTTCTACCAATTTACGTTTGGGCGCACGATTGAAGGACCTTTGAGCGATCGCCTTTATCAAAAGGCGGCATTGACAGAAAAAAATCCGGATTACCGGTTTAGTTACCTGCCAAAAAGCGAGTGGGCTAATTTGCCGGCTTTAATCCGGAAGGTTTACAATCAAGCCTGGGCTAAGCGCGGGGAAATTCCGGAGCTAACGGAACTACAGGCAAAACATTTAGTAAAGCAAATGAAGCCCATTATGGATGAAAAGCTATTGTGGTTTGGATATTTCAAGAATGAACCCATCGCTTTTTTTCTTTCCTTACCGGAAGTGAACCAGATCTTTAAATATGTAAACGGAAAGATGAACCTGATCGGAAAACTAAAGTTTGTCTGGCACCGGATGTTGAAAACAAACAAGAAGGCCTTTGGTGTTTTGTTTGGATTGGTGCCCGAACATCAGGGCAAAGGCGTTGACGGGGCAATTATTGAAGAGTTTCGAAAATTTGCACATGGGGGTGGTTTTGCCTACACCGAGTATGAGATGAACTGGATCGGAGACTTTAATCCAAAAATGATTCGTGTAGCTGAGCAGATAAATGCGGTAGTGGTAAAAAAGCATGCTACCTACCGAAAGTTGTTTGATGAAAGTAAGCCGTTTAAGCGGATGCCAATTGTAAAATGAGTATGCAGGAACAAGAAGAGGAAGAAACACGGTCCGGGTTTTTATTGCGTAACCTAATCAAGGGGTTGCTTTGGTTTGCTGTTATTATTACCGCATTCATTTTATTGGAGGGATACATCCAGGAAAATTTTGAAAGCCATATTGCGGAAATACGAGCCAACCCGGGTATCCTCTATGGCATTTATACACTATCAGAAATTGTTTTTGGAATTCTGCCTCCAGAACTTTTTATGATGATCTGGATTTTGGATAACATTGATGTAAGTGGATTTATTGTTAACCTTTCCATTCTTACAGTAATTTCGTACGGGGCCGGAATATTGGGGTATTATATTGGAAATAAATTTTCTAAAACAACTTTCTACCAGAATCGCATCCGCGAAAAGTACCTGAAGCAATACGAAAAGAACCTGAAAAAATTTGGAGGCTATTTAGTATTTGTAGGTGCGGTTACACCTGTCCCGTTCTCAGCAACCTGTATGTTGGCGGGTTCGGTAAATATGAACTTCAAAACATTCCTGCTGATTTGCATTAGCCGGGTATTCCGTTTTGCCATTTATGGTTGGATGGTTTGGAGCTTCCCGAACTGGTTTAACGGATAAAAGTTTTACACTTTATCAGTCTCTTTTACAGCACACGTTTTTTATTCCAACAAGGGTGTATAGCGGGCAAAAACTTACTATGCTGGTAAGCACAAACACACCACCCAAAATGACCAATACTAACCCAACGGTACCAGAAACTGTTTCTGAAAAATAAAGCGTGGCAAAAATTAAAGCCAACGCTACCCGGATTATCCTGTCTGCATTACCCATATTCTTTTTCATACGATGCCTGTTTTTAATGCAAGCTATAACTCCGCACCGAACGGTACTGTGACGTTTGTTACAAACATCAAAAAAATTACCTGGGCTGGAGCAGGGTTCTGGTTGCTGTGGCGGCTTCAATTTTTTTCCTGCTGAAGTAAACTGTAAAATGCTTGTCGGTAGCCCACCCCACAAACAAGTTGCGGTAAAATGGGCTTGCCGGATCGCCACTTTGACCGGGCGCATTCGTAAAAAGTGTTTTGTCCCAATCCGTTACATCGGCTACCATTCTAAAGGTGGCACCATGACTTTGATTATCATTGTTGCTGGTAACACCGGGTGTTGAAGACGAACCGCCACGTGGTAGCGGTCCGCATTCCAAAAGGTTGCGCACCGAATCAGTTACTGCATTGCTTAGCGGATGTTTAATTAACACATGATGATTGGCCGGTTGTCCATATTGCCACTTCGAATCATCATTGCCTAATTTTTGTATTACAACTTCTATGGCATCGGTTAATGTGGTGAGTAAAAACTGATCGCGGTTGCCCAACTCTTTTCGATTGGCCTTTATCCAAAGAATTAATTTTTTTGATGATACCGAACTAAAAATGGTTTTTCCTTTTTCAGGAACGAATAAGCCATAGGCCTTTTCCAACATTTTCTTTTCCCAGGCCGCATAGATTGTAGCTGCGGTTGAATTTTGATTCATGGTGTAATCCCAGTTTAGTAGAAGCTGGCGGGCTTTTTCAGTTTCGCCTGTGGCGGTTAGGTTTTGTAAGAAGGGTACGAGGCTGCGGGCAGGGTTGCTCAGGTAATCAAACTGAAGTTGCTGCATGTCGGCAAAAGAAACTTTTCGATCAGCAGCTAACACTTCGTTAATCCGGTTTGCACGGCTGCTATCGGCCCATTCCCAACCTACTGCATACCGGTGTGGGTAATCTGCGGCAACTAAGTTTTCGTTGGCAGTAGCCCAAAATCCTTTCTGCGGATTGAACGTGTTAGGTAATTCTTTTATCGGGAGAAAGCCTTCCCATTCGTAACTACCATCGCCCGGCACGGGCACCAGGCCATCCCAGTTTTTTCGAATAGGAGCAATGCCTACAGTTTGCCAGCCGATGTTTCCTTTTTTATCAGCCCAAATCATATTCTCAGCCGGAATATGGCTGTAGCTGCACGCCTCGCGAAACTCTTCCCAGGTAGTGGCGCCATTCATGCGCAAACTGGCAAGGTATGGCGCACCACCGGGCTGCATCCAGGCTGCGCGTACAGCATACGCTTTGTTTCGTTTTGTATCAATAAAAGTTACGGGGCCATGACGGGTATAGTGGTGCTTCACAAAAACCGGGGCTGCATTTTTAACGCGAATAGTGTCGGCAATTACCGTCATTTCTTCCCACGCATTGTTATACCAATACTGATTTGGGTTTTGCGGGTTGATGTTGTACACCATCAGGTCTTCACCATCAATATCAAAAATGGTTAACCCCCAGGCACCAAAATCATTATGCCCAATGGAGATGCCCGGAATAGTGGGTTCACCTCCGCCTACTACATTCCAGCCGGGTGCATTGAGATGAACCATATAGCGCAAGGAAGGTACAGCTAACGCACGATGCGGATCGTTTGCCAACATGGGTGAACCGGTTTCCGATTTTGCGCCACTTACAATCCAGTTGTTGCTACCGATAGATCGGATTTCTGTGTCAATCATTTCTGCGTAGGCAGCCGCATCCGCTTTCGCTAATTGCATATAGCGGGATTGATCTGTATTGAATGCCGTTGCAAGATGTTCTGGTTTAAAAGTAATGGGCTTGCGAAAGGCATTGTACACCTCCAGAATATTTTCGAAGAGACCTTCGGAATCAATTTTTTTGTCAAGCGTTAAGCGTGGTGTACCGGGTTCGAAGGTGCGCAGGTCTCTCACGTTATCTTCACCAAGCAAAGCAACAGCCCGGCCCAGCGTAAGTTCATTTGGCAGGTTTCCCAACAACCCCTGGTGGCGCGAGATCACCAGTTCGGGGGTCCACAACTCAGGTTTGATTCCTAATAATTTGAATTCGATGGGCAGCAGGGAAGAATCTTTTTTTGTTTCGGTAATGTATGCGTTAATGCCTTCCGTAAAAGCCGTAATGATGGCTTCGCCATTTGGGTGATAATGATTTAATTCTTTTTTTAAATCACCGCGGTATTTAAACAATCGCGTTCCGATGTCGCGCTTAAGTTCAGCTTCGCCCAGAATTTCAGCCACGGTACCGGTGGCTTGTCTGCGCCAGATTTCAAATTGAAAAAGCCGGTCTTTGGCTGCACAATAGCCTTGCGCAAAGAAAAGATCGTGTTCGTTTTGTGCGTAGATGTGATTTACTCCGGCAGAGTCGCGAAGAATTTCTACAGGTTGTTGCAGCCCGGCTACCGGCAGTAAGTTTTGGTTTTTAGTACAGGCAATCGCAAAAAGTAAAAACAAGTATGGCAGGTTTTTCATCTGGTTGGCGAATTAGGAGTTAGCAATCTTCAACACGGCATCAATAAACCGATCTAAATCTTTGGTGGTAGTGTACACATGCGGAGTAATACGCACGGCATTCAGTTTTTCCCACTTTACGGATGTAGTATGAATCTGAAACTGATTGAAAAGTTTAGCCGAAACATCTCCTGCCTCCATACCGGTAATGCTAAACGTACCCAATGCACAGGAGTATTCGGGTTTTAATGAGATGTGCAATTTTATCTTTGGATGTTTGGCAACTGCTTCGCACCAGTATAACTTTAAATAATGCAAACGCTCTTGTTTGCGTTTACTTCCAATTGCATTGTGAAAATCAATTGCCTGACCAATTGCCTGCTCGGGCGCAAAGGAGCGGGTGCCTAACGCTTCAAATTTTCGGATATCTCCACTTTGTGGTTTTTCTACCGAAAATATCGGCCAGGTTTTTTCTATCAGCGATTTGCGCATGTGTAGCATACCCGTGCCAAAGGGTGCGCACAACCATTTGTGCAGGCTGGTTCCTAAATAATCGCAGTCGAAATCAGAAATTTTATAATCGAGGTGTGCGAAGGAATGAGCAGCATCAACAATCGTAATTAACCCACGCTTGCGGGCTTCGGCACAGAGTTTTGCTACCGGGGTAATCTGTCCGCTCCAATTTATTATGTGGGTAAGGTGCCACACTTTGGTTTTGGGTGTAGTTGCGCTGATGAAGAGATTGAGCAGGGTTTCATCATTTTCGATTGGTAACTCGGGCGTAATCCAATTAATCTTGATGCCTTCGCGCAGTTCGCGTTGTTTCCAGGCATGAATCATGTTGGGATAATCGTAGCGTGTCATCACAATTTCATCGCCCCGTTTTAAGTCGGTACCCCACGTTACAGTGCCAAGTGCTTCGGTGGTGTTGCGATTGATGGCAATGGTTTCCGCATCTACTCCGGCCAGATCGGCCAGCTTTCTGCGCAGCGGTTCGCGTCCGGCATCTAAAATGCGCCACATGTAATACGAGGGAGCCTCGTTGCTTAAATGATAATACCGATCCACCGCATCCTGCACTACTTTGGGTTGGGGACTTACCCCTCCATTATTCAGATTCATAATGTTGGCGCTAACCGTGTAAGCTTGTGCCATACGTGCCCACAAATCTTCATCGGTAGCGGCCATTGTTGGCGAAAGTTTATTAAGCGATAGCAAGGCATCTGAAATATCTTCGGCTAACGCTTGTGTGGCAATAGTGCTTAACGAAAGCGCACCGGTTGCTCCGATCGCTTTTTGAAAGAATGATCTGCGGGAAGACATGCGTTCTTTTATTTGGTAATAAAGTCAATGTAAAACTTTATTCGCACAGATTCCTTCTGATTTTTTGAAATGGCGCACAATCCGGACAAAAGGCAATACGTTTGCATTTCCTTTCGGAATTACTTAATTGTGTAATTGCGGATATTATGAAGCGCCTCTTTTCAATATGCTTTCTCCTACTCTTCTTGTTTAATCTGGTGGGGTACTATGGCGTTTACCTCGGCTTAAAGGTAAGCGTGAAGCAAGAAATGCGTGCGCGCCTGGATGCGGAGGCATACTCAGAAGATGAAACATTAACCATTAAGCTTCCCTTCGCACTTCCGTATCAGAATGACTGGGCTTCCTACGAACGTATTGACGGAAGTTTTGATAAAGATGGAATATTTTACAAGCTGGTAAAACATAAAGTAGAACGCGATACGCTGGTCATCGTGTATATTGTTCAACTTCAAAATGACGGCCGACCAAATGTTTAAACAACCGGTAAATCTGGTCTTTAAGCCGCAATCTGAAAGCACATTGAACGACAGCAGCATTGTAGTGGGGGTTGAAAATAATGGCGAGGTGAAGGCATACCCGATTCAGTTTATCGGCTACCACCACCAGGTGCAGGATCAGGTGGGCGGCAAACCGGTGATTGTTACCTATTGCACAGTTTGTCATACCGGTCGCGTGTTTGAACCGGTGGTGAAAGGCAAACCCGAAAAATTCAGACTGGTGGGCATGGATCATTTCAATGCGATGTTTGAAGATGAAACCACCAAAAGCTGGTGGCGCCAGGTAAATGGCGAGGCTGTAACCGGATCGTTGAAAGGAGAATTTTTGCCGGAGGTAGAGTCGTTTCAGATAAGTATCAACCAGCTTTTTAAACTTTATCCAAATGCCCTTGTAATGCAGGCAGATAATGTAGCCTTTGAAGATGATAAGTATGATTCCCTGGCAAAGTACGAGCGTGGAAAGAGCAAAGGCGAACTCACGCGTACCGATAGCCTTTCGTGGAAAGATAAATCGTGGGTAGTGGGTGTTGAGTTGGAAGGAAAGAGTAAGGCGTACGATTGGATACAATTGAAGGCACAGCGCATTCTGCACGATAAGGTTGGTGCCACCGCGATTGTCATAGCACTTGCGGCAGACAATCAAAGTTTTGCTGTATTTAAGGTGGCGGATACAGCACGGTTTGCAATACGAAATGATTCTTTACTGACAGGAACGCGCGCCTATGCGTTTTCAGGAAAATCTTTCGATAACAATCAACCATCATTACCGAAAGTGAAAGCCTACCAGGAGTTTTGGCACAGCTGGCGAACGTTCCATCCGGAGACGGAGCGGTTTGAGTGAGGTTTGATTTTTATATTAAGAGTTTTAGCGAATTGTGATTTGTGATCTGGGATCAGTGATTTATGATTTTGTAATCCGCATCGCAAATCAAAAATCACAATTCACTAATCTTAAATCCCAATTGTGATAAATATGATAGGTTCTAAGTTCAATTAATAAGTGCAACACAAGAGGTTGAAAGAAGGGAAGATTTCTCCTCCCTTCAATTGAGCAAGTACAGCATCCAGCAGATGTGAATTTGACCCCCATTATTCAATCAAATATTGGTCGTATGTAAAAGAATATGCGTGCTTGGCAGAGCCTCAACTAACCTGCTCAAAAGCAACACTTTATAACCCTATGTAATCGCGGGTATGGTCGCGCATAACGGTGTGATAATGTATTTGCCCCGATACAACCACACCACTTTGGCATACAAATTCTATCCAAACACTGGGGCCATCAATCCGTACATAGTCTGTGTTAGCGGTAAAAAATGAACTTGTGTTTCCCGAAGTACCACTTGTATTACTTGCGTAGGTTACATAGGTGTTTGCCAGTTCGCTCTGATAGGTTGCCAGATACGTAGCGGCTGTGGTCGATTCTACATCGTTTACCCACTCGGCAATTGCGGCCAGCACCTTTGCCTGAGCAGTTGTACTTAACGCGCTTACCTGAATTCCTTGCTTTGTTGAAGGAAACGTATTGGTGGTTGACCCGGGAACCATCAGGCAATCTGAAAACGTGGAACTGATTTTCGCTGATGCCAGCTCGGCTGAGGTAAACGAGGCGAGCATTTCACGCATCGCGGTAAGCTCGCTGCCTAACGGTGAGCTGTAAGTGGTGCCATTTACCGTAAAGGAACCATTGGGCTCCACGGCTTCGTGCAAAGGAGTTATACTTGTAACCACACCGTTGTCGTAGGTGATATTCTGCGCATAGTGGTGGCCTCCAAACTGCAACATCCACTTACCGGTAGTACTGGGTGTTCCCAGGAATGCAATCACGTAAAGATCATCACTGTAGCCAGACTGCAGGGTTCCTAAATATTCATCGGCTGCACGAATCGCTTGAAATTCTTCGTACCCATTGTTGGTTACTGAGCCCGCAGCCTCCTCAATGAGTGCGAGGGCAGCTGTCAGTTGAGTAGAGCTTAATGAGCTAAAAAGTAATCCATTTCTGCACGTAAGTCCGCAGGGCAGGTTAGACCACCTTTTTGCATTGGTAAGATTGTACGTTACCACCACAGAAGATTGCTGGCTGGTTGAAAGCGTGGCCATAAAATTGTTTGCCAGGCAAACGATTTTATCTACTCCCGTTTCGGAGTCGCAGTCTTCTGTAGTAACCGTAGGTGTGGACTCATCATCATTGCACGAAAAAAGCAGTACCACTAAAAGTAAGCAACTGAAGGAGCAATATTTTATTAGCCGGCCCATAATTGATGGGTTTGATTATTTCACAAGAACGGTTTAAGATACATCAAAGAAAGAGAGGTAACCAGCTTCAGCTACCAATTTGAGGCAAGCGAATGTAATGTGTAGGCGAATCGTCCGAGGTCTTGATTGATTAAAAGGATTCAATAATCAAAAGAGGCCATCTCGCAAGTTAATCGTTACCGATCAACCCGGAGATGGCCTTTACCCTACCCGCTTACTTAGAAACTCAGATTTTTTGTTTTTGCTTTTTCGCGCACCGCTTTAATCATAACCGCATCCAACATATTGTCGCTTTCAGCTTTAGGTGTGTTGGCTGCTATATACTCCTGGCGCTTTTTGTTTAGTGCCTGAATCTCGTCCTGAATCTTCTTGCGCTCCGTTGACTTTTCTTTTACGTAGGCCTGGCGTTGTGCGATTGTCATGCCTTTCATTTCTTTTGGCAAGTCTTCGTCTTTTGCTTTCGCAATCACCTCTTCATTTTCTTTGGCAGCATCCACCAGGTCCCAGCTTGAGTTTTTATACGCGTGCGAACTTTTGGAAACAGCCCGCTCCACTTTGTTAGCTTCGCCATAGCTGCCGGCATTGCTGTCTTGCACAGCTTGCAGTTCTTTTTTAGACGCTCCGCTGCTACCATAATATACATACGTGTTGTTCAGTTTTTCATTTAATGCACTGATGCGATCATCGTAAGGCGAAGGCACATATACCGTTCTGCGATTTTGCTCAATGCTCATGTACGAACCACCGGTAATATCGGCCCCATCCTTCCAGCTGGTAGAAACACCTTCATCATAAGGGCCACAGAAAATAGTATTTACCACCACGCCCTTTTCGCGGGCCAATGTGCTGGCCGTGCGGTAGGAAATACGACCCTGTGTAAAAGGCTCGTTACCGGCTATAAAAATCATTTTCAAATCATTGGCTGAAGTACTCCACTCCAATTGTTTTAACGAAGTATTGATTACCTGGCCGCAATATTCATTTCCTCCATTGGTAGAAAGGGCAAACAGTTTTTCGGAGATCACGTCCAGATCATCGGTTAATCCGCTTACGAGGCGAATGTAGCCCTCTGAGGAAGGCAACCCATCGTTGCCATATTCATACAAGGCAATCTTAATGTTTGGCTTCTTTCCATCGGCACATTTGGCTGCAGCCAGTTCATTTACAATTTTCCATAACTGCGACTTGGCCTGGTCAATCAGTCCATCCATACTGTTGCTGGTATCGAGCAACAAGGCCAGTTGAATGCTTTGATCCTTAGGCGGAGGGGCCGGAGCAAAAGCACTGAGATTAAAAAAGAAAATCACTAATAAAAGCGCAAGCACCCGGTTCTTAACCCTACCTGCAAAGTTTGTTGAAGTATTCATGGCGTTTTAGTTTTTGGTAAAGTTTACGCGTAAAATCGCCACAGGGTACCTGTACTTAGTGGGTACACCTGCGCAACGGGTAAAACCCCCGGGCGACTGGGTGAACCAGTCAAAATCGGGTAAGCGCCTGTAAAACCACACAAAATTATTGTAGTAACTTTCCAACCTGAAGTTGATAAACATACGTTTTGATAACTCTAAGATGAGACATGTAAAGAAAAAAACTGCTGATTCTTTTACTTTCCGT
>LNFR01000036.1 GCA_001567185.1 Bacteroidetes bacterium OLB12
TGAAGCACGTATGAGTGGAGCTACCATTATGGCACCGTGTATAAATCACAGCAACTACCTCACCACCATTTACGGCACGCAGATTTACATTGGGTTTATTCATTTAAAAAAGCCTGGAACAAAAAATCGGGAATCACATTGAACAGGAGCGCACTAAAAATGGCTCTTATAAAAGTCTGGATAATTTTCTCAGGCGCACACCCGGTATTGGATTAGAACAATTACGCATTCTTATTCGCTTAGGCTCCTTTCGGTTTACCGGAAAAACCAAACAACAATTATTATGGGAAGCTATGTTATTCTTCAACAAGACCCGTTCGCGACCCACATCCGTTGAAGAATTGTTTGATACCGAACCCAAATCGTTTCCATTACCACACCTGAATAGAACCAACCTGGAAGATGCTTTTGATGAATTGGAATTGCTGGGCTTTCCATTGTGCAATCCGTTCGATCTGTTGCTTACGCAGGATTATGGCGACACCACTGCGTGTGAGCTGCCTGCCAAAAAAGGTAAAACTGTTCGGATTGTTGGTTACGTAGTTACAACCAAAGATGCTTTTACTATGAAAACCCACGACCACATGTGCTTTGGTACATTCTACGATGTGCAGGGTGAAGTGTTTGATACCGTTCACTTTCCCGATTCAGCTCAAAAGTTCCCGTTTCGGGGGCGGGGTTTTTACCAGTTGCACGGAAAAGTAACGGAAGACTTTGGCGTATATGCCATTGATGTAGCGCGCATGGAAAAACTACCCATGGTAAGCAAACGGGCCGATCATGCTTTTGCGGAAGTAGTAACACCATCACACATGCATGTTTCCAATCAGGAAAAAATATCCATGAAAGAATAAAAAGGCCACCCTTCCGGATGGCCTTGCTGAAAATTCAGTTACGGTTTTAAGCCACAACTTCTTTACGGCCCCACACACTGGCTTTTGGGTTCAACTCGTTATGGAGTTTTACCACAGAGGAAAAGAACACTAAAAAGAAAGTTAAAACGGCTGTCAGGCAAAAGAGAATCATAGTGGTTGCGTTTTATTTGATTCAAAGGTGGGATATCTGCTTTTCAGGATGTCTTTTATAAAACCCTAACCGGTACAGAAGTAATTTTTTAGCTGTTTTTTCAAAAAAAATCAACCCCGGATTAGGTTTCCTAAGATCTATCCATAATAAATACTTATCGAAAACGGTTTAGGTGTATCTTGGCACAATTTTTAACCCTTGTACGGTTATGATAAAAAAGACCTTATTGAGTGTAATATTTTCATTCATATTTCTGCTTTCCGCTTTTTCGCAAAACTCAGCTGCCAGATCAATTCCAAAAGATTGGTTTTTGCGCGATCCCGAACTGGATAGCCTGTTAGGAGTAAGTTCCGAACGAGCCTACGAAACCCTGTTGAAAGGCCAGCCATCCCGTACGGTATTAGTGGCCGTAATCGACTCCGGGGTGGACATTGAACACGAAGACTTGAAAAGTGTAATCTGGACAAACGAAAAAGAGATTCCCGGCAATGGCATTGATGATGACAACAACGGGTACATCGATGATATACACGGCTGGAATTTTATTGGTGGTAAAAACGGAAATGTAGATGCAGATACTTACGAACTTACCCGCGAATTTATTCGCCTGCATGCCAAATACGAATCATCGAGTGAAACCAAAATAAACAAGAAACAAAAAGCCGAATACGAAACATACCTGCAGATAAAAACCAAGTTCGAAAAACTAAAAGCCAAGAACGAGCAACAGTATAAACTGTATGCAAATATCTACCGCAATATCAATCATAGTATCGATACCATTAAGTCCATTCTAAAAGTTGAAAAACTTACAGCCGATGATGTTCAGAAGTTTGAAACCAAAGAACCTGCTCTCCTTTTTGCAAAAGGATTTTTATTGAGCATGTACCGAAATATGGGCGAGGGTGAAAACATAGAAGATTATGTAGGCGAATTGAAAGAAGCCGTAGATTACTACGAGGTGATTGTAAAATATGGCTATAATGAAGCGTTCGATTCGCGCGCGATTGTAGGCGATGACATTAATAACCTGTATGAAAAGGGGTATGGCAATAACGATGTAACCGGGCCCGATGCTACCCATGGCACACATGTAGCGGGCATTATCGCGGCCGATCGAACCAACCACATTGGCATTAAGGGAATTGCCAATAACGTAAAGATTATGCCCGTGCGGGCTGTACCCAATGGCGATGAACGCGACAAAGATGTGGCTAATGCAATTATTTATGCTGTAAATAACGGTGCACACATTATTAATATGAGTTTTGGCAAATCATTCTCGCCTCAAAAAGAAGCTGTTGATAAAGCAGTACAATATGCTGAGCAGAAAGGCGTGTTACTGATTCATGCTGCAGGTAACGATGGCGAAAACATCGATGAAGAAAAAAATTTCCCTACCCGAATCTATGCCAATGGCAAAGAAGCGAAAAATTGGATTGAAGTAGGTGCCTCGGCCTGGGGGGGAGAAGAAATAGTAGGCAGTTTCAGTAATTACGGAAAGAAGATGGTTACGCTCTTTGCTCCGGGTGTAGAAATTTATTCAACAGTACCCGGCAACAAGTACAAAAACGAAAACGGCACCAGTATGGCCAGCCCATCCACCGCTGGAGTTGCTGCTTTACTCATGTCTTACTTTCCAGAACTTAGTGCCATCGAGGTGAAGGATATCCTGATGAAATCAACCCGAAAGTTCGATAACCTGCAAGTTCAAAAACCGGGTGGCGGAAACGCAAAGTTTGATCAGCTCAGTATTACCGGGGGCTTAGTAAATGCCTACGAAGCTGTAAAAATGGCGCAAACACTAAAGACACAGAAGCAGCCACTCAAATAGGGATTGACATCGCCTAAGAACTCCTTTTGGCTAAATTCCGTTTGTCCGGTTTGCTTTCCAGGAAACCATACTATTTATTTTTAGAATTATTCATTACGAAATAAGGTTTTAACTTCTCAATTTTGGTTCTTTCAACTTCAGCATGCGTCAACAATTACTCAGCGAAGGAGCCAAGGAACTTAGTTACGAAATTCGCGAGATCGTAAAGAAAGCCGAACTGATCCGGAATTTTGGTAAGGAAATATTTTGGGAAAACATAGGTGACCCGATTCAGAAACATCATCAACTACCGGAATGGATTCGCCAGGTTGTTGCAGACCTTGCCTTGCAAAACGATGCCTATAGCTATTGTCCGAGTAAGGGAATTTTAGACACCCGAAAATTTCTGGCTGCTCAAACCAACCAACTGGGTGGTGTACAAATTACGCCCGATGATATTTGTTTCTTCAACGGGTTGGGCGATGCCATTGCGAAAGTATATCAATACATCACGCCCACCTCAAGAGTAATTGGCCCCTCGCCTGCCTACTCCACGCACTCCAGTGCCGAAGCTGCTCATGCCAGCCACGAACCATTAACATATAAACTGGATCCGGACAACAAGTGGTATCCCGACCTGGATGACCTGTATAATAAAGTAAAATATAATCCCAACATTGTAGGCATACTTATCATCAACCCGGATAACCCTACGGGTATGGTGTATCCCTATGAAACATTGAAACGATTTGTTGAGATCGCCAAGGAGTTTAAACTGTTTCTGATCTGCGATGAGATTTACATCAACATTACCTACAATGGAGCAAAAGCTTATTCACTTGCCGAAGTGATTGATAATGTACCGGGCATCTCTATGAAAGGAATTTCAAAAGAGCTACCCTGGCCGGGCGCCCGCTGCGGGTGGATGGAATACTACAACCGCGATAAGGATGCAGACTTCAACCGGTTTTGCCAGGCACTGGACAATGCTAAAATGATTGAAGTATGTTCTACCAAGTTACCTCAATTGGCCATTCCAAAAATAATGGGCGATGCGCGTTTCAAAACCTATCGCGATGAAACCAATCGCAACATTGGCAAGCGCAGTAAAATCATTGCCGATATTTTACGAACTGTTCCCCAGCTAACATTTAACGAAACCTTTGGTGCATTCTATAATACGATCATCTTCCGCCAAGGCACCTTAAAACCCGGACAGAAAATTCATATTGAAGATGAACGCGTACGGAAACTGGTAGAAGAATGGACCAGCCACGATATTCCGCCCGACAAGCGTTTTGTTTATTACCTGCTGGGTGCCAAGGGGGTTTGTGTCGTTCCTATTTCATCCTTTTGTTCTGAGCTTCAAGGGTTTCGCGTTACGCTGTTGGAGGAAAATGAAGAGATCCTGGTAAAAACATTTACGGCCATTCGGGATGGTATCGTAGAATATTTGGGAAGTTGAACGGCACTGGCTCTTGGGCTCGTTAACCCCATGTACCACCTAACATTCGTTATACCAATCGTATTTAAAACTTTTTATACAGTTTAATTTGAAATCAATTCAAAATTTTTGAACCTTGTGCGCATGCACCGGATTATGAATCTTACAAGTAAGGCAACTCAAATCAACCGCACGCTGGCCGTAATCAGTATGCTCGTGCTCAATATCATTATTCTCCGAAAACCGGGGCTGTAGCGATATTGTAAAAAGATATTGAAACCGTCCCGCCTCTAGCGGGACGGTTTTGTTTTATAGAGTAAACCGCAAACTAACGATTGTTTTAACTACCTTATGTACTACGCTGATAACACCATCATCTTCCACGATGGAAAATTTGTAAAAGCAAAAGACGCCACTACCGATTTGTACAGTCAGACCCTGCACTATGGATATGGTGCTTTTGAAGGCATTCGTTCTTACAGAACTATTAATGGTGTAAAAATTTTTAAAGCGCACGAACATTTTGCCCGCCTGCAACGCAGTTGTGAATTGGTAGGTATTCCTTTTAACTATTCTACCGAAGAACTAACCCAACTCTCCTATCAGGTATTGGAAAAAAATAACCTGAGGGATGCCTACATCCGGCCGCTCGTGTATTGTGCTCCTAACATGACCCTATCGGCTCCTACGGGGGTATCCGTTATGATAGCTGCCTGGGAGTGGGGAAAGTACCACGGCCACCAATCCCTGAAGGTTTGTGTTTCTTCTTTCCAGCGACCCAACCCGAAATCTGTAAAGATGGAAGCTAAGGTGTGTGGTCATTATGTAAACTCCATCATGGCTACCAACGAAGCGAAACAACGTGGCTTTGATGAGGCATTGATGCTTGATATGAATGGCTTCGTGGCGGAAGGGCCCGGAGCCAATTTCTTTTTTGAGAAGGACGGTGTACTGTATACACCCCCACTCGGAAATATTCTCCCAGGCATTACACGTCAAACTGTTTTTGAAATTTGCCGCGAGATGGATTTGCCCGTAGTAGAAAAATTTTTCCGGCCCGAAGAATTGTTTGAGGCTGATAGCGCTTTCTTCTGTGGCACGGCTGCAGAAGTTGTAGCCATCGAATCCATAGAGGGTCAATTATTTTCTAAGCCCTGGAAACAGTCTATGGGCGCGGTGGTGCAGGAAGCTTATAAGTGTATTGTGTTAGATAAGAGTTATTCATACGTAATCGTTTAAAATCAGTTGTTCGTCTCTGGTCTCTTGTTGCTGGTAAATCAGTAGCAAACGACCAGAAGCCAGTAACAAGAAGCCAGTAACAAGAATGGAACTTAATAAATATAGCAAAACCATTACCCAAGACCCCACGTTGCCCGCATCGCAGGCCATGTTATATGGAATTGGTTTAACCGAACACGATCTTAAAAAGGCACAGGTAGGCATTGTAAGTACCGGCTTTGATGGCAACACCTGCAACATGCATTTGAATGCCCTTGCGGGAGAAGTAAAACAGGCCGTGTGGGATCAGGAGTTAGTAGGATTAATTTTTCATACCATTGGCGTAAGCGATGGCATCAGCAACGGAACGGAAGGCATGCGGTATTCGCTCGTAAGCCGCGAGGTAATTGCCGATTCGATTGAGACCGTGTGTGGCGCTCAATATTATGATAGCCTGATTGCTGTGGTAGGCTGCGATAAAAACATGCCTGGCTCACTAATTGCCATGGGCAGATTAAACCGTCCTGCTATCATGGTTTACGGAGGTACCATTGCCGGTGGGCATTACAAAGGGCGTGAGTTAAACATCATTTCTTCCTTCGAAGCGTTGGGCGAAAAAATTAAAGGGAATCTTTCAGACGAAGATTATAAAGGTATAATACAAAATTCTTGTCCGGGTGCAGGTGCCTGCGGTGGAATGTACACCGCCAACACCATGGCCTCGGCTATTGAAGCATTGGGCATGTCGTTGCCTTACTCTTCCTCCAATCCGGCACTAAGCAAAGAAAAATCTGCCGAGTGTATTGAAGCAGCCAAAGCCATCCGGTTATGTCTTGAA
This sequence comes from Bacteroidetes bacterium OLB12, assembly GCA_001567185.1. GTDB lineage: Bacteria > Bacteroidota > Bacteroidia > Cytophagales > Cyclobacteriaceae > ELB16-189. The sequence goes on from LNFR01000036.1 coordinate 6,340, forward strand.
AAAGATATTAAACCGCGCGACATCATGACGATGAAGGCTTTTGAAAATGCTATTACGATAGTCATGGTATTGGGTGGTTCTACCAATGCCGTGTTGCATTTAATTGCAATGGCAAAAAGCGTGGGTATCAAACTTACACAAGAAGATTTTCAACGCATCTCTGATAAAACTCCATTAATCGCTGACCTGAAACCCAGCGGAAAATATCTAATGGAGGCCTTGCACAAAATTGGTGGCGTACCTTCTGTTATAAAATATTTGCTGAGCAAAGGCTATATGCATGGCGATTGTTTAACCGTTACCGGGAAAACATTAGCCGAAAACGTAGCCAATGCCAAAGACCTCGACTTCGAAAAACAAGACATTATTCTTCCTTTTGAGAAACCCATCAAGAAGACGGGTCATTTACAAATTCTTTACGGCAATCTTGCTCCGCAAGGATCGGTGGCTAAAATCACCGGCAAGGAAGGCGAACGTTTTAAAGGAACCGCCCGCGTGTTTAATGGCGAGTTTGAATTAGTGGATGGTATTAAATCCGGAAAGATAAAAGAAGGAGATGTGGTAGTCATTCGCTACGTTGGCCCCAAAGGCGCACCCGGTATGCCCGAGATGTTAAAACCCACCAGTTTAATTATGGGTTCGGGTTTAGGTAAAAGCGTTGCATTAATTACCGATGGAAGGTTTAGTGGCGGCTCGCACGGATTTGTGATTGGCCACATTACCCCCGAAGCATTTGCTGGCGGGCTGCTTTCCTTAGTAGAAGATGGCGACTGGATTGAAATTGATGTAAAAAAACATCAGATCAATTTATTGGTAGATGAAAAAACCATTGCGATCAGAAAATCGCATTACAAGGCACCGGCTTTGCGGGTAAAAGGCGGTGTACTTTATAAATATGCCCAACACGTAAAAACTGCAGCTGATGGATGCGTTACTGACGAAGACTAAGGAAAAAGAAACTTCAACAAAACAAATGATCTCCGGCTCGGAAGCTTTGCTGCGTTGCCTGGTGGCTGAAAAAGTGCAACACATTTTTGGTTATCCGGGTGGAGCAATTATGCCCGTATATGATGCGCTCTATCACTATGCTGATAAACTTACCCACCTGCTGGTGCGCCACGAACAAGGTGCCATCCATGCTGCACAAGGATATGCCCGCGTCTCAGGCAAAACGGGAGTAGTGTTTGCGACTTCAGGCCCGGGTGCTACTAACTTAGTTACAGGTTTAGCGGACGCGTTGATCGATTCAACTCCTGTTGTGTGTATTACTGGGCAGGTGTTTGCTCATTTGTTGGGTACCGATGCCTTTCAGGAAACGGATGTGGTGAATACCACTCTGCCAGTTACCAAATGGAATGTACAGGTAACAGAAGCAAAAGACATTGCACCCGCTATCGCGAAAGCATTCTACATCGCGGCAAGCGGAAGGCCCGGCCCTGTGTTGGTTGATATTACCAAGAATGCACAAAATGAATTGATTGAAGAGTTTGAATATGAAGCGTGTCGTAATGTACGCACCTACAAACCCAAACCCGTGTTGCAGATTGAACAGATTGAAGCTGCTGCCGCACTCATCAATCAGGCAAAGAAGCCCTACCTGCTGGTGGGACAAGGCGTGTTGCTTTCCGGAGCCAGTGCCGAGTTAAAAGTGTTCGTTGAAAAAACCGGAATTCCTGTGGCCAGCACACTTCTTGGCTTGGGAGCATTTCCTGCTGACCATCCGAACTATGTTGGCTTCCTCGGTATGCATGGAAATTACGGGCCGAACATTAATACCAACGAATGCGATGTATTGATTGCCGTAGGTATGCGCTTTGACGATCGGGTAACCGGCAATGTGAGCAAGTATGCCAAACAAGCTAAGGTTATTCATATCGACATTGATAAAGCCGAAATTAATAAGATCATAAAACCAACGGTATATGTACATGCTGATGCCAAAGAAGCATTAAGCGCATTAACTCAACAATGCGTAAACAATTCATTCCCCGAATGGATAGAAAGTTTCCGCGCACTAAATAAGCTGGAGTTTGAAAAAGTGGTGGAGAAAGAAATCAGAAACACATCAAGCCTTAAAATGGCAGAGGTAATCCACATGCTGTCTGTACTTTCTAAAGGTGAGGCCGTTGTAGTTACAGATGTGGGCCAGCACCAGATGGTAACTTCCCGTTATTATCAATATAAAAACCCACGCACCAATATTACATCAGGTGGTGCAGGCACCATGGGCTTTGCCTTACCGGCTGCGATGGGTGCAAAAATAGCGGCCCCAAAACAACAAGTGGTTGCCGTAATTGGCGATGGCGGCTATCAGATGACCGTGCAGGAATTAGGAACGATCATGCAGTACAATATCCCGGTAAAGATTCTTGTGCTGAACAACAATTTCCTGGGTATGGTACGCCAATGGCAGCAACTGTTCCATGGCAAGCGCTACTCCTTCACCGAAATGCAAAATCCTGATTTTGTAAAAATCGCGGAAGCCTATCGCATACCGGCCGCAAAAGTTACAGAACAAAAAAATCTGGAAGCAGAACTAAAGAAAATGCTGGCCGCAGAAACATCATACTTTCTGGAAGTAGTGGTAGAAAAAGAAGATAATGTATTTCCCATGGTGCCGGCAGGAGCCGGTGTAGCAGAAGTTATTTTGGAATTACCAAAGGCCAATACGGCAATACAGTAGTGAATTAAAATATTTATCAGATATGAAACAGGATTATACCTTGGAAATACTGGCCGAAAACAACTTCTCCATTCTGAACCGGATTGTGAATGTATTGAATCGCAGGCGTGTGAGGATTATCAAGTTGATGGCGCACGAAAATGAGAATGACTTTCGAAAAGGAGGCGCTGTGTTGCTGTTGCACACCACACCTGATTTGATGGAAAAAGTGAAACATCAGTTGGAAAAACTCATTGAGGTAGAGTACGCGAATTACACGCTGGGCAGCGATCATTACCTGGAACTGAGTGAGCGAATTGTTGATGTGGATTGAACGATTTAAGATTTAAAATTTAAGATTTAAAATTCAAGATTTAAGATTTAAGATTTAAAGAGATTCTAACTACTAAAAATTAACTACTTAATACTATTAAAAATGGCAAAGATCAATTTTGGAGGTGTATGGGAAGAAGTGGTAACCCGCGAAGAATTCCCCATGGAAAAAGCACTGGATGTGTTAAAAAACGATACCATTGCAATTATCGGATACGGTGTGCAAGGGCCTGCTCAGGCGTTGAACCTGCGCGATAACGGGTTTAAAGTTATTGTAGGCCAACGCAAAGGTTCTAAAACCTGGGATAAAGCTGTAGAACACGGCTGGGTGCCTGGAGAAACTTTGTTTGAAATTGAAGAAGCTGCGAAACGCGGAACAGTGATTGAATTTTTACTTTCCGATGCCGGACAAATCGCCCTGTGGCCAACCCTCAAACCCTTTTTAACAAAAGGTAAAACGCTTTACTTCTCACACGGCTTTGGTATTACCTTCAAAGAACAAACCGGAATTGTTCCTCCTGCTGATATTGACGTGGTACTGGCCGCTCCCAAAGGATCAGGTACTTCCGTACGAAGATTATTTCTTCAAGGCAAGGGCATCAACTCCAGCTATGCTGTGTTTCAGGATGCAACCGGCAACGCCAAACAAAAAGCAATTGCCTTAGGCATTGGAGTTGGCTCCGGCTATCTGTTCGAAACTGATTTCAAAAAAGAAGTTTACTCGGATCTGACTGGTGAGCGTGGTACGTTGATGGGTGCTATTGCGGGAATCTTTGAAGCACAGTATGAAGTGCTGCGTTCAAAAGGACATAGCCCTTCCGAAGCATTTAACGAAACGGTGGAAGAATTAACACAATCGCTCATGCCGCTGGTGGCTGAAAACGGTATGGACTGGATGTATGCCAACTGTTCAACAACCGCACAACGTGGTGCGTTGGACTGGAAAAAGAAATTCAAAGCGGCTACCCTACCTGTATTCAAAGAACTTTACGAAAGCGTTGCATCAGGCGCTGAAGCAAAACGCACCATTGATACCTGCAGCAAGCCAGACTACCGCGAAAAACTTGCCGAAGAACTAAAAGAAGTTCGCGAAAGCGAATTGTGGCAAGCCGGTGCAGCCGTGCGCAAACTTCGTCCTGAAAAACAACAGGTAGAAGCTTCTATGATCAATTAATTCAATAGGCAAAAGGCAGTTGACAATTGTCAATTGATGCTTGTCAACTGCCAATTTTTTTATGGTTCACACTACACAACAACAAATAGATATCAACAAAGCTGCATACGTACTTAAAAACGTAGCACTTAAAACTCCTTTGCAGTTTCATCGCAAACTTTCGGAGAAGTTTGGCGCTGAAGTTTATCTGAAGCGGGAAGATTTGCAGGTGGTACGTTCGTACAAGATAAGAGGCGCTTATAACCTGATCCAAAGTTTAACAGACGAGCAACGCAAACGCGGAGTAGTGTGTGCCAGTGCGGGTAACCACGCACAGGGAGTGGCATTTTCTTGCCGGGAGTTGAATATCAAAGGCGTTATCTACATGCCAGCCATCACACCCAAACAAAAGATCAACCAGGTGAAAATGTTTGGTGGCGAAAATATTGAGATTGTTTTGATTGGCGATACGTTTGACGAATGCCAGGCTCATGCATTGGAATACACCACCCAGCATGCGATGACGTTCATCCCGCCTTTCGATCATCCCAAGGTGATTGAAGGCCAGGGAACCGTAGCCAAAGAAATTCTGGAAGAGCAATCTAACATCGATTACATCTTTGTACCCATTGGGGGAGGCGGGTTGTGCGCAGGGCTGATCAGTTATTTTCAAACCTATTCACCACAAACAAAAATTGTTGGCGTGGAGCCTCAGGGCGCTCCTTCCATGAAAGAAGCCCTTAAAGCAGGCAAGCCGGTGGTGCTGGATTCCATTCAACGGTTTGTGGATGGGGCATCCGTAAAAAAAGTAGGTGATCTTACTTTCGAGATCTGTAAAGATAAAATTGCGGATATGCTTTTGGTTCCTGAAGGCAAAGTAAGTTCTACCATTCTTCAATTATATAATGAAGATGCGATTGTAGCCGAACCTGCCGGAGCCTTGTCCATTGCGGCATTGGATCAATATGCCGATAAACTGAAGGGCAAGAAAGTCGTTTGTATTTTAAGCGGTGGTAATAACGACATCGACCGGATGAATGAAATTAAAGAACGATCGTTGTTGTATGAGGGATTAAAACATTATTTTATTGTTCGGTTTGCCCAGCGGCCCGGGGCGTTGAAAGAATTTGTAAATCATATTCTCGGCCCCACCGATGACATTGTACGGTTTGAGTTCATTCAAAAGCACAACAAAGAAACCGGCCCTGCTTTAATTGGCATTGAAGTAAAATCGCGCGAAGATTTTGCCACGCTCATAGAACGGATGGACAGTTACAAACTCAACTATACGCTCGTTAATCAAAACGAGAATTTGTTCGAGTATTTGGTGTAATTCTTCAAAAATTAAGCATCTGCAGGTATCTCTGACAATCGCTTGCGTTTGTAATACACCTGTATTACATTTGTAATACAAACCTCAAAGGTATGCTTACGGTCAGGCTGTCATCAGAAGAAGAAAAGGCATTACAGGCTTATTGCTTGCGCGAAGGTGTTTCCAAATCGGATGTGGTAAAGGAAGCGATTGAATTTTACCTTACTCAACGCAAAAAAAATAAAAGCCCGTTCGAGGCAGGTGCTGACCTTTTTGGACAGGCAGGCAGTGGTTCAAAAAATAATTCTAAGGGTTATAAGAAGAAATTAAAAGAGTTACTTCGTGAAAAGCACACTCATTGATGCCGGCCCGCTCATTGCGCTTTTCGACCAAAGCGATCAATATCATCTACAAGCTGTTTCATTTCTAAAAAACTTTAAGGGAACTTTATTTACCACATGGCCCGTAATTACTGAAGCCTCGCATCTATTAAGCTTTAGCGTAAAGGCGCAAATCGCTTTGCTGGAGTGGATTAACCGGGGTGGCTTGTACCTTATTGAAATTGAAGACTATCATATTGTACGATTAATTGAGCTCTCTGAAAAATTTAAAGATGTTCCTATGGATCTGGCCGATGCAACCTTGATTGTAGCAGCCGAAACAAATAACATCAAAGAGATTGCAACCATCGATTCGGATTTTTACGTCTATCGCGACATCCGCAAACGCTACCTGAAGAACATCTTCATCAAATAATTATTCCTGCTTAACACTTCCTGAATTTCTATCAGCTACCTTGTAACATATTTATTGAATTTATGGCACAAGGCTTACTTATCGACATGGATGGCGTGGTATATGGCGGGGATATTATGATTCCCGGGGCCGACATCTTTATTGGTCGCTTGCTAAAGGAAGGCATTCCCTTCAGTTTCATGACAAACAACAGCCAGCGAACCCGGCTCGAGGCCGTTCGAAAGCTGGGCCGCCTTGGAATTAAGGTAACAGAAAATCATGTGTACACAAGTGCAATGGCTACCGGAAAATTTCTGGCCAGCCAGATTCCAAACGGAACTGCCTTTGTTTTGGGCGAAGGAGGCCTGATTTCCTCGCTGCATGAAAACGGAATTACTTTGGTAAATACCGATCCGGATTTTGTGGTATTGGGCGAAGGAAGAAATTTCACATTAGAAATGGTGCAACGGGCAGTAGATATGATTTTGGCCGGAGCAAAATTCGTAACTACCAATCGCGACCCATCACCCAAGAAAAAAGGTTGGGATAATCTGGGCATTGCAGCCACCACCGCTATGATTGAAGAAGCCACCGGCATTAAAGCGTTTGTGGTAGGCAAACCCGGCCCCGTTATGATGCGTGGTGCACGCAAAGCATTAGGTTTGGAAACTGCCGAGACCACCATTATTGGCGATACGATGGATACCGATATCAGCGGAGGGGTGCAAATGGGGTACAAAACTATTTTAGTATTGAGCGGAATAACTAAAAAGGAACAACTCATTCGGTATGCATACAAACCCGATATGGTGGTGGAATCAGTAAATGAAATAAAACTGCCGCTGCCCTGGTGGTAACAACTCCAAACACCCGTAAGGTTGGCCCTAACATCTTCCTGATTTTTCTTGAGGAATACAGAATCATTGCCCATATTTGAAGCTGGTATTTGTGAATCGAAATGATTACCCAATAACCTAACCTAAACCTAAAAAAGAGACCGTCCTGGCAGCAACGTCAGGACGGTTTCGTTTTTTATAGTCGGGAACAAACTAACGATTGTTGTGAGCGAACAGAAACCGAAAACAATTTTTGAAAAAATCTGGGATGCGCATGTGGTAAAACGTGCTGATGGTTATCCCGATGCTTTATTTATCGACCGTCATTTTATCCATGAAGTAACCAGCCCGCAGGCATTTGATGGCTTGCGCAAACGGGGTATCAAAGTTTTTAATGTGAATCGCACCACGGCTACAGCCGATCACAATGTGCCCACCAAAGATCAGCATCTTCCTATAAAGGAAGCCTTGTCGCGGCACCAGGTTGAAACCTTACGGAAAAACTGCAAAGAATTTGGTGTTGAGTTGTACGATTTAGGTCATCCCTTTCAAGGCATTGTGCACATCATTGGCCCTGAGTTAGGGTTAACCCAACCCGGCATGACGATGGTGTGTGGCGATAGTCATACTTCTACGCATGGCGCGTTTGGCAGTGTAGCGTTTGGTATTGGTACTTCAGAAGTGGAGCAAGTATTGGCTACCCAATGCATTTTGCAATACAAACCCAAAACCATGAAGATTGAAATCAATGGAAAGTTGGGCAAAGGTGTGGTGAGCAAAGACATTATTTTATACATCATTTCAAAAATCTCAGCCAGTGGTGCCACTGGCTTTTTTGTTGAATACGCTGGCGATGCCATTCGCAATTTATCGATGGAGGCACGCATGACCATCTGCAACATGAGTATTGAAATGGGTGCACGCGGTGGTTTGATTGCCCCCGATGAAACGACCTTCCGTTACATGAAGGGCCGCAGGTTTGCTCCCCAGGGCGAAGCATTTGATAAAGCAGTTGAAAAATGGAAACAGTTGCCTTCCGATGAAGGCGCAGTATATGATGTTGTTTTGAAATACGATGCAGCCGATATCGAGCCGATGATTACCTATGGAACCAACCCCGGCATGGGCATGAAGGTTACCGACCGGATTCCTACGGTTGAAGAACTAAAGGAAATCAATGAACAGGCTTCCTTTAAAAAATCGCTCGACTACATGGGGCTTGAGCCCGGCTCAGCCTTGTTGGGCAAACCTGTTGACTATGTCTTTATCGGAAGTTGTACCAATGCGCGCATCGAAGACCTGCGCCTGGTAGCTTCCATCGTAAAAGGGAAAAAGAAAGCAGAAAATGTGGAGGTATGGGTTATACCCGGATCGAAGCAGGTAGAAGAACAAGCGCTGAAAGAAGGATTGAATAAAGTGTTTGAAGAAGCTGGCTTTGAATTGCGCGGCCCTGGTTGCTCGGCTTGCCTTGGCATGAATGAAGACAAAGTGCCGCCCGGAAAATATTGCATCAGCACCAGCAACCGGAATTTTGAAGGACGGCAAGGACCAAAGTCCAGAACGTTTTTGGCCAGTCCGTTAAGCGCAGCCGTTGCTGCCATTACCGGTAAAGTAACAGATGTAAGAGAGTTTATATAAGCGATGAGCAAAGACAAGTTTACCATATTAAAATCAACCGCGGTACCCTTGCCGGTAGAAAACATTGATACCGACCAGATTATTCCTGCGCGTTTCTTAAAAGCTACTACCCGCGAGGGGTTTGGTGAAAACCTGTTTCGCGATTGGCGCTTCACCAGTGATAATCAGCCCGTCAAAGATTTTGTGTTAAACAATCCGGCATTTGGCGGAAAAATTCTGGTGGCTGGTAAGAATTTCGGATGTGGCAGCAGCCGTGAGCACGCTGCCTGGGCTATCTATGATTATGGATTTCGTGTGGTGGTGTCGAGTTTCTTCGCAGATATTTTTAAAAACAATGCATTGAACAACGCGGTATTGCCGGTAGTGGTTTCAGATAAGTTTTTACAAACCCTGCTGGAAGCAATTCAGCAAAATCCAAAAACGGAAGTAACTGTTGACCTGATCAACCAACAAATTAGTGTTAATGGAAAATCTGAAAAGTTTGAGATTAACGCCTACAAGAAAGAATGTCTGATCAACGGGTATGACGATATCGACTATCTGTTGAGTTTGAATAAAGAAATTAGAGAATTTGATTTAGCACATTAAGAGTTACTGGTTACTGGTTGCCAGCGTCTCGTTAGCATTAATCGACCAGAAACCAGAAGCGAGAAACAAAGAAGCATGAACAAGAAAATAGTTATACTACCCGGAGACGGCATTGGCAAGGAAGTAACCACCGAAGGCAAGAAGGTGTTGGAAAAAATTTCTGAACTGTTCGATCATCGGTTTGAATTTGATTCGGCCATTATTGGTCATGATGCCATTGAAGCCACCGGCAATCCATTACCGGACGAAACCCTGTCCAAACTGAAAAACTGCGATGCCATTTTATTTGGAGCGGTAGGCCATCCGAAATACGATAACGACCCCACTTTAAAAGTAAGACCTGAACAAGGTTTGTTGAAGATGCGCAAAGAGTTGGGCCTGTATGCCAACCTGCGGCCAATCAAATTGTTTGATGAGTTGCTCGAGGCCTCCAGTATCAAACCAGAAATTTTAAAAGGTTCGGATATTCTCTTCTTCCGCGAGTTGACGGGTGATGTGTACTTCGGTGAAAAAGGAAGAAAAGACGAAGGCAAAACTGCTTACGATCTGATGATCTATCAGAAATATGAAGTTGAACGCATTGCACACAAGGCATTTCAGGCTGCGCGTACCCGCAAAAAGAAAGTTACATCGGTAGATAAGGCCAACGTGCTGGAAAGCTCACGCTTGTGGCGGGAAGTGGTGAATGAAGTAAGTAAACAATATCCGGATGTAACATTGGAACATCAGTTTATTGATGCCGCGGCCATGAAGCTGATTCAAAACCCAAAAAGTTTTGATGTGGTAGTAACCGGAAATTTATTCGGTGATATTCTTACCGATGAAGCTTCGCAGATTGCTGGCTCTATGGGCATGCTCGCTTCCGCATCGGTAGGCGATCAAGTAGGACTGTACGAACCCATTCACGGAAGTGCGCATGACATTACCGGAAAAGGAATTGCCAATCCACTTGCATCCATTCTTTCAGCCGCACTGATGCTGGACATTTCCTTCGGTCTGAAGCAAGAGTCGGAAGCTGTGATTAAAGCCGTGGAGGCAACATTAAAAAATGGATACCGCACGGCCGACATCGCAGATTCAAAAACACCGAAAGATAAAGTTCTGGATACAAGTTCAATGGGTAAACAAGTATTAGCACAATTAAAAATAGTAGGCAGTAGGCAGATTGCAGTAGGCAGTAATTATAACTCTTAGATTCTATCTGGTAAATTCTGATTTATGAGCAAAAAAATTCAAATCTTCGACACAACCCTTCGCGATGGCGAACAGGTACCCGGCTGTCAGTTAAAGACTGAAGAGAAAATTATCATTGCGCGCGAACTGGAAGCTTTGGGTGTAGATGTAATTGAAGCGGGCTTTCCGATTTCCAGCCCCGGAGACTTTCTGTCGGTTGTTGAAATTTCAAAAGCAGTAAGTGAACCGGTAGTTTGCGGACTTACCCGTTCTAAAAAAGAAGATATTGACGTGGCCGCAGAAGCCTTGCGTTATGCGAAACGCGGCAGAATCCATACGGGCATTGGTTCCAGCGATGTGCACATCAAACATAAATTCCGTAGCACCCGCGAGCAAATTCTTGAACAAGGCGTTTGGGCAACCAAATATGCCAAGGCAAAAGGTTACGAAGTAGAGTTTTATGCAGAGGATGCCGGGCGTGCCGACCTTGCCTTTCTGGCGCAACTTATCGAAGCTGTAATTGCTGCCGGAGCAGATGTAGTAAACATTCCGGATACAACCGGTTATTGTTTACCTCACTTGTATGGTAAACGCATTCAGTACCTGGTAGAAAATGTAAAAAATATTGAGAAGGCAATTATCTCCGTGCATTGCCACAACGATTTGGGGTTGGCCACCGCCAACACGATTGCCGGCTTACTGCATGGAGCACGGCAAGCCGAAGTAACTATTAATGGAATTGGCGAGCGGGCCGGCAACACTTCGTTGGAAGAAGTAGCCATGATTTTGCAAACACACAAAGACCTTGATTTATACACCAACATTAAATCGCAAAAGATTTATGCGCTCAGCCAGTTGGTTTCCAGCATGATGCGCATGCCCGTTCAAGCCAACAAAGCCATTGTGGGTAAAAATGCGTTTGCTCATTCTTCAGGTATTCACCAGGACGGATTTTTGAAACACGCAGAGAATTATGAAATCATCAATCCTGCTGATGTAGGGGTTCCTTCCTCTTCTATCGTGCTCACCGCGCGCAGCGGCAGGGCCGCGTTAAAGCATCGGCTGGAGTTGCTGGGTTATCATGTTTCCGGAGATGATCTTAACACCGTTTATGAAAGTTTTCTGGTTGTGGCCGATGAGAAAAAGGAAGTAAACGATGGCGACCTGATTATGATTGTTTCCAGCATGCCGGTGTTGGTTAAACCTTAACAAAAACTTCTTTACCATACCAAAGGCTTTTTGTAGATTTAATTCTATGAAAAGCCTTTTGCCTTTAAGGTGGTTAATGCTGGTTGCGCTAACCACTACGCTCTGTTCCGCACAGGAAATCGGATTACAACTATATAGCCTTCGGAATGAAATCCCGAAAGATGTACCCGGAACATTAAAACAGATTAAGAGTTGGGGTATTACCGAAATTGAAGGTGGCGATACCTACGGTATGTCTGTTGAAGAATTTAATACACTTAGTAAGAATACCGGACTGAAACTGATTGCGATAGGTGCCGATTTTGCTCAATTGGAAAAAGAGCCTATGGCTGTAGCACAGCGGGCCAAAGCATTTGGTGTTACGTATGTGGTTTGTTACTGGATTCCACACCATGGCGATAATTTCACGTTGGCTGATACTGAAAATGCCATTCGGGTATTTAATACAGCAGGAAAAATTCTGGCCGAACAAGGAATCTCATTTTGCTATCATCCACACGGGTATGAATTCCGGCCTCACGAAAAAGGCACCTTATTCGATTTGATGATGGCCAAACTTGATCCTACGTATGTAAACTTTGAGATGGATGTGTTCTGGATCAAACACCCGGGGCAAGATCCGGTAAAGATTTTAAAAAAATATAAAAACCGGTTTCCACTCATGCATTTGAAAGATCGCAAGCCAGGTACTGAAGGCAATCAAAACGGCCATGCCGATGTAGAAACCAATGTTGTACTCGGTGCGGGCGATGTAGGTATTGCAGCTATAATGAAAGCAGCAAAAAAATACGGAGTGAAACACTTCTTTATTGAAGATGAATCTTCGCGATCGGTGCAGCAGATTCCGCAAAGCCTTGAGTTTCTGAAATCATTGAAGTAAATTCAGGATCATACTTTTTGATAAAATGCTACGTACCCGGGTACGCACGTATTACATATTTAACTTCTTCAATAAACTTTCCGGAACCGAAGCAACTTTTCTTTTATCAAAATCAAAACACACGATCCTGTTTTGCCACGGGCCACTTCGTTATTGTGTTGATTGGTAATCCGGTAATACATATCAAACCCGTACTTGGTCCAATCGGCTATGGCGATTTCAATTTTCAAAACATCGCCTAAAAACGATTCGGATTTATATACAACAACCGCATCGGCAATTACCTGGCCAACGTTGCCGTCAAAACTTATTTCATTTTTAAAGCCGAGGCTTTGGTAGAACAATACCCGCGCTTCCTGCATCAGCGTAAGCATGCGGTCGTTGCCAACATGGTTTCCGTAGTTAAGGTCGGACACCCGAACGGTTAACTGTGTCTCAAAAATAAATTTATCCGGAAGGGGTAATTCAACTCGGGCCATGTTGCTTAATTTGATGGAAGTCTTTCAAAAATAGGAGATGCCGGAATAAATCCAGCATAACAATTTCATTAAGTGTATTTTTGAAAGGTTCTGTTTACAAAAAACCGATGTCTAAAAATAATCTTTTAAGTTGGCTCTGGAAAAAAATCAAGCGGATTGCCCTTTGGTTTTTTGTACTCCACCTGGCTTACATTATCTTATTACGTTGGGTTAATCCTCCCCTCACAATCACTCAACTCGCCAGTTGGACAGAAGGTTATGGTTTAAAACGTGACTATGTTGACTTCAAAGCTATGTCGCCCAACATCCGGCTGGCTGTTATGGCTTCGGAAGATCAGTTGTTTCCAGATCATAATGGGTTCGACTTGAAAAGCATTAAGAAAGCTTTGGAGAACAATAAGAAAAGCAAGCGTATGCGTGGGGCTTCCACCATCAGTCAGCAGGTAGCAAAAAATGTTTTTTTATGGCAAGGCCGAAGCTGGTTTCGAAAAGGGTTAGAGGTGTATTTCACCTTTATGATTGAATTACTCTGGAGCAAAGAACGTATTCTGGAAATGTATTTGAATGTATCTGAAATGGGCACCGGTATTTTTGGTGTGGAAGCAGCCGCACAAAAATATTTCAAGAAACCAGCCAGTAAACTTACGCGTACTGAAGCTGCACGCATTGCGGCTGTACTTCCCAATCCCAAAAAATACAAAGCCGAACCAGCCTCGCCTTATGTGGCCAGGCGTACATCCTGGATTTTAATTCAGATGAAAAATCTGGAAGGTGATGAGGAGGTAGCGAAACTTTTGGAGGTGGTACATAAAGGAGAGAAATCCAATCGAAAAAAATGAATTTCCACGAACGTTACTCACATGAATATTTGTAAATGTAGTGATTGGCATACGCAGCGGTAAATTCATATTCTTTAATCCAAATTTGGGTGCCGCTTTGCAAAAAAGTGTAACAATAAATCTTTTTGTTTTTGCCTCCTGGAAGATCAACCGTGGCAACAATATTATTCTTGTTGTTACCAAACCAGAATTGACTTGCATATCCTGCTTCTAAACCCATGGGAAAGCGGACAGCATAATCCCGAAAAACATTCGGGTACAGGTCAAAACTTGTTTTAACAGTAAAACTCCACCTTTGGTTATTGATGATGCATTTTCCTGAATCAGCCTCCACTGCAAACCGTGTGTTATTGCCTGCTTTGTATTCTCTTAAGATATCAAAATTCTCAGATTCATTCACATAAGTTGAATCTTTGGGGTTAATCAGAAATAGTTGATCATAGGTTGCGGTGTATTTAACTACATTGTTCTCAATTATTTCAAATGTGATTGTTACCTTTTCATTTGAATATTCAAAGTAGGATTTCCTGGAACTATTAGGAGCATCCGTAGATTGAATTGTTACTTCTTTAATCCGGCCATCGTCATAAACAAGCGTGGCTATCTCGGTTGGTTCTTCCGGATACTCATCTTCCCAAACTCCCTTATTATAAATATCAATCCTGTTATAATTTACCCCGTCATAATGGTAAATATACCTGGACACTTCATGTCCATCTGCTTTTTTGATTACCTCTTGAATAATACAAGGAGGAACTACTTCAATAAAAGTTTGGCAAGGGGGCTCATTCAAAATGAATGTATCCTCGCAAGTATTAATTTCAACTTCGTGGTTACAGTTCGAAAAAAGTAAAATCAATATCCAGAGCCTCTTCACATCTCAATCCAAAAATTTCGCTACCACAAACTTCTTATGTCGCCCATGCCTTTCCTACTTCTGCAAAAGGTACGCAGCCTTTAAAGGGGCCGGGCACAGGGTTGTATTGCAGTGCTTTTGTGGCTCCGGGCTTCCGCTTGTGAAATAACCTACCAACACCAATTCTT
>LNFR01000037.1 GCA_001567185.1 Bacteroidetes bacterium OLB12
GTGCCTTCCCTGGCCGCTATCTGGCGTATCTGGCTTCGCAATATCAATTGAAAGCGACAGGTATTGATTTTAATCCGGATGTTGAAAAATTCAATCGCACCATGCTGTCAATGGGGGTCGATAATTTTGATTATATCTGCACCGATTTTTTTAAAGCATGCGCCAGTGCAACAATACGATCTCGTTTTTTCTAACGGCTTTATTGAGCACTTTACCAACTACGATGAGGTACTTGACAAGCATGCGGCCTATCTGAAAAAAGGAGGAGCCATGATGGTAATGATTCCAAACAAGCGGTACTTTCGGAAGTGGTATGGCTACTTAGTAGACTATAAAAACCTGAAAGCACATAATTTAGAATGTATGCACCTTACTTTGTTTAGTGATTTTGCTAAACGAAATGGGCTTGAAGTTAAGTATCTTTCGTATTACGGAGGGTTTGCGTACCGTGTGCACCAACACCTGGCTTTGTGGCAGCGCATAATCTATAGACCTGTTCGCTGGGTGTCGATCAGACTTAACGGTGTATTGAGTCGAAATCCGTCTAAGTGGTATAGCGGAACAATTGTAGCTATTTTTACCAGGAAGTAGCGCATAATCTTGTGATGACGATTTTAATCATCGGTATTGGCAATCCCATCCCATCGTTTATACTACGAAGGTTGAGGGCTTTAAAGGATCAAGGTATTCAACTCCTTGTAGTTGCAGATAGCGATCAGCAGGTTGATTTAAAAGGTATTACGGTTATCCGTGTAAGAAAAGCCAGTGATACCCTGAGCCTGGTTTCGGCAGGCTTAACTGTAATGCGTAACCCGTTTTTGTTTTTTAAGCTGTTAAAATCTCGCCCTGAGCTACCATTTACCCAGCGATTACGATGGGCAGTAAAGTATTATCCGCTTGCCCGAATTGCCTCCCCCGATGTAATTCATATTCAGTGGCTCTCATCTGTGGTGGAGTTTGCATGGTTGCGCTCTTTTTTCAGTGTGCCTATTGTGGCCAGTGCGCGCGGCAGCCAGGTTACGGTTTATCCAATTACACGGCCCGGATATCGACATACCATTGATAGGGCAATTCAGTTGGCCGATTACATTCATTGCGTATCGCACGATATTGCATCAGCCTGCGAAAGGCTGGGGGCTCCTGCTGAAAAGCTCATTGTAAATTACAATGGTATCGATTTGCAAAAATTCAAAGAAGCTCCGGAGGCGGAAGCTAGAAATAAATTCACCATCATCTCCGTAGGAAGTTTGATGTGGAGAAAAGGCCTGTATTACCAATTGCAGGTTTTGAAACTTCTTACGCAGGAGAAAAAAGATGTTGAATTGGTTTGGATTGGCGATGGTCCGGATAAAGAAGGGTTGCTTTACACGGCTCATATTCTGGGAATTGAAGATCGCATACGTTTTGTGGGTAAGGTAAATGCTGATCAATTGGTGTTGTGGCTCACAAAAGCTGATTTGTATTTATCGACAAGTGTTGCAGAAGGCCTTGCCAATAGTGTAGTGGAAGCAATCGCGTGCGGATTGCCAGTACTGGCGTTTGCATGCGAAGGTATGGAGGAGGCGTTGATACCGGGCGCCAACGGATTTATTTTACCGGTGGGTGATGTGCAGGGAATGGCGGAGAAAGTTATTTACTTGCTTGATAATTCTACAGAGCGAAATAAGATGGCTCTTGCGTCCAGACAACATGCTTGCCAAAATTTTGATGAGAATAAATGGGTATTGATGATGGTAGAAAAATATATTGGAATAAAATCTGAAAAGATTGAATAAATTTTAAGTATGACTAAAATCCAGAGAGATACCGAGCAGAGAGGGGATGCCCGTATTTTAATTGCTGGCTATGAAATTGGCGGACAAATGCAATTACTTGCCGAGACGTTTCGAAAGCGGTGGATGCAGGCATCATCTGCTGCCTACAATGACGATTTCAGGGGTTATCAGAATGACGTTATGCTGGCAGGCAAAGGATTCAAGGCTAACCTGGATCGCTTTCTTTTTTTTTATCTGGGCGCTTAAACACTATGATGTTTTTCATTTTTTCTTGGGGAGTAAGTTTATGGAGCTGGTGGCGTTTCCATTTGCTTGATCTTCCGATTTTAAAGTTATTCGGAAAGAAAATTGTAGTTCATTTCAGAGGGTTAGATGTAGTAGATATAAAATATTTTGATTATCTACGTGAAAAAAATAGAGGAGTGGAATTGGAGAAGCCACCGCTAAGCAGACCAGATCAACAAAAAAAATTGAAGAAGTGGTTACGCTATGCAAATCTGGTGCTTGTATCGGAGCCCGATCTTTTTGAGGTCGTTCCGCAGGCAAAGCTTTCGCCTCAGGTAATTGATTTGACTTATTGGTCTGTTACCCGTAAGCCGTTGTCTGAGCAAGACGGAATCATTCGGATTGTTCACGCGCCTTCCAGTAGAAGGAAGAAAGGAACTGATTTTATTGAAGCATCAGTTAAGCGATTGCAAGAAAAGGGACTCCCAATTGAACTTGTGCTGGCAGAAAAACTTCCACACCATAAAATCAAAGAGCTTTATGAAACCAGCGATATTGGTATTGATCAGGTTTTGTATGGTTGGCATGGTAAGGTTTCTGTTGAGTTAATGGCATTGGGAAAGCCGGTAATCTGTAACATTAATCCAATGTATCGCAAGTATCGGCCAGATCTGCCTATTGTTCATGGAGATCCGAATAATCTTGACCAAGCAATTGAACAATTGGTGATGGATGTAAACCTGCGAACAAAACTAGGCAAAGAATCCCATACCTATGTAGCCCTTTATCATGATGTCGAAGTTGTTGCAAATGAATTGTTACAGCTTTATGGTTTCGAAAAAACAACAAATGTGCAGCAATCTGTGGAAGGTGCCGCGATGTGGTGATGAAGCTGAGTAAACAAATCTTTTCATTTATCAAGTACGTTCAGCCGGGCTGGTATTTTTTGTTGCCGGCTTTTGAGGGAAGTTGTTATTGGGTGGATGTTCAGAAGCTTACAGTGGAAGACTGTAGCAAGATTGATCTTGACTACGGCTATAGACAGCGAGAATCGATGCTGCGCGATGCGGCATATCAATTATTATTAAAAGGATTTATTTCCGCAGATAAGAATTTATCCTTGATCCTTACAGACGGTACTATTCCGATTGCTGATGAGTACAGGTTTTTGCGCAGGCATTATCATGCCTGGTGGTCGTGGTATGTGTTTGTGTTACGGTGTTTTACATTTCACAATCCAGTTCAGGAGTTTCGTGGTTTTATGCAGGCACGGAGGGTGAAGCGGTTGGCACTTTATGCTCAGGTGTATTCGCATGTGGTTCGTGAAAATCTTGAAACCTTGCCATTGGTCTCTGTTATTATTCCAACCTTGAACCGGTACGAACATCTGCGAAATATTTTTGCATGATCTTGAAATTTGCAAACCCAATCAAAATTTTGAAGTCATTGTAATTGACCAATCTTCTCCATATCGGCCTGATTTTTACCTTGATTTCAAACTGAAATTAAAAGTTATTCGCCAAGACGAACCCGGTTTGTGGAAGGCACGAAACAGGGGAGTTGTCGAAAGCCGGGCAGCCTGGATTGCGTTTTCAGAGGATGATGTGCGTGTGAAAGAGGATTGGTTGCTTCATCATCTTGCTTGTGTATTTCATTTTGGGGTCGAAATATCTGCAGGAATCTTTTTTCCGGAGGGAACAACGATGCCTGTACACAGGTCGAACTACCGGTGGGCGGAGCAGTTTGCCTCAGGCAATGCTCTGGTTAATCGATCTGTTTTTGAGCGTGTTGGTCTTTTTGATTTGCAGTTTGAACGTATGAGAATGGGTGATGGTGAGTTTGGTTTGCGTGCTTATCTGGCTGGAGTTAAAAGTATTTCGAATCCTAAAGCGTATGCGCTGGATGTTAAGGCGCCCGTTGGAGGATTACGACAAATGGGAAGTTGGGATGGGTTCAGACCCACCAATTGGTTTGGTCCCCGCCCTATTCCGAGTGTGTTGTATTTAACAAGAAGATATTTTGGAAATAAACTTTCGATCTTGGATTTATTAGTGAAAGTACCCCCATCTATAATCCCGTTTCGCTTCAAGCGAAGGCCTGTTTTTGCTTTTGCTGGCAAGTTTTTTTTATCTACCCTTATCTTTCCGTTAATACTTTTTCAGGTATTTCAATCCTGGCGCAAGGCATCTAAGATGATTGAAGAGGGGCCAAAGATTTTCTAACCTTTAATGATAGATTTTTATGTATAAACGTTATTTTTTTAACAAGGACGGTGTTTCAATCTGAAGTGATTCACAGGAATGCAGATGTGGTCATTTGAGAAAGAATTTTAAATAGGTATCAATGAAACATCCTATTAGAATTCCAAAAAAGTATAATTTTACGATTCGATATTATCGACTCAAATCTAGTTGCTTCATTAAGAATAAATTATAGTTACATGAATATTAAAAAATTATTCTCAGGTATTAGGGCAAAATACTTTCCTGCCAAGCAGAAAATTGTTCATGGTCATTTGCTGGGGAAGTCATTACGGGTTATAAAAGGGACACTGAGAAAGGAGGACTATGATGATGCATGGTTTTATTTTTGGCAAAAAACTCAACATGTCTTTTTGATATCGGTGCAAATATCGGTCAAACAGCTTTGGTGGGAGGAGTCTTAGGTAATTTGAAGCGTATAATTTTGGTTGACCCTAATCCGGATGCTCTTGTATATGCCAGTACAAATTTAATTCTTAACAACTTAGCTTCTAATTGTAGTTTTTTCACAGGGTTTGTTGGAGAAAAGAATGAAGAACAAGTTAAGTTTTATACACTTGGTGTAGGTTCTGCTGGAAGTATGTTTGGAAGTCATGCCGAAACAGCAAAAATGGTCAATAGTTTTATCATGTAAATACAGTAACCTTGGATTATTTGGTAAAGTATTATGATCTTATACCTGATCTGGTTAAAATTGATGTAGAGGGCGCTGAGATATTAGTTTTAAATGGAGCGTATAGTTTAGCTAAACTGCGTAAAACCAGATTTATTATTGAAATGCATGTAAGCGAAAAATTTATGGACAATGTTCTTGAATGGACTAAAAAAACAGGTTATAAAGCTTTTTTTCTGGTGAATGGATCCGAAATTACACATGGTTCTATGTTGTCACATCGAGGGCGTTGTCATATACTTTTACAGCCGGATGATTTGGAGTATCCAAGTTATTTAATTGGTGTAAAGGAAAGTGATCCATTGCCGGTTGCAACAAATCATACTGAGGATTGAAAATTCTTCATATAATTGATACCCTGGCACCTGGCGGAGCAGAACGAATGTGCCTGACAACAGCGAATCTGTTCGCTTCAAAAGGGTATCAGGTAAGCGTGCTGGAGGTACTCACGCCTGGACCGTTGAACGAGTTCCTCCATCCATCCATCAGGCAGAAATACCTTAACCGAAAGAGTAAATGGAGTATAGGAACCATGCGTAAGTTGGTTCATATTATGAAGGAGTATAATGTCGTGCATGTGCATATGCGCCATGTGTACAGATACGTTTTTCTGGCGAGCCTCTTTACGAAAAAGAAGTTAATATTACATGACCACTTTAACACATTTCCGGAAAACTGGAAATCAAAGGTAATATTTCGGATACTGCTTAAGAGGAAAATTTATGTAAGTGTGAATCAGATTGGTAGTAAATGGGCAACAGATTTTCTCCAACTCTCACCAGACCGGGTTTTTAATGTATCGAATATTATTATCCCAAAAAATGTAAAGACGGGTAAGCACAATTCAAACAAGCTCGTACTGGTGTCCAACATCAAACCTGAGAAGTATATTGAGTTTATCATTCCATTAGCGCTTGAAATCAACAGAAAGGATTCAAGTGTAGTGATCGATGTGATCGGTAAAATAATGGACAAGAGGTATTATAAGGAGATTTTGACTCAATTGAAGACCTACGGTATTCAAGATCGTGTCAGGTTTATTACAAATGTTGATTCAGTGCAAGATGTTTTGTGTAACTATGCATTAGGACTGCATTTCTCTAAAAAAGAATCAGGTCCTCTGGTTTTATTGGAGTACCTGGCTCAATCCCTTCCTTTTGTCGCTTACCGTACCGGGGAGGTTGCTGAAAAGTTGTATACCTCGTTGCCTATGTTCTTTATGACGAACCATGATGAACTGGCATGGAGTGAAAAAGTATTGGACTTGAGGCATCAGGAAATTGATTACACAGTGTTGAATACTGTGTTTAATGCGAATAATAGTATTGAGGAATATTTTAACCAATGGCTGAGAATCTACGAAAGAAGTCTTTACTGATTGTGTCCGACACAGCTATGGTAAAAAAGGGTGAAGAGATTGCTGTGTTTGAGCCGACTCTTCGTGAAATGGAGTTTATGGCCGATGTTTTTTCCACCGTAACCTGGATTGGGTACCCCTATGATGAGAATAATGGAATGGGACGGTTACCCAATAGGCCAAACATTAAACTCATACAATTTCCAAAGGCTACAGGTGGTAAATCATTTTGGAAGAAATTTAAGATTATACCGTATATACCCCTGATATGGCTCCTCATTATTAAAGAGTTAAAACACCACGATGTTATTCATACCCGTGGCCCTTCCGTGCCTGCATTGCTAACCATTTTAACTGGGCGCTTTTACCGAAAGAAATACTGGCATAAATATGCTGGCAATTGGCGGCAGCCGGTACTTCCGAAAGCGTATGCCATTCAGCGTTACCTTTTGCGCAGGTGTCTTGATTTTGTAGCTGTGAATGGCCGGGTTGAGACTGATCCAATTAATATTTGTACAATTGAGAATCCATGTTTTTCAAACCATGAGTTGGCGCAAAGCAGGTTACTGGCTGCGCAAAAAGATTTTTCAGGTAAGCTCTCGGTTTTGTTTGTGGGCAGGGTAGAAGAGAAGAAGGGAATTTTTGAGCTGTTGGAAGCTTTTCGCCTTCTCAACTCCAATGCTTTATCATTGAACGTGGTTGGTCCGGGAGAATCAATGGCCGAAGCCAGGGAATATGTGAATCAACATGCTTTACCCGTTCAATTTTGGGGTGCGCTTCAGCGTGAAAAATTAAATGAATTGTACAGACAGGCTCATATTCTCATTCTTCCATCAAAAGCTGAAGGTTTTCCCAAGGTGATTGCTGAAGGAGCATCGTTCGGTTGTATTCCGATTTGTTCCGATATCAGTTCTATTGGTGAATATATTCAACACGGAAAGAATGGTTTTTTGATCAGGCAAGTTTCGGCAACAGCCATTGCAGAATTGTTAAACACTTTACCAGAGCCAGCGATGTTAACATCCATTGCCCAAAGGGCATCTGAGTTGGCCGGGTTATTTACTTATGAAAGATACGCTGACCAGATAAAGTTAAAATTGGCGCTTGACTAACTCTATTACATACCGTAGGCGATATCCTGAAATCCTGGCCGGCTTGCACATTGGCTTAGGTTTAGTGTTTGCTTTTATGCCCAGCCTTACATTTCTTATAGGATTATCTGCTTTTTTACTTGGAATCTATTGGGCTTTGACGGATTCTGTGACCGGTATGAACCGCGGACTATTGGCAGCAGCCTACCTGTGTGGCTTGGAACTGGTACTCCGATTATCGAGGTCCGGGTTACCGCACGAGTTTGTTAAGTATGCGGTGGCATTGATTCTTTTAATTATGTGGATTCGAAGTGGGATGCGAATTCATCCGGGTATCTTATTGTATTTTCTGTTACTCCTTCCTGCGGCACTTCTGTCCAATGGCGGAACTCTTGAAGAAACCCGGCAGCTTATTTCGGCAAATCTGTCCGGCCCTTTATGCCTTACAGTATCTTCGCTTTTCCTTTATAAAAGGAAGATTCCCATCAATCATTTTGTTGGAGTCTTGCGATGGCTTCTGTATCCCATAATAGCTCTGGTAACCATATTAATTGTGAAAACTCCAGACTTGGCAGAGATTGACTTTGGCTACGGAAGTAATTTTCAAACCAGCATTTACGGGCCCAATCAAATTTCATCCATATTAGGTTTGGGAATAATAATAATAGGACTCGGGCTGCTTTTGAAGCTTCGGCTTTTTAAATGGTCATGGGTGGGGCTTATTATTGGTGGATTATTTTTATTTCGTGGGCTACTTACCTTTTCACGAGGAGGAATTGTAACTGCCTTTGTAGTTTTAGCCTTGGTTTACCTGCTCATTTTATTCAGCAGCAAAGTATCGGTGGGTTTAAGGGTTCGGGTAATTCTTTTTGTAGCTGCAGGAATTTTTGTTGTATACAACCTATTCCAATACACCAATGATTTAACAGAAAATGCCTTGTTCAACCGGTATGCAGGTATTCGAGAAGGGCGTCAATTAACAGCCGAAACATATACATCGGGCCGTAGCAAAATAATTGAACTTGATTGGGACATCTTTAAAGAAAACTGGGTTCTTGGGGTTGGTGTCGGTATGGTAAGGCAGCACGAGCTGAAGAAGGATATGAGATTATTGCCCACGTTGAATTTACCCGCATGCTTGCTGAACATGGATTAGCCGGGGTGATTTCTCTACTTATTCTAATCTTTTTGCCTGTGCTGCGCTTTGTCAGGGAAGTTATTCTATTGAACAGGATATTTTTGGTTGCCGGTATTCTATTTTGTTTTTCATTTATGCTCCATTCGGCAACACGAATAGCGGCACCCATGTTTATGTATGGATTTGTTTTTATTCAGTTGATAACGCAGATGGGTAATGACAAGAGTTCAACCCGTAGTTTCGCCCGTGTAAAACATCAAGCGGTCGTTAATCCCAATGTTTAGCTTGTCGTAGCATATGCTCTTATATATTGGAAATATTCTTTCTGTTCATGGTGGTAGTATTGGTGTTATCGAAATGTTAACACCCAGACTAGCCGAACGATATGAGGTTAAAAGCAGTTTCATCTGTTCAATTCAAGCCATTACGACTTCTTCATATGCTTTTTTCTGTTTGGCTGTACAGGAAACGGTGTAAGTTGGTTTTGATTGACACCTTCAGCACCCAGGCATTTTGGTTCGCATATCTGGTGTGCAGGATTTGTTACCTTTTAAAAATACCGTTCGTTCCTTTTGTTCATGGTGGTGATTTTGTAAACCGCTTGGCGAAGAGCAAAGAAGAATGTAATTTCATGTTCACCCGTAGTTACCTCAATGTAGTTCCTTCCAGATTTTTAGAATTTCACTTGAAGAAGGCCTCGTACGCGGTAAAGTATATCCCTAATTTTGTTGAATTAAAAAAGTATCCATTTAAACAGCGTGAGTTTATTCAACCTCGGATTTTGTGGGTACGTGCGTTTCATAAAATATATAATCCTGTAATGGCTGTAAACGTGATGGCTCAACTGAATGATGGTCGTGCGCAATTGTGTATGGTGGGAGCAGATACCGATGGAACACGAAGTCTGGTTGAAAACCGAATACAGGAATTGAATCTTTCCAGCCAGATTACATTAACGGGAAGATTGATGAAAGAAGAGTGGATCAAACTCTCGCAAGAGTATGATATTTTTTATAAATACCACTACCATCGACAATATGCCGGTTAGTGTTATTGAAGCAATGGCACTGGGCTTGCCCCGTGGTATCAACCGCGGTGGGTGGCGTTCCATATTTGATCGAAAATAATAAAACCGGAATTTTGGTAGAATCAAATAATGTTGAAGCAATGACGAACGCTATTCGGCACGTGTTACAAAATCCAGACCATGCAAAGTCAATAAGCTTGAATGCGCGTAAAGAGGTGGAAGACTTTGATTGGGAAAACGTGAGTTTAAAATGGTTTGATGTATTGGATGGCATAATGACGAGACGAACAGTATAATGGGTGTGTATAATAAACTATATAATTATCTTCCTGTTGGTGCTCAAAATCTTGCTATTTCTGTATTTGGATACACTTGGAAGCAGCGGAGATTTGGTGGCGAATTCAGTCTGGCGCTTAAGGAATTTAAGGACCGCGAAAATTTTACGGGCGAACAGTGGTGCGATTACACTACGGTACAACTTCAGAAACTACTGCTTCATGCTGTTGATACAGTACCTTTTTATAAGGAATCCTTTAAGCAGCTTGGTATATCACGTAGTGCATTAGCCAAATTTTCGCTTTCTGATATTTCCAAACTTCCCTTTCTTGAGAAAAATGACCTGCGGAAGTTTGGAACTAGTACATTGCTTTCGCACGTGCGTGAAAAAGGTGGTGAGTTTTTTCCGAGCAGCGGAAGCACGGGCACGCCCACACAAATATTGTTTTCTTACCCAATGCATCAACGATGGAGTGCTGGTTTTGAAGCGCGCATTCGCCATTGGGCCGGAGTGGATCGGTTTACACCTCGGGGTACCATTGGAGGGCGAAGAGTTGTGCCTGATGGTTATGCACAAGCACCTTTTTACCGGTACAATTTTATAGAGAAGCAAGTTTACTTTTCGGCTTATCATATCTCGGCCGAGCATGCCCGCAATTACCTGGAAGGGATAGTCCGGCATCGGGTTCAGTACATGACTGGCTATGCCATGAGTAACTTTTTCTTAGCTCGCTTCCTGGAAGAAAAGAATTTAGAAGTGCCTCCTCTCAAAGCGGTGATTACCTCCAGCGAGAAGCTGACCGATGCCATGCGTGAAACTTTTAAGCGGGTTTACCAATGCAAATCGTTTGATAGTTGGAGCGGCCTGGAAGCCTGCGGCCTGGTTTCAGAATGTGAACAGGGCAGCCTCCACATAAGCCCCGACCTGGGATTAGTTGAGTTACTTGATGACTCTGGTAATCCGGTGAAACCCGGTGAAGTGGGAGAGGTAGTCTGCACCGGTTTTGTTAATTACGACCAGCCACTTATCCGTTATCGCATTGGTGATCTCATGCGTCTGGGCGATAAGCCTTGTACGTGCGGCCGCGCAATGCCGGTGATCAAAGAAATTATTGGGCGCATTGAAGATACCGTAGTAGGAAAAGATGGCCGTGAGATGGTTCGCTTTCATGGTATCTTTATTAACCTGCCTAATCTTATCGAAGCACAGATTATTCAGCATACGCTTGATGAATTTGAGATAAAAGTGGTGACGAATGGAAGGTGGACTTCCGAAGAGGCTGCCACCATAACCAAAAGAATGATTTCGCAATTGGGTGATATTCGGCTGCATATAAACCAAGTAGATGCCCTTGTGCGAAATCCCAGCGGTAAATTTCCGGCTGTGATTTCTCATGTGAAACGAACTTCCTGATTCAACCGGTGAAAACATTTATCATCTTAACACAATATTATCCACCCGAAACCGGGGCGCCTCAAAACAGGTTGCATAGTCTTTCAAAATTTTTAGTGCGGCATGGAGAATCGGTAAGGGTTGTTACCGCGCTGCCGAACTATCCTAAAAATGAAATTTACCCACCGTACAGGGGTAAGTATGCTGTGCAGGAAAATTTGGATGGTGTACCCGTTTACCGAACATGGATTTTTGTGAGCCGCTCACGAAGTGTGCTGGCGCGACTACTGAACTATTTTTCATTTGTTGCTACTTCATTTTTCAAGTTGTTAGTAATGCCCAGGGCGGATTACATCATCTGCGAATCGCCACCATTGTTTTTAGGACTGACAGCCGTTTTTATTTCGTGGATAAAAGGTTCGCGATTGATTTTCAATGTGTCTGATCTTTGGCCGGAGTCTGCCGAAAAACTTCAGATTATTTCAAACCAGGGTCTGATTTCGCTGGCGTATGCGTTAGAAAAATGGATATACAGAAACTCCTATTTGATCTCGGGGCAAACCAAAGGCATCGTTAGCAGCATCAGTCAACGGTTTCCATCCAAAAAGTAGTGTGGTTTCCCAATGGAGTTGACTTAGATTTTTTTGAAGGACATCATGAAGATTTTTTTGTGGCGGAAAACTCTAAACATTCCGGACACTGATTTCATACTTCTCTATGCGGGCATCATAGGTCACGCTCAAGGATTGGAAGTAATTTTAAATGCGGCAGAATTGATGCGCGATGCGCCCGTAAAATTTTTGATTGTTGGTGATGGTCCCGAAAAAGAAAACCTTGTTCGGGTAGCAACAGAGAAATCGTTGACGAATGTGATCTTTCAACCCAACCTTCAAAAGTCGAAAATTCCATCGTTGATTAAGGCGTGTAACGCCTACATTGTTCCGCTGAAGAAACTTGATTTGTTTAAAGGCGCAATCCCTTCTAAATTATTTGAGCCCTTGGCCATGGGCAAACCTATCATACTGGGTGTGGATGGAGAGGCGCGCGAATTGTTTATTGAAGAGGGAAAAGCCGGATTATATTTCGAACCTGACAATGCTGTGGAATTGGCAGACAGGATTAAAGTATTAAGTTTGAATCCTTCCCTGGCCATTACCCTGGGTGAGCAAGGTCAGCGATATGTAAAGGAAAACTTTAATCGCCAGTGTATCCATGAGAAATTTTTTACAAAACCTTGAAGCGTAACGCATCATGATCCGAATTGTTCAGGCTACGGCCAATGATCTTCCGCGACTGGCCGCGTGTCATCGCCAGGCGTTTTCAAAAGCATTGTCATCTGCTATGGGGCAGGCGTATGTGGAAAAAATGTTAGAGTGGTACCTGGTAGATGACCGGGCTTTTATTTTTTTATTGGAAGAAGACAGTCAATGTGTAGGGTATTGTGGCGGGTTGAGATTTGATGCTTCCGGTCGTGCCGGATCGGCCAGCAGCATGATTCAGCATAGTTATAACCTGGCAGTAAAAACATTTTTGAAGAGGCCTTGGCTTTTTGTTCACCCCGAATTTTTTTTCAAAGTACTGGCTAGCCATTAAAAACGTGCATAAGCGCGTTAAAAAAATTAGTGGGAATTAAAGAGAAAGTTTCACGGGTACACTCAACAGAAGTGAACGAACCCCACACCGGATTGGTTGTGATCGGTGTTGACCCACGGGTGCAGGGTAAAGGATACGGTTCGCGTCTTCTGCAAGAGTTTGAGAAGGTGTCGGCAGCCATGCATT
The DNA here is from genome assembly GCA_001567185.1 of Bacteroidetes bacterium OLB12. GTDB lineage: Bacteria > Bacteroidota > Bacteroidia > Cytophagales > Cyclobacteriaceae > ELB16-189. Next base: position 12,996 of record LNFR01000037.1, read on the forward strand.
ATCAAAAGATGAAGTTGACAGTGCGAACGAACAATGAACAAGCCATTCGGTCGTACCTGCGCAATGGCTGGAAGACACCAAAGTTGACGGCCCCTCAACCAGCATGGAGAAGCAATTGAATTGATTTCTTATTTTTGCCCCAACTTTTTTAGATGAAAATCCGTTTCTCCCCTCCCTTTATAGACGATGATATAAGACGCGAAGTGCTGGAAACACTTGATAGTGGCTGGATTACTTCCGGGCCGCGGGTGCTGGCACTCGAAAAACTGGTGGCCGAAAAAATCGGTATCGGTCATGCTGCGTGTTGTAACTCGGCTACTTCCGGATTGTTGCTCATGCTGCATTGGTATGGCATTGGCCCCGGTGATGAAGTGATTATTCCGGCTTACACGTATGCTGCTACAGCCTTGGTGGTGATGCACGCGGGCGCAACACCCGTAATGGTGGATGTGAAGGAAGATTTCAATATGGATGTGACTGAAGTGCGCAAGAAGATTACATCCAAAACAAAAGCCATCATTCCGGTTGATATAGCCGGCTGGCCGTGCGACTATGAAAGTATTGATCAGTTGGTGAACGAACCGGAGGTTAAAAGTAAGTTTCAGGCAACGTCTGAAAATCAAAAGAAACTCAGCAGAATTTTAATCCTGTCGGATGCGGCCCATTCTATTGGAGCCACATACAAACAAAAGCCGGTGGGGCAGTGGGGCGATTTTGTGGTCTTTTCATTTCATGCCGTAAAGAACGTAACTACGGCCGAGGGTGGTGCAATTTGTATTAACCTTCCGCAACCGGCTTTTGATCATGCGGAAGTTTATCGAACATTAAAACTCTGGTCGCTGAATGGCCAAACGAAAGATGCACTTTCAAAAACCAACGGGGCGGGTTGGAAGTACGATATTGTGTATCCGGGCTTTAAAATGAATATGCCCGACATCTGCGCGGCCATCGGCCTGGTGCAACTTCGCAAATACGGATCGCATATTTTACCCGAACGTCAACGGGTTTTTAATACTTACACCAAACAATTCGCTGCGTTTGCCTGGGCGCAACTTCCGCCACAGGATACTGCGGATAAAACTTCTTCCTGCCACCTGTATGCGCTTCGGATAAACGGAATTACCGAGGCGCAACGCGACAAAATGATTGAACGGATTACAGCCACAGGCGTATCCGTCAACGTTCATTTTCAACCGTTGCCCATGCTCACCCTCTTTCGCGACCGCGGCTATCGCATAGCCGAATACCCGGCTGCCTACAATTCTTATTCGCGCGAGATTTCGCTGCCCATTTATCCGGAACTTGATGCGGAAAAAATTAACTACATCGTAAACGCTGTAGCGCAAGCCTATCGGGCTATTGTTTGATGCAGCCTATTGTTTAATCTTTGCGAGTACAAGAAGCTATGAAGATACTAACCGTTATTGGGGCGCGACCTCAGTTTATAAAAGCGGCCACCGTGTCGCGGGTGTTACAGGAAAATAGGATTGAGGAAATTATCGTACACACCGGCCAGCATTACGACAGTAACATGTCGGATATCTTTTTTGAGGAAATGGTTATACCAAAGCCGAATTACTTTCTAAATATCAGTGGTCTTTCGCACGGAGCCATGACGGGCCAGATGATGGAAAAGATTGAAGGCGTGTTAAAAGATGAGAAGCCTGATTTTGTATTGGTATATGGCGATACCAATTCAACACTGGCCGGTGCGTTGGCTGCTGCAAAGCTTCATATTCCCATTGCACACGTGGAAGCCGGCCTGCGAAGTTTTAACATGCGCATGCCCGAAGAAATCAACCGCATCCTGACCGACCGCATTAGTACGAAATTGTATTGTCCTACCACCACAGCGATGGAAAACCTTCAGCGCGAAGGATTTGATACTATGCCCTGTGAGGTGCTGTTGAGTGGTGATGTAATGTACGATGCGGCCCTGTTTTATAGTGCACGCTCGGTGAACTACAGTACGTTGGAAAAGTACAAGCTCGCTGCGGAAGGTTATTTTCTGGCTACTATTCACCGGGCAGAGAATACCGATAGTATGGAAACCCTTCAAGCCATCATCGGTGCACTCAATAAACTGCATGAACAATATCCGGTGGTGTTGCCCCTGCATCCACGCACAAGAAAAATTATTCAGGACCGAAACATGAAGGTGGCGTTTCAAATCATTGACCCGGTTGGCTATTTTGATATGCTGAACCTGATCAAAGGTTCGCGCCTGGTCTTAACGGATAGTGGTGGTCTCCAAAAGGAAGCCTACTTCTTTCAAAAGTTTTGTGTTACCATGCGCGATCAAACCGAATGGGTAGAGTTGGTGAAAGGTGGATTTAATATGTTAACGGGTGCTGATCAGTCTAAAATTCAACAGGCTGTTCAACAATTCATAACGCGCCAATTTGATTCGAAATCTGATTTGTATGGCAACGGCCAGGCGGCCAGCGTAATTGTAAAAAACCTCATTGCCTAGATGATCAAGCGAAGTGTTGATTTTGTTTTTGCTCTTCTCGGACTCATCATCCTCTTTCCCTTTTTTCTGGTAATCGGTATTTGGATTAAACTGGATTCAACCGGACCGGTTTTTTATTTACAGGAAAGGGTAGGGAAGAACAGGAAACTCTTTAAGCTCTTCAAGTTCCGCACCATGCATACAAATGCCGATAAGCTAACGGCAATTACGGTGGGTGCGCGCGATCCGCGTATTACTTCCTTGGGCTATTACCTGCGCAAATATAAAGTGGACGAACTGCCCCAACTCATCAACGTGTTTAATGGAACCATGAGTTTGGTAGGACCGCGGCCGGAGTTGGAAAAATTTGTGAAACTGTATAATGCAGAGCAACTCAACGTAATCACCGTAAAGCCGGGTATTACCGATTACGCCTCCATTGAATTCAGAAATGAAAATGAAATGCTGGAAGGCAAAGATGACCCGATTGATTTTTATATTCGCGAAATCATGCCGGTTAAGCTAAAATTGAACCTGCGGTATATTGAAGATCACTCCCTATGGGTTGATCTGAAGATTATCCTGAAAACCATTTTCTGATTATCTTCAAAAAATAACCGGGCCATGAACAGTGCATATAGGCAATATGGCAAGCGAATAGGCGATATCACTGTCTCCCTCTTTTTGTTGATTGGTCTCTCCTGGCTACTTCTCATCATACTGATCGTGTACACGATCTCATTCCAGTTTCCCATCCTTTTTAAACAACAGCGGATAGGAAAAAACGGAGTACCTTTTTGGATGTACAAATTCAGAACGCTGAAGAATTCGGATGCCTCCCTGCAGGAAAGAAGATTTGCCCTGGGCGATTGCTTGCGGTTTACGAATGCAGACGAATTACCCCAGCTTTGGAATGTCTTGAAAGGCGAAATGTCGTTGGTTGGTCCGCGGCCGTTGCCGGTAGAATATGCAGATCTATTCTCTGATAAACAGAATAAGCGGCACTCGGTGCTGCCTGGTATTACGGGTTTAGCGCAGGTGAGTGGTAAGAATAACCTTTCCTGGGATGAAAAATTCAGACTTGATCTTGAATATGTAAATAGGGTCTCATTTGCTTTAGACATCAGAATCCTGATCAAAACACTTATTTTAGCGTTAAGTTTCAAAAAGGACACCTCACTTACCGAGGAAAAATTTACCGGATGAGTTTAAAGAATATTGCTATTGTCGGGGCGGGAGGTCTGGGTAAAGAAGTTGCCGTACTCCTTCATCATATCAATCAACAGGAATTGACTTGGAACGTGGTGGGTTTTTATGACGATTCGCATCCGGTTGGGAAAAAAATTGCTACGCATTTGGTAGTTGGCAAGATAGCAGAACTAAATAAGGTGGATTATCCGCTTCATGTAATTATAGCAATTGGGGATCCATCAATAAAAGCTGGCGTAGTGGCTAAAATCAACAACCAGCACATCAAGTACCCGGTTTTGATTCATCCGGCTTCAACAATCGGTTTGAACGTTCAATTTGGGGCCGGATCTATTATCACTGCCGGTTGCCATTTGACGATCGATATTCGGGTAGGTGAACACGTACTGATTAACTTAAACTCAACCATTGGTCATGATGTAACGATTGGTGATTATTCATCTATCATGCCGGGTGTTCATTTGTCAGGGTTTGTTCAGGTTGGGAAAGGGGTAATGGTGGGTACGGGGGCATCGGTTTTGCAGGGAATAAACGTGGGCGATGGTGTTAAAATTGGAGCCGGTGCGTTAGTGACAACACAGGTTAAAGCGAACACAACGGTAATTGGAATTCCGGCACGCGAAAAGCTATGAACGAAACGAAAGGCGCATTACGATTCCTGGCAATTTTTTTAGGACTGTATTTCGGCCTGAATATTCTTTATGGTATCTGGATTACTTCCTATGCAAGTCAGGCAGATCCGGTAACAAAAATAATCACCAAACAAACCTCCGGCCTTCTGAATTTACTTGGAGAAAAAACAACTACCCATCCAGCCGATGATAAACCCAGTGTAGCTATTCTGAAAAATGAAAAAAAGGTAATCGGTGTGTATGAAGGCTGCAACAGTTTAAATGTAATGATTGTATTTGTGGCATTTGTGGCGGCATTTAAAGGCAGGTCGAAACAAGTTGCCTGGTTTATGCCGCTTGGACTGGTGATTATTTATTTAGCAAACCTGGTTCGTGTTGGATTGCTGTACTTCGTGGCTGCTTACTGGTCTCACTACTTTTATTATTTCCATAAATATTTGTTTACAGCCATCATCTATCTTATTGTTTTTGTGCTTTGGTTGTGGTGGATGAGGCTGGCACACGGAATAACCATGAAGTCCCTGCTGGGTAAATCCGGGAAATGAAACAGTTTATTCAAATAGCGATAGCGATTGGAGGCTTGCTTTTGGTTTTCCTTTTTCAGAAGGTTAGTTATGCTGCGTGGTGGAATGCGGTGGTGCCTTCGGCTGTTGCTGTTGAAAGTGCTAACCTGGTTTTTATCATCAATAAGACAATACGCCTTGTACTGAATGATGCCTTGTGCATGCTACTCATCTGGGGTTTGTTCGAAAACAGGAGTTATTTACAGATTGCGCTATATCTGTTTTTGGCAGAATTATTTTTAGTGCTGCCACTTTATTTTTTTTTCAAACTAAGCCTGGAAGGGCCTACCGAACTTTCTTCTCCGCTACTTTCGCAGGTGCATCGCATGGTGGTTAACCCGCTTTTGATGGTGCTACTGATCGCAGGATTTATCTACCAACGATCCGTTCGCGCGCATTCTTAACTGAATCCGAAAAGATGTAATTTTGAATTCAGCTTTACGCATGATTCGTATCCCACTCTCGTACAATTCTATCAACACAAGTGCCTTGTGTTCCATCCTTGAACAATATCAGGGCGTGCATCATAACCAGATTATTCAGGATTTTGAGGATCAATTGGCAAAGGAAGTCGGGGCTGCGTATGCGGTTGCTGTAAACTCAGGAACAGCGGCCATCCACCTGGCTCTTTTGGTACTTGGGGTTAAGCCCAACGACCTGGTTATTGCCCCTACGTTTACCTACGTGGCTACCATCAACCCGGTATTTTACGTGGGTGCAAATCCGGTTCTTATTGATTCTGAGCAAGACACATGGAACATGCACCCCGAATTGCTTGAAAAGGCGCTGGAAGAACTTTCGAACCTAAAAAAATTGCCCAAAGCGATTGTAATTGTGCATACGTATGGCACTCCGGCCTCAATAACCGAAATATTGAAAATGGCAGACCGCTTTGGTGTACCCGTTATTGAGGATGCGGCTGAATCCCTTGGTGCTACCTATAAGGGCAAGTCGGTAGGAACTTTTGGAAAACTGGGAATATTCTCATTCAACAATAACAAATCGGTAACCGGGTTTGGAGGTGGAGCTATTGTTACCAATAATGAAGAGCTTGCGAAGAGGGTGCGGTTTTTGGCATCGCAGGCCCGCGAAAACTTTCCATACTATGAGCATCAAAAGGTGGGTTTTAACTACAGCATGAATCCGTTGGCTGCAGCCTACTCGATGTCGCAACTCCTTGATTTAAAAAAGTTTACAAATAAGAGAAAGGATATTTTTAAGCACTACCGGCAACTATTTCCACCTGATTTTAGCGCCCAGCGGGAGTTTGCTGATGTAAGGTCAAGCCGTTGGTTATCCACATTTTTACTTCCAGAAGGTAATGATGGGGTTAGCGTGGTTTCCAGGTTAAAAGAAGTAGGGATCGAGACCCGTCCGTTATGGAAACCAATGCACCGGCAGCCCCTTTGCTGCGATTGTAAAGCCTATTTAAATGGATTTTCGGATGATTTCTTCCAGAGGGGCATTTGTTTGCCATCTGGAAATGATTTAGATACGAAAACGCAGGATGAGGTTTTTTTCAGTACTATCGGGCTTGTTGTGAGGGGTTACTAACTGAAGTTATTTTTGTATTTATAGCGTAATAAATAACTGTAAATCTGCATTTTTCATTACTTTTGCAGTACTTACTATACCCGTGTAGCTATGATTAGATCATTACTTTTTGCTTCATGTATCCTGCTGAGTTTCAGTTCCAGCGCACAAATCCTTTCAAATGGAACCGGTGGTGGAAACTGGAGTAATCCTGCAACCTGGGCAGGTGGGATTGTTCCGGATTTTAATTCTGGTACGATCACCATTCAGGCTGGTGACGTGGTTAACGTAGATGCCAGTTACTCCATTGATCAGACTACTGTACAAGCAGGGGGAACTTTAGTTGTTGACCCAACGATTGTTTTAACGATAGTAAATGGTGCCGGGGTAGATTTTACAATGAATGGCAACCTGACGGTACAGGGTGAGTTGGTTCTGAGTAATACATCAACGCATGCAGGGATGACTGCCCTCAATACAAATTTTGCAGCCGGTTCGGTATATCGACATTTATACACTTCAGCTCAGGGAATTATTCCGCTTGCTACCTGGGATCAGGCATCGACAATCAGCATTGAAGGTTATACCTCTGGTAAAACCATTACGGTTGCCTCAAACTTTAATCAAAGTTTTGGTGATTTCGTCTGGAACTGTGCTTCACAATCAGGAACTATCAGCCTGGCCGGAATCTTAACTTCCGTGAGGAACCTCACAGTTCAAAATACGAATGGACGGATTTTTAGGCTATCGACAAATGAAGACCCGGTAATTACGGTTGATGGAGATTTATCCATTCAAGGCAATTCACGGTTGGAAATTGCTACCACAGGCGCGAACACGGAGGTAAATATTTCAGGGGATTTCATAGTAACAACCACGGCAGGAACTTCGCGACTAAAAACTTCGGGCACACTATGTACAGTTAATGTTGGGGGTAATTTCTCCATGAATGCCCCGGGAGGAACCCTTTCACTTTCGGGTGGTGCAGGTGATGGAATTTTAAACATTGAAGGGGATTTTGAACTGAATGCAGGAACACTAACCGAGTCTGGTGCTGGGGTTGGTATAGTTAATTTAGAGGGTGGGGATCAAACACATGGCTTCATTAATGTAGGAAGCATTACGGGTGGTATTGCCTACAACATTCCAGCAACCGAAACAGTAATAGTTGATGGGGAATCGATCATTCAGGGTACCGCTGGAAGTTCTATTACGGTTGACGGAACCCTTATTGTTGAATCCGAAAATACCACGGGGGCAATAATTACTGGAACTGGTGCTGGTGCAGGAAACCTGAGAGTTACGACCCGAACATTTAATGCAGGATCAACTCTTATTTACCAGGGTTCAGGAACTCAGGTTATTGGTAACGGGCAACCATCCAATTCTGGAATTACAACAACTATCAACAATGCGGCTGGTGTTTCTCTAAACAACACCAGTTCAGCAACGGTTACCATAGATGGTGACTTGAATATCTCCAATGGCAATCTAATTGTGGAACTGGATAACCTGGTGCTGGGGGGTGTGGTGTCGGTAACGGGGTGGGGATATTAATTTCACTACTACATCGTCTGTTCGCACTTTAACTTCCAACGGAACTATCGATCTGAATGGGGTAATCTGAATGTAGTAAGTGGCACAGCAAATGCCAGCCTGATTATTAATGGAGATATTTCGGGGAGCGGTTCCATTAGCTTTTCGGGTGCCAATAGTAATTTAACCTTTGGCGGAACGGGTGATCTGTCGGTAGATTTTCCCATTACAGCCACTACCACTCTTGAAAATGTTACAGTAAGTCGCTCCAGCGGTTCCGTAGTTTTCCCTCAGGAGTTAATCATTACTAACCTGCTTTCTATAACGGATGGCACTATGGTAATGAATGCTCCTTTAAATGCCAGCAATGACATTACCATGAATGGAGGTAGCCTGGTAATGAATGGTACACTAACTGTTAACGATGATCTGAATATGGCAACGGGTGCATCCTTGTACTTTGAGGGACAAACGGTTGAGTTGAGGAGTCAATATAACAATACACTTTCTGGTGGGTTATTTTATGCAGATGGTGGATCGACCTTGAATGTTCTGAATACTGGTGCACTCGGAACAATTGAATTCAGCCCGTCAGCCAACACCCTGGGAAATTTCTATCTTGATCGTGGTACAGGTGGTACCCTGGTCACACTTAATTCATCCTTAAATATTGAAACATCGTTCACCCTTCAAAATGGTGATTTTCTGAATACCTCCGGATTATCATTTTCCAGTGGTGCAACACTTACTCGCAATAATCTGGGGGCCTTTACTACAGGTAGTGTGGCTCCAACAGGAGGCCCTTATATTTTAGATTACACAGGTACGAGTTTGACTACCGGGGCAGAGGCAAGCGGAAATATTTCATCACTAACCTCAAACACAACAGGTACAGTTACACTGGCTGGAAACATGGCTGTTACAAACGATATTACTGTTAATTCAGGAACGTTTACCAGTGGTGATAATCAGATAACCTCATCAACTTTAACAATTCTAGGTACATTCAATGCACCCAGTGCATTGGGACTATTAACGTTATCGGGAGATTTAATAAATAACGGAACCTTTAACCGGAACGGAGGGACAGTGGTCTTTAACGGCAACTCTTCTGTTTTAGGTACTGTTAATCCTTCATTTAATAACATTACAATTAGCGGAATATTAACCCCACCAGCAACCTTAAACCTGCATGGTGCATTTACAAACAACGGTGTGTTTAATAATAGCGGTGTCGGAGAAGTCGCATTCTTAGGCACCCCTGCAGTATCGCAGGTTATTAGTGGATCAACAGTTACAAATTTTGCAGATGTTACGGTTTCGAATACTTCAGCTTCACCGGATGTAATCATTGAGAGTAATCAAAACCTGATTGGTATTTTGACATTGAACAGTAATGCCACCCTTGATGCCGATGGTGCTTCGGATAACAGAATTTTAACCTTACTCTCAACCTCGGATGACCCAACACAGGATGCTTCTATTGCTACTTTAGCAGGTGTAGCCAATGTACTTGGAAATGTGACGATTCAAAGGTATATGTCAATTGAGGGTGCCAACAACGGAAGGATTTACAGGTATATTTCGTCTCCGGTTCAAAATGCACCGGTTTCTCAAATTCAAAACTTTATTCCGGTAACCGGCTCCTTTACAGGTACCAGTTCGTGTACAGGTTGTGGCACGAACCAATCAATGTTTTTGTATGATGAAAGTGTGATAACCGATACAAACAGCAGCGGTTCCAATGATGCGAACGATGGATATGTTGATTTTCCGGATGCTGTTAATTCGGAGACGCTGACTCCCGGAAGAGGATATGCGTTATTTGTGAGAGCAAATGTTCCTCCGGTGTCAACTTCGGGTTCGGCCCTTTGGGAAGTCAGAGCTCCGATTAACCGGGGAACGGTATCTTTTAATGGATTTGTTTCATTTACTTCTTCCGGAAATGTGGCCAACGATGGCTGGAACCTGGTAGGTAATCCCTATCCATCCACTATCGATTGGGACGCTGCTACCGGATGGACCAGAACCAATGTAACCAACGCAATCTACTTTGCCGATAACGGTCAGGTTTCACCGGTTTATGCCACGTATGTGGGTGGTGTGGGAACTAATGGCGGATCGCGTTATATCCCTATGGGACAAGCGTTTTTCATTAAGAGTAATGGGGGTGCCATTAACTTTCAGGCAAATGAAAATGTAAAGGTAGCAGGAACACAAACCACTTTTTTCAGAGAAGGTGGGGTGAGTGATATGATTCGGGTAACGCTGAAGAAAGAGAATCAACGGGATGAAACCGTGATCCGGTTTAGTGCAGATGCGACTGATGGGTACGATGAAAATTTGGATGCGTACAAATTACAAAATGCCATCTTCAATCTTGCCTCCATATCCGGAGCAAACAAATTTGCAATTAATGCCGTTCCGGCTGGTTCCTGCAACTCAACCTTGCAATTGGACATCTCCAACGCAACCCCAGGAAACTACCAGATCATGCTAAGCGACCTGCAATCATTCAGCTTAACTCCACAGGTTTCATTGTTGGATAACTTTACCGGAACAACAACAGCTCTCTCTAATGAAGAGTCCTATAATTTTACCATAACCTCCGATCCGGCTTCCAGTGGAAACCGCTTTAGCTTGATTATTGGACAGCCACAACCTAACCTAAATGTGCAGGTTGATGCCTTATCCAGTGTTTGTACAGAGAACCCTTACACAATAAACCTGGTTAATGCGGAATCGGGAGTTAGTTATTATGCGGTTGTTAATGGGGTAACAGTATCGGATATTGTAATGGGTACTGGTAATGAAGTTGTACTGAATGTACCTGCCGGTAAATTTGGAACAGGGGAAAATGTAGTTTCAATATATGCCAAGCGCTCAGCATGCACGGCACTTCCGCTAACTAATTCTATTCACTTAATGGTAGATGGTAAATATGAAATTCAATCTGTTACCGATGGAGTTTCATGTAACCCCGGACAGGTAACCTTGAAGGCCACAGGGGCACCAGCAAATGGTTTTTACCGGTGGTACGATGCAGAGAATGCAACGGAAGCCCTGGCCGAAACGGGTGACGGAACATTGATTACTCCAGTATTAGACAAAACGAAAACATACTATGTATCTGCCGTAAACTCGCTTGGTTGTGAGGGTGGCCGGATGCAGGTAAAGGCCACTGTAGAAAACTTTACAGAGGCCGAGATATCAGAGACCACTTATGGTGTATTAACCTCAAATTACACTTCTGGTAATAAATGGTATTTCAATAATGAATTGATACCGGGTGCAAATGGCCAGTCCATTTCCATTAATCAATCAGGATTGTATCGTGTGGAGGTGGCAATTGGTAATTGCATAGCCAGCGATGAGTTTGAGTTTGTTGTAACCGGTGTGGAGCGTAACATGCAGGAAGTCATTTATTATCCGAACCCAATTGTCAACGATAAGTTATTTGTAACAGTTGAAGGATTAAATTTGAAGCGTATTGAGATTATTTCAAATACAGGAAGTCCGGTTGGTCAGGTTGCAGTAAACGCAACGGATACAGTTGTTGAATTGGATTTTGAAGGCAAACCAACAGGTCTCTAATTTAATTAAGTTGAGTAATACCCGAAATACAGTGTCCACCTTCAAGATTATCAAACAATGAAACTGAATTATCTTATTATTAGA
>LNFR01000038.1 GCA_001567185.1 Bacteroidetes bacterium OLB12
GCAGAAGCTGAAATTACGAAAACCGAAAAGCCCATTGTGATTGGCACACGCAATGCCTCCACCCGAAAAGATGCTACCCTGGCTGGCTTTATAAAAAATTCGAAATCGGGCGAGTCTTTAATTGGTGCCACCATATCCATTGAAAACTCAACTGTGGGTGTGGCAACTGATGGCAATGGTTACTATTCACTCACCCTGCCAAAGGGAATGCATACCCTTAAAGTGCGCAGCCTGGGCATGAAGTCGGTTGATAAAAAGATCATTATCCACGCTGATGGCCGCCTGAACATTGATCTGGAAGAAGATGTGTTACCGTTAAAAGAAGTACTGGTGGAATCCACCCGTGGTGAATTAGTACAGGGCCTGCAGATGGGGTTGGAAAGATTTGATATGAAAACGATGCGGCAGTTGCCCGTTGCCTTGGGGGAAGTTGATGTGTTAAAAACCGTACTAACACTTCCAGGCGTACAATCGGTTGGCGAGGGAACCGTTGGGTTTAATGTTAGAGGTGGCGCTACCGACCAGAATCTGATTTTATATAACGAAGTCCCATCTTTAATCCTTCACACCTGTTTGGATTTTTCTCGGCATTTAATGCTGATGCTATTAAAAATGTTGAATTATATAAGAATGGTGTGCCTGCTGAATACGGAGGCAGAATTTCTTCGGTATTAGATGTTGTTACGCGGGAAGGCAACAAAAGAAAATGGAGCGGATCCGGAGGAATTAGTCCCATTACGGGCAGGTTATCTGTGGAAGGCCCCATTATAAAAGACAAATTCTCGATTCTGCTTGGAGGCCGGTCAACCTATTCGGATTGGCTGCTGGAAGAAATTCCAAATGCCGCTATAAATAAAAGTAATGCATCCTTTTATGATTTAAATATCAATATGCATTATGACATAAATCCGAAAAACAACCTGGCTATTTCAGGCTACACCAGTACGGATGAGTTTAAACTTCAGAGCGACACTTCGTATCGGTATAGTAACCAGGCTCTATCCATCAAATGGAAGCGAATTTTTAATAATAAGTTCTTTGGCAGCATTAGTTCAAATTACAGTAATTATACCTACCGCATTACCAGTTTGGCAAACCCCATTAATGCCTTTGAACTTGCTTATACTTTAAAACAGGCAACTACTAAAACAGACTTTAATTATTTCCTGAGCTCCAAACAATCTTTCACCTTTGGTGCCGGCCTTACCCGCTACCAGCTTTCTCCGGGTGCTTATCTTCCTGTGGGCGAATCTTCACTGGTTACTCCGGATATTTTACAAAATGAACAAGGAGTTGAGTCGTATGCATATGCCGGCACACAGTATGAACTCACGTCCAAAATATCGATCTACGGAGGGCTCCGGTATTCTCAATTCAGAAATGTTGGGCCCTACGCCCAATATCGGTATTTTGACGGGCATCGAATTGCATCTTACATCATTGACACTGTCTTTTATTCGAAGGGACAAAAAATTTCTTCATCAGGCGGGCCTGAGTTTAGAACATCCTTGCGGTATGCCTACAATCCTTCCACATCAATAAAGGTAAGTTACAACCGGCACCGTCAATACATTCAAATGTTATCCAACACAACGGCTATTGCCCCAACGGATATTTGGAAATTAAGCGATGCATACATAAAACCTCTGATTGGTGATCAGGTAAGCGTGGGATTCTATCATCAGTCGAACAAACGTTCTTTGGAAACTTCGGTGGAAGCCTATTACAAATGGATGCAAAACTTCCTGGACTACAAGGGTGGTGCAGAGCTAATCCAAAATCATCACATTGAAACAGATGTATTAAATGCACGCGGTAAAGCATACGGAATAGAATTCATGCTTAGGCGAACTGTTGGCAAAGTAAATGGCTGGGTTAGTTACACCTATTCCCGGTCGTTCGTACAAACGCGCGGCCCCTCTGAAGCTGAAACCATAAACCGTGGAGAATTTTATCCAAGTAATTATGATAAGCCACACTCGGTTAACTTTATTGGGAATTATAGATTCAACAGGCGGGTTAACATGTCGCTTAATGTAGTTTATGCTACCGGCCGGCCAATCACGCTTCCGATTGCAAAATACACAGCCGATGGCGTGGAACGCCTGATCTACTCGGATCGGAATCAATTTCGGATTCCCGACTACTTCAGAACTGATTTCTCTGTTAATATAGAAGGGAATCATAAGACCAAAAAATTAATACATGGTTTCTGGAGCTTGAGTGTGTACAACCTAACCGGAAGGCGTAATGCTTACTCCGTTTACTTTACCTCGCAGAACGGGGTAATCAATGGATACAAACTTTCCATTTTTGGTAGCCCGATTCCAACGCTTACCTACAATTTCAGATTTTGATTATGAGGTTATATATCATCATACTTATTCTGGTTGTGGTGGCTTGCGTGGATCCCTATAATCCACCCGAGATCAGGCAATCCACACCCATATTAATTGTAGATGGATTTATCAACAGTAATGCCGATAGTAAACTAACATTAAGTTGGTCTCAGAACATCGGTGATACGAATGAGCCCCAGGTTGAAGCATTTGCCCTCGTATGGTTACAAGATTTATTTGGAAACTCCTATCATTTACCTGGTGATAATCAAGGTAATTATTACCTCCAGGCACAACCCTTAACATCCCCCATTTATCGGCTCCACATTGAAACAGGAAATAGCAAGCGATACCAGTCCGACTTTGAACCCGTTCTTCAAACGCCTCCAATCGACAGTGTTACCTGGAAGCTTACCGACTCAGGTGGCGTGGCGTTTAGTGTTTCTACGCACGATGATATCTCCGCGGAAGGTTTTTATAAATGGACCTACGAAGAAACCTGGGAATACCGATCGGCCTACGCGGCTTCCATTCAGTTTGATGAAGCTACAGGACAGGTGGTGCCCCGCACCGATAATATTTTTCAATGCTGGCAAACGCAAACCAGCCCCGGTATTCTCATCGAATCGACCACACGACTTCAGAAAAACCAGGTATCGGAATTTCAACTCACAAGCTTTTCGCAAAATTCGGAAAGAGCCAAACACAGGTATAGCATCCTGGTTAAGCAACAAGCCATTACCAGAAATGCGTTTAATTACTGGAAACAAGTAAGGCAAACTACCGAAGACCTGGGCACCCTGTTTGGGCCGCTGCCCAATCAGGTGATCGGAAACATTAAATGTATCTCAAACCCAAACGAAATTGCGGTAGGATACTTTTCAATTGGCAGCATTTCGTCTAAACGGGCTTTTGTATCGGCCACACAACTACCCATTCCCCCCAGGTACTATACACGATATGATGCCTGCGAAAATTCTGAAATAAGTCCGGGCCAGGTTTCTACTATAAACGGAATTTATTTATTGATTGATCCTGTATATATAGGCAATGGCCCGATGATTTCAGCGTACAGATACGGCTCCTACTTCTGTGTTGACTGCAGGTATGCCGGTGGAACAACAACCAAACCTGATTTTTGGTAATGCGATTAGGGATAGCTCTTCTCTTCCTTTTTAACGGTGCGTTCGCTCAAACAATGCAACTCAACCATGCCGCCCAACTGCAACAGTATGCATCTCAAAACCTTCAGGAAAAAATCTTTATCCATACAGATAAAAATTTCTGGATTGCAGGTGAAACCAGTTGGTTTAAAGTTTATCTAGTCTCCGGCCAAAGTCATCAACCCATCCCCTCCAGCCGGGTAGCCTATCTTGAGGTTGTAAGCAGTAATAATGAGGTTATTCTTCAAACCAAAGTTGAACTAAACAAGGGCTTTGGAAAGGGCCAGATTAACATTCCAATTTCTACCAGCTCGGGCAATTATTATTTGCGGGCCTACACACGCTGGATGAAAAACTATAGCCCCGAATTTTATTTTCATCAACCTGTTACAATCGTAAATGCTCTTAGGCGCTTGTTTGATGAAGCCCCATCCAGTAATTCTTCCATCGATATTCAATTCTTTCCGGAAGGCGGGCAATGGATTGACGGCATCAGGCACCAGATGGCCTTTCGGGCTATTGACCAAAATGGAAAAGGAATCGACTTTAAAGGAGCCATACTAAATGCAGGTGGTGATACAGTAGTTCGCTTTCAACCAGAAAAGTTTGGTATTGGTACGTTTGAAATGGTTCCGTCTGCCACCGAAAACTATCGCGCTGTTATTCAACACAACAATAAAATCATACGTACTGAATTGCCTCCGATTGTATCTTCAGGTTTTGCCATGCAAACCACCGACTCGTCCGGCATCCTGAATATCAGCATTCGTACAAAGGCTGTTCCCGATCAATCGCTTTATGTTATTGCGCATACCCGCCATCAGGTAAAAATTACAGCCACCAGTCAGCATCACAACGGTTTTTCCAACTTTCAATTATCCAAAGCAGCGTTAGATGCAGGTGTTAGCCATATTACGGTGTTTGATGCAACCGGGCGCCCCGTTTGCGAACGATTGGTTTTCATAAAACCCGACAGCACTTCGCTTTTTGTTTCACCAGACCGAACACAAACCAGTACGCGAAAAAAAATTCTGTTAAATATTCAGTCGCCAAAAAATACGGTTGCTAACCTCTCCGTTTCTGTAGTCCTTCACGATTCACTCAGTCAGTTTTCACAACCTGATATCGTGAGCTATCTCCTTTTATCAAGCGACTTGAAGGGCACTATTGAATCTTCCCAATTCTATCAAAACGCCAATCAACATCTTATCGATAATCTGATGCTTACCCATGGCTGGAGAAGGTTTAGATGGCAAGACCTGGCAACCCCTACACCCGTTAAGCATCTGCCGGAATACAGGGCCCATCTTATTGAAGCGGATGTGGTAGATAAACAAACCCATTTACCCTTGCCGGGTGTAGTAGGCTACATCAGCACTCCGGGTAAAAATGTTATGTGGGGTGGAGGCATTAGCGACAAAAACGGATTACTGCTGATTGAAGCCAATCACTTGAACGGTGCATCTAAACTCATACTTCAATCTCCTTCTAAACAAGCGCATATTGAAGTAAAGCCTCCTTTCTCAACAGATTTTATCAAAATCAGTTTGCCTGCCATTCGTTTGTCAGAAAAAAACTCAAAGGAGTTGATTGCCCGAAGTATTTCCATGCAGGTAAATGATGCGTTTGAAAAAAATACCCCTCCTGCATTGCTGCCCGACAGTTCTACTTTTTACGGCACGGCCCCCGAAACCTATCGCCTTGATGATTATACGCGCTTTCCGGTTATGGAAGAAGTAATGCGCGAGTATGTAAAAAGTGTATGGGTGAGAAAAAAAGGCGATCAGTTTATTTTCAAAATTGTTGATCGTACTAAAGGACAATTACTGGAAAACGAGTCGCTCGTATTGCTGGATGGTGTACCGGTATTTAACCTGAACGATATTATGGCGTTTGATCCATTACAAATTAAACAACTGGATGTACTCACGAGCCGGTATTTTGTTGGTTCGCTTGCCTATGATGGTATTGTAAGCTACCGCACGTATAAAGGCGATTTGGGTGGGTTTAAATTTAACCCCGAAAATTTGATGATGGATTACGAAGGTCTTCAACAATATAAAGAATTTTACTCGCCCCGGTATGAAACCGTTCCGGAAATTAATAGCCGCATTCCAGACGCGCGGCATGTATTGTATTGGAACCCTGATGTTCAGCTTAACGGAAAAGAAAACAAGCAACTTGAATTTTATACTTCCGACCAACCTGGTACCTACTGTGTAATGGTGCAAGGCATTGCTACCAATGGCACCCCTCTTTTTGGTGAAACGTTATTTACGGTTGTGCGCTGATTTCCTGGTGATCTGTAAAAAACAAAGTCACACTACAATAACACACATATATTTTATTGATTAATTTGAAGGCACAAATTCCATGACTCCTCCCCGCATTGCTGTTAACCTTATTTTTTTTATCAATGGTTTTGTGCACGCTAACCTGGCGGCCCGCTTTCCCAAAGTACAGGAACTGTTTCAGATAGATGATGGCACATTTGGATTTGTTTTACTGGCCACTTCGTTAGGAGCCCTGATGGCCATGCCCTTTACAGGATGGTTAATTATACGCAATGGCAGCCGTAAAATTGCAATCATCTCAGCATTTCTTTATTGTGTATTTGTTCCCTTAGTTCCTCTTACAGAGGTTATGCCCGGTATTAGCGGATTGGTATTTGTATTTTTTGTAATGGGCATAACAGCCGGCATGCTTGATGTTTCCATGAATGCCCAGGCAGTAATGGTAGAACAACAATATCAAAAACCTATTATGACTTCCTTCCATGCCCTGTTTAGTGTGGGCATGGCCATTGGTGCGGGTTGTGGCGCTCTCTTCGTAAAATTAGAAACCAGTTTACTCCTGCATTTAAGTTTGATCACATTGTTCAGCCTGGTGGGGGCTGCGTGGGCACGGTATCGCCTGATTCATGATAAGCCCCAGCAGAAAAACTCAGAAGGCCCCGCTTTTCGTTTACCCAATGCAGCCATGGTAAGCATTGGTGTAATTGCATTTTGTTGCATGCTGGGCGAAGGCGCCATGGCCGATTGGAGCACAAATTATATGGTTAACATTGTACAGGCCAACAAAGCTTTTGCACCCATCGGCCTGGCTACCTTTGCGCTGGCTATGACAACCGGCAGGTTTGTTGGAGATGCGGCACGAATAAAATGGGGCGACAAAAACCTGATGATTGGTTGTGGTGTAATTTCCACAATTGGTATTATCCTTACGCTCGTATTCCCATCGCCTTACATTGCCATCATCGGCTTTTTTCTTACCGGTTTAGGATTATCGGCTATTGTGCCAATTGCCTATAGTATAGCTGGCAATGCAAAGGATCTGCCACCCGGAGTTGGGTTGGCCATGGTTACTACTGTTGGATATTCAGGATTTTTATTTGGACCTCCATTAATTGGCCTGTTGGCTGATTGGTACACGCTACGGGTTGCACTAGGCCTTGTAGCCGGTTTATTCATAATAATGACACTCCTCAGTATTCGTTACAAAGCATAAACTTATCCGTTATGACTATTAAGCAAATTGAACAAGGATCCAAAGGCTCCTTTATTTTGGATGAAAACGGTGAACGTTTAGGTGAAATGACTTACACCGTAGCCGGAGAAAAATTGATCATCATCGATCACACAGAAGTATCAGACAAACTGCGTGGCCAGGGGGCCGGAAAAAAATTAGTACTGGCTGCCGTGGAGTATGCCCGTCAAAATAATATTAAAGTGCTTCCTTTATGTCCATTTGCAAAAGTTACCTTCGATCGTACCCCCGACATTCAGGATGTAGTTAGTAAGTAAGTAAGTAAGTAAGTAAGTAACCAACATGCCGCTTATCTCATCTGCTTATACAGCTCCATTTTATCTATTCAATGCGCACCTCGAAACAGTTGTTCCCAGCGTATTCCGAAAAGTGCCCGGTACCTATCAACGAGAACGGTTAGAATTAGCAGATGGTGATTTCCTAGACCTCGACTGGATGCAGCAGCAACGCAATAAACTGGTAATCGTTTCGCACGGATTGGAGGGCAACAGCGAGCGCCACTATACCAAAGGCATGGCCGCATATTTTTTTTCGAATGGCTGGGATGCACTGGCCTGGAACTGCCGCGGATGCAGTGGTGAGATGAATCGCCTGCCGCGCTTCTACCACCATGGAGCTACCGAAGATTTAGCTGCCGTGGTTGCACACGCTTTAAAAAAAAATTATAGCCAAATTGTATTGGTGGGATTTAGTATGGGTGGAAGCATGACGCTAAAATACCTTGGCGAACGGTTGCCACCTGAAGAAATAAAATCAGCCATAACATTTTCGGTACCCTGTAACCTGGGCTCCAGCGCGGCCGAACTGGATAAGCCCGATAAAAAATTTTACCTCAATCGTTTCTTAAAAAAACTTGAAAAAAAGATTCGCGCAAAGGCCATTCAATTTCCTGATGCGTTAAGTGCCGAGGGTTTTGAAACCATTACCACCTTTCGTGAATTTGACACCCGCTACACGGCCCCTTTGCATGGTTTTACCGATGCTCTTGATTTTTATACAAAGGCCAGTTGTTACCCCTACCTGCAATCTATTGCGCTACCTGTACTGTTGGTAAATGCACAAAACGATCCTTTCTTACCTGAAGATTGCTACCCGGTTGAACTGGCACGCCACCACCCCTGTTTGTTTCTGGAAACTCCTGAACACGGAGGGCATGTGGGTTTTTCGCTTGCCGGAAAGAAAACAAACTGGATGGAGAAAAGAGCTTTGCAGTTTGCCTTACAAAACCATCGGTAACAAGTTGGCATTGGTTGTTAAATGCTATACCTTCAAATCAAAAACTAAATTCCATTAGCCATGAGAACCAGCCTACTTATATTGCTTGTTTGTCTTTCTGCAAACTTGCTTGCACAACAACCTGATGGCGTTGTTGACCTGAAACCACATAAAATTGTCATGCAGTTTTCTGACGGTGATTCTTTATCGCAAGCATCGGTTGTGGGGCAGGTAAAAAATATCCGAACTGCCTGGCCCAATGCCGAAGTTGAAGTAGTGTGCCATGGCCCTGGGTTAGATTTATTGATTTCCAAAACTTCCAAAGCCTCGGCCCAAGTAGCCGAATGGAGTAGCAAAGGTGTTGTGTTTGCTGCCTGCAGCAACACCATGAAACGCAGAAACGTAAAAGGTGAAGATTTGTTAAAAGCTTCTAAGGTTGTGCCTTCGGCTATGATTGAACTTACTCTTAAACAAGAAGATAACTGGGCTTATGTAAAAGCAGGGCACTAAAAAATTCAGGACAAAAAAATAAAATCAATACTGCCTTTTTTCATCTGTCAAAGTGTGAATTCTATTTTATAAATTTCACCCGATTCAAAAATGCATAAAGTAAAAAGATTATGAAACCATACTTACGCTTCGCATACCTCCTGTTCGTACTGTTCGCCACGGTTACGCTTCAGGCACAAAATAAACTGGAGGGTCGCTGGAATCTGGTAATCGAGAAGGATGGGCAGCAACTTCCATCCTGGTTAGAAATTGAACATTCCGGCACTAAAACACTGGTGGGCAGGTTTGTTTATGCTTTTGGAAGCGCCCGGCCGATATCGGTGGTAAATGTTACAAACGAAAAATTTAATTTCTCTATTCCACCCCAGTGGGAACCTGGTGATCGGAATATGGATTTTGAAGGTGAGCTGACAGGCGAAACACTGAAGGGAACCATGATTTATACCGATGGTAAAAAATACAACTGGACAGCCACGCGCGCTCCGTTACTTAAGCGCAATGCCGAGCCGGTGTGGGGCAAGCCCATTACCTTGTTTAATGGAAAAGATTTAAAAGGCTGGAAGGCTATGGGGCCTAACCAGTGGATTGTTGAGAACGGAATTTTGAGAAGCTTAAAATCGGGAAGCAACCTGGTAAGCGAACAAACCTTTACGGATTTTAAATTACACATTGAGTTTCGCTATGAGAAAGGAAGTAACAGTGGTGTTTACCTGCGCGGGCGATATGAAGTACAAATTGAAGACGACAAAGGAAAAGAACCCTGGAAAGGTTATCTCGGAGCAGTATATGGATTTCTTACACCCAGTATGATGGTTGCCAAAGATGCCGGTGAGTGGCAAAGTTATGACATTACCTTAGTAGGCAGAATGATTACCGTAGTAGCAAATGGCGTTACCATCATTTCCAATCAGGAAATACCGGGCATTACCGGTGGAGCCATCGATAACAATGAAAGTGAGCCGGGTCCGATTATGCTTCAGGGTGATCATGGTCCGATCGACTACCGCAATATTGTGATTACACCAGCTAAGTAATTGAATTATACCCTGAGCATGCCTCTGAATGCGCGTGCACTATAATACGATTCGGCTCCATTGTGATACACAAACACATGCCCGAATCTATAATCGCAAAATAACGCTCCGCCAAGTTTGCGAATGTCTGCCGGGGTCTTAATCCAACTAGACGTTTTAGCATCAAACGTATCCAGTTTTTGCAATTGCCGGTACTCCTCTTCTGTTAACAACGCAATGCCCATATCCGAAGCCATTTGTACCGCGCTGTTAGCGGGCTTATGTTCCTTGCGGGATTCCAGTGCTTCATGATCGTAACAAATGCTTCTTCGTCCTTTGGGGGATTCGGCTGAGCAATCGCAAAAAATATATTCACCTGATTTTTTATCATAACCAATAACATCCGGCTCGCCTCCTGTTGCCTCCATCTGATGCAGCGACCAAAGTTTTTCGGGGTTCGCCTCCAGCCGCGCTTGAATCTTGTCCCAGTCTATTCCTTTATGCCGGTGCCTGTTTTTATTAAACCGAGCTTGTAAAGTCTCGAGCAGCTCTCCGCGCTGTTCAGAGGTAAGTTTCAACTTGCGGCTTTTCATGGTTGCAATTTGATTCAAAATAAAAAATCCTGGTAACAGGTATAAAGTTTCAAAACAGTAATCCGTGGTATCTACCAATACCCAACTTGAAATCCGGGTTAATACCGCTTCCGCTTACCGGCATCTTTTCCACCGCGGTCGCGATTCCCTTTATGGCCTTTGGTGCTGTAAAAGCGCTCCTTTTTCTTTTCGGAATATTTCTTCTTGTGTGGTTCGGTTAATTCCAGGCGTACTTTGCGGCCACGTACCTCCACCCCTTCAAAATTCTTTATCACCTTTTCGGCTACTCCTTTCTCCAGTTCAAAAAATGAATAAGCGCCTTTCAGATCAATCTTGCCAATATGCTTTTTATCAATTTCGCCAAAATCGCAGACAGATCAAGTAAATTCCCTTTTTCAAGGCCATCCATTTTCCCGATGTTGATGAACACCCGATCTCCCGTCAGGTAGCGGTCGTCCGCATCGGTTGTTTCGAAAGTTTTCCGTTCCGATCTATTCAAATCACGGGCATCGCGGTAATATTCCAGAAAGCGGTTAAACTCAATGGAAGCAAAACGTTTAATAATATCTTCCTTACTCAATTCGCGCAACTCATGATATACTTCCGGAAGAAAGGAATCAATCTCTTCTTCGTTTACTTCCACTTGTTTCACTTTATGCACCAGGGCCAACAATTTGTTCTGGCAAACTTCATCGCCCGTGGGCACCATGACACGTGTAAACTTGCGTTTTAAACTCCGCTCAATCTGTTGCACGCGGTTTACTTCCCGCTTGGAAACAATAGCCAATGAAATTCCTTTTTTACCGGCACGAGCCGTGCGGCCACTTCGGTGTGTATAAAATTCCATTTCATCGGGCATATTCATGTGAATAACATGCGTTACATTTTCCACATCAATTCCGCGCGCAGCTACATCCGTGGCTACCAGTAATTGCAATGTTTTATTACGAAAACTTTTCATTACCCGATCGCGCTGTTGCTGGCTCAGGTCGCCATGCAGGGCATCTGCACTGTAGCCATCTTTAATTAAATGCTCCGCAATTTTTTGCGTATCTATTTTGGTTCGGCAAAAAATCACACCAAAGATTTCGGGAGTATTATCTACAAACCGTTTTAACGCCAGGTATTTATCCCGCTCGTCAACCACCAGGTATTGATGATCAATATTTTCATTACCCCGGTTACGTTCACCCACACTCAGTTCCTCCGGGTTATCCATGTAGTTGCTGGCTATTTCCCGCACTTCGCGTGGCATGGTGGCACTAAACAGCCAAACCTTTTTCGTATCGGGGGTTGTAGAAAGAATTTCATCAATATCTTCCTTAAAACCCATGTTCAACATCTCATCGGCTTCATCTAACACAACATAGCGAACCGCAGTAAGGTCAACTACTTTGCGCGAAAGCAAATCAATTAACCGGCCCGGGGTTGCCACGATAATTTGTGCTCCACGTTTTACTTTAAAAATCTGATCGCGGATGCTGGCACCGCCATAAACAGTAACAATGTTCAGTTTTTTATACGAGGCTGTAAATCGTTCCAGGTCATTCGTAATCTGTACGCTTAACTCGCGGGTAGGAGCAATTACCAACGCCTGTGTATTCCGGTTATTCTCTTCCACTAATTCGACCAGCGGCAAACCAAAGGCAGCCGTTTTACCGGTTCCGGTTTGAGCAAGACCTACCAGGTCGAGGTTGCCTTGTAACAAAGTGGGAATTGCTTTTTCCTGAATGGGGGTTGGGGTTTCAAAACCCAGCTGGCGAATCACTTCCACCAATTGCCCGGAAAGTCCCAGGCTTTCAAATGATTTCATTAAAATTTTGTAATAAGGTGCAAAGGTAGCCTAATTAATTGAAAGTGATTTTATTGGGGTAATCCTGCCAAACTCCATTGCATATCTGGCACACAGGCAGATTAAAGTTGTTTTTATTTGGTCACATACGCAAAGCCTGTATTTTGCACCCCAATAAAAAAAACTACAAAATGCTCCTACCCGTGGTTTCTATCAACCAAAAAATGTTTACGGGGCATCTATCAAACTTTATAAAAGTATTAACGGATGAAAAATTTTAAGTGGATTATTCTGGGAATTGTAATGCTTGTTGTGGGATATGGAATAGGCTATGTATGGCAAGCGTTGCCCATCATCAGTGGTTTTGGTGCTAAAGATTTATGCACCTGTGTTTTTTTAAACGGGCGCGATGCCGATGAGGTGATTAAGCAGGAACTTGGTTCGGGATTGCTACGCTACGGCAGTTTTGAACTTAATCGGGCAGATTCGACTGTAACCGGAACAGTATTTGGATTAGCCCAACGGAAAGCCATTTACAGGAAAGGATTAGGCTGCACCCTGGTAGCAGGAATTTCTGAAGAAGAACTGCGCGCGCAAAAAGTAAATCTTTATACCATGAAGCCCCTTAACCAGGATACCATTCCCTGGCCCATGGGTAACATTTCGAGTATTACTATTGATACTGGAATTTATGTTACGGTATTGAAAGAAGCACTGGATTTTGCTTTTACAGAAACCGACTCGGCCGGACCTATTAATACCCGTGCCGTGGTCATTGTTTACGATGGCAAAATTATAGCCGAGCGGTATGCAAAAGGATATGATGAATACTCGCGCCACATGGGTTGGTCAATGACTAAGAGCATCACCAACGCAATTACCGGTATTCTTACAAAAGACGGCCGCATGAGAGTGTTTGATCCGGCTCCTGTTCCTCAATGGCAAAATGACGATCGCAAAAAATAACCTTACACAATCTGTTGCAAGCCAGCAGTGGTTTAAAATGGGAAGAAGTGTACAGTGGTCCCAGCCTGGCCACCAAAATGCTTTTCAATAAAAAAGATATGGGGCTGTATGCCATGGAATCGCGGCTTGAGTCAGAACCCAATACGGTATTCGAATATTCCAGTGGTACCACCAACATTATTTCCCGGTTAATTCGCAATGCCATAGGCGATGAAGATTATTATCGCTTTTATTACCGCGAACTTTTTGAAAAAATTGGTGCCCGCAGTATGATAATTGAACCCGATGCCGGAGGAACTTACGTAGGCTCTTCCTTTGCCTGGGGCACTGCCCGCGATTGGGCCCGGTTTGGATTGTTGTATTTAAACGATGGTGTGTTTAATGGCGAACGTATATTACCCGAAGGCTGGGTAGCTTATTCTACCACCGCAGCCACTACGGCCACACGAGGAGAATATGGTGCACAATGGTGGTTGAATGCCGGGGGGCTGAACAACCCCAACAACCGAACCTATCCGGATGTACCGGCAGATTCTTTTCAGGCCGAAGGTACGAAGGTCAGTTTGTGTTTGTTGTGCCTTCTAAAAAGTTGGTGGTCGTGCGGTTAGGCTTAAGCCAGGTAAATGAACTGGATATGAATCAATTTATATCAAAAGTAATACAAGCCTTACCGCGATAGCCATGCGCGATAAACGCGTTTTCAGGTTCAAGCAGTTTTCTGTTGCACATGATAATGCCACCATGAAGGTAGGCACCGATGGCGTGCTGCTGGGGGCGTGGACTTTAGTTGATGAGGCAAAACGGATATTGGATGTTGGAACGGGAACCGGGGTAATTGCATTGATTCTAGCTCAACGCAGTTCCTGGCAGGCGCACATCGATGCAATTGATATTTCAATGGATGCCTTTAGGCAGGCATGCACCAATGTTCATAATTCACCCTGGCCAACTAAGATAAGTGTTCACCATTCGGCCTTGCAGGATTTTGAAGCTACGCCTTACGATTTGATTGTAAGCAATCCGCCTTACTTTAATAATAGTTACAAACCACCCGAAGCTTTGCGCACCCAGGCCCGCCACACCGAAACGCTTTCGCACGAAGCACTTCTACAGCATACCAAACGCCTGTTGGCACCGGGTGGAAAATTAAATCTGATCTTACCCGTGGCTGAAGGCAATCTATTGCTTGACCGGGCCCGGCAAATGGATTGGTACTGCAGTCGCCAATGCACGTTCAGATCCCGCAAGGAAAAACCAGCAGAGCGTTTATTGTTGGAGTTACAGTTACAGGCCACACCTATGATTGAGCAAGAGCTAACCCTCTATGAAAAGGACGAAGCCTGGTCAGCCGACTATCAGAAACTTACCCGCGACTTTTATCTTAAAATTTAAAACAAGCCAAGCCCTTCCTCCACATACAGAATTTTTTAGTGGTTATCCGTGCAAACTTTGTAAACTTGAAAATTAACCCCCTCGCTGTTGTGTGTTATCGTTTAATAGGATTCCTGTTTTTTATTTCAGGAATTTGCTTCGCTCAACCCTCCATCTCGATTAAACAGGCCACAGCCCCCATTGTATTGGATGCCGTACTTGACGAACCCGATTGGCAAACTGCGCAGGTAGCTTCGCATTTTATGCAGTACTTTCCTACCGATTCGGTACCCGCCAGGGCACAATCGGAAATCCGGCTAACGTATGATGAACACTTCATTTACGTTGGAGCAAAACTCTATAACCTGGGCCCGCGGAAGTACATAACTCCATCGCTGCGCAGAGATTTTCGGGGCGAAGCCAACGATGGCATCTCTATCGTGTTCGATACATTCAAAGACAGGACCAATGCGTTTTTCTTTGGTGTTAATCCTTTTGGTGTTCAGCGCGAAGGGTTGATTGCAAATGGAGGAGGTAACGGGCAGGACGACTTTACGCTGAACTGGGATAATAAATGGTACTCGGAAGCTAAGATTTACGAAGACTATTGGATTGCCGAAGTTGCCATCCCTTTTAAGACCATTCGTTTTAAAGAGGGCCTCTCCAGTTGGAACATAAACTTTTACCGGATTGACAGCGAGTATGCCGAACGCACTACCTGGTCGCCCATACCACGCTATTTTGATATCGTGAATTTAGCTTCACTAAAAGAATTGATTTGGGATAAGCCGTTAAAAAACCCGGCCCGAATATTTCGGTTATTCCATACAGTGCTTTAAATACATCGCGCAACTTTGAAGCAGGCACAGCAACCAAACCCAACTGCAGGCAGGAGGTGATGCCAAGGTTGCCATAGGGCCGGCTCTTAATCTGGATCTTACCGTAAACCCGGATTTTTCGCAGGTAGAAGTGGATCAGCAAGTAACTAATCTTGATCGGTTTGAGATTTTTTTCCTGAACGCAGGCAGTTCTTCCTTGAAAATGCCGATTTGTTTTCGGGCTTTGGGGTAGAAGGTACGCGTCCGTTTTTTTCCAGGCGCATTGGTATTGCCCGCGATACCTCCACCGGGCAAAACATACAAAACACCATTTACGGAGGACTCCGGTTAAGCGGAAAGATCAACAACAATACCCGCATCGGCTTACTCAGCATGCAGGCTGGTAAAGAATCTGAAATCAAATTACCCTCCACCAATTATACGGTTGCAACCATGCAGCAAAAAGTATTTGCCCGGTCTAACATCGGTTTCATATTCGTAAACAAACAAGCTTTCCAGGATTCCATTGGCGGGGAGTTTACCACCAGCCCCGAAAGGTATTCGCGCACAGCCGGTATTGATTATAACCTGGCCAGCAAGGACAATCGGTGGACTGGCAAAGCATTTTATCATCACTCCTTTGACAAAATGAAGAAAGATGATGCCTTTGCTTTTGGGGGCTTTCTGAATTATAATGATGCGCAGTGGAATATTTTATTATCTACACGAAATGTGGGAGCAAATTTCAACCCCGAGGTAGGTTTTGTGCGCAGGCATGATATTCGGCAATTGGCAAGCACAACCTGGCATAACTTCTATCCTAAAAAAGGTAAAGTACAAAGCCATGGGCCCGGTTTTGATTTTGACATGGTAGGCAACGATACGTATGGGTTTCTGGACTGGGATTATAATTTCTTATACCGCTTTCGCTGGCGAAATACAACACGCTTCAACATCCGGGTTCGTCAACAATACACGTACCTGTTCAATGATTTTGACCCCAGTGGTACGGGTGGCCAAAAGCTGTTGGGTGGTACCTCCTATCGCAATTTTCTAGTTGCTGCAGAGCTTATGTCGGATGCCCGTAAAAAATTATTTTACGAGCTCAACACCAGAACAGGGGAATACTTCAATGGGCATTTAATAAACCTGGAAGGAATAATTACCTATCGTTATCAACCCTGGGGGTTTGCATCACTCAATTTTAGTTATAACCACATCCGGCTGCCACAACCCTATACGAGTGCCGACCTTTTTTTAATTGGCCCCCGGGTTGACTTAACCTTTACTCGAAAATTATTCTGGACAACCTTTGTTCAATACAACAGTCAGATCAATAATCTGAATATCAATAGTCGCTTTCAATGGCGTTTCAAACCCGTGTCTGACCTCTTCCTTGTTTATACTGATAACTATTTTGCGGAGTCATCCGGCCGTGAAGTTTTTTATATAGGACAACCTAAAACCAGGGCCCTGGTTATAAAACTCACTTATTGGTTAAACCTCTGAAATTCGCTGGTTAACCTATCCTTCTAGTCTGATTAACAAGCCGTTAACAAAAAATAACAAGATGTTTAAAACATTTAAGTATAAAACTGGTGTTATACTTGCATTACAAAAACCCAAACTTAAACACATTAACTAAATGAAAAAAAACTCAAACGTATTGGTGGCGATCCTTTTCCTAGCCGGAGCGGCATCCGCACAAACAACCTGGAAGATTGACAAAGGGCATTCCAAAGTGGGATTTAGTGTTACCCACATGGTAGTTGCCGAAACAGAAGGAAAGTTTAATGATTTTGAAGGAACCGTAGTTAGTAAGACGGAGGACTTTAACGGAGCCGAGGTTTCGTTTTCAGCTAAAGTTGCATCCATTAACACAGATAACGAAAGACGTGACGGACACCTGAAGTCGCCCGATTTCTTTGATGCAGAAAAATTTCCAGATATTACCTTTAAGGGTACGCTTGTAAAAGATGGAAGTAAGTACAAACTGAAAGGTGATTTCACCATGAAGAATGTTACCAAAAAAGTTGAATTTGATGTTACTTACGGTGGTAAAATCAACACAGGCCGTGGGGAAAAGTCTGGCTTTAAACTTACCGGAAGTGTAAACCGCATGGAATATGGTTTAAGCTGGGCTAACAAAACTCCTGGTGGCGACCTGGTTGTAAGCGATGAGGTGCAACTGATTGTGAAGGTTGAATTGGATAAGCAAGCCCAATAATTCTTCAAATAAAGAGGCTGCCCCAAAATGGCAGCCTTTTTATATTCTATGAAACTCGAAGAGGAAATTAAGCAACCAAAATTTAAAAGTGCACAGCAAAAAGCTGTACTCAATATTTTGTTTACTGCCAATTGGATTCAAAATCTGCACCGCGAATTTTTTGAACCGTATGGCATAACCGGGCAACAATACAACATCCTGCGAATTTTACGAGGGCAACACCCCAAGCGCATTTGTGCTTACGAACTTAAGTGCCGCCTGCTCGATAAAAATTCAGACGTATCGCGCTTGCTCGACCGGCTGATCGGTAAAAAGCTGGTTAATAAATCGAAAAGTAAAACAGACAAGCGTGCCTTCGAAATAACTATAACACCGCAAGGGCTTGCGTTGCTTAGTGAGATGGATTCACTCATCAACACCTTAGACACCCGCGTGATTAAACTTTCATCCACCGAAGCCAGCCAGTTAAATGGTTTGCTGGATAAGTGCCGCGATTAAATGGAAGCCAGTTCGCTACGCACAAAATCCATCAGCTCCTTAATATAAGCCCTGCTAAAATCAAACCGGATACCCGCTGCTGCATAAATTTCCGGAATGGTATTCAGATTACCGAGCTTTAAGGCATTCATATATCCCTGTAACCCTTTTTGATTGTTCAATTTATAATTACGCCATAGCGCAATGGCTCCTAACTGTGCCATGCCATACTCTATATAGTAAAAGGGCACTTCATACAGGTGCAATTGCTTTTGCCAGAGATAATCGCGCGCAATCTCCTGGCCATGCCAATCGGTAATGGTATCAGCAAAGCGTGCAAACACTTCGTTCCACTTTTCCTTCCGCTCATTGGTTGTGTGGGTTGGATTTTCATAAATCCAATGCTGAAACTGATCGATCGTAGCCACCCAGGGCAATGTTTCAATTATATCCTCTAACTGCTCGCGCTTTGCCCGTTTAAGACTTACTTCATCCGTAAAGAAAATATCCCAATGTTTCATTGAAATCAATTCCATACTCATGGATGCCAACTCGGCTACTTCCATGGGTGGCGACTTGAAATCTGCCAGCGCCAGGTCTTTCGTTAAAAAATTATGTACTGCATGGCCTCCTTCATGCATAATGGTTGTCATGTCGCGCATGGTAGAAGTAGCATTCATAAAAATGAAAGGCACTCCAATTTCTGCTAATGGATAGTTATAACCACCCGGGGCTTTTCCTTTGCGCGATTCCAAATCGAGGTGCCCCATCTCTTTCATAATAGACAAGCACTGCCCCAAAAACGGATCTAATCTGCGGAAGCATTCAATCGATTTTTCAGTAAGGTCTTTCCCGTTTTCAAATGCCTTTAGCGGGGGCAATCCATCGGCATCCACGGCTTTATCCCATGGTTTTAATTTTTCTACACCCAATTTTTGCTTGCGCTCTTTATTAAGATCGTTCAGAATAGGCACAACCTCGGTTGCAATTGCTTCATGAAAAGCAAAACAATCTTTGGGTGTGTAATCAAAACGGCCATACGATTTAAACATATAATCGCGGAAATTTTTCTGGCCGGCATTGACAGACACCTGGTGCCGCAGGTTAATCAACCGGCTGAACAGCTCATCCAGCGTTTCTTTGTCTTTTAACCTGCGCTCTGAAAT
>LNFR01000039.1 GCA_001567185.1 Bacteroidetes bacterium OLB12
AATTTTCCCACCGCACTCCAAACATACCTTTTCTGCTGTTTTTGTCCATGATTTAGGGGTTTTTGATTGGTTTGGCTAGCCGTTTATAAACGTTTATAAACGAATATAAACGAAACTAATTGATTAATAAACGACTAACGTTTGGCGGCCACCACACCTTTGCATCATCAAATCGGAACAAATCCGGTTGAGGGTTCAGAAAAATAAATGTTTAACAATTAAATACTACAATTATGACAAGTGTGAGAAACAGCGTGAAGTTAATCGGACGGTTGGGCAAAGACCCCGAAGTGAAAAATTTTGGCAACAGCCAGAAGGCTTCGTTTAGTATTGCCACTACCGACAGTTACAAAAATGCCAAAGGCGAAAAAGTGGAAGACACGCAATGGCACAACGTGGTTATTTGGGGAAAGCTGGCCGAAGTAGCGGGCCAGTATTTAAAGAAGGGTGCCGAGGTAGCCGTGGAAGGCAAACTAATCCACCGCGTGTACGAAACCGATAAAGGTGAGAAACGCTACATTACTGAAATTAATGTGAACGACCTGGCCATGCTGGGTGCGAAGCAGAAGTAAAATTTTGGTTAATGTTTAGGGGAAGCCACGCGATGAGCGTGGCTTTTTTTGTTTTGTATACCAGAGGCAATGCCCACTACCTAAAGACCCAACCCGATCACCTGAAGTAACAAACCAGGACAAATCGGGTGATTAAAAACCGCTTGTGTAGTATGATACAACAGGGGCAGTCATGGCACGTTAATAACCCAACGGTTTCATTATTTTTACGCTGATGAGTTTTAACTACCCGCAGTTTCTTTGGGCGCTTGCTGCGCTGGCCATACCCATCCTCATTCACCTGTTTAATTTCAGACGCACCACCCGCATCTTTTTTTCCAACACCCGCTTCCTTAAACAGGTACAACAGGAAACCACCCAAAAACGGAAACTGAAGCGCTACCTCATACTCGCATCGCGGTTGTTATTCTTGTTTTTTGGTGCTGGCATTTGCGCAGCCGTTTTTGCCTGCCCGCGAGCAACTTACTTCGCAGCATAACCTGGTTATCTACCTCGATAACTCCTACAGCATGTCGGCACCGGTGCAGGAAAAACCCGTGGGTTGGATGCGGCCATTGCCTACGTGCGCGAAATTGCCGAACTGTTTCCGGCCGAAACCCGGTTTAAATTAATTACTAACGATTTTGCCCCGTTCTCCAATTCATTCAAATCAAAAGCAGAAATACTTGACCAGCTTTCGCAGATCCGGTTTTCTTCTACTGCGCGCACAGCCACTGAAATCATTAAACGGATTGGCGATGCAAACAATACCGTGTTCTGGATTTCGGATTTTCAACAATCAACTTTTGGTGAACCGCTTGTACTCGATTCGGCCTGGAATATAAGGCTGGTGCCGGTTGCGTTCAATGCCATCTCCAATGTGTATGTAGATTCGGTTTATCTCACCAACCCGTTTATTATTGGTGGTGAAAAAAATTCTATACAAGTTCGGTTGCGCAACAGTGGCTCAAAGGCAATTGAAGGTCTTGTATCACGCTTAAGTATTAATGGTGTGCAGGCGGCTACCTCATCCATCACCATACAGCCAAATAGCTCGGCCGAAACTTTGTTCGATCTCTCCCGCGGGTTGCAGGGCAATAATAAAGCGGTGTTCAGCTTTAGCGATTTTCCGGTAAGCTTCGATAATGAGTTTTTCTTTACGCTAAATTATACCGGCCGCTTGCGAGTGGTTGAGCTTAAATCGCAACCGGGCATTACCCACGTAGAGCAGGTGTATGGCAACAAACAACTGTTCGACCTGAAAAGCTATACCACAGCTAATGTAGATTACAGCGCTTTCGCGGATGCAAACCTGCTTGTGCTTAATGGAATTAATCAAATTGATCAGTCATTGGGAACAGCCTTGCGCCAATATTTAGATAACCAGGGTGTGCTGCTGGTGTTTCCGGGCACCGAACCTGATGTGAAATCGTATCAGAATTTATTGGCACTACCCATGCTTACCAAAACAAATGGTGGTATTTCTATGCCAATGAATAAACCCGATTTCAGCCAATCCGTTTTTTGAAAACGTGTTTGAAGAAAGATCGGCTTCCGTGGCAATGCCCAGCGCACAAAAAATATGGGATTGGGGCCCCGATCGTTCGGCCGTCCTTAGTTTTCAGAACGGCCAACCGTACTTATCGAAGTTGAATAACATCTTTATCGCGGCAAGCCCGTTAAGTATCGCTTCCACCGATTTTGCAACGCATGCGTTGTTTGTGCCGGTAATGTATCGTGTTGCTGCAACCGGCAACCGGCAAGACAATAAACCCTATCACTACCTGTCGAGCGGATTGGTTTCTGTTGCTGCCGATAGTTTAGTAGGCGAGGAACCCGTGCGCATGCTTGGCGAGCAGGAGATTGTACCAGCCCAGCGCAAAACCGGAAACAAAGTATTGCTGGAGTTGCCGCGGTATTCCATAACCCCGGGTTTTTATTACGTAACTCATCAGCGCGATACCCTCGAACTGGTTGCCTTTAACCTTGAAAAGAATGAATCGGAGTTGGCGGCTTTTACTGAAGCCGAAATTCAAACCGCTTTTGGGGGCAGCCGGGTTTCTGTATTTGATGCCGATAGCCCCGAGGCTTTCAGTATCGAAATAAAAGCAAGATATTTGGGAACTCCTTTATGGAAGTATGCTTTGGTGCTGGCATTGGTTTTTTTGCTGGTGGAGGTGCTTTTAATAAGGTTTTTAAAGTAATTTTGAATCAGAAATGTCAACCCGGGAAATCTTAACGGAAGAAATCAAAAAAACTCCAGAATCCATTCTGAATGAGTTATACGATTTTTGATGTTTCTTAAACAAAAAGAGGGTAAGGCTAATGATAAATTATTTACCCATCTCGCCTCAGAAAAAGTTCTTTCCCGTGATTGGGAATCACCCGAAGATGATGAAGCATGGAAGAATTTGTGAAAGGTGATATTGTTGTAATTCCTTTTCCTTTCTCAAATTTAACTTCTTTGAAACGCAGACCAGCTTTAGTGTTAGTTAATTTGCCTGGACCTGATGCAATCCTGTGCCAGATTACCAGCAAATTAAGAAAAGACGAATACTCGATCTCACTTAATCGATCTGATTTTAAAATCGGTGAATTGCTTGTTGAAAGTTGTATCCGTGTGGATAGAAATTTTTACTGTAGAAAAATCGCTAGTGCTATATAAAGTGGGTAGTTTGCAACCAGCTAAAATGAACATTGTACTTAAATCCATTAACACCATGTTCAATAGTTAGTATGAAAATCCTGATCCAATCTGCCAGAATAATCTCAAAAGGTTCACCCTTTCATCTTAAAACCCGCAATGTGTTGCTCAACAATGGTCGCATTGCTGAGATAGGCGATAAGAATTATTCGGCTGATAAAGTAATTGATGCAAGCGGAATGATTCTTTCGCCCGGTTGGGTAGATATAGGTGCAAGCGTGGGCGATCCTGGTCACGAACAAAAAGAAGATTTACAATCGCTGGCCAAAGCAGCAGCAGCCGGGGGCTTTACGGAAGTGGCTGTATTACCCAATACACAACCGGCTATACAAAGCAAAAACGAAATCAGTTACCTTACGGCCAATAACAACAACCGGTTGGTTCAGCTTCATGCACTTGCCGCTGTAACCAAAAATTGCAAAGGCGAAGAACTTACCGAGATGATAGACTTGCACCAGGCCGGTGCCGTTGCCTTTACGGATGGGTTAAAACCCGTTTGGCATACAGACATTTTTTTAAAGTCGCTGCAATACCTTCAAAAGGTTGAGGGCTTGCTGATCGATCATCCAGAAGACAACTGGCTGAACTTATTTGGCCAGATGCATGAAGGGGCCCAAAGTACCATGCTTGGATTAAAAGGAATGCCACGCATTGCCGAAGAAGTAGCCATTAGTAAAAACCTGGAGTTGTTAACCTATGCCGGTGGTCGCTTGCATTTAAGTAAACTTTCTACTGCCAAGTCGATAGAACTGGTTCGGGTAGCAAAGAAAAAAGGATTGCAACTTACGTGCGATGTAGCGGCCTATCAACCCCTGCTTACCGATGCGGTGCTGGTTGATTTTGATACGAACTACAAGGTGAATCCGCCCCTGCGCGAAAAGGCCGATCAGGACGCATTACTAAAAGGATTAAAAGATGGCACCATCGATGTGCTGGTGAGCAACCACGCACCCCACGATGATGAAAGCAAGTTTCTGGAATTTGATCAGTCTGAGTTTGGGTTAATCAACCTGCAAACATTTGCTTCGCAGCTTACTGCTTTGGCCGAAGAAATAGAACTGGCCGATTTGATTGAAAAAATTACCGATGCTCCGCGCAGGTTATTAAAACTTGACCCGGTAGTAATTGATGTAGATACCCGCGCCAACCTAACTTTATTCGATCCAAATTGCGAGTGGACTTTCAGTGCGGATCTGAATCTTTCAAAATCTAAAAACTCACCCTGCTGGGCCAGAAGTTGAGGGGACGGGCCGTTGCGGTATTTAATAATTCAAAGCAGAGTATTGATGTTTGAGCGAGTTCCGCGGCTGGTATTTATTGCCGTGCGCAACGGCCTTCTGGCTGGCGTGCTGGGTATTGTGTTTTTAGTTGTGTTGTACTACATCGGCCGGCATCCGTTTCTTTTTCCAATCTATTTTGATTTCCGCATTATCCTGCTGAGTGTATTCGTGGTAGTAACTCTGAAAGAACTACGCGATGATCATCAGCAAGGAGTACTATCGTTTGGGCAGGCAATGATTTGTGCCTTTTTGTTTACGCTTGTGTTTGCTGTGCTGGTAATGGCTTTTGTGTGGATTTTTTCTGCACTGAACTCCGCTTTTGTTACGGATTACATCAATTTAATGACTGCCCAGCTTCGCACACTGGATGCCGCTGTAATTGAACAAATTGGAAAAGATGTATATGAACGTAATTTGGCGGCCCTTCCGGCTACTAATGGTGGTACACTGGCTTTCGACTATTTTATCAAAAGCCTGTTAATCAGCTTTTTTGTAAGCCTGATAATATCTGTAATTTTAAGACGTCAACCCAAAATTTAACTTATGGAAGAGGAAATAGAGAAACCATCTGTAATATCAATATCGCTTAAGTACGGAGCAATCTCAGGGTTAATTTCAATCGTTTTGTCCTTGGTCAGGATAATCGGTTTTCAGGCAAATCCAATGGAGAGCGACTGGAAAATGAGTTTGTTGAGTGGTGTAATTGGCATTACCATTATTGTGCTGGCTCATCGTGAATACAAGC
Organism: Bacteroidetes bacterium OLB12; assembly: GCA_001567185.1. GTDB lineage: Bacteria > Bacteroidota > Bacteroidia > Cytophagales > Cyclobacteriaceae > ELB16-189. Next base: position 5,281 of record LNFR01000039.1, read on the forward strand.
AGACTGGAGATGGTTTTATGAGTTACGGTAAAGGATTTGGTATTGGGTTTTTAACAACCCTCTTTTCATTTATCTTGAGCACAATATTTTTGTTTGTTTATTTATTTGTTATCGATCCGGCTATTTATCAGGAAATTTGGGTAAAAGCTGAGGAGCAAATGCGGGATCAGGGTCAAAGTGAAGAAGCAATAGAAATGGGCATGAAGATGGGAAGGATTTTTATGTGGGTTGGAATTGCATTTGCAGGTTTGCTCATGAGTGCTATACTCGGTGCAATAGTGTCCATCTTTACACAAAAGAGTAACCCTGAGCCAAATTTCTAATGGTGAATATCTCGGTAGTTATCCCTGCCAAAGATGAGCAGGAGTCTATTCCGGAACTAAGCCAATGGATTAGCCGTGTTATGCAAACACACGGCTTTTCTTATGAAGTTATTTTTGTGGATGACGGCAGCACGGATAACACCTGGAACGAGATTCAGAAAATAAGTACAATCAACCCGGCTTTTAAAGGCATCAAATTCAATCGCAATTTTGGTAAGTCGGCAGCGCTGCATACAGCCTTTAAACTTACACAAGGCGAGGTGGTAATTACCATGGATGCCGACCTGCAGGATAGTCCCGATGAAATACCCGAACTGTATCAATTAATTAAGCAGGATGGTTATCACCTGGTAAGTGGGTGGAAGAAAAAACGACACGATCCCATTTCAAAAACAATTCCTTCCAGGTTTTTCAATTTGGTTACACGTAAAATCTCGGGTATTAAGTTGCACGATTTTAATTGTGGCCTGAAAGCGTATCAGCAGGCAGTTATTAAAAACATTTCGGTATATGGCGAAATGCACCGCTACATACCGGTAATAGCCAAGTGGGCAGGCTTTACTAAAATAACTGAAAAAGTAGTGGAGCACCGCGAACGTAAATACGGCTACAGCAAGTTTGGCTGGGAACGTTTTGTGCGTGGCTTTCTCGATTTACTTTCCATCACCTTTATCGGCAGGTTTGCGCAACGGCCCATGCATTTTTTTGGGGCGTGGGGTATTGTTTCTTTTCTGATTGGATTTGGGTTTACCGTTAAGATCCTCTACGATAAAATCGACTCGGTTTTTATTTCAAAAATTCCGCTTAAGCGCGATGTTACGGAGCAGCCCATTTTTTTTCTGGCACTGGTAGCGCTGGTGGTGGGGGTGCAGCTATTTCTAACTGGTTTTTTGGCCGAGTTGTTGGCACGTCAATCGGTATCTGCCAAGAAGTATTTGGTAATTGATCAGGTTGGAATGAAAGAGGCTGAAAGTGCTAAAGTTTTAAGTCAAAAGTTAAAAGTTTGAAGTTAAAAGTATAAAGTTGAAAGTTCTTGGTTTTAGACTCACACTTTCAACTTTATACTTTCCAGCTTTTGACTTTTAACTTTTTCTATTTCTCATCTTCGTTATTAAGAACCACATTGTGTTTTGCACAAGCAGAGTCCAGGTCGGCACGCCATAATTTTAACATGGCACGGCCCTCAGCCAAATCTTCGTTGGCCTGGGTAATGATGTTTGTATCCTGTTTTTCGATGGCTTCCAGAATTAATTTAAAACCCCCTAACTGGTTGGCTGCTGCGTGCACGTACTCTTTGTGTAATGCGGCTACTTCTTCGGTGGCGGGGTTTATGCTTTTTAAAATGGAGTAAAACTCTTCGTATTTGGGAATTACCGTTTCGGTGATGGTGTAATACATGATAGAATCGTTCTGGTAATTTTCGCCACTAATGCTGGCATAGGCGGTTACGGCCTCGCTTTCTAAGGTAGCTACTTTTGGCATTTCCACATTTATATAGTTGAGCAGGTCTTGCTGCACCGGGTTGGGGCTGCATTGAAGCAGTACTACCAATAAGGCCAGGTAAGGAAGCTTTTTCATTTGTTTGCGGGTTAGGTTTATGGTTTTCAGTACTTAAAGGTATTAAAATGGCGCCTTCCGAGAACTAATTTTCTGTTACATTTGTAACCCGATTGCGTTCTTTGATACTGATTTGCGGCAGGGATTGAGGCAGTTTGTTTGAGCCCGACAGGGGATGTGGGTTGGACTGGCGAGTGCCGAAAGCCCGGTTTAGCCGCCCCAAAAACAATCCGAAAGTTTGAATTTCAAATTTAGAGTTATTGCCGGGGCTGACCGGTTTTGACAGGATGTGTGGGGGTGTATGCCAGCATGCAGGCTCGTGGAATGAGAGCCTTGAAAGATAGTTCCGACAATTTAAGTGGCGAGAATAACTACGCCATGGCTGCTTAATCTAAACTGAGTTTAGGTTTGCTTATCCGCTGATAAGATCGGTGGAGGCCATCATCGCCCGGTGCTCTGTTTTGCGGTGCCGGATTAGCGGTGTCGATAGCATAAACTGGACTTGCATTATGGTTACGTAATGTAGTTGAGACAATAGTAACTAAGGAAGTGTTTGGCCGTTGCCTGCCTTGCAATTCCCGACAACCAAAGTGCAACTAAGCATGTAGAACGTACACGTTCATCTTCTCTGGACCAGGGTTCGATTCCCTGCAGCTCCACTCCTTTGGAGTTTCGGCAGGCAAGCCCGCAGCTCCAAAGAATATTTTTGGTTCCGTAGTACAATGGATAGTATTTCAGATTCCGATTCTGAAGATGCAGGTTCGATTCCTGCCGGGACTACCAAAAAGGATTTTTAACGATTTGAATTTGAATGAATATCGAATAAGTCGTTTCGAAATTCCCTTACCTTAATAAACCCCTGGAATCAAATTAATTTCTTGAGGTTTCCTTTGATCGCTCATAGTTCTTGAATTTCAATGATTATCATTAAAATAATCGGAATATGAAAAATTAAGAAATGTACATCCGGGCGAAATCTTAAAATTGGATTTTATGGAACCGATGAATGTTTCGGCTTATGCATTGGCAAAAGCTATACATGTAGATCAAACCAGAATAAGCCAACTGATTCGCGGAGCCAGGAGCATGTCAGCAGATACGGCAATCAGATTGGGAAAATTTTTCAATGTTAGCGCAGAATTTTGGCTTAATATTCAAAACCGTTTTGACCTTGAGGAAGAACGCTTGCACAAAACTGAATATGATCAAATTAAACCTATTGCGAGGGTGTGATTTGTATTTTACTCCATGAATTTCGGTTTTTTGAAATCTGACTTACCGCGTATTATTTGTTCCATTCAAGATCGCTTAACTCAAATCTGTGCTTTGTTATTTTAGCGAGCTTCATAAAGAATATCTGTCGGATTCAAATTTCATTGAGCCCATTTTTTTTCTCAATAGAGGTCAGTTCTTGCATAGCTTTCCAGTCTACTAATCTATAGTCCAGGTAGTTTCCATTAAAACCTCCTTGGTTGCAAGTCAATTTGAAAATTATTGAGTATATTTACTCATTGTATTGAGTAATTTGTAAATGCATTTTGAAAGGCCTCATATTCAACAACTTATAGGCAGAATGAAAGAGCCTAAAGGCTTCATTCAAGTGTTTATGGGGCCACGCCAGGTAGGAAAAAGCACCCTTATCGGGCAGGTTTTGTCTAATTTGAATATTCCCCATCTTTTTGTTTCGGCTGATGCCATTGCCAATGCGGGAGAGCTTTGGTTGGAGCAGCAATGGGAAACAGCTCGCTTGCAATGGAAGTCGTCCGGAGCTACTTCCTTTATTTTAGCCATTGATGAAATTCAAAAGATTAATAATTGGAGTGAGGTAGTTAAAAAATTGGGGGACGAAGACACACGCACGAACCAACCCATTAAAGTTATCTTATTGGGATCATCGCGTTTACTCCTTCAACAAGGATTAACCGAGTCATTAGCCGGGCGTTTTGAAACTACGTACCTGGGGCATTGGTCATTTAATGAAATGGAACAAGCTTTTGGCGTAACAGCCGAACAATATGTTTGGTTTGGCGGCTACCCCGGTGCAGCGAGCCTGATGAACGATGAAGATCGTTGGAAGAAGTATGTAAATGATGCACTCATTGAAACCAGCATCTCCAAAGATATTCTCATGCTTACGCGTGTTGATAAGCCTGCCTTGTTGAGAAAACTTTTTGAGTTAGGATGTTTATATTCAGGGCAGGTTTTGTCCTATACAAAAATTGTTGGGCAATTACAGGATGCGGGCAATACGACTACGTTAGCTCACTACTTGCAGTTGCTCGACACGGCAGGGCTGTTGGCGGGTATTGAAAAATATACAGGTGAACAACTTCGCCAACGTTCTTCCAGTCCAAAGTTTCAAGTGCATAACACGGCTTTACTTACTGCACAACAAGGTTTTGGATTAAAAGAGGTGATGTTAAAACCAGATGTTTGGGGCCGTTGGGTAGAGGCAGCCATTGGTGCACACCTGGTGAACCACCAATTAAGTGAAGGTTACACAGTTCGCTACTGGCGCCATAGAAATGATGAGATTGATTTTGTGCTGGAGAAGAAAGGAAAAGTGATTGGGCTTGAAGTGAAAAGTGGTGCAACGCAAAAGGCACGTGGTATAGAATCTTTTAAAAAAACAACATGAGCCTGATAAAGTACTACTCGTTGGAAACAGTGGAATACCCTGGCAGGAGTTTTTGAAAGTTCCGGTAGATCAACTATTTTAAATTTAAAGGAGACAGTTTCTACTAATAATGGCATTTAACGAAGACTCGCGTGTAAAAATCCCAACTATTCTGCATCTGTGCAGGTTAGGGTATACCTACCTTTCATTGAAGGAGGCCAAATGGGACGAAGCCAACAATATCTTTCCTTATATTTTTAAGGAGAGCATTAGCAGAATCAATTCAGATCTCAACTTAACAGCAGGCGACCTTACCCGGCTTTATGATGAAATTGCGCTTTCCTTAGAAAACGAAGATTTAGGCAAGGTCTTTTATGAAAAACTGATCGATCAATCCGGAGTCAGGTTGATTGATTTCAAAAATTTTGATAACAACTCCTTTCATGTTGTTACCGAGTTACCGTGCAAAAAAGATGATGAGGAGTTTCGTCCCGATATTACGGTGCTCATTAATGGCATGCCGCTGGTTTTCATTGAAGTAAAGAAGCCCAACAACCAGGATGGCATCCAGGCTGAGGCAACCCGAATGCAGAAGCGTTCACAAAACAAAAAATTCAGAAACTTTGTGAACATCACGCAGCTCATGATCTTCTCCAATAACATGGAGTACCGCGAGGATGCCCTTCAGCAAATAGAAGGTGCCTTCTATGCCACCTCTTCGTATGGAAAAATTGTGCTTAACTATTTCCGTGAAGACAAGGATTTTCCAATTGACTTAAGTAAAATCCTTAAGCCGCTCGATGAGGGTGTTGAAAATTTCGTACTGAAGGATACCAACTACGTTGGTATCAAGAATGCACAGGAGTTTATCACGAATAAAAACCCGGATAGTCCTACCAATAGAATCTGTACCTCCCTGTTGCAGCGAGACCGATTGTCATTTCTGTTACGTTATGCTTTTGCCTATGTTAAAGGTGGCTCCGAGTTGCAGAAGCACATTATGCGTTACCCGCAATTCTTTGCTACAAAGGCCATACAGGCAAAGCTGGATGCCGGGGTAAGGAAGGGGATCATCTGGCATACACAGGGCAGCGGCAAAACGGCTTTAACATACTACAATGTAAAATGCCTGACCGATTATTTTCAGAATAAAAACATCATCCCCAAGTTTTACTTCATTGTTGACCGGCTCGATTTATTGATTCAGGCCGGCAAAGAATTCAGAAGCCGCGGATTGGTAGTGCATGAAATCAACTCGCGCAATGATTTTGTAAAAGACATTAAAACTACAAGCGTTATCCACAATGATTCGGGCAGACGGGAAATCACCGTGGTCAATATCCAGAAGTTTAAAGACGACCCGGATGTAGTACGCAACACCGATTACAATCTGAACATCCAGCGCGTGTATTTCCTGGATGAAGTACACCGGAGCTACAACCCGAAAGGAAGCTTTCTGGCCAACCTGAATGAATCCGATCCCAACGCCATTAAAATTGGTTTGACAGGAACACCGCTACTGGGCTCCGACAGCAGTTCGCGTGCCTTATTTGGGGATTATATTCACAAGTATTATTACAATGCGTCTATCGCTGATGGATACACCCTGCGTTTGATTCGCGAAGAAATCGAAACGAAGTACAAACTTTCAATGAAGAAGGCGTTGGAAGAGATTGACATTTTGAAAGGCGAAGGCGACAAGAAAACAGTCTATGCCCATCCGCGATTTGTAGAGCCGATGCTCGACTACATTGTGGAAGATTTTGAAAAGGCCCGCACCACCCATGATGACCCCGGTATGGGCGGCATGGTGATTTGCGATTCTTCCGAGCAAGCCGAAAAGCTTTACGAAATTTTTCAGTTTAAGTATGCACAAAAAGAGACACAGCAAAAATTGCCTATTGCAGCAGAACCTTCGTTGCGTTATGTGGATGAACGAAAAATGAAATATGCGCCTGCTTCGGCATCCATCATCTTGCACGATATTGGAACCAAACAAGAACGCGAAGCCGAGATAGAGGCCTTTAAGGATGGTAAGACCGATTTGCTCTTTGTTTACAACATGCTGCTCACCGGCTTTGATGCCCCCCGATTAAAGAAACTGTATCTCGGCCGGTTAATCAAAAAGCACAACTTGCTCCAGGCGCTCACGCGGGTGAACCGTACCTACAAAAGCTTCCGCTATGGTTATGTGGTCGATTTTGCCGACATCGAGGAAGAATTTAATAAAACCAACCAGGACTACTTCAATGAATTGCAGGATGAGTTGGACAATGAAATGGAGCATTACTCCAATTTATTCAAAACCCCGGCAGAAATAGAAAAAGATATTCAGCACATTAAGGAAGTCCTGTTTCATTTTGATACCCAAAACAAGGAAATATTCTCGCAGCAAATCTCACAAATCAACAGCCGTGCTGAGCTGCTGAAGATAACCAAGGCATTGAATACAGCGCGCGAGCTCTACAACCAGATCAGGCTCTCCGGTAATTACGATTTGCTTGAAAAACTCGATTTTCAAATGCTAACTGTGTTGGCTCGTGAAGCGAACAATCGGCTGGCGCTCATTCATGCAAGCGAAGTATTAGAAAGCAACGATGAAACCACCAACCTGTTAAACCTCGCCCTGGAAGATGTAATCTTTGCCTTTACAAAAATTAAAGAGGAAGAAATGGTGCTGGCCGATCGGTTGCGCAATATCTTGCAACGCACCCGCGAAAAGCTGGGCGGAAATTTCGATCAGAAGGATCCCGTGTTTATCAGCCTGAAGGAAGAACTGGAGCGGCTCTTTAAAAAGAAGAACCTGAGCGAGGTGACCAAAGAAGAAATGGAGGCCAACATTAAGGCGCTTAACGAAATTTACGATAAGGCACGCGAACTGGAACGAAAAAATCAATTGCTCCGCGCCAAATATCAAAACGATGAAAAGTATGCGCGCGTCCACAAGCGGCTGATGGAAAAAGACCCGCTCACACCGAGTGAAGCCAAACTGTTTGAAGTGTTGAGCGGACTAAAGAAAGAAGTGGATACCCAGATACTGCAAAACGCCAACATTTTAGAGAACGAAAGCTTTGTTGAGAAAATGATTTTGCGTTTAGTGATTGACCAAATCAAAAACAAACACCAGATGCCATTGGATGCCGCCACTTCCAAGCGCATCAACCAATTGATTGTAAGGGAATACATGAACGAATTTTTAGGAAAAGCGGCATGAGTACCTATTCTCAAATTTATATACAGGTTGTTTTTGCTGTTAAAAACAGACAAGCGCTTATTCACGCCTCGTGGGAGGAAGAACTTTATAAGTATATCACCGGAATCATCCAAAACAAAGGGCAGAAGCTGCTGGCAATAAATGGAATGCCGGATCATATTCATATTCTGATTGGCATGAAGCCAACCTGTTGCCTTTCAGATTTGGTGAGGGAGATAAAGAAGGCGTCAAACACTTTTATTAATGAGCGAAAGTTTTGTTCGTTTAAGTTTGAATGGCAAGAAGGGTTTGGGACATTTTCATATAGTCATTCAGCATTGGATGAGGTGATTCGATATATCATGAATCAGAAGGAACATCATAGCAAAGTGTCGTTCAGGGAAGAGTATAAGAAGTTTCTAAGCGCCTATAACATTGAGCATGATGACAAGTATTTGTTTGATTGGCTTGAGTGATCCTAAAGAGATAAAATGTTTTAAAAAAGAAATGTAAAATTAAACATGCGACCCCTGCGGGGTTGTTAATTGTGGATATGCTTGTTTCAATAGACATACAACCCCTTCGGGGTTGAGATAAACCAGATTTTGGAATGATCCCGAAGGATCAAATATTTGTAAAAGCAAACAAGAAAAGAGAACATGCGACCCCTACGGGGTCGAACGTAACATAAAACAAAATGCTTTAAACATACGACCCCTTCGGGGTCGAACCTCAGCACCATGACCAAAACCATTGAATTCGAAAAGAAAACCAAAGAGCTCATCGACAACCTCAAGAGCGTGTGTGCCAACTATGGCCTGGGCAACGATGGCAACGAATTTAAAATCATCACCCAGGTATTCCTGTATAAATTCCTCAACGACAAATTTATACACGAAGTAAAACGCACCGACCCCAAACTCGCCAAAGCCGAAAAAATTGAAGAAGCACTAAAAGCACTAAAGCCAGACGACTACGAGATGCTCACCCTGCAACTCAACGAAAACACCGCGCACCTGAAGCCCGCCCATTTCATCTCCACCCTCTTTGCCCGCCAGAACGAACCAAAATTTGCCGACATCTTCGACAACACCCTGCTCGACATTGCCAAAGAAAACAGCGACATCTTTTCCGTAGTAACCGAAGGCGGTGAAAAAATTACCCTCTTCGAAAACATCAGCAAGTATGTAACCGACAAGCGAGATGACTTCTGCAAGGCCATCATCAACAAGCTGGTGAACTTCAGCTTCGAAAACATCTTTCACGAAAAGTTCGATTTCTACGCCACCATCTTTGAGTACCTCATTAAAGACTACAACACCAACAGCGGGGGCAAGTATGCCGAGTACTTTACGCCCCATGCCGTGGCCAAGATTATGGCGCGCTGCCTGGTGCAGGGCAAGGTGAAGAACGTAACCTGCTACGACCCCAGCGCTGGTTCGGGCACGCTGCTCATGAACCTGGCCCACGAAATTGGCGAAGACAAGTGTACCATCTACTCGCAAGACATCTCGCAGAAATCATCCAACCTGCTGCGGTTGAATTTAATTTTGAACAACCTGGTGCACTCCATCCCCAACGTGGTGAAGGGCAACACCCTGCTGGACCCCTACCACAAAGACAAGAAAGGCAGGCTGCAGAAATTTGATTTTGTTGTGAGCAACCCACCCTTTAAGCTCGACTTCTCCGACTACAGCGCGCAGCTCAACACCAAAGAAAACCACGACCGCTTTTTTGCCGGGGTGCCCAACATACCCAAGGCCAAGAAAGAGAGCATGGCCATTTACCTCATGTTTGTGCAGCACATCATGCACGCCCTTAGCGACAGCGGCAAAGCTGCCATTGTGGTGCCCACCGGTTTTATTACCGCGCAAAGCGGCATTGAACGAAAAATACGCGAGCGCCTGGTGGAGCACAAAATGCTGCGCGGGGTAATTTCCATGCCCAGCAACATCTTTGCTACTACCGGCACCAACGTATCCATTTTGTTTTTAGACAAGGCCAACACCAAAGGCGACATTGTGCTGATGGACGCCTCCAAGCTGGGCGAAACCATTAAAGAAGGCAAGAACCAGAAAACCGTGCTGCGCCACGAAGAAGAAGAACACATTATTACCACCTTTAACGAACACAAGGCCGTGGAAGACTTCTCGGTGGTGGTGAGCTACGAGCAGATTAAAGAGAAAAATTATTCGTTGAGTGCGGGTCAGTATTTTGAGGTGAAAGTTAATTATAACTCAATAACGCCAATGGAATTTAACGATCGCGTGATACAATATTCAAACTCTATTGATAAGCTTTTCAAAGAAGCTAAGGTTCTTGAGAATAGGATAAAAGCAAATTTAGCAGAATTGATTAATGAGTAGCTGGAGAGAAATAGAGTTAGGTAAAGTAATCCAATTCAATCCGAGTGAGCGGATTGTTAAAGGAACCATTGCAAAGAAAATTGCTATGGAGAAGTTGATTGAGTATCAACGAAAAATTTTAGGGTATGAACTCGCACAATATAATGGAGGTCCGAAATTTAGAAATGGTGATACTTTAGTTGCAAGGATTACCCCTTGCCTTGAAAATGGAAAAACAGCTCAAGTAGATATTCTTAATGATAATGAAGTTGCTTTCGGTTCTACAGAATTTATAGTTTTAAGAGAGACGGAGGAAACAATAAATGATTTTATCTACTATTTAGCAAAGAGTCCGGCCTTCAGAAAGAAAGCAATTAGTTGCATGGAGGGAACTTCTGGTAGAAAGCGTGTGAATGAAGGTGCTTTAAGACAACAGAAACTTCCGATACCGGATGTAAAAACGCAACGAGGTATTGCTCAGATTCTCTCTGATTTTGACTCCAAAATCACCCTCAACAACCGCATCAATGCCGAGTTAGAGGCCATGGCCAAAACCATTTACGATTATTGGTTTGTGCAGTTTGATTTTCCTGATAAAAACGGCAAACCCTACCAAGCCAGCGGTGGCAAAATGGTGTGGAGCGAAGAATTGAAAAGAGAGGTGCCGGAGGGGTGGGTAGTTGGAACAGTAAATGATTTAGGTGAAATAATTGGAGGCAGTACACCTTCGACAGAAGACGAAGAAAACTTTGAAAATGATGGAACCCCCTGGATAACACCAAAGGATCTGTCAATGAATGTTGGCAATAAGTACATTACTAAAGGTGAAGTCTGCGTGAGTAAGAGGGGAATAGAAAAGGCTTCATTGAAAGTAATGCCCGAAGGCACGATACTTTTAAGTTCCCGGGCACCCATTGGTTATATGGCTATATCCAGAGAGCCCGTAACTACCAATCAAGGGTTCAAGAATATCGTTCCCAATAAAGGATACAATACAGAGATTGTCTACTACCTTATCAAGAATCTAATTCCAGTAATTGAAAAGAATTCTTCAGGTTCTACATTCAAAGAAATTTCGGGAAGCGTGCTTAAATCAATTAAAGTGTTGTTGCCAAGCAAAGACCAAGCAACTAGTTTGACCGATATCCTTTCGCCAATTTTTAGAAAGCAGAATCTATTGGAACTTGAAAACCAAAAACTCACCGAACTGCGCGATTGGCTGCTGCCCATGCTCATGAACGGGCAAATAAAAATTAAAGATGCGGAGCGGGAATTGAGTATGGCTGCGGAGGATGATGTTGTGTATAAAGCCACAAAAAAGAAGGGCTCCTAAACCGCATCCAATTAATCCGCCACCGGGAACTTCCCCTGCTAAGGCTTTGCAGCTTCCACGCGTTTCAAATCCAGATCATGAAAGTCGAAACTGAAATCGATGTTGGGTGATATTCCGCGCATTTTAATACCAACCGCCTTTCCTTCTTCATCCAGTGTAAAGGTGGCAAACGCATCGCAGTCCATATCGCGGTACTCCCACCGAATGGCAAACGTATTGGCTTTGTAGTACGACATTTTACCATTGAGCTTGGGCGAGCGCAGGGAAGCAAACCAAAGTTGTCCGTCTTTCAGTGAAATGCGGCAATCGCCAAACCAGTTGTCGCGGTACGTGCCTGTAAAATTTTCAAGGTTCAAATGTTTGGAGCTGCCATTCTTCACCGTGTTCCATACAGCCGTAGTAACCGAGTCGCCAGCATTATCTCTTGCCTGAATACTTTTAGCGGCCTGCGTAATCCGGTCAACCGGCTTTAAGCCCATATACGAATCGATGATGGAGCGGGAAATAGTTTGAAAACTGTAACCGCCCGGGTCGGTATTGGTAAGCACCACCACGCCCACGTTTAGTTCTGGCACAAGGGTGGTTTTGGAAAGCATGCCGGGCAACCCTCCCGTATGGCTGAATACGATATACCCGTTTTGATCGCTAACACCCCAGCCCAAACCATAGGCATTGAGGTGTATTCTTGTTTGAGGATCTGGTTTTGCGTTGAACCCAATGAAGGTATGTGGTCGCAACATTTCACGATGATTTTTTGCAGAGATCAGTTGCTGGTTGTTTCCATATTTCCCGTCATTCAAATGCATGATCATCCATTTCGATAAATCGCTTACGCTGGCATAAATACCGCCTGCCGCTCCAATCGTTTCATCGGATTTTGTGTAGGTTTCAATCTGGTTCAAAGTACCCTTGCTCACCACATGAGGCTGCGCAATATTTTTAGTGTCTTTAATTCTTTGATAAACACCGGCCGATCGATTCATACCCAGCGGTTGCATAATGCGCTTCTCTACAAACTCGGCCCACGGCATACCGCTTACACGGGCTACCACTTCACCGGCCACAACGTAAAGCAGGTTATCGTAATCGTACCTGGTTCGGAAGGCCGAGGTGGGATTTTGGTATTGAAAACTTTTCAGAACATCTTTTACTGTAAAATCACTGCCATCCGGAAAAAACATGAGATCGCCCGCGCCTAATCCCAACCCACTGCGGTGGGTTAACAAATCCTGTATGTTAAAGTTGGCAGTAACGTACGGGTTGTACATTTTAAATTCGGGAATGTAATCTACCACGGGGTCTTGCCATTTCAACTTTCCTTCATCTACCAGTATGGCCAGGGCGGCCGTGGTAAAGGCTTTTGAGTTGGAGGCAATGGCGAAGAGGGTGTGCTCGTTAACTTTTTCGTTGGTTTTAACGGAGGTTACCCCATAGCCTTTTGCGTGCACCACTTTACCGTCTTTTACTACTGCTACGGCAATACCAGCCTGCGGCATGGTAGCCATGGTTTTAGCAACCAGCGAATCAATTTGTTTTGTTTGGAGTGGTTGGGCCTGGATTGAGGGATGCAGGCATACGACCAGCACCACACACAGCATGTTGAAGAGCTTCATACAAAGATTTTTAGAAGGATTAAGGTAGATAAAATTTTGTAAGAAGCTGTAAAGATTTTTTGATCCAGTCTTTCGGTTCCGTCACGTAATTACACTATTCCCAATTTTATCGCCTTGCCAATAAGAGTGGCGGTATTCTTTACATCAAACTTTTCGAGAATGCTTTTGCGATGGGTGTTGACCGTGGGGATGCTGATGAACAGCTTCTCGGCAATTTCAGCATTGGTAAGCCCTTCGGCAATGAGTTGCAGTACTTCCTTCTCGCGCCTGGTAATCACAGGCTGTTGTGTGCCGGGTTCATTTAAAGTATGGGCTACCTCCTGGCTAAAGTACGTGCCTGCGTTCATTACACTATCAATGGCTTCCAGTAGTTCTTCTTTAGTAACGTTCTTCAACACATAACCTGCTGCACCGTTGTCGATCATGTTGCGTACAACGGCTTGCTGATTAAAAGTGCTCAGGCCCAAAATGCGGACGGTCGGGTATAAGGTTTTTACCTCTTTGCATAATTCTGTTCCGCTTTTATCGGGCAGGTTCACATCCATGAGAATAACATCAGGCTGATGGCGTTTCAGAAAGTCGAGGCACGAGGCAGCATTCATGGCGTGGCCCAGCCATTCGATATTTTTTTCGTTTTGCAATAATGATCGAATGCCTTCAATAACAAGGTAATGATCATCTACAATGAAAAGCCCTGTACTCATGCGATCGTTAATTCAATCATAACAGATGTGCCCTTGCCGGGTGCCGATTGAATGTCCAACCTGCCTTTCAAAAACTCCACCCGGTTTTGAATATTTTTCCAACCTATGCCTCCGGAGCGATTCAAGAGGTTCGTATCAAATCCCTTTCCGTCATCTTCTACGGTAATGGCCAGCAGCTTTTCTTGCTCCAGCCGGTGCACCTGTACCAGTACATTTCGGGCGTTGGCATGTTTAATGGCATTGGAGACCAGTTCCTGCACGATGCGATAAACCGTAACGGCCTGGGTTTGTTCAAGGGTGGTGTTGGTTACACCGGCCGATTGATACGTAACGTGCAGTACACCGCTGCGATCAATTTCGGTACAAAATTCTTTCAATGCGGTGTCCAGTCCATACTTTAATAATATTTCGGGCATCATATTGTGCGCCACCCTGCGCATCTCCTGGATAGAGCTGTCCAGCATATCAATGCTACGTTCAAAAGCCCGGGCATTGTCGGGGGTCATTACTAAATTTCCTTTCATATTGTTTAATGAAAATTTTATTCCGCTGAGCATTCCCCCCAGGCCATCGTGCAAGTCTTTCGCCAGGCGTGTGCGCTCCTGTTCTTCGCCTTTCAGGACGGCTGCGGTGGCGGTGAGTTGCTTTTCGGTTTCCAACTCTTCTATTTTTGATTGCTGTAATTTTTGGCGACTTCGGTAATTGCGGTAGGAGAGCAGTAAGATTGCCACCAATGCCACTGTGCCCGCAATCAGAAAATAGTTAAGTGTTGTTTTTTGGTTGAGTTGCGCTTGCTGAAGTTTGATTTGAGCATCTTTTCTTTCGGTTTCCAATTTCTTTTCAATGCGAATGGTGTTGTTGGTAATGGAGGCGTTCAACATGCTGTCGCTTAGCATTTCGTATTGATCGAAATAGTAGTACCCCAGCTTCGTGTTTTGCTCCCCATAGTGTAAGCTTGAAAGTATTGCATATACCTTTTTCTTGAGATCGAGCATGTTATACTGGTTGGCCAGACGAAGGGCCGAATTAGCATGCAATGCGGAAGTCGTGTAATCCTTCTTTAAAAGATAATAATAGGCTAACCCATATTCCGCAAGGCCTTCAAATTCATGGGCACCATATTTCTGGGACAGTGCCAGTGCCTGATCAGCTTGAAACTTAATGTCATCAAGGCTTTGTTGATATAGTGCGATTTGCGCAAAATTGAGACTCGTAGTTATTTGAATAACAACGTCTCCATGCTTCTTTGCTTCAACGTTTGCCTTTGTCAGGTAATATTTAGCAGAATCGTATAACCGAAGTGATAGGTAGTTAAGCCCAAGGTTGTTATAAGACTTTCGCAATAAATCCTGATCGCCTCTTTCTCCAATAGCACGAATAGCAAGTAATCCATTACGCACACCCTTTCGGTATTGATGCATGGAGTAATACAGCAGTTGAAGCAAATTAAATGTTTCTGCCTCGTACTGATGCACCCCCATTTTTAGCAATGTGTTTTTCCCTTCTTCAACATAGGTTACAGCGGTTTCATAGTCATTCAGTTGTCTGTAAGCAATGCCTACGTTCAGCATAGTTCGGGCTATTTCAACAGTGTCTGCGTGCTCTTTGGCATACTGCAGCGCTTCCAGATTAAGTTTCAGGGCACCATCAAAATCGCCTCTAAAATTCATCACCGTAGCGTATTGTGCGTAATAATCTAATACGCCCTGCTTGTATTCCAGTTTGAGGCTTAGTGCCAAACCCTTCTCACAAAACGCTTCGGCTTTCTTTAAATCCTCGCTATTGTATTCATTGGCCAGCAGGTAGTACAACTTCACTTTCGTGGAATCGTTTGGAGTTACCTCGATTAGTTTTTGAAGACTGTCACGATTATGTACGCTTTGTGCCTGCACCGGATGCAGCAAAATAAATCCCAGCAGGAGGAGCAGAAGCATTCTCATGGTAATGGCCTTGGCTTGAAGATTAGTGACGCAAAATACATATTCGGTCAATTCATTTTTCATCATCCTTTTTAATGATTTTACGGAAAGGACAAAAAATCATCCTTTTTAACGATTGATAACGGTTGGTACCCATTCTACTTTTACCGTATCAAAATGAAGACGCCTATTCTTGTCACTAATCTTTAAAAAGAAAAGATGAAAAAGATCATGATTTTGGTCGCTTGCTTATTGTGCTTCTTCCATTGTTTCGCACAAAGACCTTCCAAAGAGCAAATTGAAAAAGATAAAAAAGGCGTATGCAGAAGCTCAGAAAAAACTAGATGAACAATTATCCAAAATGGATCCCAAAGCCAGAAAGGCTTATGACAGTATGATGAATGCGATGGGAGCAGGCGTAAAAATTAATGAGTCTAAACAGGCTGTAAACACAAACACTACTTCAAAAAACACTAAGACCGCGATAGGCCTCGTTCCAGAAAAAAATACAAAGGCTATTGCTGTTATAGGTGCCACCCCCACCAATGCCGGCATGGGCGCCTTTGTTGGCAAAGCCAACAATACTGTGTTCGCTGCTATGTTGCCAGCTGCTAAAAACAAAGCCAATGAAATCTATAAAGCATTAAAACAAAAAGGTGCCGATAGTGATGAGATCGGTAATGCGGCTACTGCACTATGGATGGCAGGTCGTACACAAATTGCATTAGGTGTAATGGCTCAGGTATGCAATGCAGATGCTTCCAATATAGATAATCTCAGCAATTATGCATCTATGTTAACTATGATGGGCGCACCAGAACTGGCAATACCCATCTATAATAACCTGAATAAACGATTCAAAAAAAACACTACCATTCTTAATAACCTTGGCCAGGCATGGTTTGCTTTGGGCGAAATAGATAAAGCAAATAAATACCTCGACAGCACATTGTTATTGAATGCAAGTCACGCACAAGCCAATGAAACCAAATGCCTGATTGCAGAAAGCAAGGCAAACAAAACGGCAGCAGTAGCGCATGCAAAAGCAGCTTTTAAAAATGGCAAAAGTGATTTTAGAAAAAACAAATTAGATCAATTCGGGTACAAACTGTCAGCCGCAGATTACGGCAGCTTTCCACCTGCCAATAAAAGCAATGACCTTTTACAGTTGGGTGGGTTTGCCATGCCTGCCTTTCCAAAATCAGTAGCCGAGTGCAAAACGCTTGCACCCATTTGGAAACAATTTAGAGCTGATATCGATACACGATTGAAGCCACTGCAAAAGTTAACAGAGGAGTCGAACAAGGCAATGGCAAAGCAATTGGAAGAACAGCAAAAACAGTTTATGAGTGCGATGAACAAAAGCATTAGCAATCCGGGATCGGTAAGCCAAAGTAGTGCTTTACAAATAGCCAGAGTTCCTTTGTTTTCTGAAGCCATGAATAGGCGACAAAATATTGTGCTGCAAAACCTTCAGCAAAAAAAGCAGGCCGTGTTGCAACGCATCAATCAATTTGTAAATGGCGAGGGCGCAACCTTGAAGAAAAAATACCTGGAGGAGATATCGAAGATTGAAAAAAAATGGGAGTTAGTTGGCGAGGGAGGCAGCGTCAATAATGAACAGCTATGCGCAGATGCTGTTAAAGCGTCAAACGATTTTTTAAACCCTTATAACACTAAACTGGAAGTTCTGTACAACGAATACCTCAGTGCAGATAAACAACTGCTCAATGAAATTGCTTACTCTTCTCTTTACACCACCTATCCCGAAATTCTTCCCGGTATTATTGCAGGTTTGCAAATGCAGTGGCTCCGAAATTTAAGTTTAACACAAAACGGCTTCAACTTTGAGTCGGTTACAAAATACCAATGTACTGAAGAGAGCAACGGCAAAGGAGGCAAGCTTACCGCTTTCAAAGATCCCAACTGCACCATCAATAGTGAGTTTAGTCAAACACTCGGCATTTCTAATTTAGGCTTTAGCATAAAACTTACCTGTACCGAATTAACCACTTCCTTTAACGCACTTGTGTTTGGCCTAACGCTTAATCAAGATTTAGATCATGCAGGCTTTGGCGATTCCTTTAAAGATTGTACCGTAAGCATTGGCCCAAAAACTGGAGTAGATGTAAAGATGGGCCCAGTGCAAGCCAGCGCAAATGTAGGTGCCGGTGTGGATATAACCATTGATGGTACGGGAGTTAAAGATGTTGTTGTAAAAGGCAGCATGGAAGCAGAAGCCGGTATGGGGCCCGCGACAACCAGTGCTGGTGTGGAAGGACGCATGAGCCTGAATACGGGAGCCGGTTCATTACAAGGAACAGGTATTTTTAAATAGGATGCCATGCCCAAAAAAACAATGAAAGAAATATCTCCTGTCGTTTTAGTAATCAGTGTAATGGTTGCTTACTCAAAAGACGGTTGTTGAATTGGTTGGTGATTTAAATGGAGAAGCCAATAGCCATAAGTGGAGGCAATATGTAGACTTAAAACATTTAGAAAATGAAAAAGTATCTATTATTAATTCCTGCGTTATTTTTTCTGTTGTTGGCTTCGTGTACAGAAGAAGTTGATGACGATAATCCGGATAATACTCCCGTTGGAGAAGTAGACCCCAACCTTGTGGGTTTGTGGACCAGGTATCGGCTTGAAACGTACACTAGTGGTGGTAATACCGGTGGCTACTTCCGGCAAGAATACCGCTTCAATGCCGATGGTACCTACCAGTATTTACTAAAGCACTATTCCGTATTTAGCACACCCATAATTTTTCTTTACGAAAGTGGAAACTGGGGTGTAAGCGATAACCAACTGACCTTGACCATTAAACCTACTAAAGGGCAAGATCAGGAATGGAGCAAGGTGGATGGGAGTACCAGTAGTTGGGGAAGTAAGTTGTCAACATCAACTCGAAAATTAGAAACAATTACCTATAACTATGGCGGCAAATATTGGGAAGGTACCAATACGGTAGATCTGGCGTTGAATTATACCAAAGAAACCGTGCGCGATGGTTCGTTCAGCGATTCAAGCATACAAGCATGGTATTACCAAAGCAGGGACGAATCAATGATTAATCTTCCTCCGGGCTTTAGCTGGTAGTATTATACAGAGGAACAGGCAATTTTAAAATCGGGTGAGAGTTGACCGTTCCTTCACCCAATTTCTAATACGAACGTAGGTCTTATTGATTTCAAAATTTTCTTGCGATGAAACACCTTATCATCTTATTCTGCTTTCTGCTTAGCCATGCTATTGGCTTTTCGCAAATAAAAAATTACCGATCCGTTAACACCCTGCAATGGCACTGCCGATGATGTAGCCGGCATTTATACCGACCATACCAATCCTAAATATGGATCGCACAGCATTAAGGGCACGGCAACCACAAAGCCAGCCATGACAAAAAATCTCATTGCCATTGAAAAGCTGGAAGAAGCAAGTCGTAAAGATTTTAAACTGACCGGCTGTGCTGCCCGGGTGAGTTTTAGCGGAGGCGGAAGCACGAGCTATGGAAAAAGTACTTACACCAGTTACGGCTACCAACTTGGTGTTTACGCCTACGTATGTCACGTTAAGGAACTTACCACCAAAATAGTAGGTGAATACCAAACCGTACTACGAATAAATATCAACCCCGATGTGGTTTTTGGTGGCAATTCATTAAGGCCCGGTACCGGTGATCTGTCTTTTAGCAAAACAGCCACCACACTGATGTGGAGTTACGATTTTCCTGCCGATGCATTACTGGGCCCCAATTATGAAAGCGACCGTATAAAAAATCCAAGCAAGGTTTCAACCTATATTTCAGAAAGCAACTTACTTGCTGGTCGTTCTTCTGCATACAAAAGTTACCACGATGATTTTTTGAAATTGAATGCTGGCAACGGTTATACTGAAAACTATATGCGGGGAAGCCTGTACGACAAGGTTACCGAAAACAGCTATCGATTAATTGACAGACGCTATCTCATTACAAAGCCGGGCATTCCGTTATTGATACCCGTTTCGCGCAAACAATATTTGCAAGACATGCTGGAGTATTTTGAAATTGAAAAAGCAAATTTCAATTACCGAGTAGATGAATTGCTTAAAAACTCCGCAACCAACAATAGCGATTTTGGAATACAGCAAAAAAAACCTGGCAAGCGCACAAAGCAGCATGCACTCAACATTACGAAGCAAAGAAGGCTAAAGTAAAAGAGCTGTTGGCAACCAAAAGCGAAGAATGGTTACAACAGCCAGCCGTAGTGGCCGGAGGCAATGCCACAAAAGATGTGACCCAGCGTCTTGCACAAACCGGTGTGTTTTACGAGATGGAAGATTATGACAAAAACATTTTTGCGCTTTACGTTTTAAACCCTGCTTATTTTACTACAAGCACCGGCCCATCTACAACTCCAACGTTGATAGAAGTATCCTTTCGTTATGAGTTGAACAAAGACAAAGGTTTTTCGGAAAGGCTTATTAATAATTTTGAGAAAAAATTTTGATTTC
This sequence comes from Bacteroidetes bacterium OLB12, assembly GCA_001567185.1. Taxonomy (GTDB): domain Bacteria; phylum Bacteroidota; class Bacteroidia; order Cytophagales; family Cyclobacteriaceae; genus ELB16-189. The sequence goes on from LNFR01000039.1 coordinate 25,382, forward strand.
GAGGCGTTGAGAAAAATGCTGGATAGTAACACGAATAAACCATAAGCTAACGCATTAAAAGAAGGATCACATTATCGCTGAATCAATATGGCAAATATGAAATGCATCTTAATGTTATTACAGGTTGTTACCGGCTTGCATAAATTCACAGTCATGAAACCGCTCAAGGCATTATTCCTTCTTCATTTCTTCCTCATCATTAGTATTACAGGCATTGCCCAAAAGAAAACCTATGATATTGTTTCCTACAACCCACCCAAAGACTGGACAGAACAACAAGGCAGTGGTAACGTTTCATACTCACGCATTGATGGTGCAAGCTGGGCGCAGATTGCCATCTATCAGCACCGCCAATCCGTTGGCGATATACAAACTGATTTTGATAAAGACTGGAATGAACTGGTGGCACCCGGAAGAAACATTTCTGGTATGGAAAAAACAAAACCCCAAACTGCTGATGGATGGACGGTAATGAGTGGGTCGGGTATTTGGCAGTACAATGGCGCCAATGTGGCCTCTGTGCTAACTGTATATTCTAATAACCAGGTTTGCGTAGCGGTATTATGCAATTCAACGGCTATGCCTTATATGAAAATATATCAATCGCTGATTGGTTCATTGGATCTGGATGCAAGTACTATTTCAGAATCTTCAGAAGTTGAAAACAACATCACGACAAGCGAAAGTGGATCAACTTCGTCTGCAAACGCCAGCCATGGCATTGAAGGTATATGGGCGGATAATTTATTGGAAACTTCAGGTTATTCGAATAATGTGCCGATGTACTCCGGAGGGTATTTCCGTAAAGAATATACGTTCAAAAAAGATGGCACCTATTTTTATTCGTTTAAAAACTGGTCGGTATATTCAACGTCCATTTTATATGGATATGAAAGCGGTATATGGACGGTAAGTAATAACACGCTTACCCTTACACCGAAAGAAGGAAAGAAAGGTGAATGGAAAAAAGCAGCAGAACCAGCGAGTGGGGTAGTCTTATTAAAATGGAGCCCATGGTTTTGGAAAAAGTGAGCTACACATTCGAAACAAATTATTATTCAGGTTCGCAGAGCGGTGCATTGTTTTTAAACAGTGGCAAATCAACGGTAAGAGACGGCACCTATTCCGGCAATAGCTTTAGCTATGCCTTAAAGGATGCGGCAATCATTGATTTTCCTCCGGGGTTTCAGGCTGGTTCTGCAAGCAAGCCATTGGTATCCGCTGCTTCGTCATCCGTTGTTTCTTCGCTAACCGGAAGAGTATGGGAAGCAAAGTCGTATGAAAAATATTCTGGAGGTAGCACGAATCCACATACCGGTGGCTATTATGTTCATCAATACATATTCAGCAGCAACGGTACCTATCGCTTTGTGTATGTGGGTGCTTCTGCGTACACGGATTTGAATATTCTAAAATATGAAAGCGGCACGTACACTGTTAACGGAGATAAACTTACCATTACACCCACTCAGGGGAGTAACGAAGAGTGGAGTGTAACCGGTGGCCCGGTGAAACTGAGTGGTATGAGCGATACACAAGTCAGGCGCATAAAAGAAAGTTGGCACAAACGGGTAAAATCATCACAACGAAAATTAGAAAAGAATGTGTACACGTTTCGTATTGAATACATGAACGGAAATGAGGTTAACGCCTTGATACTGGAGTATAGTAAGGCCACCGAGCGTGAAAGCAATGGTGAGGTAGCGTACTATTTTGAAACGGCTGCAGAAAAAGCTACCGGGCTACCAAAGGGGGTAGGGTTGTAACAAACTTGCCTGGACATTGGCTTTCAAAACGGCAACCGAAATCGCTCATCCTTCAGCAACCAAAACATCCGCCAAAACTTCAAAGCATTGAAATATCCAATACAATAAAAAGTGGTGGGGTCTTATCGCACAATGAAAAAACAGCTGGTCACCCCTTGTATTTTTTAAGTTTATCGCGCAAAGTTTTTCTGTCAATTCCCAAACTGATGGCGGTTTGCGATATGTTGTTTTGGTTTGCGGCTAAGGCATCGAGAATATATTCGCGCTCTACATCTTCCAGTTTTCGGTCGAGGCCTTTTGAGCGCGAAGCTGAAAACCTGAATGCTTCGGGTAAATCCGGGGTGTCAATGGAATCATCTTCGGCCATGATGGTAAGCCGGTGCACCAGGTTCTGAAGTTCCCGAACATTTCCTGGCCACGCATAGTCCTTAAGCGCGTTAAGCGCTCTTGGCGTGAATCGCATGGAAGGCTTGCCCAGTTCACGAACGTATTTTTCCAAGAAGAAATCAATCAGTTGAAGAATGTCGTTTCCTCTTTCCCGCAGCGGGGGTAAGTCGATGGAAATTATATTGAGGCGATAGAACAAGTCTTCGCGAAACAAACCTTTCTTAACCAATTGCATTAAATCAACATTTGTGGCGGCTACGATGCGCACGTTTACTTTAATTGGTTTTTTTGATCCGATCATGTAGAACTCTTTTTCCTGCAGTACCCGCAAAAGTTTAGCCTGCATTACTAAACTGGTATTGCTGATTTCATCCAGGAAGATAGTTCCGCCATCGGCTGATTGAAAAAAGCCCGCTCTGGATTCGGTGGCTCCGGTAAAGGCGCCCTTCACATATCCGAATAATTCACTTTCCAGTAAGGTGTCCGGAATTCCACCGCAATTTACCGGTACGAAAGGGGCAGCCGAGGAACTTCCACCATAATGCAGCGCGCGTGCTACCAATTCTTTTCCGGTACCGCTCTCTCCATAAATTAAAACGGTAGCGTTGGTTGTTCTTGCTTTTTTGATCGTACTGAAAACTTTAAGCATTCCTTCAGATTCGCCAATAATTCCAAAGTCATGATTCAAAGGCCGGGATCCTTCCTTCTTTTTCTTTTGCGATTTATTTAATGCGCGTGCTACGGCAGCAAATAATTCCTCATCCGTAAAGGATTTTACCAGGTACTCTTCTGCACCTATTTTAATAGACTCCACAGCACCCTGTATGGTGGGAAATCCGGTAATAACCAAAATACCAATGCCTTTATAGTTTTCTGAAACGTGACGCACCAACTCGATTCCATTTTCGCCAGGCATTTTTAAGTCGGTAATTACAAGATCGATGGAAAGCGAAGCCAAAAGTTTAATGGCTGATTGAACATTGTTGGCGGTGTACACCTGGTATCCGGCCGATTCAAGATTGCGCTTAATTAATTCAACGGTTTCGGTTGAATCGTCAACAACCAGCACTTCTGTTGAAATAAAATTCTTTTTTTTCATGGCTTTGTTTGCTTAACCGGTAAGTGAATCTCAAATTTTGAACCCTTTCCGGGTGCGCTTGTAACATGAATGCTACCCTGATGAGATTCTACAATACCTTGCACTACCGATAAACCTAAACCCGTTCCCTGGCCTACTGGTTTGGTGGAAAAGAAAGGTTCAAAAAATTTTTTTCTTCACAGCCAATGGCATGCCGATGCCAGTGTCTTTAACTACCAGGCATACCAAATCTCCTTTTTGTTTGGTGGTAATTGTTACATTTCCGCCCTTCGTTAGCGCGTGAATGGCATTGGTGATCAGGTTCACAAGCACCTGGCTCATCTGCACAGCATCGGCCTGAATTAAAGGCAGGGTTGGATCAAGGCGTTCAATAATCTTAATGCCCTTGCTTTGAAACCGAACATCAATAAAATAGAGAATATTGGAAATGGTTGCGTTTAGATCAACCATCACCAGCTGCCGGGGCATTTGTCGCGAAAAGATCATTAACTTTTTAATGATTTCGCGGGTATATAACGATGCCTTAATAATTCGCTCCACATCTTCCTGTTGCTGCAAATTCATTTGCCCGGCTTTTTTTATCAATTGAGCAAATCCTAAAATTTTTCCGAGGGGTTCATTC
>LNFR01000040.1 GCA_001567185.1 Bacteroidetes bacterium OLB12
GTAAATCAGCCAGAACACAATAGCCTGCGGTTCTTTAACCAAAGGGCTTTCTGTGGCAACAACTTCTATGTACTCGCCTTCAATTTCCAGTTGCATCCGAAATGGCTTTACAGATTGCAAATTGTTACAATTCGTTGTACTAAAAAAAGAATCGGCCAGCAGCCTGCTTTATTTTACTATACTGATAATCATGCATTTGTAAATATTAGTCGGCTACCCACAGCAGGCACTAATCCTTCTCTACAAAAAAATTGGTAACATTGGCATAACATTGCCCGATGGCCAACCCCGTACCTTTACAGCATTTCTATTCTTAGTATGTTCGATTTAGAGCTTTCTTACACCATCCTGCTGATCATTTGTTTAGTGGCGGCCTTTGGTTTTGAGTTTGTGAATGGATTTCACGATACAGCCAATGCGGTTGCCACTGTTATCTATACCAATTCATTAAAACCATGGATAGCCGTGGTATGGTCAGGAATTTGTAATGCCATTGGGGTATTTGTTGGTGGCATAACCGTAGCCATGGGTATTGTAAATTTATTACCGGTAGAGTCGCTGGTAGATCAAAACATTGCGCACAGCCTGGCCATGGTAATGGCATTATTGCTTAGCGCCATTTTCTGGAATTTGCTTACGTGGTATTTTGGAATTCCTTGTTCCAGTTCGCATACATTAATTGGATCCATATTAGGTGTAGGCCTTGCGTATTCATTATTACCCGATGCCAACGAGGCTGCCGTAAACTGGAGCAAGGCACAAGAGATTGGTGCTTCGTTGTTAATCTCGCCTTTGTTCGGTTTTTCGCTCACCATCATCTTCATGTTTTTGCTGCGCAATCTTACCAAGAATACCGAAGCAGGTGATGGGCTTTTTAAAGAACCCAAAAAGAACCAGCCACCCCCGTGGTGGATTCGCATCATCCTGATTTCAACCTGCACGGCTGTAAGTGGATTTCATGGTTCAAACGATGGCCAGAAGGGTGTTGGGTTGGTGATGCTGATTCTGATTGGAATTGTTCCGGCTTACTTCGCTTTAAACCCTTCCTTTAATCCTTCGGGGCTGGATGCACCGTTGAGCAAAATTGAAGTTACGCTTTCTAATTTCAACAGCAATCCGCTTGCCCTGTCCGACAAAGTTAAGTTAGATAGTGCCCGGGTAATGACTGCACGATTACGGGCACATATTGGCGGTATTACTACAGTTAGCAGCATTGAACCGCAGGAAAGATTTTTGATTCGTAAAGATATTATGTTGTTGAACAACCACATAAAGGCTTTGAGTGTAAATAATGATCTGGAAATCAGTGAAGCTGAACGAAAGTCATTGTCTAACAATATGAAGGCCGTAAGAAAGTTTACCGATTATTCTCCCCGTTGGGTTATTGTTATGATCGCTATATCATTAGGACTTGGTACTATGGTTGGCTGGAAGCGGATTGTAAAAACGATTGGCGAAAAAATAGGCAAAGAACATTTAACGTACGCACAAGGTGCCAGTGCCGAATTAGTGGCCTCTACCACCATCGGGCTTTCTACTGCGTTTGGTTTGCCCGTAAGTACTACGCACGTTTTATCATCGGGTATTGCCGGCTCGATGGTAGCCAGCAAGGGTATTAAAAACCTACAGCCCGATACCGTGCGCAACATTTTAATTGCCTGGCTGCTTACGTTACCTGTGGTAATGGTAATGGCTGCCACCCTGTTTCTTATTTTCAGATCGACTTTTTAGTTGATTAAACAGAACAACACTACCGGTACGCAATCCGCATCTTCCTGATCCGGTCTTCCAATTTTTCGGAAGTTAGTTTTTCGCGGGTGCGATCAATCATAATGGGGAATGCAAAGGGCGTGGGTTTTTCAGGCTCCGTAACAATAATTTTCTGGTGTGCTATCCGATCCAATGCTTTACGCAAACGCGCTTCCTCCAATTGAAAATCCATTACTTCTTCAAACGCCTGTTGCAGCAGCAGGTTGTGCGTTTCATATTCATGAAATACATTAAAAAAGTTGAGCAGAAGATTGCAGGTGGCGCTCCTTTATTTTCTGCCCGGGCAAGCCTTTAAAAATCAACCCGGAGATGGCGGCAATATCCCGGAATTTTCGTTTTGCCATTTCGGTAGAATTAATGCTCGCCTGGATGTCTTTCAACAAATCATCTGCACCCAATACGTTTGTTTCAATGGCTTCGTAAATCGGAATCTCCTGATCGGAAAGAAGTTCAAACCCATAATCATTCATTGCAATGGAGAACGTAATGGGTTGTATTTGCGCCATGCGGTATGCCACTAAGGCCGCCATGCCTTCGTGCACGGCACGGCCCTCAAACGGGTACATAAGTACATGATACCCTTCATTGGTATGAAAGTATTCAACCAGAAATTCGTTTTTCGCTGGCAGATGGGAACGCTCGCGCTGCAAGTGCATCAGGGGCTGTAAAAATTTCATTTCGGCATCTGTTTCGTTTCCGGTGGCCGCTTCATCAATCTTCACCCGAATCATCTCACTTAATTGCGATGACAAGGGCATGCGGCCGCCTTGCCAGGACGGTACCTTACCGCTTTTCTTTTTTGACTTACGGACCTGAGCTTCCATTTCTTTAATGCGCACCAACTCCAGGCTTTGGCCGGCAAACCAAAACACATCACCAATCTTTAAACTGGAAATAAAATATTCTTCAATCGTACCCAGAAATTTACCGCTAACGTATTTTACGTATAACAAATTGTCGCCTACAATAGCACCAATGGACAAGCGATGTTTAAAGGCAACCCTTCGGTTCTCAACTTTAAAAACGCCCTGCTCCACCACTACCTTTCGGTATTCATTGTAAGCAGTTAATGCTTCGCCACCGGTGGTAATAAAACTCAACAGCCAGTTCCATTCTTCATCGGTAATTGAAGCAAAACTAACCGTGTGCCTTACCTCTTCTAAAATTTCTTCCTGCCGGAATCCATCCGAAACTGCCAGCGTGATCAAATATTGAATCAACACATCGAACGACCTTAGGTAAGGCACCCGGTCTTCTACTATGTTTCGGTGCATGGCTTCGCGCAAGGCGGCTGCCTCGGTTAACTCCAGTGTATTGGTTGGCAAAAAATAAATTTTACTCAATGCACCGGGTTGGTGCCCACTCCTGCCGGCCCGTTGTAAAAACCGCGCCACGCCTTTAGGGCTACCCACTTGTATTACCGTTTCTACCGGCCTAAAGTCAACTCCTAAATCCAAACTGGAAGTGCACACCACCGCTTTTAGTTTACCAGCATGCAATTGGTCTTCCACCCAATCGCGCAATTCTTTGCTGATGGATCCATGATGCATGGCAATTAGCCCCGAAAGTTCGGGCGCAGCATCCAGCATTTTCTGGTACCAGATTTCGGCAAACGAACGCGTATTGGTAAAGATGAGTGTACTGCTGCTTTGTTTCACAATCGGAATAACCTTTTCCAGTAAGTGAATACCCAGGTGGCCCGACCACGGCATGCGTTCTACCTCTTCGGGAAATAGGGAAACAATTTCTACCTGCTTGGTGATGTTGGCTTTTACAACCTTGATCTTTCGCTCAGCAAAAAAATTACCAAGTAAAATCTGCATTGCCTGTTCCATATTGCCGATGGTGGCTGAAATACCCCAGATGCGCAGCTGTGGCGAAATAGTTTTTAATCGCGAAAGCGCAAGTTCCATCATTACACCTCGTTTGGAACCCACCAACTCGTGCCATTCATCAACCACAAGGGTGCGCAAACCGGCAAAGTAGTCGGCATATCCTTTTTGCGAAATGAGCAGGTGTAAACTTTCGGGGGTGGTAATCAGAAAATCGGGAGGTGTTTCTTTTTGTTTGGCTCGCTCGCGCGTACTGGTATCGCCACTGCGCACGCCCACCCGCCAGGTTGGTTGTAAATCTTTTATGGCCCGTGTAGCCGAAATTTCTATTTCTTTCGCCAATGCGCGAATCGGTGTTATCCAGATAGCCCGGGGGCCTTTTGTTTTTTGGGTTCCGGCTTCCTCCAGTACCAGGGGAATCAGCAAGGAATATGTTTTTCCGCTGCCGGTTGGTGCATTTACAATACCGTGGTAGTTTTCCCACACCGCTTCCCAGGCCTCTGTCTGAAACGGAAATGGTTTCCACCCTTGTTTTTTAAACCAGGCAATTTCCCCGTTCAAGTTTACCTTCTTTCATTGCATCTGGTATTGATACATTTTGACCACAGCTTTATTAAATTGCCTGCCCTGAAGGTATGAGTTAGTATTGGATATTGGAACTTAAAAAAATTTACACATTGGCTGGTTGCTAAACAGGATTTAATGGAAGAGGTAATTTTAGTTGATGAACACGATTGCGAAATCGGTACCCTGGAAAAAATGGCTGCGCACCAGCAAGGCAAACTTCATCGTGCATTCTCTGTACTGATATTTAACCGGAGTGGCCAGTTGTTATTACAACAACGGGCCATCAAGAAATACCATAGTGGCGGATTATGGACCAACACGTGTTGCAGTCATCCACAACCAGGTGAAGATATTCTGGATGCCGGAAGAAGAAAACTGATTCAGGAGATGGGAATTGATTGTAACCTTACCTTTTCGCACAAATTTCTTTATAAAGTTAAATTGGATAATAATCTGATCGAACACGAATTGGATCATGTGTTGGTTGGCTATTACGATGGTCAACCAAAACTCAACCGCAGTGAAGCAATGGCCTGGAAGTTTGCTTCGCTGAACGAAATCAAACAAAATGTTCGGCTGCATCCAAGGAATTATACACCCTGGTTTAAGTTGATCTTGCAACAACCTGAGTTGGATGCTTTCTATTTGGTGTAGTGCAGAACCGAAAATGAAAAGTTTATCCCCGATAATTTATTAGACAGAAGCCGGTTCTGATTTAATCTTCTTTTCCTTCTTCCCTTTTGCTTTCTTGATTTTCTTCAGCTCCTTCTTCATCATCGTGGCTACTTCATCCGCTAATCGTTTCGCTGACTTTTCAATTATCCGGTCTGTCTTCTTGCGCGACCGCACTATGCCTAGCGCCTGAACAGTTTGATGCAAGGAGTCGATTAACAACAACCGTATTTCCTTCTTTCCCTTAAGGATCATTTTTTCCATAACTCTGATGTTTATGGTATCCAAAATATCGGGTTGCAGCTGCATTACCAAGGAAGCACAAAAACTTTATATGAGGGGCAATTAACCGCTTAATCCACGTCAAAATACCCGCTTTCTAAGTCAGCCAAGCCTACCTCTGCACCCCCTTTTCACTGGAAAAATGCAGTTTTGGTTATTTATTGTAAAAAATTACATATTTATTGTTTATCAATATATTTTTATTATTTTTGGTGAATAATTTTAAGATAAACAAATATGTCAAAAACAAACAACCTCGTATTCAAAGGCTTACATGTTGTAGCCTGGATCATTTTTGTGGGCTTGTGTATTGAAGCAGGTGGCTTGATCGTGAATTTCATTTACACGGTGTTCAACCCAGACATGGTTCAATACCTTTATCAGAAACTGGATTTAACTGAACTGTACCAAGCCAGCAGTGTGGCATTCTATAGTACCTTTAGCTTTGTACTTATTCTTTCCATCCTAAAGGCTCATCTGTTTTATTTGGTAGTCATGCTCATGCATAAGATTGATTTATCAAATCCATTCAACTCGGTTGTGGCGCGGCAACTTTCACAAATCAGTTACTTTACACTTTCAATCGGACTACTCAGTTATCTTGCACGGGAAGTTGCCAGCAACCTGATGCACCACGGTTATCCGATCGACAATGTTGGTTCATATTGGACAGACAGCCAGGCGTTCATTTTAATGGGCGCGGTCATCTACATCATTGCAACCATCTTCAGAAAAGGAGTGGAAATCCAAAACGAAAACGAGTTAACCGTTTAAGCCATGGCAATTGAAGTAAACTTAAACGTAGTGATGGCCAAGCGAAAGATCTCTTTGAATGAGCTTTCGGAAAAAGTCGGATTGACCTTATCGAATCTCTCCATCCTGAAAACCGGAAAGGCAAAGGCAATCAGGTTCAGCACCCTGGAAGCTCTTTGCAAAGTGTTGGAGTGCCAGCCGGGTGATATTTTAGAATATATCAATGACAAACAGAAGACAACACCAGGATGACGAAAGAACAAGAATTCGTATTATCGAAAAATTCAATTGAATTGAAAGGCAAACCGTGGCCGAATTGAAACAATTCATATTGAGCCTATTACGAGTTAGCTAATGAATAAGGAAATACTTGAATAAAATAGTTGTTATGGAAAAAGAAGCCCGGCATCATGACCGCATTGCCAAAATGATCTTCGCATCGGTATATCCACATTATGTTACAAAAGTGGAAAGCAAAGGCAGAACCACCGAGGAACTGCACCAGGTAATAGAATGGCTTACCGGCTACAATAAAAAGAAATTGCAAACACTCCTTGATAAGCGGGTAACCTTTGAAGAATTCTTTGCCGGAGCAAAAGTAAATCCCAATGCCCACCTGATAACCGGAATGATTTGTGGCTATCGCATAGAAGAAATTGATAACCCCCTTACACGACAAGCGCGGTATTTAGATAAATTGGTGGATGAATTAGCAAAAGGAAGGAAAATGGAAAAAATTCTAAGAAACCCAGCCGGGTAAGTAATCATCATTTTAACACCATATCTATTAAATTGATCGGGCAATAAACGCCTTCAAATGCAACTCACATGAATAAATTTTGTATCACTCTCCTTCTCTTATCGCCACTCCTCGGGCATGGACAGCAGAAATTAATACCCATACATGTTTCGCTTTTTAATGAATCAACCGCTATTCCCTTTACAAAATTTATTACAACGCCCATTCATCCGGGCCTACAGGCTGGAACCGAGTTCGAATACAAACAAAAAACTCATTCGCGGCTTTTTCAAACAGCAAATATCAATTACTTCTATCACAACCATCTGGCACAGGGCATTGGCCTGAGTTCAGAATTTGGCTATGAATACCGTCTTAAATCCGGATTGGCATTTGCGACCCTGTTTGGTTTAGGCTACCTGCATACTTTTTCAACGGCTGAAGAATTTACACATACCAACGGGAAGTATGAACAGAAATTTGACAAAGGCAATGCCCGATTGTATCCTTCTTTATCCTTCGACATTGGCTATTACTTGGCAAAAGAAAACGTAGGCAGTCCTAAAGTATTTATGCGGTACCAGTCCTGGGCAGAATACCCCTACTCTCCCGGGTTCATTCCAATAATGACTCACATAAACTTACATCTGGGTACTAAATTTTTTATCTCCAGGAAAAGGCAGCAAAAATGAACAGAATATTATACATGCTCATGGTTGGTTTACTTTTCAACTCCTGCGATCAGGGAGAAGACATTAACCCAATCTTTTTCGACTGCACTTTCAGCTTTGCTGACAGCAGCGCAACCAATCTCAACAATGCAAAATATCAAGCCCTGTTAAACGACATGACCGCAAGTGGTGTGGTGGGCGTTCTCATGTCGGTCTATCACACCCAAACCGGAATGTGGATGGGTGCCAGTGGTATGGCCGATTTGCATAACCGGGTAGCGATGAAACCATGCAACATCAGCCGCGTGGGCTCTACCGTAAAGATGTTTACCGCTACAACGGTTTTAAAACTTGCCGAAGAAGGGAAACTGGACCTGGATGATAAGATCTCCAGCTATCTAAGCGGGGACGTAATTGAGAAAATAGAAAATGCCGATCAGGCCACCATCCGGCAACTGCTGCATCATTCGAGTGGTATCTACAATTACATTCAGAATTTAAAATTTCAAACAGCCTCCTTAAATGACCTTATTAAAGTGTGGAGGCCGGAAGACCTCTTGAAATACGCCTACCATCAAAAAGCATATTTTAAACCGGATGAAGATGTCCGGTATTCCAACACCGGATATATTATGCTGGGAATGTTGATTGAAAAAGTTGAAGGGAAACCTTTCTACAACGTTTTTGAAGAGAAACTATTTACTCCACTAGGTTTAACAATGACCCGCTTTGCTGCCGAAGACCCCATACCCGATGGCATCGTAAGAGGCTACATCGACATGTACAGCAAATTGCAGGTTACCGAAAGCACCTACTATAGTGGTTGGGATTATTACACAGCCGATGGCGGTTTGATCTCCAACCCCTACGACATGAGCGTTTTTCTTTCAGGCACTGATGAATGAAGAAATCATCAATTCAAATTCGTTGAATGAAATGTTAACCTGGAAGACCGAGAAAAATCCAGATCCTGAGTTTTTTCCAATCGATTACGGATTGGGAATTTTTTAAAATTGAAACGGAGGATGGAATTGCCTACATGCACAGCGGAGATGCCATCGGTTATTACGCAAACATGCTCTATTTTCCCGATGATGGTACAACCATTGTTTATGCCGTGAACAGCAACTACGGAAAAAATTGACCAGTTCGTCTCTAACAAAAGAAGCGATGGAAAAAATAATCTCGACTGCTAAATAAATAGGAATAACCAATCTCCTGTCAAAACTTCACAGAAGCTTTCACATAAAATTCTATTCGTAGCGCAAGGAGTTTACCGGGTTAGACCGGGCCGCTTTAATAAAATGGAAGCTAACCGTAAGGACAGCGACTGCGGCCGCCAGCAAGCCCCCCAACAGAAACAACACAGGGCTTAGTTCAATCCGGTACGCGAAAGTATCCAGCCATTGGCTCATCAGGTACCAGGTTAAAACCGATGCCAGTACAAAAGCAATTCCAACCAGCCACATAAACTCTTTAGATAACAAAGCACTAACCGATGATACCGAAGCACCCATTACTTTTCGTATTCCAATTTCTTTGGTGCGTTGTTCGGCTGTGAAAGAAGCCAGGCCCATTAATCCGAGGCAGGCTATAAAAATGGCTATGCTGGTAAGCACCGTAAACAACTGACCCAACCGTTGTTCTTCCTTAAACAGGCTATCAAAATTCTGATCGAGGAAAGTATATTCAAAAGGTTCATCGGCCGCAGTCGTTTTCCAGGTACGCTCAAGCGTAGCAACTGCATCGTTCGCTTTGCCTTCATAACGTATCAATAAATTATTGGCCGTGCTGGAAAGCCGGATAATCAATGGTCGCACATTCGTTTTAAACGATTCAAAATTAAAATCCTTTACAACACCTACTACATTCAAGGAAACAGGTGCCGGGCCATTAAAGTTGATCAACTTTTCAGTTAACGGATTTTCCCAGCCTAATTCGCGTACAGCAGCTTCGTTAAGCACACAGGCAGTAGAATCGGAAAGAAAGTCTTTCGAGAAAAATCTGCCCTGTGCCAGTTCCAGTTTCAGAATATCCAGGTGATCATAGTCGGCCTCGTATGTAGCCATAATATGTTCCTGTTCAGAACCTTCTGCAAGGAATACAGAAGTTTTGTTTACCCCCGGAAATACATTGTTGGTAAAACTTGTTTTCGCAATACCGGCCTGGGTGTTAACGCTTTCGCGGAAAGCAGCACGGTTGTTTCCCAGCCTGTCGATATTCCTAATTACAATCACACCCTTTTTATCTAAACCTATGTTACGTTCCTGTAGAAAATTAAGTTGGTTATAAACAACCAGCGTACTGATGATAAGGGTTATGGAAATAGCAAACTGCACCACCACCAAAGTGCTACGAATGCCTTTACTTTTCATACCCGATCTTACTTTACCCTTCAGTACCTCCACCGGGTTAAATGCAGTAAGATAAAAAGCAGGATAACTGCCGGCCAGTAATGCCACCAGTACAAAAATAACAAGCATACTTACCCACATAGGAGTTTCCAGCATCATGCCGAAGGTTAGCTCCTTACCGGCCAACAGATTAAAAGAAGGTAGTAAAAGATACACGGCCAGTGTAGCAATTACCATAGAAACAAATACATACACCAACGACTCAGACATGAATTGAGTAACCAGTTTGGACCGCACCGAGCCCAGCGTTTTGCGCAAGCCTACTTCTTTCGCCCGGCCGGCCGACCGGGCTGTAGAAAGATTCATGAAGTTAATGCAGGCAATCAATAAGATGAACAACCCAACTGCCCCAATTATATATATATACTTAATATCACTTGCCGGAGAAAGCCCATCCACCATTTGGGTTTGATAAAGGTGCTTGCTGTGCATGGGGTATGAGAAGTAAGCGTAGATTCCTCCTCGCTTCTCAAATTGTTCAAAATCTATTCCTAAGCCTTGTTGCAGTTCAGGACCAAAGTGCTTAATAGTAAGTTCGCGTAAACGGGCATCAACGGCTGCAACATCTGTATTGGGATTTTTGCGATAGAATGAATATATACCATTGTTTCCCCATGATTCACTTCTCAAATTATCATCGGAAGATGCAGAAAGAATAAAATCGTATTGAATTTGTGAGTTAGTGGGTGCCGGCCCAGCAATACCGGTTATTTTAAAGGCTCTGTTATCATTT
>LNFR01000041.1 GCA_001567185.1 Bacteroidetes bacterium OLB12
AGGACGAGTTTTTATTGGCAGCAGGAACACCTGGATATTTTAAAGCAGGCAACCTCGCGCGAAAATAGCTAACGATGCCATTGACATTGAGCATGCGCATCAAAAGAGAACACAGTCTTTGACCCGGAAGGTTCAGCTTTTAAAAGGAATTTGCTTCAATCGAGTTGTTAATGGCACAAAACAAAAACAACCAGGCCCTGGAGCGGCTGCAGAATTTTACGGTAACCCGTAAAGTGAAGATGAGCCGGGAAGAGGCTATTCGAAAAAACTTGTGGTCGCCCGAGAAACAACTTACTCAGCAACAGCTTGAGGAATTAAAGATGGAGCTTGAAAAAAACAAGCAGAATGCGGGCAAAAATATGTTTGATGAAATAGCGGGCATGGATTCTGTTTGGGTGGACGAACTTGTGAGTACCGATCGGCTGGGTATAAAAGATGATGTGTATTGGTTGGAGGCCAACCTGCGCATGAAACGTGGCGAGTTTGAACTTGCCAACCAGTTGTTGGAAAAAATTCTAACCGAATTTGGCGATGATATTCTGGCCGATGATGCATTCTTTCTGCAAGGCGAACTGCAGGAACGTTACCTGAAAAACACGGATAAGGCTATGGAGATCTATCGGGAGTTTCTGAACAAATTTCCAGGCAGTGTGTTTGCGGCAGAAGCGCGTAAACGTTACCGCAGCTTACGCGGTGATTTTACAGAAGTAGATGGCACTCCAAAATTTTGAGCAGAAAATCATCTTTAACATCGCCTTGTGGGCGATATAGTTTAAAGATGTGAAACGAATGATCCGGGTTAAAATCCCCAATCGGCTTATTATGTACAATTGGCAGCTAAAAGATTGCTTCAATTCTTCTTCTTCTTTAACAAATTCTGAAGTTTGTTCTCCAATGCTTTTTGGGCGTCTTGCTTAAGATTGGTTTTGGTTGAATCAGCAGTGGCTTTAGTGGTGGTATCTTTTTTAGGATTCAATAAATTGTTTAAGGCATCTTTTGGTTTTTCTCCCGCCAATAAATCCTGCACAGCTTGTTTGCTTTTTTCCTGTACCGCGGTTGTAACAGCTTCTTTTACTTGTTCTTTCTGTTCCTGTGCTAACAGCGTTACTTTCGGATCGGTAAACGATCCCCCCAGCCCAATGTTAAGCGGAATTTCAGATGTTGAATTGTTGCTGCCGGTGTATTGATTAACCAAGCCCTGAAATTGCGACCCCAATTTACCAGCGGGCACATTCATTTTTAATCCGTAATTAATTGTTCCATCTAGACCAGTGCTACCTGTAACGGTGGTTACATAATTTCCAAACTTTACGTTAAATGGCTTTACATTCAACTGGCCGTCTTTTATCGTGGCAGACATTAGTACATCTTTTAAAGTAACTTCATTGGCATCGTCAAGCTTGGTGAGGGAAGTAATTCCGGAAACAAGTTTGGATTGCGTAAGAGCGGCTTGAGCGATATTAATTAATCCGCTGCCGTTTACGGTGTTCATTTTAGGCATCATGTCCTGGCCAAGTTCGCCACTTATTTTAAAGTCGGTACCAAAGTTTCCGTTTACAAGCCCGGCTATGGGGGCATAGGTCTTAACAATCGAAAATGAATTGGCGGCTTGCTGCATACTCATGTTATCGATCTTCAAACCGAAATCATAAAGTGGATGGTTTATGTCTTTTGTGTTATAGGTGCCGGCAACGGTAAAGGCGCCTCCCAACAAATTAAACGTAACCCCATTCAGATTTGCCACCCCGTCTTTTACAATAATGTCGCCCAATGCATTGCTAATTACAAAGTCCATCATCTTTACTGTTTTGATGTTGGAGTGTAAAATAAAATCTATGTTTTGCGGAACAGGAATAACACCCAGAGCGGAACTATCACCACTTGCTTCTTCGGTTTCTGTTTCGGTCATAAACTCGTTCAAATCCAGCAATGTGGAGTTGAAATTTACATTTCCTTTTATGGTTTCATTGCCAAACACATAACCGATGTAATTGTTGATGGCCCCGCTTACCGCAAAATCACTTTTACCAATGGTGCCTGACGTATTTTTTAGTTCTATTTTCTTTGGATCAAACACTGCTTCAGCCTGTGCAATAGTAACGGCATAGGGCAGATCGCTCATCGTAAACTTAAAGTCTTTAAGCGATGCATTGCCACTGGTGGGAAGCTTATCGTACCGGCTGGCCTCCACGTCAGAGTATTTACCTTTTGTTTTAATGTCGGCTTTAACTTTACCGGCTAATGCCATGCCTTCCAGTGGAAATATTTTGGTAATTTTTTCTAAGTCAACGCCACCTTTGGCATCCAGGTCCCAGGTGTAATCGTCCAGGTTTTGAAGTGTCATGTTTCCCCCAAAGGTTTCGCCATCCATCATCATGGCAAAATCATTTACAGTAATAAATGTTTCGGCCATTTTGCCCGATGAATTTTTAATTGTAGAAACGAATTTCAAATTCTCAAGAGGTAACGGAAACTCCGAGGATTTTACGTATCCATCTTTCAAAGCCATGGATGCATTGATAGTGGGAATGATTTTTTTCAGGCTATCGTACACACCTTTTGCAGAAGCATCAACCGTAAATAATCCGGCCATATTCAACCCCTCCATCGGAAACATTTTGCCGAGCTCGGCCAGGTTAAGGGAAGCTTTCATTTGTCCATCCATGGAATAATCCTTCAGGTTTTGAATCAGCAGGCGCGCATCTACAGGGTTAGTACCAAAATCGAGGTGCATTTTTTTCAGATCCACCTGGGTGTTTTCAATTACACCGGTTTTATTGTCCACCAGTAAGTCCATGCTGATGTTGGAAATGGCAGTTGGCAGATCGGGATATTTGAACATGGCATCGGCAACTTTTAAGTTGAGATTAAAAGCTGGCATTTGTGTATCGCTAAAAGTTCCTTTTACAAACCCTGAAAAGGAAAGATCGCCCCGGGTTTCAATTTTGCCAAAGTCTTGTGTATAAATGCCGGGCACAAGGGAGAGGAGACTTTTAAATGTATTCTCAGGACTGGTAAAAGAAATATCCATGCCGTAATTGTCTTCATTCATTTTAAACCAGCCTTCGGCACTTAGGGCAAAATCATTTAACCGTGTTACGTTATCCTTAAATGTGTAGCGAGTGTATTCTTCGCTTATGCCAATTATGGCATCAATGTTTGCGCGTTTATTGGTAATGTATTCCACACCATCGAAACGTACCGTAAGGGAGTCAGCGGCTGTGCGGGTTTTTAAGTCAAACTCCTTTTCATTAAAGTTTCCATTACCCGAATGGTTTAACCCTGCAATAGCTGTATAAAAGGGAATGGAGGCATCATCGTAAATCAATTCGCCATCGATAATCTCCCAGTGATCAATTGCAAAAGAAAATGAACCGGGTTCTTCTTCAGCAACCGTTGTAGTGTCGGTTGAAGGATAGGTTATATCATAATTAGCCCGGCCATCGGCCAAAACTTTAATAGTAATTTGCGGGCCCACCAGCGTAATTCCTTTTAGCCGTAACTGATCGCCAAACAACACATCTTTCAGGTTTACTTCCACATCAATCCTGTCCACCACAAAAAGCGGAACGCCTTCGAACGGAGCACGATTGAACACACCCAATTCTTTTACTTCGGCTGTGATGTTGGGAAAATTTCTGAATAAGGAAAGGCTGAAGTTGTTCACATCAAAAACCACATCGGCATTAATATTTTTTTCTATTTCCTTATCGATAGCCGCTTTGATATCGTCTTTAAAAACAACGGGAACGATAAAAGCTGCGGCAATCAATAGCACAAAAACAACAGCCAGGCCAATCAGAAGTTTCTTAACGATTTTCATATTAGTGGAAGTAAATGCACACAAAATTAGCAAACGCAAGCCAACAAAACTGTGCTTAAATAGACTTCTTACAGTATAAACGTTACCGCTTGCAAATAAATTCTACAACCAGCGCAACATCAGGTCAATCGTGCGTTTTACGCGGTCGGTAAACGGTGGATATAAGAAGGAACTCATGGTTATGCCGCGCTTCTGTTTTAGCACGGGTTTTTCGTTGCTGAATGCCAGAAAACCATAACGCCCGTGCGATTTGCCAAAACCACTGCTGTTAATGCCGCCAAATGGTAGGTTCGGGTGCGAAAACTGCAGCACGCAATCATTCAGGCAAACAGCACCAGCCGAAACGGCCTCGATTAATTTTTTCTGAAATTCACCACGGTTACTAAAAATGTAAAATCCAAGCGGTTTGGGCCGGGCAAGTATAATGGGAAGAATTTCATCTTCGCTTTTGTAAGAAAGGATTGGCAGAACCGGGCCAAAAATTTCTTCTTCCATAATTTTAGCTTCGGTTGATACCTGGCTGAGGATGACGGGATGAAAAAATCTGGAGGCAACATCGGAGGCGCATTCATTTCTACTTTAGCACCCCGCTGAATGGCATCGTGTACCAACGCATCGATGCGATTAAAATTCTTTGTATTTACGATGCGCCCATAGTGGGGTGTTTGTAGGGTAATATCTCCATAGAGTTTATGAATGGCCTGTTTGAGTAAATCAATAAACTCAACCTCAACGGTTTTATCAATCAATACATAATCGGGAGCAACACAAGCCTGGCCTGCGTTTAGAAACTTTCCGAATGCAATACGTTTGGCGGTATCAGCAAGATTAGCTGATGAGTCGATTACCGTTGGAGATTTACCGCCTAATTCCAGGGTAACTGAGCTTAGATGTTCGGAGGCAGCACGCATCACAATTTTACCAACAGACGGACTTCCGGTAAAAAAAATATGATCGAAAGGAAGCTTAAGCAGCTGGGTAGCGGTTTGCGCATCGCCCTCAACCACAGTTACCATATCTTCATCAAAAAATTCCGTTATCAATTTACTTATCAGGCGCGAGGCATTTGGTGTTAGCTCCGAAGGTTTTATCACGGCCGTATTTCCTGCGGCTAAACAAGAGACAAGCGGCCCTAAGGTTAGATTGATGGGAAAGTTCCATGGCCCGATTATCAGGCAAACGCCTTTGGGTTCGTACTGCACCTCGCTGGTGGTACCCAGAAATGTAAGGGGCGCGTGGATGGGTTCTGGAGCAACCCAGTCGGCCAGATTTTGAACGGCATGTTTTATCTCCGTTATAATTGGAAGCACCTCAGAAATGTCGCTCTCTGCTTCATGCTTTCCCAGATCGGCCTTTACTGCATCGCGAATAGCCTGCCGGTTTTGCATGATGTATTTGCCAAACGCCTTTAAAAGTTTTTTTCGGTTTTGCCAGGGTTCTGAACGCAGGCGCTGGCTCCGCACAACTTGTTTTTCAAACAGCGCTTTCAAATCCATACCTGCGGTGGCTATTTCTTTTTCCATGAGTCTGTTAAAAAATTATACAGCGAATGTCAGAAGAGGCACTGATTAATTTGTATGGCCATCTTTTCTGAAGGCTAATTTTCAAGAATCCGCAATTCAACCCTTCGGTTTAATGCATGCGCTTCTTCGGTCTCCTCACGGCTAATGGGCAGAGTTCCCCCAAAGGCTTTTGTTTTAATGCGGCTCTTACTTCCTCCTTTCGAAACAAGATAAGACTTAACGGCTTTAACCCGTTCTTCGGATAGTTTCAAATTGGCGGCTGCGTTTCCGCGAATATCGGTATGGCCTTCTAACTGAATTACCATGCGGGGGTTTCTCTTGAGCATTACCACCACCTTATCCAGTTCAGGATAGGATGAATTGGAAATTACAGCCCGGCCGGCATCAAAATTCAAATCATTAAGGCGCAATACTTTGCCTGCGGTGTGTGTATTTTCTGCATTGCTTGAAGCACCACCAGGAAGTACCAACTCAATATTGCGAAGCACTTTTCTTTCGCTGTTAGCCTCGGCCGGATCAAGGATGTATTTGGCCGGATCATAACCAGCGGCCTCTACAACGATGGAGTACTTTTCATTATCAAACAAGGGAAACAAAAATGAACTCCCGGTAAAGAAGCCCACCTTACTTCCATAAGGCAGGCTCTGATACGATATACGCGCCACGACAGGTTCTTTAGTTGCCGCACTGGTAATGTTGCCTTGTGCGTAGATCAACGTATCGGCTTGCGCAAAAGCAGCAAAAGAAAAACCAATAAGCAATGCAGCAAAAAGAACCTTCATTGTTTTATAGCTTTATAATTTTGAATTCAACCCTTCTGTTCTTGCGATTTCCTTCGCGGGTTTGTGTTGTATCAATTGGTCTGCTTTCGCCAAAGAACACGGTGTTTATGCGTGCGGCTTCTATTCCTTGTTTGATAAGGTAGTTACTTACAGCATTAGCCCTGCGTTTAGACAAACCTAAGTTGTATTCTTCAGTACCAATAGGATCGGTGTGGCCGGCAATCTCTACTTGCATCGTGCTCTTTTCTTTCATCATCGCAACTATTCGGTTCAGTTCAGGAAACGATTCGGTCTTTAACACGGCTTTGTCAAAATCAAAGAAGATGTTATTCAGTTTAATGGTTGTGTTTACATCTACCACAGCCACTTCAATCGGTGCCAGTGTGATGTTCTTATCGGCTAGCACACCATCTTTTGTAAATTCGCGCAAATCCAGGTTTTGGTTTTCTGAAATGTGGCCATCGGCCTCAGCGCGGAATCCGTATAAATGACCGCCCGGCAAATGAATTTCGTACTCTCCGGTTTTTGGATCGGAGTAGGTTACGCCAACTTCTTTTCCATCGGGCAAACGTTCATAAATAATTTTTGCACCAATGGGTTCTCCGGTCTTGGCATCAACCAGTTTGCCTTTAACAATAACAATCGGCTCCGGAGTCATAAACATGGGCATTTTCACTCTGAAAATATCACTGTTATCGGCTGTTACTCCGCGTGAGTAATATGCAAATTCGCTGGTGGAAGGAATGTTAAAGAAGAGATCGTCCAGTTTTGTATTGATGTCTGGTCCGAGGTTCTCGGGTTCCGACCAGTTTGTCCAGGTATCATCCAGGCGCTTAGACATGTACACATCGCTGCCACCGTATCCGCTAAAACCATTGGATGAAAAGTAGAGCGTTTTATCATCGGATGCCAGAAAAGGAGCAGACTCTTCGCCAACGGTGTTGATGGATTTACCCAGATTAAGCGGCTGGGTCCACTTGCCATCTTCTTTTTCAAAACTTACATACAAATCGCGACCTCCTTCACTGTCATCACGCTCAACAGACATGAGCAGAGCCTTTCTTGTATTGGCTAAAAAATAATTTGCCTTTTCGTTATAGTTATAATCGTTTTCAATTTCCAGGGGTTTGGGATCGCTCCAGGTGCCGCCAATGTTTGAGCTGATAGAAACGCCAGCTACCATTTTGCCTTTATCAAGATACTTGTTTCCTAAAAGCAGAATCACAGATTTTCCATCGGGCGTGGCCGATACGGTATTTACAAAGTTGGGTTGGTTGTTGTTGAATTGTGAACCCATGTTTTTAGCCAGTGTCCACTTGCCATCGGCACCGAGCTCGGAGTACCAGATATCTTCTTTATCACTTGTGCCCCCGGCATTTTCCGGGTGATTTTTGCGACTGAAGTAAAGCGTTTTTCCATCGGGCGAAAGCAGGGGATTGTATTCGCTGTAATCGCTGTTAACATTTGTATCGAGTTGTTCTACCACCAGGCCTTTGCTTAAAAGCTCTGGCAAATTGATATCCGCAATGATCGGAATGGTTGAATCGGAGATGGCCACCGCATCTACTGAGAAATAATCCGGCAGGGCACTACCATCAAACTCTAACTTAACGGCAGCAACTTTATAGGTTGTTTTTTCTACAAACACGTTGAGCATGCGTCCCTGCAAGGGCACAGCCATTGGGTTGAATGTATTAACCGGATATTCGCGGCCGGCTTCATCATAAATAAATACTTTATACAATGCCCCCGGGTTATACGATTCGGCAATTGCTATTTGCTGAATCTGCATAGGCTTATCATACCCAAGCTTAATAAATTCACTCCGTTTGGGCTTGTCGGGCGTCCATGCACCCGGGTTTTGTCCACCGGCTGGCAAAACATTTGGTTTGCCCAGGGCTTGTTGTGCGGAATATTGTATGGGTGTGAGTTCGCTTGAAACGTCTAAAACCTTAGAAGCCCATTGAACAGACTGGCCGGAGACAGACAAAGATGCGGTAAATAAAAAAAATAATAGAAATCGGTTGGTCATAGGTTTCCCGAAAGGGTGTTAAAATCGGAGTATAAACATAGGTAAAAATTGAAAAAGCGGAAAATAATTACATAGGTAGGCACCTCGCTCTATCTGGCCGATGAGGCTTAAATCAGGTGATTGTTAATCCATTGACGATTTGTTGAAAAGCAAAAATCCTACATGCAATAAAACTCCCAGCTCGTTTTGCGCATCATCATAGTAATTTACGCTTAAGCTGATTGGCCCAACGGATGAGTGCAGCACCCAGCCGGCCGTAGCGGCAAAATAGATTTTGGTAAGATCGCGGCTAAAAACAACTTCTTGATTTTGCCCACGCACCATGGCCTCCAGGGGCTTAAACAGATAGCCTTCCAAACGGAAATCAAGACTCTTGCGAATGGCAAAAACATTTCGCCAGCCACCAGCTATATAATTATACGCTCTGAAGTTTTCGAGCAGCAGGGTGCGGCTATCCTGTATAGGATTAAAGCCGGGGGCATTGATCAGCGAGCCCTGGTAATTGCTAAAGGCGGGCTGGTTTGAAAGAACGCCATCCAGTAAATAGCCGGAACTATAAATGCCTTTTTTAAAATACTGTTCCAGGGTTATTCTTGCCTTTAACCAGTTGCGTGGAGAAGATTGGGTTTCTGTCAATAAAGAAGTGCTGCCAGGAATCAGTTTTTCATTTAATGAAAACCAGTTCAATGACAAAGAGAAATTTCTACCGGTTGATGCGTATTGTTTGCGATTTAGTGTATTGGACAACAAGCCTATTTCCGATCGAAATCCACTTAAACGCAACACATCCAGTGTATCCGTAGATACGACTACAGAAGAATTTACAAACTGATCGCGGTTATTAATATAAGCACTCCCCAGGGTAAGTTTGTAGTTTTTCCCAAAAGGAATAGCAAAATCTAATCCCATCTTTCTGTCTATTCGCGAAAGCACAGTAGGGGTTGTGGTGCGTCTGAATAAATCGCGGCCCTGCAGGAAATCCCAGTTGTTGACAGTAGCATAAGGTTCTAGATAATAAACACCACGATTGGGGATATCGATGCGTGTTTTCAGTTGAACGGATTTATAAAAATTTCCGAGGTAGAAGTTGAGATTGGTGTGGGTGAGCGAACGATTGAAATAGTAGTAATTAATACCCATGTAAATATGACTGATACCCCGCGTAGCGATGGCACCACCAAAATCGACCGGAAAGTTGTTTTGTGGTCTTTGTGAAAGAATGAAACTAAACTTGTTTTTGTCTTCGTTAAACGAAAATCCGGGGTAGAGATTTTTAAAGTAATCTTCCGAAACAAGGCGGTAAAATCCGGATTTGATTTCACTAAATGTGAGCGGCCGCTTGCCACTTTTGAAAAACCGATTAATAAATTTTTGCTGGTTTTCATTAAACCCATTGAACTCAAGGTGGTCTATGATAAACGGAGCGCTTCGGTTATTAAATTTATTGCGGGCAGCAGCAACTTCATCGCAGGTAATGCGCCTGGCTATTTTGCTTTTTATTTCAGGCATCAGTTTCATGGTTTGCACATAGCCACTATCGATTAGAGCCTGAGCGCGTGCAAAATCAAATGAGGTGTAGTTGGTAAGGTCTGGTTGAATGTACACCCCGCCTTCGGGAATATCAGATGGATCGGACTTATCAAGAAACATGTATAAGAGCGAACGCGCAATTAACTTATCGTCTTTTCCAAAAGGATACTCTTCAAACACTTTAGACGAAACGTTGCTACCGATTATTACCTCCGGATTAAAGGTTTGCTGCATTATATC
Source organism: Bacteroidetes bacterium OLB12 (assembly GCA_001567185.1). Lineage (GTDB taxonomy): Bacteria > Bacteroidota > Bacteroidia > Cytophagales > Cyclobacteriaceae > ELB16-189. The sequence continues at coordinate 9,931 of LNFR01000041.1, forward strand.
GCCAGGAAAATTATTATAAACACCGCCATCAAAAAGATATTTGCCGTCAATACGAATGGGGCTGTAAAAGAAGGGTACGGTTTGCGTGGCCCGGATGGCATCGCTTAGTGAACCACTGCCAAGCGAAAGGGCAGTCTGCGTAAAAATATCCGAGGCAACTACCCGCAAGGGAACAAAAAGGCTATCAAAATTATCGTGGGCAATGGCCGAGGGCTGAGCAAATTTTTCAGCCAAAGCAAAGTTGAGAGAGAGGTCGCTGGCAAGACTGGTGTTGAATAGAACAGAAAAAGTGGAATCAAGGGAAAGGTTTAGCCGAAGAAAGGCTGCGTTGTCATCATCGCGATTGAAGTAATAATTATGCCCGCTCTCCAACTTGCCAGTCACCCATTCTAAAAATTCTTTGGAGAGCACAATCTCTTCAATTTGGTTGGGGCTCATGCCGGCCGCATAACAGCCGCCTATGATGCCCCCCATCGAAGTGCCGGTGATATAGTCAATCGGAATTTCGTTTTCTTCCAGCGCTTTTAAAACCCCCACATGCGCAATGCCTTTGGCACCACCACCACTTAATACAAGACCAACTTTTTGTGAGTAGCCGCTAAATGCGATAAGAGACAATAATCCGATTATAGCCCGTAACCTCATGCCCGCAGGATTTGGTGGTAAGTTACTTTAAGAACAAAAAAGTAACAGGAAAATTGTGCAAAATAATCGTGTCTTAATGCATGGCCACTTCCGGCTGTTCTTCCCGTGCAGGAAAAGGAATTAATTGCAGTTGCTTAATAAGATCTGCTTTAACTTGTTCAAAAGCCGGAAAGAAATTGGCATCAATAGGTTGTGATGGTGGTAGCTCTACGCGGAGCGCATCTACCTGCACACCATTTTTCCAAAAACGATAACATAAGTGAGGGCCGGTTGCCAGGCCGGTGCTGCCAACATAACCAATGGTTTGCCCCTGTCGCACACGCGTGCCGGGCGTTATGCCGCTGGCAATTTTTGACATGTGCAGGTAGCCGGTTGTGTAGGTGCCATTATGTCGGATCTTTACATAGTTACCATTATTGGTTTTGTATTGTGCCTCTTCCACAATTCCATCACCAACGGAGCGAATGGGTGTGCCTGTGGGGGCAGCAAAGTCGGTACCCAGGTGCGGCCTGAAAACTTTAACCACCGGGTGAAACCGGTTTTGCGAATAGCGTGAACTGATGCGTGTAAATTCGATAGGGTATTTTAACAAGGCTTTGCGCAAACTGTTGCCGGCCTCGTCAAAATAATCGGGTCCATTACCCTGGTCGAAAGGAAAGGCATAATATCCGTTTCCGGAATGTTCGAAGTAAACACCCAGGATGCGTCCAATACCCACGGGTTTTTCTTCTACGATGTTCTCTTCATAAATTAACTTAAACTGATCGCCTTTTTGCAAACGCTGAAAGTCAACCTGCCAGGCAAAAATATCAACAAACTTATTGGTCAGATCGTGCGAAATATTCATCGCTTCGATGGTGTGGGAAAGGGTGGACTCAATGCGGCCCGAGATACTTCGCTGAAGGGTATCAACTTTGCGCTGACAGGCCTCTACCAGCAGCGAATCTTTTAAATGAAATACCACATAATCAATCGGGTTTGGTTCGTACACTAAGGCCTTAATTGTTTTTATCGAATCGTGTTCTACCAATAAAGTATATTTTTTGTGTGCCGATATTTTCCTGAAATCATAGACCGAGCGTGGCAACAGGTTAAGTTGTTGCTTTACGGAAGGTGAAACATAATAGCCCTCCAGCAGATCGGTAAAGCGTTGGTTCTTTTTTACTTCATCTTCTACAACCGATAAATTGTTTACCACCATTCCGTGCATAAACACCGGAAGAATAATTTCGCGCTCTACGTGTGGAATAGAATCAGGTTCGGAAGCATAATCGCCATCTTGCGAAAGCCATGATGTTTGGCTGTCGATCAGAAAAAACAAACCGATTGTAATTCCCAGTACAAAAATGCCAAGGGCGCCACGCGTAACCCATTTGTTGTGGAGAAAACTCATTACAAAAAAAATTATGGGCTAATGCCCCGGGTTAAGTTTAAAAAATCGGGTTTTCACCCGGATTTTCAAAGGTAGCGATAGAATGTTACGTGGGCAAGAATAATTTTAGTGTTTGAATTGCGAAGGTGTTGCAAGAAAAGCCGATAGTCAAACTCCTTCACCACGATTCATAGTGTTAATAATTCAATTGCTGGCGCATGTGATACAAGTGATTGGTTAAAGCCTGCTGCCAATCGGTGTCAGCATCCCACACATTGCCCAGAAAAAGATTTCCAAACTCTAACTGCTTTACATAGAACTTATAAATGATTGTATTTGCCGGAATCGTTTTTAGTTGTGCTTCGTTGTTTACAATTGCTGCGGAAGAAAGCACATTACCGGTCTTAGACAGATCGTATTCCAGAATTTCGCGGGCAATAGCCCCGGTCGTGTGCATAAAGCGGATTATAGTTTTAAAGCCTTTTGCCTCAAGTTCTGATTCGGGGATATCGGCATTTACAAGCTCATACTTTAACGGGAAATGTGTTTTCAGTATCTGCTCAAGCTGCGCATCATCTTTCTCATTTCCCATAGAAGGAACCGCCACCTTAAATGATTTTACAAGCGCAGTATAAACCTCGCTGCGTCTGCCGTCAAAATATTTAAAAGTATTTCCCGTTTCGGGGAAATCGTTGATGAGCAGGTTATGTTTTTTCTGATTACTTACCGCAAAGCGAAAAACCATCAACAACAATTCTTTTAAGGAGGCATGATTTTGTTGCCACCCGGGCGCACCCGGATCGGATAAATTTCCCTTTCCATTAAACCTGAAGAAAGTTAATGCGTAGGAAGAGCGCTTTGAGAAAAGAATGATAAAGGAAATGTTACGGATATTCAGATATCGGGCAAAGGCTTGTTGCGGATCGGCTCCGGCCAAAACCCGGTTACTTTCAAAATAGGATACCGCATCGATGCCGGTTTGTTGAAAGGCTTTTTGTGTTTCTTCTAACTCTTTTGGTGTGATGGCCTCATCAAACAAAACCACCGAACGAAGGGCCAATAACTCATCCGGCACATGTGCGGATAACGAAAGGCTCTTGACAAGACTCTCCGGGGTGTGGGCTTGTTGAGCAAAAGCACTAAGGGGTGCCACAAAAATTAGAACCAGCAACTTTAGTTTCATGTAAACAACTAACGTCCGAAAGTTAGAAACATTTTACAGACCAATATAAACCCCATCGGCTTCAATCTTAATGGGAAAAGTTTCCAGGTCTGCTGCGCGCTGCTGATACTCGCGCCCTGTGCGTAAATCAAACTGGTAACCGTGCAAGGGGCACACGATTTCATTCGCAAAGTTTACTTTTCCCTTGCTTAGCGATTCTCCATTGTGTGTACAACGATTGCTTACAGCAGCGAAATTTTTTTCCTTGCCGCACCAGGCAAATGTGTTTTTCATGAACCACAAGCAATCGTGGTTGATGATCAGCAACCCGATTGAATGCTTCTTGCGAACTATTGAAAATCTTTACCCAGTTCATGCAGTAAAGATAGTTGGTTTTTCAAACCAATCGGTTTTGAATGGCCTTTTGTACTGCTTCGGTTTTGTTGTTTACCTGAAGCTTGCTATAAATGTTTTGAATGTGTTTGCGTACGGTACCACTGCTGATAAAGAGATTGGCCGCAACCTGGTCGTAAGTAAGGCCGCCTTTCAATTGCTCCAACAATTCAATCTCACGGGCAGTTAGTCCAAAATCTTGTTTGGGAATGGTGTGTGTTATTGGGTTGCGCAGAAGAGCAAGGGTTTTATAGGCAATAGCGGCCGACATGGAGGCCCCGCCCAGGGAGGTTTCTTTGATAGATCGCGAAAGCATCTCTGCGGGTTCTTCTTTTAAAAGATAGCCCGAGGCCCCGGCCATAATGGCTTCCAGAATTTTTTCGTCATCATCAAACGTAGTAAGCATAATTACTTTGATGTGCGGATATTTTTTGTGAGTTGGCGCGTAGTCTCAATTCCATTTAACTCAGGCATTTGAATATCCATTAACACTAAATCCACAAGGGGGTCTTGCTGCAGTTGATGCAATAACTGATTGCCATTAAATGCGGTGTGTTTAATGATAAACTCCGGTGTTCGAAGTTTCTCTACGATGGCTTTGAGAGCAAAGGTATTGTCTTCAGCGATGGCAATGCGAATGGATGTCATGAAAAAGAAGAAATAAATCCCGCCCCTGCAGCTGGGATTTGATTTGAAGATAAAGGACAGAATCTATTTTTCTGCATTCTTATAGAAAATCTCCAGCGATTTGTTGATCAGGTCGCCCCCTAATTTTAAGGAAGCGGCTTTGTATTTTTCCGGATCGCAGGCGGCTTCGTGGCTTACCGTTTCGTTTTTGTTTTCGGTTGTAACAACGGAGTAGTACCCGGCATCATAAACTTTATTGAGGGCGGCACTGTTAAATTCTTTAAACTTCTTATCGAAGAAAACGCCTTCGGCAGTAACTTTCTTTTTAAGCACGATGGGCAGGTATGATTCGGCCTGGCCCATGCCCGCATTGCCATATACAAACTTTACCATGTTTTGGCGCAACGCACCGGCCGTTCCGGCCACGCCCGGCTCCAAACCAAAATCAACCGTTGCCTTTACAGCAGAAAATCCTAACATGCCTGAGCTGGCAGCATCCATTTCAACAAACGGAAATACCATGCTTACATCAAGCACAATGGCATCGTTTAATTGTTTTGATAAGATTGAACTTTTGTCTGTAAATGTTCCTTTCTCTTTTCCGCCCTTCGATTCATCTTTTACAAAATAGCTATAACCGGTTGGTGTAATCATTACATGCCCGGCCATTTGTGAAAAGGATGCCTTGCCACCGGTTTTCAAAACCCAATCTTTATAATGTTCTGTTTTGGCGGCCTCTTCGGCATGCACCAATTCAAATCCCTTACGCGTTAAACTTGCAATAAGATCGTTGTAGAGGTTGTCTGTTACTTGTTGAAAATCTGGTAAGTCCACCCCCGTAATTGCTACTGCCATGCTGGTTTTGGTTGCGCCCTTGCGCACACCCTCGCTGCTTTTGGCTGTGGCAGAAGCCATTACCTGAAATAAGACACGAAAACTTTGGATATAAACTTTGCGGGGAGCCTTGCTGAATTTGCCAGTACGATAGCTGGCTAATTCATCTACTAGTACTTCGCCAGAATAGGTTTGCGCCAGGGCCGAAGCGGTAATAACCAGCGATACGATAAAAGCACACAATTTTTTCATATTATTTTTAATGATTGATTTAACAGAATTTCAATTCCTTTTTTAATCCCAGTGCAACCAGTTGAATGACGCCACCACACCGAAAGTGGTTATAACAGAGTTTGCACCAATTCGTGTTGAGGATGAGTTGTCGTTATAGAAGAACGATTCCTTGTAATCAAAGAACTGAGCATAAGCTGTGAAAGTAAATCGTCTGTTAACAACAGCCGAAGCCTCCACAGAAATTCGCTTGCGACCACCCAATCCGAACTTATCGTTTACATCGCGCTTCAAAAACCAATCGTAACTAATAGTAATGCGCGAGTGATCAGTAAGATTTTTGAGTGGCTCAAAAATGTTTAGCCCGGTTCCGAAAGAAAGTGCACCAATTTCACCTCCTCCAATTCCATTATCAATAGCATCGCCCCGCCCCTTGCGGTCTGCTTCGGCTATTCCAATTCCTTCAAAGCCGGCCTGCAAGGTTGGCCCGATTAAATTTTGTTTGCCGGGCGACCAGGCTAACTGCCCGTATAAAAACTTATCGTTGAAAAGAAACCGCGAATCTTCACCGGCACCTTTCCGATCTTCCCAGTCTCGCAATTTGGGGCCAGGGGTTTTCATTATTCCCAATCCGGCAAGGCCACCCATCAACAAACCGCTGGCATCCATCTTATGCCAGGTACCCTCATCATATTGTTCTTTGGTAAACGACACAATTATTCCCGAAGCAAAGTCATTGGCTCCGGTATTCCCCATCAGGTAGGCGGTTTTAAGTGTGTTTGCCTGATACCCAATTCCAAAAGCGGCATAGTTATCTTCCTGGGTAAAACCGGTGTTTAGTAAAGCGAGCATACTGCCCAGCAGGCTGATTTTACGAAGATTAAAAAATCTGTTTATCATGGTTCAATTTTTTTAAACAAAATTGAAGCACGATGTGGGTTATCTCAATACGATGAATATCGTATTTGCATTTAAAGGGGAAGAGTTGCTGAAATGGTTGTGCCCGGCTGTGATCGAACAGAAAGTTCCCCACCTAATCCGTTCACACGTTTTTGCATACCCGTTAAACCAAAACCAGTATAAGATGAATTGGGATTAAACCCCCTGCCATTATCAGCAATAGTTAACAATACCTTTTCTGCTGAAGCCATTCCAATCTGTATTGTGATACATGTAGCTTCTGCGTGTTTGTGTGTGTTGTTAACAGCTTCTTGTACAATGCGGAAAAGATGGTTGGCTACCTGTGCTGTGATAATCTGATTCAGAGTTGTGGTTACATCAATTGTGATTGGAATTTGCGTGCCTGTTAAAATGTAATCGCGCAGTTTAATTACAAATTCTTCCAGTGTTACGGACTGCCGATTCATTAACCACACGGTTTTGCGTAACTCGCGGATGGTATCGGTTGTAAGCTTTTTAATATCACTTAAGCGCGGATGCGTAACATCTCGTTGCAATGCCCCGATAGAAGCATTTACAAAGGTGAGTTGTGACCCAATGTTATCGTGCAGTTCCTGTGAGATGCGCAGGCGCTCTTCCTGCAAGGCATTTTGCGTGCGGACTTCGGCCAATTGGGCTTTGAGCACCAGCTGTTGTTGCCGCACAGTCGCATTGCGGTACAAGACAAAACCAGCCAATAATAACACGACTGCTACAGCTAAAATCATAACCAGTTGATTGTTGCGTTTGCGAATTTCCAACTCTCCCTGCGCGAGCGAAACTTTACTTTCGGCTAGCTCGCGTTCCTTTTTTTCGGTTTCATATTGAATTTGAAGTTCGCGCACCTGCTTTACTTTTTCGGTCTGAAACAAGCTGTCGCGCAAACGCAAATGATTAGATTGGTGAGTAAATGCGGCCTGGAAGTTTCCGGTTTTATGGTACAGGTCTGACAAGAACAAATTAGCATCAGCTTCTTGTTGCAGGGCATGTGCGGCCTGAGACGTCTGTAGTGCAATGCGGGCTGCATGGATCGCGGCATCCGGCTGAGAGTTGTTGGTATAAACTTCGGCCAACTTAAGATAACAGTAGGCCAGTTCCTTTCGGTTGTTGTTAGCTATGTGGTTTTTGATAGCGCGCTGCAAAAAAGCAATGGCTTCGATTGTGTGTCCTAATTTTCCATGCGCAATACCTGCGTTACCGGTAGCTACCGCCTCGAACCGCACGTACCCTAATTGGTGAAAAAGTTTTTCTGCCTGAAGGGAATAGAACAAGGCGCTGTCATAATTCTGTAGAGAAATAAAAGCCGACCCCAGGTTTACCTGGCACACAGCGGTTTCATAATCGCGTTTTAAGACCACAAATTTTTTCAGGGCCTCGCGGTAGTTGTTAATGGAGTTTTGGTATTCGCCCATTCCCTTAAACACCACACCCAGGTTTACGTTTACCAGCGCCAGCTTAGTTTCATTACCATGTCTTTTGTAGAGTTCATACGCCCGAAGGTAAGCCTGAACAGCATCGTTGTACCGACCTTGTTCATCGTAGATTACCGCCATGTTGTTTATGGTATTCGCCATGCCCAATGAATCTTTCAGGCGTGTTCTGATTTGAAGCGACCGCTCATCGTAGCCCAATGCTTCCGGGTAGTGGCTTTGTACCTGGTAAGTAATAGCAAGGTAATGCAGTGTTTCGGCCAGTAACTCAGAGTCGGTATCCGGTTGCAGGGTCAGGGCCTGCATACCATAGGCACGGGCAGTATCGGCCTGTACATACGCATAGGCATAGCACAATGCGTTTAGTGTTTTAATTTTTGACTCGCCCGCTGACAAGCGCAAGGCTTGCCGGAGCGAATCAACATCTTGTGCAAAAACACCTAGACAAACAAAATAGAAAATTATAAAGGCAACACGGCTCATTTGATTGGGCAAAATAAGAGCTCAACCAACCGGTTGCAAACCATTTAAATAACCGTACAACTACTGGTGCTATTCGCGCGGCCACACATTGTCTTTCACATCTTTATCAGGAAAGCGGCCATGTGGATCCAGTGTAATTTTTTTGATTTTGCGTTCGCCAAAAGTTAAGGGGGCATCGAATGTGCGGCTGCCACCAAACCATACCGATACGGGCCAGGTTACAATGGCGGTGTGCGCATCTATCATTTTTGCATTGTCCATCTTTTTCAAAGCAGGACCTTCCGCTTCAAACTCTACTTTTAGCACTACGGGCGATGGCATGCCTCCCGCCTGGTGCACCGTTACAGTTGTTTTGCCTTTGGTAGTTTTAACTTCTTTAATAGAACCATTTACGGATTCTGTTGTCCATAACCAGTAATACCAGAACCATTCTAAATCCTGACCAAGTTGGTTGTTCATAAAGAACATATAATCCCATGGCGATGGATGTTTATAACTCCATGTTTTGGTATAGGCTTTCATGGCATTAATCACGGCCTCATCACCTACTATGCCTCCCAACATGGAAAGCATTAGCGGGGTTTTCAAATAAGTCTGGTATCCATATCCAGAACCTGCATCATTCGCGCTCCACATTAAGGGAGCTTCACTTTCTTCTCCACTCATATTCCCATAGCTTTGGCCAAGACCATCGAGGTTATACGGTTTACCTTCTGCATCCGCATCCGACAGAATGTTCATGTATTGATTAAAGCCTTCATCCATCCACCCGTACCGGGTTTCGTTTGTACCTAACATCATGGGCCACCATTGGTGTGCCGTTTCATGATCGGCCGCACCCTGGTTAGAGTTTATTACCATCGGGTATTCCATACCCGCACTTGGCCCATCCTGGAGAGTAAGTTGCGGGAAGGGATAGGGTGCCCATAGTTTTGAATAGTATTCCATTGCATGGCGTGTAATCTTACCGGCATGTTCAAAATATTTAGCGCGTTCGGGTAAGTACACCATGTAAATAGGAACATATCCTTTTTCAGGAATATTGGCACGCGTGGCTTTCCAGATAAAGTTTTCGGCTGTAGCCCAGGCAAAGTCATTTACTTTATCGGCAACAAAATGCCAGGTAAGTTTTTCGCCTGCGGCAGTGCGGGGCTCGGCCTCACCCACCAGGGTTATTTCTTCATCAGAATTTAAAATAGTAGATAACCTTTGACGGGTGGTTTCGGTTAGCACTTCGTTTGGATTTTGTAATACACCGGTGCCGGATACAATCCAACCCCCGGGTACCGTTATGCGCACATCAAACCGCCCAAAGTTGTTATAAAATTCTGCAGGCCCCAGGTACGGACTAGTTTCCCAGCCGCGCAGGTCGTCATACTTGGCCAGGCGAGGAAACCATTGCGTAGGCTGAAACAATTTGCTGTCGAAACGTTGTGTCATGCGGTGGCCACGGCCATTCGTTCCTCCGGGTAATTTGGTGTGCCATTGTATTTCAAGTTCGGCTGTTGTTCCGGCTTTTATCGGTTCGTCTAAAATTAATGTAGCCACGGTTCGGTTTAGATTTAGTACAGCCAGTTTAGGGGCTTCGTTACGGGGTGCGGGTGTAGCTTTCAGATCAACTTGTTTGCCTGCTATTTTGATGCTGGTTACAATCATGCCCTCGGTGGTTTCGGCAGGGGTAGAAGAACCGCGAGGGACATCGGCTCTGAAAATGTTATGATCAAGACGAAGCGCGAGTGTCTTGAGGTCGTCTTTACTATTATTCCGGATTGTAATTTTTTCTGAACCGGTAATGGTGTGCGTTGCCGGATCAAGACTGGCGTTGATGGTAAAATCGGTTTCCAGTTGCCAGTAGTTTGGGCCGGGTTTTCCAGAGAAATCGCGCGTGCCGGCATCCAGCGCCCTGCGAATGGAATTAGTAAGCGGCACATCTCTTCGAATAGCCCGCGTGGAGGTTTCGATGGATTTGCGAATGGGTTGTTGTGCAAAGGTTGCTGTAAAAGAAAACAACAGGAAAAAGGAAATGCGGCTGATCATAAATGAAAGGATTTACAAAATAATCTGGCAAGCAACTTAGAGAATTATTACAGGCCTTGCAAAAGATGTACTGTTAAAGAGCCTTTGAATTCTATACCTTTGGTAAAACTGAATACAAATGGTTATGAAGAAAATAGCGCTGGTTAGTTTTTGTTTATTGAGTGTAACACTTTTATCAACAGCTCAGGAAAAAACAAAAACAACATGGGTTGATGCGGAGGCCAAAACCCTTGAACCCAAATTAATTGAACTGCGCAGATACTTTCATGAAAGTCCGGAATTATCAAATCAGGAATTTAAGACCAGCGCAAAAGTGGTTGATTTTTTAAAATCGCTCGGACTTGAGGTGCAATATCCTGTAGCCAAAACAGGAGTGGTTGCATTGCTTAAAGGAGGCAAACCAGGCCCTGTTGTTGCGCTTCGTGCCGATATGGATGGCTTGCCCATTACCGAACGAAACGGATTGCCATTTGCCTCTAAAGTGGTTGCTGATTTTGCCGGCCAGCAAACCGGGGTAATGCATGCCTGTGGTCATGATGCACACATGGCTATGTTGTTAATCGTGGCCGAAATCTTAACCAAGCATAAAGCAGAATTAAAAGGTACCGTCAAGTTTATTTTTCAACCGGCAGAAGAAGGAGCGCCCGCTAATGAATGGCCTGCGGGTGCTGAGCGGATGGTGAAAGATGGTGTTTTGAAAAACCCCAACGTGGATGCCATTTTTGGTTTGCACATTCAGTCGCTGTTGCCATCAGGACAAATAGCGTATCGCGCGGGTGGTTTAATGGCATCGGTGGATGGGGTAGATATAAAAGTGAAAGGCAAAGGGGCGCACGGTGCTACTCCGTGGGATAGTGTTGATCCGATTGTAGTAGCCGCACAAATTATTCAGGGATTGCAAACCGTTGTAAGCCGGCAAACAGAATTGACAAAAGCAGGAGCTGTAATTACTATAGGCAGCATGCATGCCGGTGTGCGCAGAAATATTATTCCTGAAACCGCTACGCTGGAAGGAACCATTCGCGCGTTTGATGATGCCATGCAAAAAAAGATACATGAGAAAATAAAAGTGACAGCCGAAAAAATAGCCGAGAGTGCAGGCGCTACGGCTGAGGTAAACATTATGGTGATGTATCCGGCAACGGTTAATCATCCGGAACTTACCAACAAAATGGTGCCCTCCTTGATACGTGCGGCAGGCAAAGAAAACGTGGTGGTTACTCAACCGGTTACCATGGCCGAAGACTTTTCTTTCTATCAACGCGAAGTGCCCGGTTTCTTTTTCTTTCTGGGCGCATACCCGGCTAACATGAATTTAACCGCGCAGCCCACGCACCATACAGCTGATTTTATGATTGATGAAGCGGCTATGATTACCGGTGTAAAGGCATTAGTGAACGTAACATTAGATTATGCCGAAGGCTGGAAAAATAAAAACAGAATACAAGCTAAACCTAACCAGAATATGAAATACTTCTTACTCATCATTAGCCTTATTACAACATCGGTTGTAGCCCAGGTAAACCCTAAGCTACAAACCAAACTCAATCAACAAGCTAAAGAAATTGAAACCCGGGTGATAGAATGGCGCAGGCATTTGCATCAAAACCCGGAGCTCTCCAATCGCGAAACACAAACCGCGGCCTATATTGCCGAACACTTAAGAAAAATCGGACTTAAAATTCAAACCGGGGTAGCACACACGGGTGTTGTGGGGTTACTTGAAACCGGTAAGCCCGGCCCTGTAATTGCGTTGCGGGCGGATATGGATGCGCTACCTGTAACCGAGCGCAACAGTTTGCCTTTTGCATCGAAGGTAAAGGCCACGTATAATGGCCAGGAAACCGGAGTGATGCATGCCTGCGGCCATGATAGCCACGTAGCAATATTAATGGGCGTAGCAGAAATTCTGGTAAAGAACAAAGCAGAGCTGAAAGGAACGATCAAATTTATTTTTCAACCCGCAGAAGAAGGAGCGCCTGCTGATGAAGAAGGCGGAGCGGAGCTGATGGTGAAACAAGGCGTACTGCAAAACCCAAAGGTAGAAGCGATCTTTGGCTTGCATGTTAGTTCAGGCACGCCAATTGGCGAGCTTACTTACAAACCCGGTGGGTTATTGGCTGCGGCCGATAACTACTCCATAAAGGTATTGGGCCGCCAGGCACACGGTTCTACACCGTGGATGAGTGTTGATCCTATTGTAGTATCAGCGCAAATTATTAACGGCCTGCAAACCATTATCAGCAGGCAAACGGAACTTACCAGGGAAGCTGCGGTAATTTCGGTTGGCAGAATTCAATCGGGTATTCGCGAAAACATTATTCCGGAAGAAGCATTTTTTGCCGGAACCATCCGCACGCTGGATCCTGAAATGCAGGATATAATTCATGAGAAGATTAAGCTTACGGCTACCAAAATTGCAGAAAGTGCCGGAGCAAAAGCGGAGGTGACTATTCGCAGGGGAACACCTGTAACGTATAACGATCCGGCTCTTACGCACAAAATGGTTCCGAGTTTACAGAAAGCAGCCGGTGTTGAAAAGGTTTATGAAATAAATGCGATAACAGGCGCGGAGGACTTCGCGTTTTATCAAAAAGAAATTCCGGGCTTCTTCTTTTTTCTGGGGGGCATGTCACCAGATATGGATCCGGCAAAGGCACCCTCACACCATACGCCCGATTTTATAATTGATGAAGCGGGTTTTGTAACGGGCGTGAAAGCCATGCTGAATCTAACAGTAGATTATATGTTTGCAAAGAAGTAGAGAGGGAAGAGGTTGTTTCAAAAGTCGAAATAGAGAGCACAAAACAGCAGAATCTAGATCGCCAAATAAATCCGCGATGACAGAACGACTTTTGAAACATCCGCTACTTTTTCTTCCAGATCAACACCCCATCCGTTGCCGTATTGTGAAATTCAGGGCACTGGCCATCGCCACCACCGGCAATACCGCCCGATGGATGGCAGATGAGGTTGCAGTTGGAATCATAAACAGAATTGAACTGATCGCAACAATCGGCTGCCACATAATACACCATTTGGCCATCGAACTTGTATCGCCACACCTCAATGGGTTGAGGGTCCGTTTTGATTAGCGTTTGTATGCAGGCAGGGGCATCAATGCCTGCCTCTTCGCATGTCATGTTTGAAAACAGGAATGCAATAAAAATCAAACGGAATGCTCTCATAGTTCTTCATTATTAGTAAGAACTTCCTGCAGGCAGGTTATTTTTACGATAGGCCCTACCATGCAAATACTGGCAATTTCTACTACCCGTTCATAAACGATAATCACCTTTTTGCCATCTACCCATTTAAAATTGTAAAGCGGGTTTTTCGGTTATTTCTTTTGGAAGGGGTGGAGTACCACAATATCCAATCAAGTAAGGCTCAAGTTTTGTTCCGTCTTGTAATTCAAACACAAAACCGCAACCATCTAACCCTGTAAGGTCGCGTACGGTAGCTACAACTCCTCCTTCGCACGATAGGGCAGGTGTGTTATCATCGCACGATAAAAACACAAAAACAATCATCACAAAAGTCAATAAACGCATAGTCATAGTGTATTTCTATTTGTGGTTTAGACACGGATCAGGCCAGTCGGGTTGGAAAAGAATTTCCATCGGTGTAAAAAAAACGCAAATAAATGCAGCAATCTTTCTTTATTCGAAAACCTAACCACCTAAAGGTATAAAATACCTTAAAAGAAAAACAGATGAAACATAGTCTTTTCCTGCTCTTCCTGCTATCGCATTGTTTATTAGCTCAACGCGTTCCCACCTTTGAACAAGTAATTTCTTTGCGCAGTGTTAGCAATGTTGTGCTTTCGCCCGATGGTAAAACGGGTGTGTACACCGTTCAAACTGCCGATTGGGATAATAACCGCTATGACATGGAATTGTGGATGTGGCGCGAAGGCGGAGAACCCTTTCAACTTACCAACAATCCGCGCAACAGTAGTATGGCGCCCCGGTTTTCACCCGATGGCAAATGGATTTCATTTTTATCGGACAGGGGAAATAAAAATCAGGTTTACCTGATGCGAACAGAGGGAGGCGAGCCCCATGCCATTACGCGGGAAGAGGAAGGGATTTCTTTTTATGAATGGCACCCTTCGGGCACACAACTGGTGTTTGTAAAACCAGAGCGAGAAGAAAAACAAAAGAGAGAGCGGGAAAAGCGCTATGGGGCCTTTGAAACGGATGACAAAGAATTTACACGCGCACATTTATGGAAGGTAGATGTGGACCTGAACCTGATGGATCACACAGAGCTACCCTGCTACGAAACGGTTGATTCACTTAAAGTAAAAGCGGGTTGTATTCAATGGCCGAAACCACAACGGATAACAGAGGGTAGCTTTACGGTAACCGGTTTTGTCCTTTCGCCCGATGGAACAAAAGTGGCATTTGCCCACCAGCCCGATCCGCTGATCAATTCATTTTTAAAAGCCGATATTTCAATGGTAACATTGACCGATAAAAAAATAACACCATTAGTTACGAATGCGGGTACGGATGCGTTGGAAGATTGGTCGCCCGACTCGAAGGAGGTTTTATTTACAACCAACGGAAACGATACCACGTCCAGCTTTTATACCAACTCGCGGCTGTATGCGATGCATATAAATACACGGGCAATCCGTCCGCTGGCAAAAAATCTGGATGAAGATTTAGCTGGATTTACGTGGACGAAATCCGGAATCTATTCATCGGTCTGGAATAAGACACAACGTCATTTGTTTAGGGTAGATCCGGCAACAGGAACACACACAGCGCTTATTACTTCTCCTGCGCAGATTTATAGTTTTTCATTTTCACAAGACGGAAACAAGGTTGCGTTTGTAGGCCGTAAGGACGATCAGTTAAACGAGGTTTTTATTTCTGAAATTAAAAGTCCAAAACCAATTCAGATTACAAAATTTACGGATCAGGTGAGCGGTTGGAAAGTAGCGCAAAGTGAAGTGATAAGCTGGAAGAGTAAAGATGGAGTAACGATTGAAGGCGTGTTGCACAAACCAGCTAATTATGATCCGGCTAAAAAATATCCATTGTTGGTGGTTGTTCATGGAGGCCCTACCGGCATTGATACACCTACACCAGCACCGGGCTATGTATATCCCATTTTGCAGTGGCTTGACAAAGGATGTTTGGTTCTTCGTCCGAATTACCGGGGCTCAGCGGGATATGGTGAGGCGTTTCGATCGCTTAATGTGAAAAACTTAGGCGTGGGCGATATGTGGGATGTAATGAGTGGTGTGGATTACCTGGATAAAAAGGGGATGATTGATAAAACCAGAATGGGTTGCATGGGCTGGAGCCAGGGCGGATACATCTCAGCCTACCTCACCACAAATACAAATGCCTTTAAAGCCATTTCGGTGGGTGCGGGCATCAGCAACTGGATGACGTATTATGTAAACACCGACATACACCCGTTTACCCGGCAATATTTGAAAGCAACTCCGTGGAGCGATGAGGCGATTTATAAAAAGACATCGCCCATGACAAACATTAATAAAGCGCAAACACCAACCCTAATTCAACATGGCGAGTACGACAGGCGTGTGCCCATAGCCAATGCGTATGAATTACTGCAAGGCTTGCGCGATAAAAATGTACCGGCCGAGTTAATTGTTTATAAAGGGTTTGGTCATGGTATAAACAAACCGAAAGAGCGATTGGCCGCCACGTGGCACAACTGGCAATGGTTTAATAAATACGTGTGGGGCGAGGTGGTAGAAATCCCGGGGATAGATAACAAGTAATTTATAGGCACGGGCATAAATGAAGCCCATGAAAAAAGAGCTGTCTCAAAAGTCGTTTGGTCATCGCGGATTTATTCCGCGATCTCCTTGCTGTGATACCCGATGGGATTCCGGGCACAAGGCTGGAATGACGCACGCTCTTATTTCGACTTTTGAGACAGCTCTTCCATTCTAAATGCGGTCCTTTTGTTAAGCACTCTTCCACTTAATGCCACAACCAATTGCTTTGGTCTTCGTGGTTGGCGCAGCCTTGCCTTGTAGCAGTGCATCTACCGCATCTTCCACGTAGCGCTTGGTTACGGCATCGGCCTTACTCGAGTTATCATCAATTGCCCCGATGTAAGTCACCTTCAAATCTTTGGAAAGCACAAATACATGTGGTGTGTTGGTAGCGCCATAGGCTTTTGCTATTTCCTGGGTTTCATCTACCAGGTATGGATATTTATAGTCCTTCTTTTTTGCAATGCGTACCATTTCTTCAAACGAATCGCCTGAAGATACGTTCGGATCGTTTGCATTAATGGCGATAACAGGAACTCCCTTGGCCGCATACTTTGTATTCAAATCTATAATGCGTTGGTTATAGGCTTTTGAATACGGACAAGTATTGCAATCAAAAATAACAATGTAGCCCTTCGCATCTTTATAGTCGGCCAACGAAACCATTTTGCCATCTACATTTTTTAATTTGAAATCAATGGCTGTATCGCCTACTTCAAATCCGTTCTTCACCGGGCTTGCGGCTACAGCAATCAGGGCCAGTAAAACAACAACTAGTTTTTTCATAGCATTAAATCATTTAGTTACTTACTTCGGTTATCAGTTTTTCGAGGTCGCCCTCGTGTAATTCTTTTTGAACAAGTTTACGCTTGCCGGTTTGTGTATTCACAATAAGGGTGGCTGGCAAGGCACCGCTCCAGCTTTTATCAATTTTATCGATCCACGAGTTGGGATCCGTTTCAGCCAGAATCACTACTTTATTCTTCAAACCCTTTCTGCTAACAAATCGCTCAACTTTGGCGGGGTCGGGGTCCAGATCAAAATCCATGCTCACCAACGTAATATCAATGTTGCTATTATCGGTCTTCAACTTTTCGAACAATGGAATTTCTTTTACACAAGGCGCACACCAGGTAGCCCAAAAATTGATAACCTGCACCCGGTCGGTTTTGGTGGTGAGCAATTTTTGTAAATCCTTTAGCTTTATCTGGTTAATGGTTTGGGCTGAAGTTGCTACCGAAAGGATAACCCCGAAAAGCGCAAACAGCATGTTCTTTTTCATATTGCAAAAACGGGAATTTTAATGAATCGGTTTGTTAATGACTTCCAAAATTAAAGATGTAAGGTCTGTGATCATAACCTGTAAGTAAGGAGGTATAATTCAAGTACTTAGAAATCACCAAAAATGATGCAAAATAGAATTCCACAAAATTCCACACTTGTCCACATTAACGGATTGTTACTAGTTAATTGTCTGAAAATCACCAAATTAAGCCGCTTGTCGTTAATCTGTTCTTTGTGGACAACTATTGGGGCCGCGCCTGGTCGTATATTTTGGAGGTACTTTCTAAAGGACAGATTTTCAACCAAATAGGGACCGGTAAACCATTGAAATCCATACAAAATCAACATGAATATTACCCAAATCAAAGAAACGTGTCTCTATTTTACCAACCTGGAAGATGCACGGAAATTTTATGGCCAGTTACTCGGGTTGCCCATCGTGGGCGAGGTGGCCAACCAACATATTTTTTTTAGAGCGGGTAACAGTATACTTCTATGCTTCAACCCCGAAAGCTCCAGGGCAAAAGTCAGCCCGCCCGCCCATTATGGTAGTGGCAAGTATCATTTTGCGTTTGAGGTTCTTGCTACAGCGTATGAAGCACATAAAAAGGAATTGCTTCAGAAGGGAATAAACATAACGGATTGCGTTACCTGGCCCAACGGGCTCGAATCATTTTACTTTCAGGATCCTGCCGGCAATGTGGTGGAAATTGTGCCCGTGGGGTTATGGGATTAGCTCCATTGGCTGCCGGGCACCAAGCGGTGTTATAGAGGACGAAGCAATTACCTGGGCAGGAAACGCTTCGGCAAACCACTTTTTATAGTCATGATACTGTACACAATCTTCGGCCAAGGTGTTACCAATAAGAATTTTGATAACCCGATCTTGTTTGATAGAACTTTTGATTTTCTCCTGCTGATCGGCCGGTAAAAGACCGATTCGAATAAATGCTATTCCCTTATAAATCTCTGCAGGCGCCAACATAATTACAATTGTATTGCACTTCGACAGAAATTGTAACCATAAGTTTAATGGTCTGTGCGCGGTTTGTGAAAAAAATTCCATCTTTCCCGTATCAACTCCACAATCATGGCCAATCTCAAACAACAGCGCGCTAAGTTTAGCCTTTCCAATCAGGCAACCTATATCAACTGTGCTTATATGTCGCCTTTGCTGAAAGCGGTGGAGAGACAAGGCATAGTGGGTATTCAGCGCAAGAGAAATCCAATGCGGGTTTCCCCAAAGGATTTTTTTACAGATTCAGAAAAATTAAGAAAGGAATTTGGGAAACTTATTAGTGCGGAAGCTTCGCGTATTGTTATTATTCCCTCTGTATCCTATGGCCTTGCCAACGTGGCGAACAATATACGGGTGAAGGCAAGTGATAACATCGTTGTGGCGGCCGAACAATTTCCAAGTAACTATTATCCCTGGCAACGGCTGCAGGCAGATACCAAGGTGCAGCTAAGAATCGTATCACCACCTGATACAAAAATAAACCGGGGAAAGATTTGGAATGAACGCCTGCTCGAAGCGATTGATACAAACACAAAGCTGGTGGCCCTGGGCCACGTTCATTGGGCAGATGGCACCAGGTTTAACCTTAAAGCCATACGGGCCCGTACCCGCGAAGTGGGTGCAAGGTTGGTGATTGACGGAACGCAATCGGTAGGTGCATTGCCCTTTAGCGTTAAGGAAATACAACCCGATGCCTTGATATGTGGCGGCTACAAATGGTTAATGGGGCCCTACTCCATCGGGCTTGCTTACTATGCCGAAAGTTTTGATAACGGAAAACCCGTGGAGGAAAACTGGATTAACCGATTGCATAGCGAAAACTTTGCGGGCCTGGTAAACTACCAACCCGAATACCAACCCGGTGCGTTGCGCTATGAAGTGGGGGAACACAGCAATTTTATTCTGGTGCCCATGTTGCTGGAAGCATTGAAACAAATCAACCAATGGAAACCACTGGCCATACAGCAATACTGTAAATCCATTACACAAAAACCTTTAGCGCTTTTGCGCGAAGCGGGTTTCTGGATTGAGGATGAAAGTTCGCGGGCCTATCATTTGTTTGGTATCCGCCTGCCCGAAGAAATGAACATGATAACCGTTAAGAAGCAGGTAGCAAAAACAAAATTTCTGTTTCCTATCGTGGTGATGTTATTCGGGTATCGCCCCACGTTTATAATTCGGAAAAAGAAATATTGAAACTGGTGAACGTGTTGATAAATACAAAACGTGCTTTACACAAACGTTCATAACCAGGTTTGTTAATGCAATACAATGTATAATTTTTAGCCAGCCTGAGAATTTCATTGTGACATATCATTGAACTTTTACAAATTGCATAAGGCAACCGGGTTCACCAAAGCAAAACACAATACACATGCATCGCAGAGAAGCACTTAAAAGTCTGGCCATTCTTACCGGGGGAGCCGTGCTCGTACCCTCCTGTAATTTTGAAAAGGAAGATATTCTGGCGGCTTATCAAAACCTGAACGTAACTGAATCGATGTGCAAATTATTGGCGCAAATCGCGGATACAATCATCCCACCGGGAAACATTCAGGGGGCCGGAGATCTGGCCGTGCAGGATTTTATCCTGGTGATGGTAAATGATTGCGTACAGGCTGATCAACAGGGTATGTTTACGAAAGGATTGCAGGGCTTTGATAACTTCAGCAAAGAAGAGGCGGGCAGTAAATTTTCAAAACTGGAGCCAGCCGACAAAGAAAAAGTTGTAGCACAAGGGTTGTCAATTTCAGAAGAAGATGCAGACGCAGGTAAAAAGACGATACTTGAATTTTTGCGTATAACCAAACGGTTCACCATACAAGGCTACATGATGTCTGAGTACATCATGACGCAGGTAAAACCGTATCATTTAATACCTGGCGAATACAATGGCGCAGTTTTGATCAACAGCATCTCAAACCCGAAAATCAATGGCTAATTTTAATATTGACGCAACCGCAGAACGCACTTTTCAGGCAATTGTAATTGGATCGGGCTTAAGTGGCAGTTGGGCTGCCAAAGAGTTATGCGAGCATGGTGTAAAAACATTGGTGATTGAACGAGGCCGCGATGTGAAACACCTGCACGATTACCCTACCACCAACATGCTGCCCTATGAGTTTGAACACCGCGGGCAGTTAACAAATCAAATAAAAGAAGAGAACCCGGTAGTAAGCCGGTGTTATGCTTTTCGTGAGGACGCCATGCATTTTTTTGTGAAGGACAAAGAGCATCCGTATGTGCAGGACAAACCATTCGACTGGATTCGGGGCTATCAGGTAGGCGGCAAGTCGTTGTTATGGGCACGCCAGGTACAGCGCTGGTCCGATTTTGATTTTGAAGGTCCCGCCCGCGATGGCTTTGCAGTTGATTGGCCTATCCGCTACAAAGAAATAGCACCGTGGTATAGTCATGTAGAAAAATTTGCTGGTGTATCGGGTAACAAAGACGGGCTTGCCAACTTACCCGATGGTGAGTTTCTGCCAGGCTTTGAGTTGAACATTGTTGAGAAATATTTTCAGGAACAACTAAAGAAGCACTACGGAGATACCCGCCATATGATTTTAGCACGATGTGCTCATATTACCGGTAACCTGGAATATTATCAGCAACAAGGCCGTGCAAAATGCCAGAGCCGTAACCTTTGCCACCGCGGATGCCCCTTTGGTGGCTACTTCAGCGCCAATGCATCTACCTTACCCTGGGCCGAAAAAACCGGTAACATGACTTTGCGCACCCATGCCGTAGTGCATTCCATTATTTATGACGAAGCAAAAGGTAAAGCTACGGGGGTACGGATTGTGGATGCCAACACAAAACAAATGGAAGAGTATTTTGCCGATGTAATTTTTGTAAACGCAGCGGCTCTCAATACCAACCTGATCCTGCTGAATTCAACTTCATCCCGCTTTCCAAACGGACTGGGCAATGACAGCGGGTTGCTGGGCAAGTACGTGGCGTTTCATAATTATCGGGCAGGAATTTCTGCTGAGTACGAAGGCCACAGCGAATACACCACTTCCGGAGGGAGGCCAACCAGCGGATATTTTCCGCGCTTTCGAAATTTGTACAAACAAGAAACCGATTTTTTAAGGGGCTATGCAGCCGGCTTTACAGCCAGCCGGTCTAACTATGCAGACCAAAGTGGAATTGGAATGCCCCTCAAGGAAGAACTCTTGAATCCATCCAAATACAGCAATTGGAATATCGGATCACACATGATGGGCGAAACCATACCGAAAGAGACAAACTTTGTTGCGTTGAGCAAAGAAGAGAAAGATGCGTGGGGCATTCCTTTGCTTAAGGTTAATGTGGAGTATGACGATAACGATGAAAAGATGATCAAAGACTATCAGCAACAGATGACCGAGATGTTTGAGAAGGCAGGCTTTACCAATATCCGTGTGCGCGATGATAAACGGGCACCGGGTTTGGATATTCATGAAATGGGCGGTGTGCGCATGGGTAAAGATCCGAAAACCTCTTTGCTCAATAAAGATCATCAATTGCATGCATGCCCGAATGTTTATGTAACCGATGGCGCCTGCATGACTTCTACCTCAACACAAAATCCATCGCTTACTTACATGGCCTTTGCGGCCCGGGCTGCCCACCACGCTATGAAGAACCAGAAGTGGGGCAAGGTGTAGCCTGAACGATAAGCCCAGGCAACACGGCATGACAACCAAACAACCACAACCCGTTTTTGTAGGCGGGGTACTACTTGCCTTGCTTGGGGCCATTTGTTTTTCAACCAAAGCGATATTTGTAAAGCTTGCTTATCGCGATACAGAGGTAGATGCAATTTCATTGTTGGCCCTTCGGATGATTTTCTCTCTTCCATTTTTTGTGATCTCCGCGTATGTTTCATCCAGCAAACAAACCAATGTTCGGTTTACCCCGCGCCAATGGCTGGCGGTGGCCGTAATTGGCTGTTTGGGTTATTACATCAGCAGCTTGCTCGACTTTCTTGGTCTGCAGTATGTAACGGCCGGAATAGAACGACTGATCCTCTTCATCTATCCCACCCTGGTTCTGCTGATGTCATCCGTATTTTTCAAAGAGCGGATCAAACCCATTCAATGGGTGGCGCTCGTCATTACCTATGCCGGGTTGCTGATTGCTTTTGTTGGCGAGGTTGATTGGCATACCGGTCAAAACAAAAACTTTCTGCTCGGCTCGCTCTTCATTTTTATCTGTGCCATTACGTATGCTGCATACATTGTGGGCAGTGGCCGGCTGATTCCATTGGTGGGTGCTACAAAATTCAACAGCTATGCCATGAGTTTTGCTTCGATAGGAGTGTTGATTCATTTCTGGGTAACGTCCGATACTTCGTTGTTGGAATTTTCAACTCCGGTTTATCTCTACGGATTGTGGATGGCTGTGTTATCCACCGTAATTCCTTCGTACCTGGTGGTACAGGGGATTAAGCGCATTGGCGCTGATAATGCGGCTATTGTTGGAAGCATCGGTCCGGTATCAACCTTAATTATGGCTTATTTCCTGCTTGGTGAATCCATTTCCGCATTGCAGCTTGTGGGGACGGTATTCATTTTGTTTGGCGTGCTGTTGGTTAGTAAACAAAAGACATCTCCGGCTCCGGTTGATTAACGGATTAATGAGTACCTTTAATTGTATGAGGATTCTGCTTTTTGTTCTTCTTTTATTTCCCCTGTTGGGGATGGGCCAACCCCCCGAATTGATTTTTGTTTTTTTGAACAAACGCACGGACAAGGCCGAGCTGCCCGAGGCCGAGTTGAAAAAAATAATGGATGGTCATTTGGCAAACATTAATCGGCTGGCCAAAGAAGGCAAACTGATTTCAGCCGGGCCGTTTGATGGCGGTGGCGGCATTTTTATTTTCAAATCAAAATCGGTTGAGCAGGTGAAGGAGTGGTTGCAAACCGATCCGGGGGTGCAGGCCAACCGCTGGCGCGTGGAGGTATTACCTTACTTTCCACATATAGGTGGAGCTTGCGCAGTAGGTGAACAATACGAAATGGTTACTTACCACTTTGTTCGCTACATCCCTAATATTGCCAAGTTTAACATACAAGATGCTCCCCGCACCTTTAAAAAACATGATGATTACCTGAAAGAGATTATCAAAACCGGCAATGTAGTAACGGAAGCTTCCTTTGGCGATGAGGAGGGCGGTATCCTCATTATGAAAGGCGACCTGGATAAAGCGGTAATCGAATCCGACCCCGCTGTGCGCGAAGGATTGTTGCAACTGGAGTTTCAAAAACTCTGGATTGCGAAGGGAGGATTATGTGAGAAGTAGCAAATTGCTGCGCGATGAATAACGATCTTTAACGAAAGCAGCACCAGAAAGATAACTCCAAAATTTAGCATGGCACATTGGCTTATTAAATCAGAACCGTTTAAATACAGTTGGGATCAATTAGTGAAAGACAAGCAAACCTTTTGGGATGGTGTTCGAAATTATGCAGCACGCAATAACCTGAAAAGTATGAAGAAGGGAGATGAACTTTTCTTCTATCATAGCAATGAAGGTCTGGAGATTGTGGGAATTGTAAAGGTTGTAAAAGAAGCGTACCAGGATCCAACCACAACGGAAACAGCCTGGGTGGTGGTTGATATTAAACCGGTGCGGAAGTTAAAGAACCCGGTATCCCTGGCACAGATAAAAGCAGATAAGCGTTTGAAGAATATGGATCTGATCCGCCTGAGCAGATTGAGTGTTGGTAGTGTGAAAGATGAAGAGTGGAATATTGTGTTAGCGTTGGCAGGCGAATAAGATCACAAAAATGGCTTCTTAGTTTACAACGGGTATAAGCCATTCGTTGTTTGTCAGGTCAACACCGCCACCCAATTCATCCTGAACCACCCGATCAATAATAAAAACTCCTGTACGGGCCATGTTTTCAAATGTATCGAGGCCATTGTTCGGAAAATTTTGGCGCGTACGGTGAATATTAAACTGGTTGGAGAAATCCCGGTTAAAAGTTTTTTCAACTCCTGCTTTTCCCAGCATAAAACCCAACAGGCCGCCCCACGTAGCCGTAGGATTGTCGGAGTCCCAACCGGCCAACGCTCCGATCTTAATGGTTTCAATAAAATCTCCTTCGCCATAAAACAAACTAACTAACCCGGCAGCGTAGTTAATGCCCGCAGCGTAACATCCGTTGCAATATAGATTTTGCGAAGTGATTGTGTAACCATCTTCCTGGTTAACCTGGTAGCGCACATAAACGGAGTCGCGGGTTTGTTCCCACGGTAAGCCGGCTTCGTACTTTGATTTTACGAAGTCGTACATCTTAGCCGCAGTTGCGTTATCGTTCAAAAGCCTACGCGCTTCTGCGGCCATCCATTGAATTTTTTCTTTCATTGAAAGTTGATCGTCCACAACGGTTGCGAGTGCATACATGTTTACATAAAACTCCGGAATGTCAGCAATGCTTTCACCGGCAGTTGTGCGAATAGGCAGGTGGGCCAGTTTCAAAGCAACATCGGGGCGGGTGGGCGCAAATAATCCAAAAATTTCGGTGGTAAGTTGTGCATCAATCATGGCATGATGCTCGTTGTTTGCCGCGTGGCCGGTTTCTGGGGGTAACATTCCGGCAAGCATCAGATCAAATGCTTTTTGATTGGAAACCCAGAGGTAATTTTCTTCTTCCGCCTTAATATGCGTTAACCAACCCTGGCGGATTTGCTGAGGTGTTAACACGCTTGTTTTGTTTGTAAACATCAAATACTGATACATGTATTCAATGTCGGTGTCATCATCAGCACCCCACACTTCCTGTGTCCCTCTAAAAACAAAATCGATGGTGGGCGACAAATCACTGGGCTTGCCTGGCGACCAGATATTGGGTTGATCGGGTTTACCCCAATCATCGCGGGTATAAAAATTGCCGGTTTTAATTTCACCTATGTTCCCGATCTTATCCATTTCGGTTACAAGGCCCGTCCAGTTGGCAATGCATTGTCCTAACCAAAAGCCATAGAGGTTATCAGCATATTGCTGGCGCGAAACACGAATTACTTTTCCTGCGGGTTTAAAATCGCGGTAAGTAAAATCTGGATTTATGTCCGCCTTGGGATTATTCTTTTTGCCACAGGCAGCAAGGATAAGAAGCGATATGATCAGGAAATTTTTCAACGCTACATCGAAGGATTTTGATTTTTAAATGGACCATAAACCGCTCTGCGGAAGGCATTATGTACGGTGTTATCAAACGGAAAAATCTGAACAAACAAAACAGCGGCTAATTCATTTTGTGGATCCACCCAAAAAAGAGTACTGGCGGCCCCATCCCAAAAGAACTCGCCCACTATGCCTGCATGCTCTTCTTCATTTACCGGTGGCTTCAGGCGCACGGCAAAGTCAATTCCAAAACCAACCTGGCCTTTGCTGGGTAGCCACATGCGCTCCGTTACACTATCGGCAAGGTGATTGGTAGCCATCAACTTTACTGTTTCGGGTTTTAAAATGGTGGTGTTTTCCAGTGTGCCTTCGTTCACCAGCATTCGCGCAAAGCGCATGTAATCATCAATGTTGCTGGTTAGTCCATAACCGCCCGGTTTCAGGGGCCACGCTTTTTCATTAAAACTATTGGCTAATGAATCGGCAATGCGATCAAGCGAGCCATCTTCTTTACGTACATACATGGCCGCCAGTAAGCTCATATCTTCCGGTACGTATTTCGTGGAACTCATCGCGAGCGGACCGGTAATGTTTTCTTTAACAAACTGATCAAATGGTTTTCCGGAGATTCGCTCTACCAGGTATGCCTGCACATCTACACATATGCCATAGCTCCATTCTTCACCCGGATGAAACGCAAGCGGCAACGTAGCCAGTTTGGTTGCCATCTGCGCAAGCGTGTTGTTGGTATTCATTACATCGGCTTCGGTTACAAGTTTGCCAACCACCGGATGCTCGGCCCGTGCAAAACCTGCGGTATGGCGGGTAAGATCGCGAATGGTAATAGGCCGGTGGGCAGGAACCAACACAGGATTTCCGTTGGCATCTGCTCCGGTAACAACGTTCATGTTGGTAAACTCAGGCGCATACTTCGAAATGGGATCATCCAACTGAAACAGGCCTTGTTCGTATAGCTTCATTAACGCAACACCGGTAATGGGTTTGGTCATAGAATAAATGCGTACGCGTGTGTTGCGATCCATTGCTTTGTTGGCTTCACGATCGGCTAAACCAAAAGCATTGAAGTAAACCTCTTTGTTCTTTTCAAAAATCAAAGCAGAAATTCCGGCAATACGCCCGGAGTCAACCAGTGTTTTAAGTGTGGAATCAAGTCGTGCTTTGGCTTGTTCGGTAACAACCAGGTTTTGATCTTCCTGCCTGGACGAACAGGCAAATGCCAGGGCGAGTACACTTAGTAATAAAAGTCTTTTGAATGAGTTCATGATTACGAGGGGTTAGTGGAGAAGGAGGTTTATTCTGAGACTACTACAGCCAGTTTATCGCCTTTGGTACTTACTGCTAAACGCGTAATGCCTTTTAATAAACTGCTGTTGGCAACTGTAACTTCACTCCAGGTTTTTTCCTTTCGGGGATGGAGAACAAATAATTTGGTGCCATCGCTTGTTATCAGGCGTCCGTCCGGTAGCCAGGCAATATCCTCCTGCCCGGGCAAGGTGTTGACAATAACACTTACCTGCATGGTTTCAAGATCGAGCTTTTTTATTTGCCAGGTATCCGCAGTCACTTTATGTACAAAGCTAATGGCGCGTTCATTGGGAATGCGATGCAGCGCACGGCCGATGTTATCTGCAAGGATGGTATCTTCTTGTGTAGGCAGGCGCAGGTAGTGCAGCGTGTTGGGCGAACCATCTTTTCCTAAAACAAACAAGGCCAGGTGGCTGTTATCAGCCCACACATGATAGCCCACGACCAACGAATCGATAATTACATAGGGATCCTTTCCTTCCAAAGAATACTTACCTAAATCCTGTGCGCCATTGTCGCGCTGTATGATGCACGAGATGCCCGTTTTATCCGGGGTGAGTGTGGGCGAGTATTCGCGTTCTGATGTTTCGGTTACCTGACTGCGTATTTGTGTTTCGTAGTTGTAAGATTTTATGTCCGAGCGGCCCTGCTCATTAAAAGATGCATAATAGATAACCGGTTCATCCGGATGGAACGAGGGTTGGTTATCATAACCCGGATGGTTGGTTATGTTTTGAGGATTGGAGAGCGCAACCCCTTTCTTTTTTTATTTTCAGATCGAAGAGAATAATTTCAGAGCCGGTTTGGGCAAATGCAATACCCGAAAGGCAACAGAAAAACAAAACCAGAATTTTCATGTGTGTGCGGAACAAGCCATGAAGATGCTAAAGAAAATGCAGAAAGGGAAGCGCCATGTGTAATTCAACCAAGTGGTTAACAACCAGTAGAAGCCATCTCAAAAATACACTTAAGGATGAATGTCATGCCGGATTTATTCCGGCATCCCAACCTTTCCGCACAGATTCCGAGATCGCGGAACGCTGTCCGCGATGACAAAGTATTTT
>LNFR01000042.1 GCA_001567185.1 Bacteroidetes bacterium OLB12
TTTTTACGAGGTGGGTTTTACTATGTCGTACAACTCCCCTATACCCGAATAAAACCTTCGCCTATTTACCCAATTTAGTAGGTATAGGCGAAGGTATGATCGTAAATCTATTTCTTCCGCGTTAGTATCGGCTGAATCAACTTTGCAACTAAACCTGTCCAGCCGGTTTGGTGGCTGGCACCCAGGCCGCGGCCGGTGTCGCCATCAAAGTATTCGTAAAAGAGCAGGTGATTTTTAAATTCCGGATCGGATTGAAACAAATCTGTATCGCCATAGATGGGTCGCTTACCTTCGGCATTGGTTTTAAACATACCGATTAATCGCTGCGAAAGTTCGCTCGCAATTTCCCGCAGGGTTAACATATTGCCCGAGCCGGTAGGATGTTCCACCTTAAAATCATCGCCATAATAATGATGAAACCGCTGCAACGATTCGATAATTAAATAGTTAACCGGAAACCAAACCGGCCCGCGCCAGTTGCTGTTACCACCAAATAAATACGAATCACTTTCACCCGGTTGATAGCAAACAGAAAACTGGCTGCCGTTGGCATGCAACACATACGGATTATCTAAATGATGCCGCGAAAGCGCGCGTACCCCGTAGGGTGACAGAAACTCTTTTTCGTCTAACATGCGCTTCAGCAACCGCTTCATGCGGTGGCCGCGCAACAAGGAGAGCAAGTGGCGCTGATTTTTTCCGCGATCGCCCCAGCGCGAAATGAGGTTGGCCAGGTCGGGTCGGTTTTGTAAAAACCAATCGAGACGTTCGGTAAACTCGGGCATCTTTTGAAAAATTTCTTCATCCAACACCTCTACGGCAAACAAAGGAATAAGTCCTACCATCGAGCGTACTTTTAATTTTAGCCGCTCGTTGTTGGGCAGGTGCAATACGTCATAAAAAAATTCATCTTCTTCATCCCACAGGTTAATGCCTTCGTTGTTCACATTGGCCATAGCCCCGGCTATGTATAAAAAATGCTCAAAGAACTTGGTGGCCATACTTTGATACGTTGGATTTTCTTTGGCCAACTCCAGCGCCATGCGCAGGAGGTTAAGCGTGTACATGGCCATCCAACTGGTGCCGTCCGATTGTTCAATGTAGCCTCCGGTAGGCAGATGCGTACTGCTGCGATCGAACACACCAATATTATCCATTCCTAAAAAACCACCCTGAAAAATGTTGTTGCCGCTTTCGTCTTTCTTGTTTACCCACCAGGTAAAGTTGAGTAACAGTTTGTGAAAAATTTCTTCCAGAAACTTCCGGTCGTGTTTTCCATCCTGCAGTTTGCTGTCGATCTTAAATACCCGCCAGGCAGCCCATGCATGCACGGGCGGATTCACATCGCCAAAAGCCCATTCGTATGCGGGTAGTTGCCCGTTGGGGTGCATGTACCATTCTTTGGTAAGCAACAACAATTGCTTCTTGGCAAACTCCGGGTCAATCATGGCTAAAGGAATAGCGTGAAAGGCCAGGTCCCACGCAGCATACCACGGATACTCCCATTTATCGGGCATGGAAATAATATCTGCATTATGCAGATGATCCCACTCGCTGTTGCGGCCGCGCCTGCGTTCTGCAGGCGGGTGTGGTTGGTGCGGATCGCCCCTTAGCCACACATCCAGATCATAGTAATAAAATTGTTTGCTCCACAACATACCAGCCAGTGCCTGGCGCTGTATCATTTTTTCTTCCTCCGATGAAATATCTTTTTGCAAATCGGCATAATAAATATCCGCTTCTGATTTTGCTGTTTTAAAAATCTGATCGAACTGTTGAAATGGTTTTTGATGAAAGCGTGAGACCAATCGCAACCGAATGGATTTTGATTCTCCGGCTTTTAAATTCAAGTCAATGCGGTACGCAGCTTTGGTTCCCTTATTTACTTTATTGATAGCAGCCGGGTAATTGAAGATGATGTAATCGTTGATGCCGTCTTTAAAGGTACCCGGTTGAAAGTGTTGATGCAGGCGCCACGTGTTTGTATCGTTTTCGCAGAAGAGGGCCTCGTGTTTGCCTTCGCAGTAGAAGTAGTACGAGCCCAATTGTTTGTGGCTCGCTTTCATAATCCCTTTGTCGTCTAAATATATTTCGGGGCGTGTGGCATCATAACCCCAGGCCCACGTATTCCGAAACCAAAGGGTGGGCAACAGTTCAATTGCTGCTGCTTCCGGTCCGCGGTTGGTAACCGTAATCCGCATCAGCATATCGCTTACATCGGCTTTGGCATATTCAATAGCTACATCGAAGTAGCGATTGTTTGCAAAAATGTTGGTATCGGTTAATTCAAACTCGCGGTCGTGTTTGCCCCTGCGTTTACTTTCTTCTACCAGGTGCGCATAGGGATATTCGCTTTGCGGATACTTGTACAGCATGCGCATGTACGAATGGGTAGGGGTGGAGTCGAGGTAATAATAGATCTCTTTCACATCTTCCCCGTGGTTGCCTTCGGGGTTTGTTAATCCGAAGAATCGTTCTTTCAGAATGGGATCTTTTTTATTCCACAAAGAAAGCGCAAGGCATAGCAATTGATTTTCATCGGAAATTCCGGCAATACCTTCTTCGCCCCAGCGATATGCTTTGCTGCGCGCCATGTCGTGTGAAATATAATTCCAGGCATCGCCATTGGCGCTATAATCCTCGCGCACAGTTCCCCATTGGCGCTCGGCCAGGTAGGGGCCCCATTGCCGCCAGTTTTTTACTTTGTCACGATCTTCAATCAGTCTTTGTTTCTCGGCAGTCATAGGTTTACAAGTTAACAAAAACCAAGTATTGAATTCATGCATTCGGGCATGATGTATTACATGATTTATGTCATCTGCGGGCTCAGGTAGCGGGCTGCCGCCTGCAACTCGGCTTGTAAAATAGTATGGGGCCGGTTTGGATAAACGAGTAGTTCAACACGGGCATCCATCATTTCCAGTTGTTGTTTGGATTGCTCGCTTCGTATCAAGGGTACATGCGGGTCGTTACTCCCATTGGTCATTAAAATGGGCGTGCCCGAAAAATTTCCGGAGTAGCGGGAGGGGTTAAGCGTATCGCCAATCAATCCTCCCGTTAAGGCAATAACACCACCGTACCGTTGCGCATGATGGGCCGCAAACTCCATTGCTAAACAGGCACCCTGCGAAAATCCCAAAATGTAAATGCATTCGGGTGCAATTCCGTTTTGCTGCATGTGCGTTCCAACTTCCTTCACAATATGTAAGGCACTGTTCAGCCACGGTTCGTTTTGCGATGTGGGTGCAAGAAAGCTCAGTGGATACCAGGTATTATTGGTGGCTTGTGGAGCTGCGATATAAAAATCAGTTACCGGCAAGTATTGGGTAAGCGATAAAATGTCTTCAGCAGAACCTCCGCGACCATGCAGCAGAATCAATGCTTGTTTTGCCTGACAAAGCGGAACACCCGCTTCGATTATTTTTTTCTGGTGTGACATCGCTGGCAGAACAACAAGGGTGGTTAATCGTTAAACTTCTCCGGATTCAACGCAACGGGCTCCAGTGCGTTTTCAATTTTATCGCGCATGGGTTCGTACCACGCGGGCAGTTTTAATGCTTCTCCTAATTTAGAAGGGTGTTCGTCCACCGAAAAGCCTGGCAGATTGGTGGCTACTTCAAATAATACACCGCCCGGTTCGCGAAAGTAAATGCTGTGAAAGTATTGCCGATCCAGCACTTCGGTTACGGAATGTCCTTTGCTCAACAACTTTTCCCGTATTTCTAGTTGCGAGGTGTCATCGGCAGTAGCAAAAGCAAGGTGGTGAATGGTTCCGCTTCCACCTAAACCCCGTGCAGCTTCGGGTGTATGCAGCACATCAATAAAATCGCCAGGAACACCGCTGGCCGAAAAGCGTTTCAGGTTTCCTTTTTCAGCAATTAGTTTATGATCCATGGTATCGAGCAACAGGCTGGCGGTGCGATCTGAATTATCTTCGGATAACACAGCACCATGAAACCCTCTCACGGAATATTCTACCGGAATTTGTCCATAGGTAAAACCAGGGCGATTATCCGATTTGTTAAACACCAGTTCCAGACTCAGACCATGGGTATCTTCAAAGCGAATGAACATTTCGTTGTCAAATCGTTGGTGTGGACCTGTGTAAGTAATATTTAATTTTTTCAAGCGTACTAACCAATAGTCTAAACTTTCGGCCGGAGCAGAAAACGAAGTAATGGTCATCTGGCCTTTACCATGCCGGCCTTTGGCCATCCCCGCAAAGGGAAAGAACGTCATGATGGTGCCCGGGCTGCCGGTTTCGTTACCATAATAGAAGTGATAGACATCGGGCGCATCGAAGTTTACAGTTTTTTTAACCATGCGCAGGCCCAGAATGCCGGTGTAGAAATCGAGATTTTTTTGGGCATCATCGGCCAGGGCCGTTACGTGATGAATCCCTGAAATCAAGGGTGTTTTCATGTCGAACTAATCTTTTTCAAAGATAGGAACGAAAAATGGAGCAAAATAGTTGTATAGACAACTATTGTAATAAACGTAATTAACCGGCTCCCGGAGGGCCTTGCATTTGAACGATGAAAACCAGAACCGTTTCCCGATTGCTGTACGCGCATAAAATGGACATGGGCGGAATGCCCATTCGCCAGCCGTTGCCCACCCAACAAGTACAACAGGTCGATCCTTTTTTTATTGCTACACCACGCAGACGTGAAAGCGCCCGCTACCATTCACCCGGATGATGCAGGAGTGGGGCCTCATCCGCACCGCGGTTTTTCACCGGTTACCTTTATTTTTAAAGGCGGTGTTCACCATCGCGATAGTAGGGGTAATGATAGTACAATTTATGCGGGAGGAGCGCAGTGGATGAATGCCGGAATGGGTATTATCCACAGCGAACGGCCTCCGCACGATATACATGAGATTGGCGGACGGCAGGAGATTATCCAATTGTGGATTAACACTCCGGCTAAACATAAAATGGATCAACCCATGTACTTTCCGGTAAAACCCGAAGAAGCACCCGTTGTAACCAGTGCAGATGGATTAGTAAATGTGCATGTGTTTGCTGGCGAGGTATTAAACGCGAAAGGCCCTGTGCCTTCGCAGGTTGAAGTGAATGCAGCCACCTTAGTATTGAAAAAAAATGGAACGATCAACATTCCCTTGCCTCAAAATCATAACGCAGTGCTTTACTTGTTAGATGGCAAACTGAACGTGGGTGGGTTTGGTATGGTGGAAGGCTTGCACCTGGTTCATTTTAAAAATGATGGCGAAGGTATTGCGCTTACAGCATTGGAAGATACCCGCGCGTTGTTGTTAAGCGGTAAACCAATTGATGAAGAAGTGGTATCATACGGCCCTTTTGTGATGAATACGCAAACACAAATTATGGAAGCCATGCGCGATTACCAGATGGGTAAAATGGGTGTGCTGATTGAAGAATAAACTTAAGAGATGCAAAACGGTTTGATTGTTTTATATGTTAGGAGCAGATATGGAAATTAGTATTGATAAATCAACCGAAGTGGAATATCCGGTACTTCCTGAAATTAAAAATCGCAGGAGCAAGCGGGCTTATGCAGCAACTCCGGTACGTGAAGAAACTATTCGGTCGTTGTTTGAAGCTGCCCGCTGGGCCCCTTCCAGCATGAATGAACAACCCTGGGTTTATATATACGCAGTGGCCGATAACCACGAGGTGTGGAATAAAATCTTTGATTCATTAAACGACAGTAATAAAATCTGGGCACAACATGCTCCTTTGCTGGTAGTAAGCCTGGCGCGCAAAACGCAACTTCGCAATGGGGTAATCAATGGGGCGGCAAAGTACGATGTAGGTGCAGCCAATGCGTTGTTGTCATTGCAGGCAACCCATGCAGGATTAAATGTACACCAGATGGGCGGTTACAGTAAACAAATGTTAATCAGCAATCTGAACATCCCCGAAACGCACGAGCCGGTGGTAGTAATGGCCATTGGTTATCCGGGCGATCCTGAAAGTTTGAATGATAATCTGAAAGTGCGTGAGCTGGCTCCGCGCGAACGCTATACACAGGATTTTTTCGTGCACACGAAATCATTCTAAAACGAAACGGCATCAATTGAAAAAACACAAATGCAAAACCGATGGCGCGTGGTATGCACGTAAACTTTGACAAGTGACAGGCAACCTGTATCTTGAAAACCGATCTTGATTAAAATGAGAATAGGAATAATAGGTTCGGGTGGTATTGGGCAGGCATTTGCCAAACAAGTGCTGAACGCTGGGTACGAAGTAATTATCAGTAACAGCCGCGGGGCCCACTCGTTGGGTGAAGTAGTAAAACAATTGGGAGGCAACGTGCGCCCGGGTTCGGTTGAAGAGGCTGCGGCAAGCGAAGTAATTTTTTTAGCAGTTCCCTGGATTCATTTGCCTTCGGTAGCCAAACAGATTACAAATTGGTCTGGCAAAATTGTAATCGATCCCATTAACCCGGTAGTCCCACCGGATTACAAAATGGCAGAGCTGCACGGCCGGGCCTCCAGCGAAATTGTGCAAGAGATGTTGCCGGGAGCAAAACTGGTAAAAGCATTCAATACATTTACACCCCAACTGTTGGAGGCAAGTCCCATCGAAGGAAATGGCCACCGCGTATTATTTTATTGTGGCGATGATGTTTCGGCTAAAGCAATAGTAAAATCAATTATTGACAAAATTGGTTTTGCCGGAGTGGATACCGGAACCCTGAAGGAAGGCGCCCTTTTACAACAATATCCAAGCGGCCCACTACCCGGGCTAAACCTGATTAGCCTATGATGGCACCCAATACCCGCGGGTAGCGCGGTGTGCCGGGGCGTATAAACAAAATGATATTTTGGGTAGTAGTAAATGCAGATTAAAATCTAACTTGTGCCCTTATTTTTTAGGAATATGATCAGGAATGTGTTGTTGGTTTTGTTTATTTCAAGCGCTGCGGTTCAGGCCCAGAATTTATTTAATGAAGCAGCGTTAATCTCAAATCTGAAATTTCTTTCATCCGATTCCTTGCGGGGTCGGAAAACCGGTACACCCGAAAGTACCCTTGCCCAAACTTTTATTAAAGATAAGTTTAGTGAACTGGGTCTAAACCCATTCGGTGCGGGATACGAATTACCCTTTGAGTTTAACGGCAGGGGTGGAGAAAAAATAAAGGGAGTTAATCTTGCCGGTTGGATAGAAGGCAAAAAAGATTCATACATCGTTATCTCTGCACACTACGACCATGTGGGCGAACGCAATGGAAAAATTTATAACGGGGCCGATGACAATGCCTCCGGCACCAGCGCCTTGTTTTCCATTGTAGAATATTTCAAAAAGAATAAGCCGGAGCATCATATTATGATTGTAGCCTTCGATGCCGAAGAAATGGGCCTGCAGGGGTCGCGGACGTTTGTTGCACACCCTCCGGTGCCACGCAACAAAATGATAGTCAACCTGAATATGGATATGGTGGCGCGTGCCGATAAAGGTGAATTGGTAGCGTGTGGCACTTTTTATTATCCACACCTAAAACCCATGCTGGAAGGAATTACCTCCAAACAGGTGAAGCTAGTGCTTAGCCATGATGACCCTGAAAAATACGAGGGGCAGGACAACTGGACCTACGCTTCCGATCATGGATCGTTTCATTCAGCTAAAATTCCATTTATTTATTTTGGGGTAGAAGATCACAAAGACTACCACCAACCCACCGATGATTTTGATCTGATAAATCCGGAGGTTTATAAAGAATGTGTGCGGGTGATTGTTCAGGCAGCAGCAAAGATTGATAAGGAACTTAAGTAGAAATTAATTAGGGGCTGAAAAGAAGTCTTTGATTGTATTTCTGACTGGTCTTGTTAATACCCATATTCCAGGCATTGCTGTTTTCGTTATATTTATTGCTGAACAATTTACCTATGCGAAATAAAAACGTTGCTTATCTTTTTTGCTTTTCTACTTACTGCGCCCGGAGTAATTGCTTCGGATACAATAAAACAGTGGCAGGTTTATGAAATAAAATTAACGGCCAGAAAACTTCAGGAGCATCCTTATTTACTGGTTCCGGTTGATGGTAGTAAAGATTTTGTATATGCAACATTTAAAGGCATAAGCGGAGATGCTAACGGAAAGACTATTACCGTTGCAGGCTTCTGGGATGGTGGAAAAGACTGGAAGATTCGTTTTGCCCCGCCTCTTTGCGGACAATGGCAGTACAATACAACTTCCACTGATAAAGGACTGAATAACATGAAAGGAAGCTTTTCAGTAACAGCCTGGAACGAAAATGAAAAGCATGAAAATTCAACCAGGCGAGGGTTTGTACAGGTAAAAAAGGATGGTGAAAATGCAGGACACTATTTTGTCTATGCGGATGGTACGCCATTCCTTTGGATCGCAGATACGTGGTGGAACTGGACAGACAAGAGACTTGAGTTCTCAGCATTCAGAAACCTTGTTGATGATCGTTCTGCAAAAGGATTTAACATCGGACAATTGTTTGTAGCAGCCAATGGATGGAGCCGGAATAGTTCCCTGTTGGATGAAACATATACTGTCCCCAACATCGGGCAAATCCAAAAAGTGGACGCCTTGATTGCGTATGCAAACAGTAAAGGAATAACAGTCTGGATTCATGGATGGTGGAGCAGGAAGAATTTAAATGAGACTGCCGGTGATGAGAAAATGAAGCGTTGGTGGCATTATCTTATCAATCGCTATGCTGCCTACAATGTGATGTGGGTAGTAGCGGGTGAGTATAACATGGATACCTACGGAGGCTTTCCGCTTTCCTTTTGGAAAGACCTTGGCCAGTTTATAAAAGACAAAGACCCCTATCACCGGATTGTAGGTGTGCATAACACGCCCCCCGGCTGGGAAGGAGGGGCAGGCGCCCCACAATGGAGCACAGTAGAAAAGTTGCATAATGAAAGTTGGCTTGACTACAATCAAAGTCAGGTAGGTCATGGAAAATGGTACAACGAGATGATTCCGCAGGTTGTGTCTGAAGCATACAACAAAACACCATCGAAGCCAATCGTTGTAACGGAACCATGGTATGAGTTTATTGAAGGAAGCGCACCCGCAATGGATATTCGCTTTGGTGCATGGAGTTCAATTCTTTCCGGTGCTGCGGGGCATACGTATGGCGGTGGCCATGTATGGCCTGCATACACTGCGAAGACTCCAGACGTTGTGGGCGATGTATGGCCTTTGGATAAAGACACTACAATCAATACGCTGGATTATCCGGGCGCACGATCGATGAGTTATCTCGCCAATTTTTTCAAAAAACTGCAATGGTGGAATTTGTCGCCTCATCCTGAGTTATTGAATGAATATCCCGATAAGTATTGCCTGGCCAAACCCGGTGAAGAATATGTTATCTATTTACGGTATGCGGGTGGGGTAAAAGTTGATCTGCGGCCATCTTCAGCAAACGACAGGTTTGAATATCATTGGTTTGATCCCGGAAGCGGAAAATCTGACCCATCAAATGAAATTCATGGTGGTGAGGTACATTTTTTTTCTGCACCGGAATCTTATCCGGGAGTGAGAGATTTTAAAGATTGGGTGCTTTATATCCGTAAAAAATAGGAAGGGCAATACTGGCAGAAGGAAACCTGCGAATGAATTTGTACCCGTTAGGAGGTATGGGTATCGTAAGAAATCAGGAAAAGTATTACATTTAATCTATTGAAATCAGAAACCAAAATGAAAAACAAGTTTGAAGTCGTTCCCCTTAAGAGTTTGGATGAATGGGAAGATGATCTGCTTCGCAGGTATCCCAATCCTGACGAGATTGCCACTTCAAAATCTACCGAAGAATACCGCAATTATAATGAGCCGGAGCGCGACACCGTGCGTGAATTCTATCGACTGAATCATACCTATCAGACCTACGATTTTGTAATGCAGAAAGAGGCCGAATTCCTTACGTTCAATAAAAAGGAAATGCCGGTGTGGAATGCCTTCGACTTCTTAAATCAACTCGTGGACGATTCTGACCCTGATACCGATCTGGATCAGTTTCAGCATTTGCTTCAAACATCTGAAGCGATCCGGAAGGATGGTCATCCGGATTGGATGGTGATGGTTGGCCTGCTCCACGACATGGGAAAAGTACTCTGCCTTTTCGGAGAACCACAATGGGCGGTAGTGGGTGATACGTTCCCGGTAGGGTGTGCCTATTCCGACAAAATTGTGTACCCCGAATTTTTTGCGAATAACCCGGATTATACCAATCCAAAGTACAATACCAAGTATGGCGTTTACTCACCTAACTGCGGATTGCGCAATGTACACATGTCCTGGGGGCACGATGAATATGTTTACCACATGGTGAAAGACCGGTTGCCAGAGCAAGGTTTGTACATGCTGCGTTATCATTCCTTTTACGCCCAACATCGCGAAAACGCATACGATCATTTAATGGACGATCACGATCGCGAAATGTTCAAGTGGGTAAAGTTGTTTAATCCCTACGACCTGTATTCTAAAAATCCAACTCCTCCAAACTGGGCAGAACTTAAACCGTATTACGAAGACCTGGTGGCAAAATACCTACCACCAACTTTAAAATTTTAATTCCTAATTTCTATAGTCGGCAAAGATGAGTACACTTCAAACAGCCGACTATATTGTTTTCTTTGGGTACTTTATTTTGATTTTTTCTTATGGGTACTATGTTTACCATAAGAAACGATCGGTTTCCATCAGCGCACGTGAATTCTTTCTTGCTGAAGGTTCCTTAACCTGGTGGGCAATTGGCGCCTCGCTCATTGCCTCTAATATTTCAGCCGAACATTTTATTGGCATGTCAGGTTCAGGGTTTGCGATTGGCCTCGCTATTTCTACCTACGAGTGGATGGCCGCAGCTACACTCATTATTGTTGCTGTATTTTTTATTCCGCTTTATCTGAAGAATAAAATCTATACCATGCCCCAATTTCTGGCCGAGCGGTATAACGACAAGGTAAGTACTGTAATGGCCATTTTCTGGTTGCTGGTTTATGTTTTTGTAAACCTTACCTCCATTATTTATCTCGGAGCAATTGCCATTAATTCGATCTCCACTATTTCTTTCGAGCTTTGCATTTTTGGATTGTGCGTGTTTGCTATTGTAGTTACCCTGGGCGGTATGAAAGTAATCGGCTATACCGATGTAATTCAGGTAGCAGTATTGGTTATTGGCGGATTGATTACATCCTATCTCGCGCTTACGTTACTGTCTGAGAAATTTGGCTTTGGCAGCAATGCCTGGAAGGGACTCGTGTTGTTAAAAGACAATGCAGAAAGTCATTTTCATATGATCCTCAATAAAGATCATCAATATTATAAAGACCTGCCGGGACTTTCCGTGTTAATTGGCGGCATGTGGATCAACAATCTGAACTATTTTGCATGTAATCAATACATCACGCAGCGGGCGCTGGGGGCAGATTTAAAAACCGCAAGGCAAGGATTGCTGTTCGCAGCCTTTTTAAAACTGATGATTCCCCTGATTGCCGTGCTGCCCGGCATAGCCATGTATGTATTATACCAGCAGGGTATGTTTCAATCCGAAATGGTGGATGCAATGGGAGTAGTAAAGCCAGATCATGCTTACCCCACGC
Source organism: Bacteroidetes bacterium OLB12 (assembly GCA_001567185.1). GTDB lineage: Bacteria > Bacteroidota > Bacteroidia > Cytophagales > Cyclobacteriaceae > ELB16-189. The sequence goes on from LNFR01000042.1 coordinate 11,575, forward strand.
TAATGAATTTGTTGCCTGCCGGACTTAAAGGCGTTGCGTTTGCAGCACTAACCGCGGCAGTAGTAGCTTCGCTGGCAGGAAAGGCAAATAGCATCTCTACAATTTTTTCATTGGATATTTATAAAAAATATTTTGATAAAGATGCCGATGAGAAAAAGCTGGTGCGCATTGGCCGATGGGCCGTTATCATTTCCATAGGGATAGCCGGATTGGTTGCACCCGCTTTAAAAACATTAGACCAGGCCTATCAATTCATCCAGGAATATGTGGGGTTCATTTCACCCGGGGTACTGGCTATTTTCCTGATGGGCTTTTTCTGGAAGCGAACTACGGCAGCAGCCGCCATGACAGGCGCTTTACTTACGATTCCGGTTTCAACGATCCTAAAATTTCTTCCCCGGTGGACGGGTGGTTGGTTTCCGGATTATCCCTTTCTCGATCGCATGTCAATTACCTTCATCCTTATCATCCTTATCATGGTAGGTATGAGCTTGCTAAAACCAGAAACGAATTCTAAAAAAGGGATGGAAGTAGATGTAAAACTTTTTAAGGTAAATTCCGGATTTGTAGTTGGCTCTCTGATAATTCTTGGAATTCTGGTTGCGTTATATACTGTTTTTTGGTAGGGTAATAGGGGGTATTCACTGAGTAGGTTTAGTTGAAACGATTTATCTGTTATCAACTTTCATCTCGCACGTTGGAGAAGAACTCCAAGGTGGCAGAGGAACTGGCGGTAGTATTTTTTTTTTACCTGCTCCTTATAAAATCTTGCCTTTCTCCAATTGCCCCAATTGATTCGATAACTTCGTTTTGTGATAGGTCAGTATTCCATCCCATTTTAGCAAGTTCAAGTCGAACTTCTTGTTCGCTTTTTCCCTTCACAAAATGGTAGTAGGCGAAATCTATAACCTCTGAAGGAACTCGTTCAGATTGATAAATCAATAACGAGGAAAATGTCTTTAGAACGGTAATCCAATAAATAACAAGTATTTGAAACACCCAGCTAATAATAAGTCCAATCCAGCCGGTGTTTACGGATTTAATTTTAAGCCCGTTTTCAAATTTGAATTTGATGAAATCCATGAAACTAACCCCCGTTATATTGTTTTTGCTCATCACTATTTCATATTGGAATATTTGATTCGCGAAGAAGAATAAAGCGATCATAGCATAGATTAAGTAATGTAACTTTTCACCGTTTGTGAAGTTACTCCACTTGATTAGATACTTTAGCGAGAGACCAAACCCAAATCCAATTATTGACTCATAAAACCCAATAATATAGATGCCGTTGACCGATACATATGCAATTATGTAAGCCGCTAAAATTGAAACAAATATTCCACCAGTAACAGGAATTGCAAATGTTGGTTCAATTCTCTTTACTGGTTGTGGCAATGAAGTCGGAATGACGTAATCGTCCCAATTGTCTTTGCGTTTAACTTCCTTTTCTAGTTCAATTTGTTTTTCAATGTCGTAATCCTTCTCATGGTTCTTAAATGCAAATTCGAAGAGTTTAACCCATTTAGAATTTCTCCCGAAGTCCCACATCTCATTACCGAGGGTAATGCTTTCTATCTCAACTTTATTGTTAACCAGACTTTTTACAATTATTTTCTCTGTCCAGGTGCCATAACTGTTTTTACGATGCGCTTCAGTGGTTTCTTTGTCTTTGTGGATTAACTCCCACCCTAACTTTCAAAAGCCTTTGATGCCACCTCGGTTACAATCTCCTTTTTTAGAGTTGTCTCAATTGTCGTCTTATACTTTGGTGTCCACCTGAAACTGTGCTTTGTCTTGATAGTTTTTTCAAAATCTTTGTAAATCTGATCCATTGTCCGAAAAATATTGCTACTAACGTTTTGTATTTAAGGATCTGCTGGAGTAGGAGTGTTTATTAAATGCGAAGCATGACAAACGCGACCAACACCAAAGTTTTCCACCGTTAAATACAATATTAAATAAACCAATTTGAATAAGGACACAAAACCCCATAGTTACTTAAACACGGTGTTGTAGCGCGATTGTTTCACCAGTCATCTTTCTTTGGAATGTCCTTAAAATCAAATTTTTTCGTGAAGGTGTAGTTTAATATCAAACTCGAACTTTTTTTTGAATGAATTTGCCATTTCGTTCTTTCCATTTTTAAGTCCGAAGAATTCAAGATTTGTCATTTCTCCCTGTTTTGTTAATGAGTCGCTATACTTTTGAGTCAGTACAATTTTTTTCAGGGTCGCCCTATACTTGCCGTCTTTAAACTCCAAAATTACAAATCCAGTAAAATGACTTCTCGAAATATAAATTGGTGTCCCCATTTCAGTAAATCCAGCTCCTTTAAAATCCGCGTCAAGTTGTTTTAAGTCACCTGAAATTTTATTGTCGCCAATTTCAATTTTTTCAAGAAGTCCAGAGTCTTTTGCTTTTTCTTTCAGTTGCTCAAATGTCAACGTTGTCTCAAAGACCTTCTGCCAAATAATCTCGGAGTTGTCTACTTGGAAATTGTTAATAGTCTCTTGTCCGTGAGATGTTACGGAAACCAACGTTAATACAAATATGGTTATCTTTTTCATGGTCTTTATTGTCGTCCTAACAAATGCGGATAACCGTTGAGTGCATAAGTAGTGGCGGGAATAGGAGTGCTAAAAAATGATCCGCCAGCTAGCGGAGAATGTTTAGCTCGACCCACACGTCATCGTCCCACGACACTGAACGTTGTTTGAAAACTAAAGCTACGAATTTTCACCGAACCCCGCCATTGATTATACATTGTTGGCGGCTGGTGCATTCACTGTACTCTTAAAGTGTCCAAAATAAATTCTTGTCCATCGAAATTGTCCGCGTAAAATTTAAAGTAATAGTCACCCTTTTCTTTCGCTTCAAATCGATATGTTGTCTCAAGAGTCGGAATATTGTCTCACATTTTACAGCTAGGATACTTTCCGTAAAATTTAACACTTATTGTCTTACCATCTCTTGTTGTCTCTTGTCGTGAGTACTCACCACAGCCATTAAAGACAACATGATATATTTTAAACGAAATAGTTTCTCCAATAGTAGTTGACGATGGAAGCTCTGTGTCAATAATTGGTGAGATAGATTCGTCAGTCGATATACACTCACAGGATGCGAACAATAACGTTGTCAGCAAGATTAAATGTCCTATGCTTGTCTTCATTGTCAATAATTTTATTGCACTTGCCACCAACTCCTAAATATACACACCTTTATTGCGCATATCCACTCATGTAAAAGTAAGATATACGCAAGCCCAATAGCTGCCATGGGCTAATTAATTACAAATAGGTTAACGAGGGTACTTAATCAAACGGCACATGCACGTGCCTTTCTGCATGGTAACTGGAACGCACTAGCGGGCCCGATTCCACATATTTCAACCCCCGCTTCAAACCTTCTTCCTTATACATCGCAAAGGTATCGGGGTGAATAACTCGGCCACTTCCAAATGCATTTTGGTAGGCTGCAGGTATTGGCCCAGCGTTAAAATCATCAGGCCATTAGCGGCCAAATCATCCATCGCTTTAAAAACTTCTTCTTTTGTTTCGCCCACGCCCAGCATAATGCCCGATTTGGTGCGCTTGCCGGCTTCGCGAATGCGTTTAATTTGTTCCAGGCTGCGCTCGTACTTGGCTTGCGGCCGTACCATGCGGTACAACCGGCCTACCGTTTCCATATTATGCGATACTACTTCCTGCCCGCCTTCAATCATGTGGTAAAGTGCATCCCAGTTTCCTTTGGTATCAGGAATTAATGTTTCAATGGTTGTTTCCGGGCTAAGCGCTTTGGTTTGCACTACGGTTTGATACCAGATCTCTGCTCCACGGTCTTTCAGTTCATCCCGGTTAACGGAAGTAATTACCGCGTGCTTTACACCCATTTTATGAATGGCTTCGGCTACGCGTTTTGGTTCTTCTATATCGTATTCGGTGGGTCTTCCGGTGGCTACCGCACAAATGTACAACTGCGGGTGCACACATTTCCTAAAATCATAAAGTAGCGGTGCCGGCACCCCAGCACTCGCCCATGTTAGGGCAATTGCCGCTTTCGCAAATGGTATGTAGTTTATTTTCGTCAACCAGTTTACGCACCTTCGCATACTCGGGCCCAACCGGCAACTTTACACGCAGCCAATCGGGTTTTCTTTTTTTTACTTCAGACGATATAACGGGTAGTTCGATCATTTTTTTGATTCCAGCATCTTGCAGCAGGGGTTGAATCAAAGTTCGCAACCCGCTACATGCTTATAATACGTTTATCTTCCAATAAGTTCCTTGTATTGATCGGCCGTAAGCAAACCATCGGCCTCGGCTGCATTTGAAATTTCTACTTTCACCATCCAGCCGTCTCCATACGGATCGCTGTTTACTTTCTCAGGGTTTCCTTCCAGGGCTTTATTAAATTCCGTCACCTTTCCACTTAATGGCATAAAAAGATCGGATACGGTTTTTACAGCTTCCACCGTACCAAATACATCGTGTTGATTCAGGCTTTGGCCTACGGATGAAATATCGACATAAACGATATCGCCTAACTCGCCCTGGGCAAAATCGGTAATACCTACCGTAGCAATATTGCCTTCAATCTTAATCCATTCGTGGTCTTTGGTGTACTTCAGGTTTGCAGGAGTGCTCATGTGTGTTCGATTTAGTGCCTCAAAATTAAAAATTGTCAATTGTCAATTGTCCAATTGGCAATTATTTATTGCGCTAAATTGAATAAAATCTTAAACCCGGCCCGGGTGGTACTACGCCTGAACGAATTGGTTACCAGCGGCTCGTTTATGCTGCGCTCCATATAGGCCTGCACACGCAATTTCTGGTTTACCAGGTAGCTTACGTTGGGTCGCAGCTGAAAGTTAATGTTACCATTCGTTACCGTATTTACTTCGGCTATTTTGCGCTGGATGGTGCGGTTGTTGGTAACACTCATGTTCATCTGGAAGGTGATATCGTTTTTAAGCGTAATTACGCGGCCATCCACCTTAAACGGCATACGCATATTGTTTTTAGTATAGCCAATATCCACCGACCAGTCTTTTGCATTAAGTTCGGTTACCTGTGAGTTTGAAATGTTTAGCGCCAGGTCGCGTTTGGTTTTATACTCAAACTTGATGTTCAATTTTTTCTTGGTGCGTACATTAATTCCAATCAACGGGGCGAATTGCTCGCTTATCATTACCTGGCTGATGACATACACGGGAATCAACTCGCCATTGCTGTTAGTCTTGCTGGCAAATAAACCGTTGTTGTAATCTTCAATCGGATTGCTCAGGCCTACCTGGTCGTACTCCAGTGAGTTGGAATAATTTACAACCGAGTAGGATGAAGAATACGCATGGTTGATGGTAATGGATTGAAAAATATCTTTGAGTGCACCCTTCTTACCCAACCCGGTAAAGTCCACACGCCAACTGGGTATAGGCAGACGCGGGAAAGGAGAGAGGTTGGTAGTTTGAGCCGACTGCCCGGTATAAGCAGCCAGGAATGCCGGTATGAGTACATCTTGCGAACGACTTTCATACGAGTTTCCGGTAATGGCAGTAAACCGGTTTTGCATGATGGCAATATTTTCTTCAAACTGTTTGAATACAGTAGAATTTAAACTTTGATTGTTGCGAAATGCTGTACTGATGGTGTTAACCGAAATCTTATAAGAGCCCGTGCGGCTTGGGCTGAGCGATTCGTAATCCTGACCAAGCGAATCGATTCTGAAAATTTCCTGAAAGGCGGTAGTGGAGTTTTTCTTTACATCCAATTTAATACGCAAGTCAGAAGAAGGCTCCACAGCCGCGCTTAGCGTCAGGTCTTTCATCTGGTTTTGTGTAAACGGTGTGGTTAAAACTTTGCTTCGCGTAAGCCACCCATTTTCACCCGCCCGTTTTTGAAACCCTGCTTCCTGTTGCCCTAATATAAAACCCCAGCCGGGTGCGCCCCATCCTTTATCTAAGCCAAACAAATATGGATCTCCGGTAAAGCCGGGTAAAATAGTTCCTTGCGTAATGGTATAAGTACCGGTAACATTACGCACCGACATGAGTAAACGCAATACACCCTTAATAGCCTTTAGGTCAGGGGGGCGTTTTACCGTGTCCGGCTGGGCTGGTTTGGTTTGCGGAGTTTCAGCCCGGGGAGTTGAAGGCGTAGGCCTTGCGGGTGTGTTTACATTTTTAAGAAACCCGATCTTATTGTAAAGCTTTACAAAATCAACCCGTCCACTCAAGGCCTGGTCTTGTGTGTTTTGTATGATGTTACCGAGCTTAAGACTGTCTGCTTTTTCGAGAGGACCCGCGCGCCAGTTGTAACCAACCGATTGTCGGTATTCCGCACTAAGCCAGTTGGTAAGCGGGAGTTTTTCTAATGGTAAAGTATAGTTGGCAGAAATGTTCTGATCAAAGTTCTTCATACGCCCCAGCTTCTTCAGGTTGTCGATTACTACCTGAATCGAATCGCGGTTATCCAAATCGCCATCGGGTTCGTCAATAATTGCGTTTACACGCGATGAATAGTCGAGATTCAGGGCTTTGGTAATGTTCCACCGTACGTTATAAAACCGGTTAAACACGAAATACTTCTGAAAGTTGGGGATCGAACTCTCGGCACTGCTGCTTGCGTTGCGATAGATTATTTTAGTGAAAGACCGGTCCAACTCGCCCCGTACTGAAATATTAGAAGGCATGGGGTTAAAGTTGAAGTCTTTAATCAATTGCAGGAAAGGTGACTTTAACCCTTTGGAGTTTTTAAAGGGTTCAAAGCCTTTAAACTTAGGTGCGTATTGCCATACTACGGCACCCCGATAGTTGCGGATGGTATTTTCCTGCAGGTTAAAATTGGTTTGTGTCGCTTCGCTGAAGGCATACGTAAACGCAAAGTTTTCGATATCATAAATGTGCGATACGGCATCTTTGTTGGTTTTTACCTTTCGCACATTGGTAAAGTTTAAACTCCGTCTTACACTTCGGTCCTGAATGATTTTTAAATACTCCTCCCGTTCGGCATCGGTATCAAAAGATTGCAGCGCAGCCTGTATGCGTAAGTCGGGGTTGGCCGGGTCGTACTTCGGGTTGATGGTCGTGTTTTCATAACTAACAAACATTGGAATTTTTAGGCCCGTCCACTGGGGCAATAGTTTATCAACATTCAGGTTAGCCGATACATCGTATCGTGTGGTTTCGCCCCGTGCCCGTTCCGAAATTTTGGATTGCACACCACCGTATCCAAAACTGATGTGGCGCAAAGATCCGGTTACAGTACCCAGGTCGGCCAGTTTGGTGCTAAGCGAAACATTGGATGCCCAACCCGCTGTTTTGTCGAAATCGGTTAAGCGCATTTCGTTGGCCCATAAACACACATCAAACGTTTTGGCATCGGTGCTGCGCGGATTGCGAATACCAATCATCATGGTACGCACCTGGCTTAAGTCAGGCCTTCCTAAAATACGGATGCCGTGTTTGCCTACAGCCTCTGGCCCTGCCAGTGGATATAAAATACCTAAGTCAAAACCCTCCCTGTCCCGTCTTGCTTTGAGTGCATACAGATCATTTAAGTCGAGATCAATTTGATTTTGTTCGGGCCACACTTCATCAATGGAACGCACTCCGGCAGGTGTAATTTTTAAAGGCAACTCTATTTCGTAGTAGTTCTCATCAAAGTCGGTACCCAGTCGTAAGAAGGCAACCAGTTCATCATCCTGAATGGGCTTGCTCAGGTTGGTGTTGTGCGCGCTGATGAACATTTTAATTCTTCCGTAATTAAAAAAGTCCATCGATACGTTTTTATAAATAGCCCGTGCATCACCATCGGGCAATTCGGTTACACACATTTGTACCGATTGTTCATTTAACCTGCGTTGCACAGCCGAAGTATTATCGCGGTCGCGTCTTAAAGGTTCGATGTAGCCCGGTTTAATTTCATTCGGGCTTCCGTTTTCTTCAATGTTTACTACTGATACTGAAAAGTTATCGAGATTGGGCTCTAACGGTTCGCCAAAGCGTGATTCTTCCAGGTTGCCGGTATATCGTCTCCACCTGTTCCCCACCGCTCTGAATTTAGCCATGCGTAATACTACGGGTTCACTAAAATCAGTTAAAACCATTCGCACATAGCGTATGGATTTGAATCCCTCCATGTTACCAACCATTTCATCAAACTGCCTTACGGGAATGCGGAACAAATACCACGTAGCATCCGGATTTTCGGCCGAGGTAACAGCATCTACCACATACTTACTGCCCACTTGCATCGTATTGGGTCTTAAGTCCATACTATACGAGTAGTATTCTTCCAGGTCGCTAAGGGTGTTATCCTGATTTAAGTCTTCATTATCGGGTATAGTAGTTCCGGAAATAGCAAAGGCTTCATTACCGGTAAGAATGGGCGTGTTGCCTTCCTGGTTATTAAAATTTTTATAGCGTTCAAGAATTTTAGCATCGCGTGCATCCAGGTCAGCGCCTAAAAAATATTTAAAATCATCAGCCGAAGGATCCTGTTCTGCTACGGAACGTGCAGCAGGGGTTAGTAAGTTGAGAAAGTTCGTTTGAAATTTGATTGCTTCTTTCGCATTGGCAATTCCATCCAACCCTACATCCTGATTGGGTCGGCCCGAAGGTTCGTTATCAAAGGCATTGCTCAGGTATTGTTTGTTGGTAACAAATCCCCAGTTGTTTTCGGTAACATTCAGGGGCGAAAGGTCGCCATCGGTGGGCAATCCATTTTCAAAGGCATGTTTGCCATCGCGAATCACATCTTCCGAAATACTTCCCAGGTGGAAAATAAGTTTACCGCCCGTGGTGTTTGGTTTTGGAGGATTAACACCATCGTTAATCTCACCTTTGGAGTTATTGATAAACGGATTCAGTAACCAAAATTCAATATACTCTACATTGGCCTTATCAAAGTCAACTTCTGTGCGAATGGCAGTAGTTATACCGCCCCAGTTATTTCGGGGATTGTTTGTAAGCATGCCCCGGTTATCCAGTTGTGTATTGTAGTTGTAGGGCCCCCGCTCAGACGGATAATAGGCCAGGTCGAAAATCTGTTCGAAGAAGTTTCCTACGTAGGGATCGAAGTAGGGGAAAATTTCCTGGGGCGGTACCGCGCGCACATAATGATTGGTGAGGTAATCATCGGTAATGTTTGCGGGTTTAAACCGGCCCCCGGCCCGGTAAAACAAATTATCTACCTGGTACCAGGCTAACTTGGCCCTGCGATAGCCCGCCCGCACATCATCCGATGCGCCCAGGGCATCATCAAAATCCTTAGGTACTGATGCTATTTTCCATGCTTGCGGACTAAGTAAACTATAGGGCGTAGCGGTGTTTTCAAAATCATCAATAAACGATGTGCCATCGCCATCTACAATGTTGGATGTACCTGGCAGCAATTGAGCAAACTCGGCATTGAGGGTAACCGTAGATTGTTCTTTGGTTTGAAGGAACGGCAGCGCATCTACCATTTTGGTTAAGAAGCGCGATTCCTTGCGCATGTTAAAATCCAGCCCGTATTGAATGTTGCGTGCAGGCTCGGTACCAATCAGGTTGCGCGATACCAGCGGTCTTTCATTATAATATAAAAAGGTAGAGCCGATATTAATGTCGTCACTAAGTTTATAATCTAATCGGGTGCCCAGCAACGATCGGGTTTGAAAGGCAAACGGATCTTGTTGTTCGTAGCTGATATCAATGTCCTTGCCCGATGTAAGAATGCCTTCGTTCAGGATGGTAACTTTTCCAAACGTGTAATCAACCGTGTAATCCAATCCTTCCTGCAAAGGCATGCCCCCGGCATATACTTTTACCGAGCCGGGCGAAATATTAAATCCCTGGATGATAATTTCTTTTCCGGAGCCTGCCGTAAATGTACCTACCAGGTAAAATTTGTTTTTAGTTGTTACTAATTCTGCTTCAGCTTTGGTGGTACGATACAGCGTGTCGTACACATACTTGCGGGTTAACTGATCGCGCAGCGCAAGGTTGGTTTCATTGGTAAACAGATTTTTTAAGGCATCGTTGAAAGGTTCCAGGTATGGGAATACAATGGTTCCGGTTTCTGGGTTGATGGTAATCTTCTCTACATAATCGAAGTTACCATCGGGTTGTGGGTCGTTGTACGGATTAAGCCGATCGAGGCCAAACACCCGAATCAATTGTTGTGTGCGGGCATAGTCTCCTTCCTGCAGTTGCGGATTATCAATACCGGTGCGGTCATCGCGGTAGATTACGCGCAGTTGAAATCCATCGCGCGTAAGCCCGCTCACGTTCAGGTTATAGATGTTTTTCATCATCAGATTCCACGTAGGCAAAATCTTGCCTTGTGTATCTTTGATTGCGATTTTACGAGGGCGCAATAATTTAAGATAGGCTACTTCGTCTTCTGGTTTATTACCATAATCTTCAGAAAGTTCGCCCACTTTATACGCGCGCCCGTTGTAGGTGTATTCAAACGCAACAGCAAGCGCTTCATCGTTTTGCAGTTTGCGCTGCAGGGTTATATAACCTAACTCTTTGTGAAAAGTATATTCGGTGGCGGCCAACTTGCGTGCTGAAGTAATTTTTTCAAAGTCGGTACCATTAACCAATCCTAATCCTTCCAATGCCTGGTTAATTCCATCCGAAGCAGCTGAGATACCACCCAGTAGCGTAAACAAGTTATTAGCAGTGTTGGCTGTGGGCGCCTGCAGGTTAGAGCCAGAGGTAATAACACCTGTTCTGTAAATTTTACCCGATTCGCCCATATCCATAAGGCCAACCACATTGCGCAGGGTTTGGGTATCGTTCTGGCGATTGAGCAAATACACTTCTACCCGTGTAATGTTTACACCCGAAGTAATCTGGGGTAGTGTACTCAACCATTTTTCAAAGTTGTCGCGGAAGAACTGGCCCAGAAAGAAGTGGCGGTTTTCATCGTAGTTAGAACCAACAATTTCAAACGGCCTGCCTTGCGAGGCACCGTTGGTACTACCGTTTACTTTTATGCTGGACTGTTTGCCCCGCTGGGTTGTAGCCAGGGAGGTAACAAATAGTTTTCCAAACTGCATCTGGGCTTTTATACCAAACAGGTTTTGCGAACCCGTAATTAAACTGTTGTTGAGGGGCAAGCTTACATTACCTATTTCTAACTTTTTCAGAATGTCTTCCTTAAAGCCGGTGTATTCCACCTTCATGTTGTTCTGAAAGTCGAACGAGTTGTTGTTATCGAAGTTGGTAGTAACAGCCAGCTTTTCGCCCACCTTACCTTGCACACTCAGGTTAATCTGCTGATCGAACTCAAACCCCCCGTTGCGCTGCTGGCGAATGTGAATAGAGGGGTTTTCAATTTTTTTGAAACTGCGCCCCGAAATCAAGGTTTACAAAACCCCGCGGAATCAATTCCACATAACTGCCGCCAAAAATGCGATCCAATACAGGGCTTACATAAATTTTTGGTATTAACCCGCGACCGCTTACCGCGCTTTCGCCATCCAATGCTTTGCTGCGGGTTTGCCAATACTCGCGTTTAATCAGTTTATACTGTTCTGCATTAAACTCATCGAACGAGATGGATGTAGGCGGCCTGAAATTAAGGGTACCCATCTTTTCGTAGATATTGTAGTGGCGGCCGGTATCAATCTGTAATTCGAAATTCAGATTTTTGGCATCTTGCAAAAACAGCGGTGAAAAACTTCGGTAGTAAGAAAAGGGGTCGCCATAGCGGTCGCGCAAGCGAAACGTGGGCCGGTAAGGGTTGGTAATTCTAATCCTGGTGGTATCGGTGCGCACGGTATCTTGCTGCCCCATTACTAGTGGGGAGAGGCCAATGGTGAGGCCGAGGAGGAGCAGTATCTTCCGGTATCTTACAATCAATGGTGGTTCAGGCGTTTTTGAGGGCTTGCTTTACGAGCTCTTCTAAACTTATTGTGTTTCCCGACTTCTTCAGGATTGCATCAACACTTTTCTCAGCCGCAGCTTTGGCAATGCCAAGCGTAATCAAGGCAGTTAACGCTTCGTGGCGCATGGTATTGTGTATCAACCCCGGTTTTCCGCTATCATCAACCGGGTCTTTGCGGAGTTTGTCTTTCAGTTCCAGCACTAACCTTTGCGCGGTTTTTCCTCCAATTCCTTTTACGGATTGCAGGGTGGCTACATCTTCGCGTACAATGGCTGCTTTAAGGTCATTGGGAGTAAGGTACGATAGCACCATTAAAGCTGTATTGGGCCCCACCCCGTTTACCGAAATCAGGTACTGAAACATCTGTTTTTCGGCTTCGCTGGCAAAACCATACAGAATATGGGCGTCTTCGCGCACATGCAGGTACGTAAGCAGCGTAAGATCTTCCCGATCTTTAATTTCAGAGAATGTATTGAGCGAAATGCTCACCTGGTAGCCAATGCCGTTTACCTCCAACAGCACAAATGTGGGCTCCTTATGTGCGAGCTTTCCTTTTAAGTAGGCAATCATGGAAAAGCTTAAAAAATAAAATGCAGTTTACGAGGATTTAGGCAGGGAAGCAAATGGTTAAAGCGCTGCTGTTAAGGGGCTCAAACCATGAATAAACCTGGCCATCAAGCGCCCGGCAAGGTGTTGAAATTCGGAGAAGGCCACAAGACAGCATGTGGGCCCGTGCGCAGGGTTTACGCTAACCATAGCCGAACATTGGAAATGGTTAGGCAACCGGTGTACATGTGCCGGGGCAACCTTTTTAGCTTAGATACAAAGGGTTATCAATCTTAAGTTTTACCTTTGCATAAAATTACCACTGTGTTTACGTCCGCCAGAAACCTTGCTCTTGATATTGGCAATAACAATACGCTGCTTACCGACCAGCATAATATTCTATTGTCTCAGCCTTCGGTATTGGTAATAAATGAGCTAAATCAAAAGGTGGAGGCCATTGGTGATAAGGCTTTTGAAATGCTGGAAAAAACCCATGCAAACCTTAAGTCGGTAAAACCGCTGAAGGGTGGTGTAATTTCAGATGGGGAGTCGGCCAAAAAGCTGGTAAAGGAGTTGGTGCATCGCATCGGCAAGCCCTCATTTTTAAATGGTGGTTTTAACTATCTGATTTCCGGAGTTCCATACGATACTACACCCGTTGAGAAACGCGCTTTGCGCGATACGCTCGAGCAATTTACGGCACGGCACACACACCTGGTACACGAACCACTGGCCGCAGCATTAGGAATGGGTTTAAATATTCAGGAACCGGAAGGTAAGTTGGTGGTTGATATTGGGGGTGGCATTACCGAGGTGGTTGTAATTTCCCTTTCGGGGATTGCCGCGTTTCAATCGGTGCGCGTGGCAGGCGATGCCATGGATGAAGAAATTCAGGACTACTTTAGAAGAGAACATAACCTGGCTATTGGCTTAAAGACAGCCGAGCAGGTGAAGAAAAAAATAGGATGTGTGTTTGAGCCGGTGGCATCAAGCGATGAAAAGATTTTGGTAAAAGGTAAAGATTTGATTGAAGGTGTACCGGTAAGTAAACCCATTAGCCAGTTTGAGCTGAGCAGGATATTGGAGCGCCCGTTCAAGCAAATAGAAGAAAGCATTCATCAATCATTGGAAGCTTGTCCACCTGAGTTAGCAGGTGATATCTACAAAAGTGGTATCTATGTAACGGGTGGTAATGCGGTATTAAAGGGGTTGCCAGAGCGGCTAAGCAAAATTTTCAAATTGCCTGTTCATATCGATCCGCAGCCCTTGTTTTCAGTAAGTAGGGGTGTACGGGTGGTTCTCCTGTCACCAGCCAGGTACAAGGGTATTTTGATGTAGCTTACCGTTTAAACTCAAACTGCTTTTTCGCCACAACATTTCCGTTTACTACAATTTCCAGTAAGTGAGTGCCATTGTGCAGTTTGCGCGTGGTAAAATCCTGAAAGCGTTGCTGCTTTTTGATGGTAACGGTTTCACCAGGTTTTAAATCCAGTTCTTTCAGCTTAAAAACCTTAGGCAATTGTACTCCCGATTTTTTGCTGTAGTGAATCCGGTAATCAACCATTAGACGCTGATTTGTTTTTTTAGTTGATACCATGTTGAAGTGGAACAATAAGGTATCGTTTAGCCTGAGTTTGGATTTGTTGAGTGAAAGATTTTTGATGGCTATTCTTACATTTTTGGTAAGATTAAATATGGCCATCGAATTTTGATCACCTTGCTTGAGCAACGACCTACATCCGCGCCTGATAATCCAGGCAGTATGTGGATGTGCCTGATCCCAGCTCTTAATTAATCTCAAAACATGTTCGGGCGAGTCTTTTGTAATATCGTTCAGATGGTTAGCAACGGATTTTCGAACATACAACGCATTATCCGCCCGCAAGCATTGCAGAATGGGGGTAGTGAGTGAGGGGTTCTCAATAATAGCATCGAGTTTAAACGACCAAGGCAGGCGCGGCCTGCTTCCTTCTGAGGCCAATCGCCTTACATGTTCATTTTCATCGCTGGCCCATTTATACATTTCGTTTAAAGTTGCTCTTATATCCTGTTTTAAAAAAGTGCGAATAGCGAACTCAGATGAGCCAAACCGGGTAAAGTACTGAAGGGCATTCAATGAAAGGAGAAAATCGCCTTGCCCAAATTGCGATACATAATCCGGAAATACCAAATTAGTATAACCACTCTTTAATTGAGGAATCACTTCTTTCATGATGTTAATCGAAGTGCTGAATTTTTTCGGAAGATAGTTGTGTAAAACCAGCGAAGTATTTCTCATCCGTTCGTTGAGCGACAGCATGTCCATATTTGCTGTTACCTCTTTTACAAAATCATCAGCCTTAAACGGTTTATAAACCGAGGCAAATACCTCCGCCAGATTTTTATAATAGGCTTGGTTGAACATTTCTTTGAGTGGTTCCATATTACCTGCTATTTAAGAATCCTGGAATGACAACAGTATGTCAGCTGTCATAAAAAAATTTGCCTCAAAGTTAAATTTCGAGTGTTGGGCTGGATCATTCAGGCAAGCGGATAACAATAAAGAGTTCGTTCTGATTGCTGCAAAGTAATCCGAAGACAAACCTCCTTATAAAACAACCTCGCTTAGATTACAGGAATCCTTAATTATTTTAACCTGTTTATCTGATCGTATGTTTGGGCATCCACAACTGCGATTGCAGCCATGTTGATGATATCACGGATGGAACTACCTAACTGCAGAATGTGCACCGGTTTTTTCATACCTAATAAGATCGGGCCAATGGCTTCGGCACCACCTATTTCCATCAACAACTTGTAGGCAATATTGCCCGAGGCAAGGTTTGGAAATATCAAGGTATTGGCACCTTCTTTGGCTAAGGCACTAAATGGAAAAATCTGTTGTTGAATGTCGGTATCAAAGGCAACGTTGGCCTGAATGTCGCCATCTACAATCAGGTCTGGAAATTTTTGTTTAGCCATCCTTACCGCATCGCGGGCTTTTTCAGGGATTGGCCCTTTGCTCGAACCAAAGTTGGAATAAGAAAGTAAGGCCATGCGTGGCTCAATATCGAAGAACTTAACACCGCGTGCCGCCAGCCCGATTATTTCAACCAGTTCATCAGCAGTCGGATCAACGTTTACCGTACAATCGGCAAAGAAAAATGTTCCTTTCTTATTTATGATTATGTACATGCCGGCTACGCGGTTAACCCCTTCGGCCATACCGATAATCTGGAGCGAGGGTAATATGGTTTTCGGATAATCTTTGGTGAGTCCGGAAATCAAGGCATCGGCTTCACCAAACTCAACCATCATCGCACCAAAGGCATTCCGATCGCGCATAACACGATCCGCATCTTTATAAGTAATGCCTTTGCGTTGACGCTTCTGATGGTATGCTTTTGCAAACTTTTCGGTGCGTTCTTTTTCTTCTCGCGGATCAATGATTTTACATTCACTCAGGTCAAGCCCGTGTTCCTTAACCAGGCGCTCAATATCCGTTCGGCCACCCAATAAGATAGGATATGCAATCTTTTCATCTTGCAGTACCTGGGCCGCTTTCAGAATTTTTGGATGATCGGCCTCGGCAAATACAATTTGTTTTGGATTTTGTTTGGCGCGCTCAATAATGCGCGAAGTAAGTTTTTGATCGAGCCCCACGCGCTTCAACAAATCTACGTGGTATTGTCCCCAATCGGTAATGGGTGCCCGCGCTACCCCTGAGTCCATAGCCGCCTTTGCTACAGCGGGCGAAACAGTAGTAATTAGCCTGGGGTCAAGTGGTTTTGGAATCAGGTAATCACGACCAAATTGAATGCGATCAATGCCATAAGCCTGAAACACAATATCAGGCACGGGCTCTTTGGCAAGTGCAGCCAGGGCATGTACCGCGGCCAGTTTCATCGCTTCATTAATTTCAGTGGCACGCACATCCAATGCACCCCTGAAGATATAGGGGAAGCCCAATACATTATTTACCTGGTTCGGATGATCGCTGCGGCCCGTACCCATGATTAAATCAGCGCGGGTTTTTTTTGCCAGGTTATAATCGATTTCGGGATTGGGGTTTGCTAGTGCAAAAACAATCGGATCCTTGGCCATGCTTAATACATCGGCTGGTGTAATGGCATCGGCCACAGAAAGTCCAACAAACACATCGCATCCTTTTATGGCCTCTTGTAGCGTATTGATTTTTCGGGTGGTAACAAACTCGGATTTGATACGATCCAGGTTGGTGCGCGAGCTATTGATTACGCCTTTGCTATCGCACATGATCAGATTCTCCCTTTTTAACCCCAGGGCAAGGTAAAGTTTTGAACAGGATACTGCTGCGGCCCCGGCACCATTCACTACCAGCACGATCTGATCAATTTTTTTCCCAACAAGTTCCAGTGCGTTAAGTAATGCTGCACTGGAGATGATTGCCGTTCCGTGCTGGTCATCGTGCATAATGGGGATATGCATTTTTTCACGCAGCTCGGTTTCAATTTTGAAACACTCCGGGGCTTTTATGTCTTCCAGGTTTACACCGCCAAAGGTGGGTTCAAGTGCTTTTACAATTTTGATAAATGCATCCGGATCTTCTTCATCAATTTCAATATCAAAACTATCGATACCGGCATACTTCTTAAATAGCACGGCTTTACCTTCCATAACCGGTTTGGCTGCTTCGGGGCCAATATTGCCTAACCCCAACACGGCTGTACCATTCGAAATTACCGCTACCAGATTTCCTTTCGAAGTATATTTATATACATCATCTTTGTTGGCTGCAATTTCTTTGCACGGTTCAGCAACACCTGGCGAGTAGGCCAATGCCAGATCAAGCTGTGTGCTTAACATCTTGGTTGGTACTACTTCAATTTTACCGGGTTGACCTTGCGTGTGGTAGTTGAGGGCGTCTTGTTTGCGAATTTTGATCGACATACAACAGGGTTAGATAAAGGAAGCAATTTACAACCTAACCTAACAGGAACGAACAATTTACGGATTGAATTTTCTTACCTATACCAATCAGGACTTTTCGGGGGTAATCTCGTTACTTGTTCTAAAAGTATAGAGAATGGTCTCCAACTCGCGCATAATTTCGCGTTGATCCTTGCCGGGCGAGAAGGTGAAGCCTTCAATGTAGTATAACATACCCAGGGGTTCGTCCACAAACGTAAAGGAGATGAAAGGGCCACCCATGGTAAGGTTATTCGTTCTCCACAAGCCTTTCATTTCTACGGCAAATTTATTGTGAAAATTGATTTCGCGGAAAAGCACAGGTTTATAAGGAACCGAAGTTTCGGTGAGGAGGTGCGTGTCTGAACGCTCAGGGTCTTCAAATAAATATTTTTTACAGATGGCATCGCGAAAAGCAATCAGGCTGTCCTTTTGAAACTGCGTTTGCGAAGTGTATTTTTTTCGGGCGATAAAAATATCTTTATCATCGTAAGGATTGATCTGGCGCAACCAGAAGAAATCTGATTCCTGTTGTGCCAACTGGTAGCCAAAAGGAATTTTCAATTCGCAGGTAAATTCTTTTTTTAGGATAGATTCAATGCCTTTGGTTTGCGCGCCTTTAAACAGCGTGCTTGTTAATCGTTCACGTTCGCGCAGATTAAAATACTCTACCAACCGGGCTTTGTTTGCCCGAACATGGTCAATGAGTTGTTGTTCTGTTTGTGCGAACAAAAACAGCACCTCCTGGTTTTTGGCAAAAACATCGCGGGCATTCTGGCTGAAAAGATTGGGGTCTGCATCTATCTTTTCGAGGGATGCAGATGTAAACGTATTGCGGATCTTCCGGGCACCAATGGTATTTTGATCGAACGTTACAGCAAAGATCAGGTTTCTTCGTTGCCTCAATACAAAATTGAGTTTGCGCGGATCAATCCAGCGCATGTGAAAGATGGCTTCCTCGCGGGGTAAGCCTTCCATTTCGGCTCTAAATATAGAATCCAGTGTTCGGCCTAAAGGGCCTTTCCATTGCACCGAATCCATGATCAGAAAGATATCGCCCGTGCGCCCTGTTGAGGGTGGCAGGTTTTCGCTGCCGGGTTCCGTACAGGAAAAGACGATAACAATAAGTAATAGTGGGAATAATAAATATTTCATGGACATGCGCTGCATCTGTAATTCAATCAAGGTGAATTAGTCACGGGAAAATACCCTATTAACCCACAATTAGTTTCTGACCCGGCTGCAGGTTATTGCTTTTCAGGTTGTTGAGGCTTTTGATTTTTTCTACCGTAAGCCCGGGCACTTTGCGCGAAATATCCCAAAGGGTATCACCGGGTTGTACAATGTAGGTTTTGGTATCGGGCGAAAGCAGGGTTGGCTGGGTGTTGTTGGTATGCGTTATATTTTGAGCGGGTGCATACACATACAATTTCTGACCTGCGTAAATCCGGCTTGTCGAAAGGTTGTTCCATGCTTTCAGGTCGTTTACACTAACCTTAAAACGCAAGGCTATTCCACCCAGCACATCGCCCGAAGCTACTTTATAAATAGTAGGCGTACCCTGTGTGGGAGTTGATGCATACATCAACACCGCTGATTCTTTTTTTCCTGCGCGCATGGCCGAATCCAGGATGGCTACCCGATTTGAATCCAGTGTTGCTTTTGCGAACAGCGGAATTTTTACAGTATATGTTTTGCCGTTGCCGGGAATGATGTTGTGGCGTACCGAAGGATTTAACTTTTGCAAGTCTTCCAGGCAGGTACCGGTTAGCTTTGCCAGGGTGCCAAGGTGAAGGTGATGCGCCACAGTAAGTGTATCGAAAGGTGGAAATACTTCGCGTGCAGTTTCCAGCAGGTTATGTTGTTCAGCATAATTCATAGCGTAGGTAATGGCAATGAACTGCGGAACATAGGCGCGGGTTTCGCGGGGCAAATGCGGATAAACTTCCCAGAATGATTTTTTATAACCCGATCTTCTCACCGCTTTTCGTACGGTGCCGGGTCCGGAATTATAGGCGGCCAGGGCAAGTTCCCAATTGCCAAAGATGGTATGAAGTTGTTTGAGGTACTGACAGGCTGCCTCAGTAGATTTTTCCGGATCCATCCGATCATCAATATACCAATCAGTTTGAAGCCCAAAGTAACGGCCGGTGCCTGACATAAACTGCCATAACCCCACCGCGCGGGCCCGTGAAATAGCGACCGGGGATTCAGGCCCGATTCGATGATAGAAAGATATTTCAACTCATCGGGCAGGTTGTATTTTGCCAGGTACTTTTCGAATAAGGGGAAAATACAAATATCTTTTTGCGTTGCATGGCACGTGTGTAATCGCGGTTACGCACTGTAAAATAATCGATAAACCCATGCACGGTTGTATTGTAGGTAAGGGGAATCTGCTGTTGTAAACAATTGAGTCGATCAATTAATAACTCTGGTGTATCATCACCTGGAATATACTCTACATGGCTTGGAAATACCGGAATACTTTGCACGGTATCCACCTCATCGGCAATAGCTAATGTATCCATTACCGGAATTGATAGTGTATCGGATAGTGGATCTTGTGCCCGGCAATGAAGCGCAACCACACTCAGTAT
>LNFR01000043.1 GCA_001567185.1 Bacteroidetes bacterium OLB12
CCAGAAGCACTGATAAAATAATACCAACGTATCCAATACTTTTTTGTGAAGCGACCCAAAACAACACCAAAGGATGAGTAAGAACAAAGGAAAAAGAATAAGTAAGTCAAAAAGACAAAGAGTAACCCAAGGACATTATACATTACACCAACAATGAAATTGTTGCGGGTATAGATGCCATTGTAAACCAATAGCATATAACTGATGAATGCCAACGCAACAGCAATGTTCCACAGCCACCCTTTGCGAAATACTTGGAGTGTTCTTAATCGGTACGGTATGTACCATACGGCAAAAACCATCAAGAACCAGGCAACAATTGTAAGTATCATGTATTGTTTGTTTTAAAATAGAATCCCTCCTCGACATTTCTATTCTGCAATGGAGGATATTTTTTCATTTTGTTTGATTTACAATTTTGTATTCTTCATCTGTTACAGCTGTCAGCCAGGTAACAAATTCATTGTTCTCAAAATTGGTAATGGCAATATGTACCAATCTGTTGTTGGCAGCGGCACCGTGCCAGTGTTCCACATGTGGCGGAATGTTGATCACATCTCCTTTTTTGATTGGTTGTGCAGGTTTACCCTTTTCCTGATAAAAACCCTGACCGTCCGTAACGATCAATACCTGACCTCGTGGGTGGGTGTGCCAGTTAGCTCTCGCACCGGGTTCAAACTCGACATTCCCTATGGAAAAATTGTTGATGCTGTCTTTGGCGAGTAAGGGTGCCACCCAAACGGTTCCCGTAAAATAATCTGCCGAGCCTTTTTGTCCTTTGGCAAAAAGGTTGTTCTCAGGATTATTTGTTGTCATGTCTTCCATATTTTTTGTTTTTGAATTGCATGATAAAATAAAGATGCTAATACAAAGCAGTGTGTTGATTCTGATCTTTTTCATTGGCTTGTGCTTTATAATCCTATAGTGCAATGTTCAGTATTCTGACGATAGATTATCCAAGTGCAGTTTGGGTTATACCTTCCCGAACACCGGAAACCTGCTGTGCTCTCCATAACTTTCTATTGACTGTACATTTTCCAATAACCCCATGTCGGCATCCTGGATTGTAAAGTCCACCGCAGCATTGGTTTTCATGTGTTGCGGGTTTGCCGTCTTGGGTAATGGAAGTAATCCAAGTTGCAGGCAGTATCGAATTGCCAATTGTGAAACAGATACGCTGTATTTCTCAGCCATAGCCTGCACTTCCTTGTTCTTAAACAACTCGCCATGACCAAACGGAGAATAAGCTTCTACCAGAATTTTATTTGTTTGATTAAACTGAATCAGTTCTTTTGGCGTGTTGCTGATGTGGGCCAAAAGCTGGTTAACCATGGGCTTTACCGAACAATTTTTAAGAATATTGTTCAAGTCCGGAATTTCAAAATTGGAAACACCAATAGCCCGGAGTTTACCGGCCTTGTAAGCTTCTTCGAGCGCACGCCAGGCTTCGCGGTTGCCTTCAAAGTAAGGTTCACTCTCTAAAAATTTAGTCCAGGGTTTCGGGCTGTGAATGAGCATCAAATCAATGTAATCCAGTCCTAACTTTTTAAGCGAAGCATCAATGGAAGCAACGGCTTCTTTGTATGACTTTACTTCCGCGGCAAGTTTGGTGGTCACAAACATTTCTTCACGGCCGATGCCGGATGCTTTTACACCTTTCCCAACTCCGCTTTCATTTCCGTAAGCCTGTGCTGTATCAATATGACGATAACCGATGCGGGCTGCATCCTTCACAGCCTGTACTACTTCATCATCATTGATAAACCAGGTGCCCAGACCAAGTTTCGGAATCTTCACGCCATTTGGCAGTGTATATTTTTCTTCTAAGATCATGATAGTTTTTTTACGTTAAAAAAATTTCACTTCGGAACCACTTTCACCGTAGCAGCACGAGCGCGATTACTGATCATGGGTGCGAGGTAAGGACTGCTGCTGTACTTCTTCCTGTAAGCTTCATCAATGGCATTGTTCACCTCGCCCTGAACTGGTTCGAATTCTACTTCTTTCGTCATGCCTGCGGCAATAATGCGCCCGCCCTTTTGCTGCAATGCAGCATTGTACCATTGTGAGTACACACCGTTATAAGCTCTCACGTATAACTCGCCATTGACAACTACCTCCCAAATCCATGTAGGTGTTCCGTAGGTTTTTCCATCTTCACGAAAAGGAGATATTTTCAAATCATCCGCATCGTCTATCTTTTTCAATTCGCTTGCAGTGAATTGTTTACTCTCTATTGTTTTCATACTTCATTTCTTACATAACCTTAATCTCATTTTTTTGGCAAGGGCGATTTCCCGTGTGTTCCTTTAGAACTCTCACCCAGATTGGCTCCGATGTCATGATTGGCAAAGAGCGCTTCCGTAGTTCTTGGGCCTTCTACTTTAATTTCCGCAAAACCTTTCTCCAATGCTGCCAGGTCTGCTGCCGAAAGTGTTACTTTCAGTGCATTGAGGTTTTCATCAATGTGTTTTGGATTCGAAGTTCCCGGAATCGGAACAACCGATGGGTGTTTCGCCAACAACCAGGCGAGGGCTACCTGGCCGGGAGTAGCATATACGCGTTGTCCAATTTGCTGAAGTAATCCGATGAGTTTCCAATTGTGTTTCTGCGCTTCAGCAGTGAACCGTGCCCTGTGTGCACGCAAGTCAAGTTTATCGTCAAATGGTGTATTGGGTGTGATGGTCCCGGTAAGATATCCCGAGCCAAGCGGACTCCAGGGTACAAATCCAATTCCCAATTCCTGGCAAACCGGTAACACTTCATGCTCCGGGTCGCGGGTCCAGAATGAATATTCGTTTTGAACAGCGGTTACCGGATGCACGGCATGTGCTCTGCGAATGGTAGCTCCGCCTACTTCCGACAAACCGTAGTGAAGGACTTTTCCTTCTTTAATTAAATCTTTAATGACTCCAACCACATCTTCAATCGGAACGGTGGGATCAACACGATGCTGGTAGTATAAATCAATATGATCGGTCTTAAGCCTTTTGAGAGAACCCTCCGTCATTTTCCGGATATAACCAGGCTGACTGTTCAACCCGATATTTTTTCCGTTTTCATCATAGCCATATCCAAACTTGGTCGCAATAACTACCTTATCTCTGACCGGAGAAAGTGCTAACCCAACCGACTCTTCATTGATGAATGGTCCATAGTTGATGGCTGTATCAAAAAATGTTACGCCTTTATCGTAAGCGGCACGAATTACTTTTGCCGTTTCTTCATTGCTGAAACGTGGAGCGTATCCATGTTGCATACTCATGCAGCCAAAGCCCATGGCTGACACTTCGAGTGTGCCCAGCTTACGGGTCGGCAAGGTGAATGGTGTTGTATCAGAAATCATTTTTGAACTGTTTGAGGTTGAAGAATTTTGTGAAATTCCGGAGAACGGATTTACAAATTGTAAAGCCAGCGCAGAGGCAGAAGCTTTTAAAAAGGTTCTGCGTTTCCAATCATTATTTTCTGCCATAGTTTTAAATGTTTAATTGGATAGTGGAATATTCATTGCATTACTTTATCGTGTAGCCACCATCAGGTGTTACAGCCTGACCGATCATGAAGCCTGCACCTTCACTGCATAACCAAAGCACAGCGCTGGCAATTTCTTCGGCCTTGCCCATTCGTCCCTGTGGTATCGCGCTAATGATGGCGTCCATGTGCTCGGGCCTGTCGGCAACCGCATTGGCAACCATGGGGGTCTCTGTGGTACCCGGACAAATACAATTGATGCGAATACCTCTGCTTACATATTCCAACGCGCTTGCTTTCGTTAATCCAACTACGCCATGTTTTGCTGCGGTATAGGCGCCCAGGTTTGCCGTACCAACCAGTCCGCTTTGCGAAGAACAATTAACAATCGCTCCGCTTCCTTGTTTTCGCATTTGCTGCAATTCATATTTCATGCAGCTCCAGATTCCTTTCAAGTTAATGGCGATGGCTTTGTCAAAATCCTCCGACAGCGCATCGGCTGTTTCTGCAACCGGCACGTGCATGCCTGCATTGTTGTAGGCTACATCGAGTCGTCCGTAAACAGCAACGGTTTTTTCCACCATTGCTTTTACTTCCATTTCATTGGTTACATCACATTTAATGGCTAGTACTTTATATCCAAGTGATTCCAACTCTTTGGAAGCTTTCAATGCAGCACTTTCGTTGATGTCTGCAAGAGCAACGGAAGCACCGGCCTCGGCAAATGCTTTTGCGGCTGCGAATCCAATACCTGATGCACCGCCCGTAACTAATGCTACTTTATCTTTAAATGAAATGTTCATAGCGTTAAGTTTTTGTTTTGCTTTTTTTGATGGTTCAAATTTCACGCTGTTAGGATTGTGAGTTGTTATATGGATTACTGAAAGATTTACCACTATTACTGGCAGGCCGGGAATACAATCGGTTTTATCTGCCAGGAATGTGTTTTTTCTGTATTATGCCCCTGGAAATGATGACTACGGCCGCAAGGAAAACAACAGCACCTGCCAGAAAAATGGATTGAGCACCGCTGAAGTCGAAGACAAGACCACCGGCCGCAGCTCCAATCGCCATTCCTAATTGAATATTTGCTACAAGCAATCCGCCTGCACTTTCGGATTCATCGGTTACTGCCTTACTCAGCCAGGTGGACCAAGCCACAGGCACACTTCCGAAGGTAAATCCCCACAGGGCAACGAGTAAAGAAGCGATCCACCCAATGGATCCCAACAACGCCAGGCCGATGGCTAACATCACCAATACAACGGGAGCGCCAACCTGGAAAACTCTCAACGATTTTTTGAGCAATGGTCCGCTGATGGTGGTGCCCATAAAACTGGCGATACCAAAGGCAAGCAACACGGCTGAAATACCCGGCACTGACATATGTGTGATGGTTTCTAAAAATGGGCGCAGGTAGGTGAACGCCATCATGTGCGCTCCAAATACCAGCAACACCGCAAGCATTCCGGCTCCAATCTGCGGGCGCTTCATTACTACCAGCAAGGTGCTGAGCCTTGTATTGCCTTGCGGAGAAAGAGAAGGCATTGCGAAGAACTGCCATATAAAAGCAAGAACACCAAGAACAGCCGCCAGCATGAAGGTACCGCGCCAGCCCATCAGTTCGCCCAGGTACGTTCCCAATGGCGCTGCAATTGCCGTGGCTATAGAAACAGATCCGAATATGATAGAGAACGCTTTTCCAACCTGGTCACCGGGTACAAGCCGCATGGCTACCGCAGCGGCTATTGCCCAGAAACCACCCAGTGCAACCCCGAGCAAAAGCCGACCTGTTAAGAGGACAAAGAAATTATTGGCAAATGCCGCCAGCAAATTTGATGCGATAAGCATGACAGAGAACGCCAAGATCACGGTTCTTCTGTCGATCTTCTTGGTCACTACTGCGGTTAGTAAACTCGACAACAAGGCAATGACCGCGGTAGCGGTTACCATTTGTCCGGCCGTTCCTTCTGAAATGGCCAGATCATTTGCCATAGGGGTGAGCAGGCTAATGGGTAAAAACTCTGCCACGATTAAACCGGCAACACCCATTGCCATAGAGAAAACAGCACTCCAAAATGGTTTACTGACGGATGCATCGTTCAATTCAATACCATCCAATACTGCTACTTTTGTTTCAACGATTTCCATTTGATTTCATTTTTGTTTTAATGCAGAGCAAAGGTCCGCCTGAAAAGTGGGGCTGGCTGTATATGGATTACTGTATTTAGTAGCTGTTTTACTGAGTTCTGTTTTTTGGAGAGCTTGTGTTAACTTTATCATGATTTTGAAGTTTTCGATGACTAAAATTTTACAGGTAGACAATGTAGTTGATTACGAGCGCTATGTAGGGCACAAAAACCTGCATCCTCTGGTAAGTGTGATACCATTTTCGGCTGTGACACCTATTCGCCACAGTCGCACAAAATTTAATGTTTACGCCCTTTTTCTGCGTGACGACCGTTTAGAAGAACTTACCTACGGAATGGGGAATTATAATTATGACGAAGGAACTTTAATAGCCGTATCTCCCGGGCAAATCGGTGGTGTGGAGGACAATGGAGAAAAGTTTGATATAAAAGGTTGGGCTTTGCTTTTTCATCCGGATTTATTGCGCGGCACTTCTGTGGAAAGAAAAATGGACCGGTTCACGTATTTTTCTTACCACATCAACGAGGCATTGCAAATGACGCCTGATGAGAGAAAGATTTTTATTAAATGCTTAGAACTTATAAAAGAAGAGCTGGAAAATGCCGACAAGCTAAATCAAAACACGATTATCGCTAGTTTAATCGAAGTTGTTCTGGAATACTGCCTCCGGTTTTATAACAGACAATTTGCCGATAGGAAAGTGGAGAATCATGATATTTTAGTACGATTTGAGCAGGTTCTAAAGAATTATTATCGTGACGAAAAGCAGTTGAAAGAAGGCATACCCACAGTAAAATATTGCGCTGAGCAATTATTTCTTTCCACTAATTATTTTGGAGATTTGGTGAAAAAAGAAACAGGAAATTCCCCTAATCACTTCATTCATAATTTCATCATCGATAAGACCAAGAGCGAATTAATGTCCAATAATTCCGTTAGTGCAGCTGCGTTCAACCTGGGCTTTGGCTCTCAACAGTCCTTGAGCAGATTTTTTAAATCGCACTCAGGCCAAACACCTTTGGAATATATCAAATCAAAACGCAGGTGAATATTGTAGAGGGAGTACATAGTATTTTTCACTGAACGTTGCACTTCTTGTTGCAGTGCCATAAACAAGAGATGGTTAAAGTAAGTTGATGGACTTGGTCTGGTTAAATGAAGTATCCATATATCAACTCCTTTCACTAGTTGATCAACCATCCTGGTTTACCGGTTAGTCATTTTCTCAGCAGCTTCCGGGTAACGCGCACCCTGTATCGTGATTTGTGATACCGCATCTTCAATCTTCGTTAGCTCTTCTGCGGAAAGTTCAATCGATGCGGCTCCCACATTCTCTTCCAGTCTTTCCAATTTTGTCGTACCCGGAATCGGGGCGATCCAGGGTTTTTGTGCAAGTAGCCAGGCCAATGCGATTTGTGCAGGGCTTGCATCCTTCTTTCTTCCGATATCCTCCAGCAGTTCAACAATAACACGGTTTGCTTTCCGCGCCTCAGGAGCAAATCTTGGCGTGGTGTTTCGTATATCAACAGTATCAAATTTCCGGTCTTCTGTAATTTTTCCGGTGAGAAATCCTTTGCCCAGCGGACTGAAGGGTACAAAGCCGATTCCGAGTTCCTCCAGCGTTGGTATAATTTCTTTCTCCGGTTCACGGTACCAAAGTGAGTATTCGCTTTGTAGTGCAGTAACGGGCTGCACGGCATGCGCTTTTCGTATCGTATTTGCTGATGCTTCCGAGAGCCCGAAGTATTTTACTTTTCCTTCCTGAATCAGTTCCTTCACCGCACCCGCTACCTCTTCAATCGGTACGTTCAAATCGACACGGTGCTGATAGTAAAGATCAATGTAATCTGTTCTCAATCTTTTTAAAGAGCCTTCCACCACCTGTCGTATGTGTTCCGGTCTGCTGTTGAGTGCACTCCATCGCGGGCCGTTTGTTTCGCTTTCATTGGCCGGAGCAAAACCAAACTTTGTCGCGATCACCACTTTATCACGAATGGGCGCCAGCGCTTCACCGACTAATTCTTCATTCGAATAAGGACCATACACTTCGGCCGTGTCAAAAAACGTGACACCCAGATCAACAGCCCGATGAATCAGCCGGATCATATCTTTCTTTTCCGGAAAGGGTGCGTAACCGAATGACATGCCCATGCATCCCAGGCCAAGCGCTGATACTTCTAAACCATTATGTCCAAGTTTTCTCTTTTTCATGATCTCATCTTTTACTATTCAACTTTCGCTTCTTTTATAACAGCAATTGCATTTGATAGTCGCGGGAAACCCATATACGGATAGGCTTGAACCATAGCTGATATCAAGGTTTCTTTTGTATTACCTATTTTCAAATTGCCCACAGCATGCGAAGCCATCTGCCTTTCCGTTCCGCCCAAAGCAGCCAGTGAACAAAAAATCATGAGTTCTCTTGTCTTCGTATCAAGACCGCCTCGCGTGTAGAAATCACCAAAGCAAGATTCGGTAAGTAGTGTAGGTATTTGTATGCCCAACGCATCGGGCAGACCGGCCATGTACTCTTTCATCTTATCTCCGTAAAGCGGGGCTTGCTTCTCCTTACCTTTTTCAAATCGATCTTCTTCCTTGACGGTACCCTGCTTCTGAAGCGGAAGTTTAATCCCTCTGCTCTCAAAAACTTTGTTCATGGTTTCTACGGCATTCAGAACTTTTGGATAACCGATGAATGGAGCGCACTGATAAATCACTTCCCTGATTTCAATGGGAGTAACACCAATATTCAATGCGGCATGGGTGTGTGCCTGCAATTGAGGCAGTGTCTGATTCGTGGTGAGAACTGTAATCGTGATAAGTTCTCGCGTCTTGTCATCGAGATTGCCGATGAAAAACACTTCACCAAAAATCATGCGTTGTAGGATGGTCATGAGTTCAGGATCGGTCTTGCTTTCTGTGATATCCGTGGCAAAGAGCTCTTTGAATTTCTTTGCTGCTCGTTCCGTTCGGTTCATATCTGTAGTATTAGTTTGTTTACTATTGTTTACTTGCGCCATTGCACTGGCTAATGACGAAGTGAACAGGATCATTAAAATTGTGCGTCTCATAGTACATTAGTTTTTGCCGCGGCTAATTTGCCAACATTGCCTGAACAATACAGGTTGTAATACCCTTCAAGCTAATCAATCTGCCTTACCGGGAGTACAAAGTTCTCCGGATTTCCACTAGCATCTTTATACAGATTACGGTTTTACTTACCAAAATTCCCGATTCAGGTGCCGGCATTGAAAAAATTGCTGGAGGCCAACTACATTTACATGAGAAAAAATCAACAGCCATGGGAGAAATCATCAAGATAGAAAGTGTGGCACAGTTCAACCGGGACCGGGGCAAAAAACATTACACCCGCTTGCAAGTGTAATTGACAACTCGCAATCAACCCCTGTTAAAGAAGGGCGCTATGCTGCTGACTTATACATTATCTTTTTGAAGGATGTTAAGTGCGGAGAATTTAAATATGGAAGGAATCACTATGACTACGAAGAGGGAACATTGCTTTGCATTGCTCCGGGACAGGTGTTCGGATTTGATGGCCGCCAAACGATGGTTCAGCCAACCGGATGGACGTTGGTTTTTCATCCTGACCTGATTCACGGCACGCATCTTGGAAAGCACATTGGTGAATACGGTTTCTTTTCTTACGAAGCGAATGAAGCCTTGCATATCTCAGATGCCGAGCGAAATATCGTACTTCAATGCTTTGAAAAAATTAAATATGAATTATCAAGAGATATTGATAAACACAGCCGCACGTTGATAGCGAGTAACATTGAGTTGTTCTTAAACTACTGTGTTCGGTTTTACGATCGCCAGTTTGTTACCCGCGAGCTCGCGCACAAAGACGTGCTGTCAAGATTCGAAAAATTACTGACCAACTACTTTGATTCTGATCTGCCGCAAACTTCAGGACTGCCTACCGTTGGTTACTGTGCGGAGCAGTTGAACTTTTCACCCAACTACTTTGGTGATCTGGTTAAACGAGAAACCGGTAAAACAGCGCAGGAGTACATTCAACTTCGGGTGATTGAAGTGGCCAAGGAGAAGGTGCTGGATGTGACCAAATCAGTGGGTGAGGTGGCATACGCGCTGGGCTTTAAATACCCCTCTCACTTTACCAGAATGTTTAAGCAGCATGTAGGCCACTCACCAAAAGAATACCGGGCTTCTCTTAATTAATAAAACAACCGGAACCAATTCTGTGATTGCATCACAAACACTATGGGAGATTTTCTCTCCTTTAGATTTCATCTATTGTTTTAATGACCCTTGCCGGAATACCACCAACAATAGCATTATCGGGAACATCTTTGGAAACAACAGCACCAGCGGCAACAATTGCGTTCTCACCAACAGTTACCCCCGGCAGGATGGTAGCATTGGCACCAATCCATGCATTCCTTTTAATGTGAATATGCCCAACCATTAATGAATGCCTGCCCTCAGGCGATACCGGGTGCCCTTCTGAGAGCAAACTCACTTTGGGCGCAATCAATACATCATCTTCAATCGTGATACCACCCAAATCGAGGAAGACACAATCAAAGTTAATAAAGACGTTCTTCCCGATTTTGGTGTGTCTGCCATAGTTGATATACAAGGGGGTAAACACGGCAGTACTTTCATCAATAGCCGAATGGGTAATTTGCCCAAGTATTTTTCTAATTTCCGCAGGATCAGACGAATTGTTCATCTGCAGCAGCAATTTCTTTGTGGCATACGAAGCATCCCGCATTTTGTATGCCTGCGGATCACCGGCAGGAATGGTTTCACCGTTCCGCAGTCGTTCAAAAATATCTGACTTTTTATCACTCATCCCAACTTTCGATTACATCATCCGGTTACTCCTTACCGAACACCAGAAACTTGCTGTGCCCCTCTTAAACAAAGGTCCAATATTTTTATTACTTCCAAAACACATACTGCAATCGGTGTTAAGGTATTGTCCTCATTAAGGAACACCTGTTTCTATTTCAATTTCTCTTTAAGAAACCCGATTACCCTGCTTCTGATGTCATCCGTATAGAACATCTCTCCGAAATGAGGCGCATCTTTTACCAGGATAAGTTCGTTTTGAACGCCTACTGCCGACAGCCACGCACTCAATAACTTCGATTGTTTTGGAGATACGAGATCGTCTTTCTCTCCATGAATGATCAGGAAGGGAGGATCGTCTTTATCAACATAGGTTACAGGACTTGCCGCTTTCGCTAAATCAGGACGAGCCAATGGAGCTGCCCCGATCAGAAGACTTTCCGGTGATTTTGGATCATCGTTTCCGGGAAACAATATCAACTCAGCGGGACCGTAAAAATCCACCACCGCTTTGAATGCGAACGACTTGTTTGTTCCGGTCATGAAGAAAGACTCAATGTTATTGTTCTTTGACAGACCCATAAGCGAAGCCAGGTGCCCGCCAGCCGAAAAGCCTATTACTGCGATCCGGTTTTTATCAAAACCATATTGATCGGCATGATCAATAAGGAATGAAACCGCACGATTGCAATCCTGAATCTGGGCCGGAAAGACAGCTTGCGTGGCAAACCGGTAGTCGATCGATGCCAGGGCATATCCACTGCTGACAATTTCTGCAACGGTTTTCTTCATGTAGCCGATGTCGGCATACTTGTCATTCACCAACCATCCCCCACCATGAACAAAAACAACCAGCGGAATCTTTCCTTTTGCATTTGCCGGCAGGTAAATGTCGAGCAGATGTTTCGGCAATTGATCATTGTGGTACGGTACGTTGCCGTGCAGGATAGTACCCTTGGGGAATATGTCAATGACCGGATTGGTTTGCGCAAATCCGTGTGACAGAACAACAAACAAAAAGAACAAGGCAAGACCCATTCTGAACTTACGCATGATGATTCGCTTTTATTTTGATTCC
The DNA here is from genome assembly GCA_001567185.1 of Bacteroidetes bacterium OLB12. Classification (GTDB taxonomy): domain Bacteria; phylum Bacteroidota; class Bacteroidia; order Cytophagales; family Cyclobacteriaceae; genus ELB16-189. Next base: position 11,537 of record LNFR01000043.1, read on the forward strand.
TCCGGCAATTTAGTGTTTGATATTAAATACCACGCGATTGAATATTCTCCCGCTTCCTCTTAAAAGCTTTCTCCACCACATTCAGTCTTGCTTTACGCGGATCGGGTTTGCTGGCTACTTTACCATCCAAATCAATAATAAGAATTTCTTCTTTCTGCGTATCGTAGAGCGGCCAGTTCGGTACTCCCTTGCCATTGGGATTTCCGGTCTTGGCAAAATTGGTCCAGTACGTATTCATGATTCTCGTGAGTTCTTTTTCTTCCGTAGTCGCTTCAGCCGGTGCACCCCAACGTGCGTTAAGCGTGTTAAAGACAAAAGCAATATCCGATCCATGCCCGGCACCATAGCGTGAACGTTCTCTGGCAGCAACCGGAACATAACCGAATTGAAACAGGTATGCAGGTTGACGTTTTGCAACGAAGGTTCTTGCCGTCATGCGTGCAGGCTCCGCCCACACCCAATCGGTATTGAACAGGGTTTGTACTTCTGCAAATTCTTTGTTGCCATCCGGATCGTAAGCAGCTTTCGCCTCCGCCTGAAGGTCACCAAAAAGAGCAAACAAGGCTTCTTTGGAAGTAGCATTGCTCACGAAGGGTCCGCCAATTTCTGCGCTGGAGTTTCCGATCATAAGCGGAACCTGTGCCTGCCTACCGGCCATGTACGCACTCTCCGATGTTTCTACTACAAACTTTCCATCGAGGATAGGACCTGAATACGTTCGCGTACCGGTGCTGTCGTTCTCCTGCCCTCCGTCAACAATTTCATCTGCTGTAAGTGCCCGAAGTTTTGCAAGTGCATCGGCATTTGTGCCTGTGATCTTGTGTCTCTTCGCGAAGTTTACGCCAATGGTTTCTGCTGAAACAGCGTACAACGGATCAGCGTTTTCTTTGTTGATGGGTCTTCCGGTAAGCACACCGGCACGACCACCGCTGGAGTGGCCAATCGCTTTATGGAAAAGACCTTTTGCATCTGGTATTGTCAAAAGTGAATGCACCGCGACACCTCCGGCAGAGAAACCAAAAATTGTAACGTTATTCGGATCACCACCAAAGGCTGCAATGTTTTCCTTCACCCACTTGAGTGCCGCAATCTGATCCATGAATGCATAACTGCCTTTAAATTCTTCCGGGTGTTCTTTGCTTAGTGCAGGGAATGCAAAATGACCAAGCCGCCCGAGCCTGTAATTTATCGTAACAAGAATAACGCCTTGTTTGGCAAATGCTACTCCCGATGAACCGGGGCCCGAGCCACTTCCTCCTGTAAAACCACCGCCATGAATCCAGAACATAACCGGCAATTTTGACTTTCCGATTGCGGAAGCAGGTGTCCATACATTTAGAAAAAGACAATCTTCCGATTGTTTGGTGGTAGAACCCGGCCACGCACGCTGCGGACAATCCGCACAATCCTGGGATGCATCGCGCACATCTTTCCATGGCGCTACCGGTTGGGGTGGCCGCCAACGGAATTCACCAATGGGAGGTGCCGCATAAGGAATGCCTTTGAAGTAGGATACATCTCCTTCAAGACCTCCCCTTACAATTCCGGATTTTGTTTGTACTGCTGGCGCAGAGTTTTGCTGAGCGTGCAGGGAGGTGATGCATAACATGGTGATAATTCCGATGAGTAACTTTTTCATACATTAATTGTTTATCTGTTGGATAGTTTTATTTATCAAGTTGTGTGTCTCAATTTCGAGACGATATTTCTGAAAATACTTTCCGGGCAGCATCTGCATCTGCCTTGCCAACTGATTTTTCAATTAGTGTAAACACCTCTTCAATTTGACTTTTTGTAATGCCTTGCCTGAGTGTTAAACCAAGATGAGACCTGAGCATCGGTTCAACCCCTTTACCCAGCGCAATCAATACCGAAATGGTGGTCAGTTCCCGCTCAGCAAAAGTCAGCACATCCCGTGAAAACAGATCGGCAAACAAATGTTCTTTGAGAAACCGGTCCATCTCCGGACTAAACGCTCCATAACCTGAGGTCGGTTTCTGAATTGGTCCATCTGTGGATTGTCCCCGGAGTTTTGCCAGGTTTTTCCATCCGGTCTCATACTTATTTGTATCATGAACGGGAGTAGCTTCTCTCCCCTCCTTGTCGATTATCCCTTTGGCCTTTCTTTCATCAAGGGCAGCCATTAACGTGTTAAGCCCCTGAATACTTCTTGGAAACCCGCAATAGGCATAGGCATGAAGAAACACTTCCTTGCATTCGTTCACAGTCAGTCCGGCATCCAAACTTTCATGAATGGCAACCTTCAACTTTTCCAGATCACCTTTTGCAGCAAGGGCAGCCATCTGCACAATGCCTTTCTGTTTCTCTGAAAGAGTTTTTGCTCCCGGTTGCTCCTGTGCTTGTACTGCTTGACATATGAGCACGAACAAAATAGTCAGGTAAGTTGTAATTTTCTTCATCGTTGAATGCTTCTATTTAATCATCTTGATCTTCCGCAACTACTGTTCAATCTCAAGCCGCGCTTCCTTTTCTTTTTCCCCTTCCATCACGAAAAGAATACCATCACGCTCCACTCCGCCTTTCGTAGAGAATCCTTCAACCACTTCGCTATCGGGGCATAACTTCTTTACTGTGCTGAAAGCGCTGCCAACTCCATAGCCTCCATTCGTGTTAAATGGAATGACAGTTTTTCCGCTGAGGTTGTATTGATTCAAGAAGCTTTTCACAGGCGGGGGCAACTGCATACCCCATGTTGGAAATCCGACAAATACAACTTCATAGGTTTCCATGTTATCAATCTTTGTTTTTAACGGTGGCAGAAATCCGGTTTCATTTTCTTTAGCCACCTGCGCCACAATGGTTTTGTAATCTTCCGGGTATGGGTTTACCAACTCCAGCGCAACAAGATCTCCACCCACCTTTTCATGAATGATTTCAGCGATTGCTTTCGTATTGTTAGTACGTGATAGATAAACAATAAGAACTCTCTCCGAACGATCGGCTACAATGTCCTTTGATTCCGTAGCGCTGTCCTGTGAGGAACAGCAAATGGTCGTGAGCGCAAATATTATCGTTAGTAGCTTCAAGACACAGTTTGGTATATCGTATTACTTTCTGGGTTGATCATTTCCCGGGCCCATTGTTCTGGTAAACGACAAGGATCCCATTTTCCACTTTCCGTTCTCTTTCGTGTAAACCTCCGTTACGATAAACGGATTGGTTACTTCGTTTCCACCTACAACGGCCAGCAAGGTGATGCGATTTAGCACGATTGCCGTGTTACCAATTATTTGCACAGAAGCTTCATGCACATCGGCCTTTTTGTAATGAATACCACCGCTCCTGATTACATCAAGTTCTTGTGCTTTTCCCCACGATCCACCCATGTGAACGAACACAGATTGGTCATCGAATAGATCGTTTAGCTTGTCAACATTCTTGTCTGCCATCCACGTCCACTTATCCTTCGAAAGTGCAAGCACTTCCTGCTCCGGGGTGGTGGCGCTGGCAGAGGGACTTGTAGTTGATGCGCCTGACCCATATTCTTCATCCGTAACACGCTTCAACCAAACCGTTTTGCCATTTTGGGCAGGAGAAGTTGCCACGTAGGTTACTCCGCTCTCAGGCGTAGCGCCATGCCAATGCTCAACACCAGGCTGGCATTTAATGACATCGCCTTTGCGTACTATTTGTTTCGCCTGTCCTCGTTCCTGGTAGTACCCAACGCCTTGCGTGATAAGCAGAATCTGTCCGCCCGGATGACTGTGCCAATCGAGCCTGGCGCCCGCATCGAACGTGGCAACCGCGGTGCTATAACTGAAAACCTTATCTGCCGGACTTAATTCATTCAGCCATACATTGCCTACATGGTGTACATTGGCTGCTTTTTCGCCTCTCGGAAAAATATCGTTATCCTGCGCCATACTCTTAAAGGGAATGCCGCATGTTATCAGGGTGAGAAAAAATAGTTGTTTCATAATCTTCATCTATAATTATTTATCGAGTCCTTTATCTTTTAGCCACTTCAACATAAGGCCGGCTATTTCCAAGTTGTTCAGATCCGAGAATGGAAAATGTGTGTTGCCTTTTATCCCGATTTCAGGAAGGTGAACAACGGTTACATCACCACCGAGTTTATTTACTGCTTCCGCCCATCGCTTAGCCATCGTGAGTGCTGCACGCCATTGTTCCTGACCTGGATTTTCAACTGGCTGTGAAGGGATATTATCACCATAGTAAATCACAATTGGAATTTTGGTAAGTTTCATAAAATCGGCCATCGGAACACCCACTGCCCTCAGGCTTCCACCCACATAGGTGATTGTTTCCGGTACTTGTCCTTCCGGGAATAAAAAATTACTGGCAGGCTCATAAGACACGATTGCTTTTATATTCGTGTTTTTAACGGCAGTCATCCAACCTTGTCCGCCACTGTGCGAATGTGTAACAAGAATTCCCTCACCTATTTTGTCGAACAGTGCAGACATCGCTTTTGCATTAACTTCAAGATCAATGGGCCCAATGTTAGGAACCATTTGACGGAAATACTGATTGAGTGCTTCCGGGTCTTTGGAGAATTGTACACCGGGATAAAACTCATTGCCTACTCCTAAGCGGAATATTCCAAACCACAATTGATCTTCAGGCGATGCCGTGATCGTTCCACCCACAGTTCCACGTGCTGCACGGCCTCGTCTCGGTTGATCAATCAGATAAACCGGAAAGCGTTGACGAAGAAAAATATTTTGATACCCTTCACGACCATCCGGAGTTGTCTCCCATGTTTTTGAAAATTGTCCGTAACCATGCCACATCACCAGCGGAAGTTTCCGTGCCTTGTCAGGAATCTGATAAAAGACATACGCATGGTCTCCATGCAATGTTTGCCCTTCAGTACTTTGGTTTGCCGGATTGAATGCTCCATGTTTGATCGGGTCAAATTTTCCGGGTGCGGTAACAACAGATCCGCCCACCGCAAAGCTTCCCTGATCCTGAATGACAATGGGTTGTCTCTTTTGACCGTAGCTCAAACATGAACTAAGTATGATGAATAAAATGACAATGCTGTTTCTTCTGTTATGCATCATGAGTAAAAGTTTTATTCCTATTTTTTCCTGACCATTGTTCAAACAAAGGCCGTATCGATCTGGTTATTGTTTATACTCTTCATCGGTTACTTCATTCAGCCATACCGTCTCTCCAAGGTGGCGATTGGTGATCGCAACGTGAGCAAATGCAGTATCCGCACTCGCCCCATGCCAGTGCGGTACATTGGCCGGACATTTGATTACATCCCCTTTTCGAAGTATTCTTTTTGCCTGACCTTCCTCCTGGTAATATCCAACGCCATGCATCACCAATAGAATTTGTCCTCCGGGATGCTTGTGCCATTTGGTGCGGGTACCTGCTTCGAAAGTGACGTTGCAACAGAAGTTGGATTGATGCTGTCTGCTTCCATTAGCGGTTGGAGATACGCGGTTCCTGTGAAGTTGGCGTTATTGATTTTGTTGCCTTTTGGAAAAGTGAGATTCGTTTCCGTTGCATTATCGCGCTGTGGAACGCACGATGAAAGAACGAAGGCAAAAATGACTACCCAGGTAAACGTGCTTTTCTTCATGTTAGTTTTGTTTTCCAGAATCCAGATTCTTATTAAAGAAATCGGTCAATTTATGGATCGCTTTATCCACGTACTCCTGCTTCCAATAACTTTGTATATGCGTTGCCCCTTCAAGAACAAAAAGCTCCTTACTCTTCGCATTCGTTGCCTTGTTGAACGCATCGTCTGTCATATATTTTGTATCCGCTTTGCTTCCCGCAATCATCAAGAGGGGCTGCGTTAATAAATCCATATTGGTGGTTGCATCCCAGGTCATCAAATCCAGTAAGCTGCTCATGGTGTACAGGAAGGTGGAGTTTGGATGCGCATGCGTTCGGTAATAATACTGGTACCCCTCGCGATATAAATCGGTTGGCGTTTTTGCGATTTCTTCATCGGTTATACTTGCCACGCCCGCGTAAATTATTTCACCACCGGCTATTTCTTGTGCCCGTGCTTCCGATGCTTTTTGCAGGCGTTCCTGAATTGTTGCAGTCTGCGAATTTTGAAATCCATTGCGTCTTACTTCGCCTGTGTTGAACATGCTTAGGGTTGATACGGCCTTAAACCTCTTGTCCGACTGGGCCGCCTTGATGGTGTAACCACCTCCCCCGCAAATGCCAAGCACACCGAGACGGTTCGCATCTACACCTGCGTAATGGGTAATGAAATCAGCCATACCATGGATGTCGTCAATGCGGAAGGCAGGCTTGTCCGTGTGTCGGGGTTCTCCACCGCTTGCACCCTGAAAGGCTGCATCCGCAGCGATGGTGATAAAGCCCGATTCCGCCAAACGCTGCGCATAAAGTCCGGAAGCTTGTTCTTTTACTCCACCGTTGGGATGAGCAACTACAACTGCCGGATACTTTTTGGTTGGGTCATAGTTAGCCGGTGTGTAAACATTTGCTGCAATATCAATTCCATTCAGTTTATACCGCACGGGATGGATGTTCACCTTATCTTTCACATTCCCAGTAAGGGCACCCTCATATACCAACGTGAAAGGATTTTGTTTCTTAATTTTTTGATTCGTTTGAGCCGTAAGGGTATCAATACTGGCTGCAATTGCGAGTGTCATTACTACAAGATACTTCATACTTTCCTTCTTTATGTTTAGCGATCAACTCTTGACTGCAAATGCTGTGGATAGCGTGCCCCCTGAATTTCAATCTGCGAGAATGCACGTTCAATTTCATTCAAATCTTCCCTCGACAACGTGAGTTGTTCGGCTTTCAGATTTTCCTCTAACCGATGAATTTTTGTTGTGCCGGGAATCGGTACAATCCATGGTTCTTGCGCAAGTACCCAGGCAAGGGCAACCTGTGCAGGTGATGCGTTCTTCTTTTTTAGCAAACTCCGTTACCTTGTCAACAACCACCTGGTTTGCTTTTCGATTGTCCTCATTAAAACGAGGCACCACGTTGCGAAAATCTGTTTTATCAAATTGGGTGTTAGAATTAATTGCTCCTGTAAGAAAGCCTTTGCCAAGGGGGCTGAATGGAACAAATCCAATTCCCAGTTCTTTAAGCGCGGGCAAAATCTCTTGCTCTGGCTCCCTCCACCAAAGTGAATACTCACTTTGAAGGGCCGCTACCGGAACAACTGCGTGCGCCCTGCGTATGGTTTGAACTCCTGCTTCAGATAAACCGAAATATTTTACTTTACCTTCGGCAATAAGTTCTTTTACCGTGCCCGCTACTTCCTCGATAGGAACAGCCGGATCAACACGGTGTTGATAAAACAAATCGATCCGGTCTGTCTTCAATCTTTTTAAAGACGCCTCGGCAACCGCCTGATGTTTTCAGGACGGCTATCCAACCCGGCTGTGGAGTTGCCCCCTTTAAAACCGAATTTAGTGGCCAGTACTACTTCATTGCGAAAAGGTTGAACTGCTTCGCCCAGAAGTTCTTCGTTAATGAACGGTCCATACGCTTCGGCCGAGTCAAAGAAATTTACACCGAGTTCATACGCTCTCCGGATCAACTTTACTGCTTCTTTCCTGTCGGTAGCTGGTCCGTATCCAAAACTTAATCCCATGCAGCCAAGTCCGATGGCAGATACTTCCGGACCGTGCTTCCCAAGCTGTCTATGTTTCATAATGTTTTGCCTCGATCTTTTTTTCATAGCAAAGGTGATGGAATACCCGCTCCTGAAAGGTATATGAATTACGGTTTCACCTACCAATTTTACGGATTTGGGGTAGCCCCTGCCGAAGTAAGCGCAGGAACACCTAATTTTGAATAGAAATAATACGCACGGCTATGGAAGAGATATTAAGATTTGATACGATTGGTCAGTACAATGCATTTAACAGAAATGAAACGCTGCATCCGCTGGTAAGTGTTGTTGATTTATCAAAAGCAGCACCCCGGCAACTGAGAAAGATGAGCTATGGATTTTATGTTGTGTTTTTGAAAGAGGTTAAATGCGGTGATCTTAAGTATGGCATCAGCAACTATGACTACGAAGAAGGAACGCTGGTATTTCTGGCCCCCGGCCAGGTGATTGGTTCGCAAGGCGATGAATATTATCAGCCCCAGGGGCTTGCGCTGGTGTTTCATGCCGATTTTATGCGCGGCACTTCACTAGCACGCAAAATGAACGACTACTCTTTTTTCTCCTATACTACCAACGAAGCCCTGCACTTGTCGGAGCGCGAAAGGCAAATCATCATGGATTGCTTTTCAAAAATCAGATACGAGTTGGAACACGCGGTTGACAAACACAGTAAAACGCTGATTGCATCCAACATTGAATTATTTCTGAATTACTGTGTGCGTTTTTATGATCGCCAGTTCATCACGCGCGACAACTCCAACAAAGGTATTCTTGAACGCTTTGAAACAGTATTGAAAACTTTCTTTAACTCTGACGCGCCCCAGGAAGTTGGGTTGCCCTCCGTTGCCTATTGTGCGGGAGAATTAAATCTATCGCCCAACTATTTTGGCGATCTGATCAAAAAAGAAACCGGCAAAACCGCCAACGAGTACATCCACCTGAAGTTGATTGATGTGGCCAAAGAAAAAATCTACGATACCAATAAATCGGTGCAGGAAATTGCGTATGAACTGGGCTTCAAATATCCGCAACATTTTACGCGTGTATTTAAACAACATACCGGAACTACCCCGATGGAATACAGAAATTCACTAAATTGATTTTCAGAAACCATTCATCTCAGATTGCAATGAAAGGTTCACCCGACTGATGACGCGCCTACCCTGGTTAATTGTATTACTTACCCTAACGGGCAATGCACTTGCCCAATCCGGTAACGGTGTAACAGATCAGTTTGGTGCTATCATCCGGGGCGATACGCTGCGCAAGGAAATAGCCCTGGTGTTTACTGGCGATGAGTTTGCCGATGGTGGCGAGCACATCCTGAGCACCTTACGCAAACATAAAGTGAAAGGCTCCTTCTTTTTTACAGGTAATTTTTACGCCAACGTTATATTCCAATCTCTTATCAAAAAACTTAAAGCAAAAGGCCATTACCTGGGCGCCCATTCTGACCGGCATTTGCTTTACGCAGACTGGACTAAGCGCGATAGTTTATTGATTGATCAAAATACATTTGCTACAGATTTACTGAACAACTACAAAAAGATGGCAGACGTTGGCATCCGGCAATCGGAGGCGCCTTACTTCATTCCACCGTATGAGTGGTACAACAAAGAAATTGTTAGCTGGGCCCGCCAGTTAAATCTTCAACTCATCAATTTTACTCCGGGCACCCGTTCTACCGCAGACTATACCCATCCGGAAATGGGCCGTTCTTATGTTGATTCAGAAACAATTTATAATTCCATACTGGCTTATGAACTAAAAGATCGCAATGGGCTCAACGGATTTATTTTGCTGATTCACATTGGCACCGATCCCAGGCGTACGGATAAATTCTATCACAAACTGGATCAACTGCTTGAACAACTGAAAGCCAAAGGATACAGGTTTGTTCGAATTGATAAGATGTTGGGCAAACCGTAAGCCGCACATCCCACCATCTGATGGGTAAATCCAGCTTCATTATTACCTTTGAGTGCATCGTAATCGAATGGAAACAAAGCCTGGCTTGCCCAACACCCAGCCCCTGCTGGATTATTTTAATAAACTCATTCCGCTGAATCCGGCCGAAGAGAGTTGGTACGTGCCAAATTTCATCCGCACCTGTTTCTTAAAAAAACAATTTGCGCTTCAGCATGGCGATGTATGCGAGTATTTTAATTTTGTGGTGCGTGGTTGCATGCGGCTTTATAGGGTGGATGACAAGGGTATTTATCACATCTTGCAATTTGCTACTGAAAACTACTGGATACTCGATCTCACCAGTTTTCATAAAAAGATTCCGGCCAAACTAAACATCGATGATAGAACTTACTACCCACCCATCGACACTTCTAAAATTATTGATGCCGCTACCGCCCGGCAAGCAGGCGCAGTAAGTGTGTTTATAGGTACGGTACGCAATCAAACTGCCGGAAAGGAAGTAGTTAAACTGGAGTATGAAGCGTATGAACCGATGGCCATCAATGAAATTCAAAAAGTTATTGATATGGCTAAAAAAAAATGGAATCTTACCGGGTGGGCTTTCAGCCACCGAACCGGCACTCTAATGCCCGGTGAAATAGCAGTGGCAGTAGCAATATCCACCCCGCATCGGAAAGACTCATTTGAAGCCTGTCAGTTTATTATCGACACCTTAAAAAAAACAGTCCCCATCTGGAAAAAAGAATTTTTCCGCGATGGGGACCAATGGGTATCCGCGCATCCTTAAATCTGGCTTGCAATCATCACCGCAAAGGTGATAATCGCAACAGCTATTAAAAGGCCTGCCCCTACCACCAACAGCAATTCGCGGTTAATGGGATTGAGTAGGAAATTTCTGTCAATGATTTTCATAGCCAACAAATATTTAGACACTCAAAGATAACCTGTTGATCACGAAAAAAGTTTATCTAACACAAAATGTTGGTGCACTTTAAAAATTCTACTTCAAAGTTTGGTTAATCAACACACTTGTAAGTGATTAATAAATCGCTACTTACGAATAATGCCCTGATAAAAACTACCTTAAAAAATTCTGTCGCTTTGGAGGGATTGGCGGGATTGAACGTTATGTTTTTCGCAAAAAATCTTTTTTTCCCCCCGACTTGGCCATCAGCTTTACCTCTTTAATTAAAATATTGTGCGATAGCGCCTTGCACATATCATATACCGTAAGTGCAGCAACGGTGGCTGCGGTAAGCGCTTCCATTTCAACCCCGGTTTTACCTTCCAGTCTTGCTTCGGTGGTAATAATTACCTGCTTGCCATCTACCGTAATTTGTACCTGGCAATCTTCCAGTGCCAACGGGTGACAAAACGGAATCAGTTCATGTGTTTTTTTGGCTGCCATTACACCCGCAACGATAGCGGTATGAAATACAGGGCCCTTTTTGGTAATCAATTCGTTGTTTTTGATTTGCGATACGATTTCCTTACCCAAAAGCACGACTGCCTGAGCTTTTGCTACACGTTTGGTTACTCGTTTCTCCGATACATCTACCATTTTAGGGTTGCCGGAGGCGTCAATATGTGTAAATTGTTTCTTCATTTGCCATTATTGCTTCTGACTGATCGGTACATTTTAGTTAGCCACCCAATTTTCAAGTTCAATTCCTTTTAGTCTTTCAAAGTCCGAAACATTTCTCGTTACCAGAATCAGGTTGTTTGCTATTGCTGTAGCCCCAATCAATAGGTCGAAGTCATCCAGCAAACTTCCTGATTTTCTGAGACGCGCTTTTTCGCTGGCATAAACATCAAGAGCACTGAAGATCGGTATGATTGTAAATTTGCTTACAAATTCATCAACAGTATTTCTGTTTTTTTCCTTGCTCTCACTATTCTCCGCTCCGAACTTTAGCTCGGCAATAGTTATTTCTGAGATAAAACAATTTTCAAGCTTAACCTCTTCCAGCTTTTTATTAAGGTTATACTGACCCTTCAAAAAATAAATACAAATATTGGTATCAAGCAGGTACTTACTCAAAGCGCTTCAGTCTTTCGGTCAAACTTTCTGCTTCTTTTTAGGTCGGCAATTATTTCATCTGCCGATTGTTTTGAGAAGAAAGCCCCATAAAGCTCATCAATAGATTTATTGGATGGTCTTTTCGAACCCTTTAATGAATCTGAAAGCCGGGATATAAGTTCAAGTTTGCCTTCAGGACTTAAAGTATTCAAGAGTCCGAGATAAGTATCAATAAGACTAAATTTTAAATCTGCTGCTTTCATTCGGATTTATCTTCGCAATCTCAAAAATAATCAATTTTGTCGTTAATTTACATTGCCTATTTATTGAAGGATACGCCATCTCAACGCTAACAAATGATAACCGTATCAGAAGCTTCGGCCATTATTCTCTCCCACTCCATCGAAACGGGTGTGGAAGAAGTTTCTATTCAGGAAGCGTGTGGCCGCGTGCTGAGAGAAGTGGTGCGGGCCGATCGCGACTTTCCTCCCTTTGACCGCGTAAGCATGGATGGAATCGCCATCGCATTCGAAGCATGGCAAACCGGAAACCTCTCATTTACCATCGAAAGCATTCAGGCGGCCGGGCAACAACAAAAACAACTAACCAATACACAAGCCTGTATTGAAGTGATGACAGGAGCCATGCTGCCCCTCGGTACCGATACCGTGGTGCCTTATGAAAATGTGTTAATCAAAGATGGCAAAGCCAACATCACCATCGAAAAAATAGAACGCGGTGAAAATATTCATAAACAAGGAGTAGATGCCCGGGCAAATTCGGAATTACTTCTGCCGGGAATAAAAATTTCACCAGCCGAAGTTGCACTAATGGCAGCAGTAGGCAAAAAGAAAATTCAGGTGGCAGCCTTTCCGAAAACCGCCATCATCTCCACAGGCGATGAATTGATTCCGGTTGAACTCATTCCACTACCCTACCAAATCCGCAGATCGAACAGCTATGCCCTGCAAGCTGCTTTGCGCGAATTGGGTTGTGCGGCCGATCAGTTTCACTTGCCCGATCAACCAGAGTTATTGGATGCCGAGGTAAAAAAAATTCTACAACATTATTCCCTCATAATTTTCTCAGGTGGCGTATCAAAAGGTAAGTATGATTACATTCCACAAACGCTGGAGCGTAACGGAATACAAAAAAGATTTCACCAGGTAAGTCAACGGCCCGGCAAGCCCTTGTGGTTTGGTACCTCGGCAAAGCATGTGGTGTTTGCCCTTCCGGGGAATCCGGTTTCTACCTACATGTGCTTTTACCGTTACATCAAACCATGGTTACTGAAAAGCCTGGGCTGCGAACAACCGGTGCAACAAGTAGTGCTGGCACAAAATTTTTCTTTCAAACCAGCGCTCACTTATTTTTTACAGGTGAAAGTGAAAAATGAAATGAGTCAACTCAAAGCATATCCGGATGCCGGTGGTGGCTCAGGCGATTTCGCTAACCTGAAAGCCGTAGATGGATTTATTGAACTTCCTGCCGAAGTCACCGACTTTAAAGCCGGGCAAGTGTTTCGCTACTATCCGTTTCGCCAATGATTCAAATTGTAATCGCGTTAGTTATTTCCGTGGCAGTACTCATCGCTGTTTCGCGATTAAAACTTCATCCCTTCTTTGCCTTATTGCTTGCCGCGATGCTGTTTGGTGTAATCATGGGTAAACCCTTTATCGAAATATTAACCAGCATGCAGACTGGTTTTGGTTCGCTGCTACAACAAATCGGATTTCTGGTAGCCATTGGATCGTGCCTGGGTATGGTGATGGAAAAAACTGGAGCCATGGCCGCACTGGGCACGAAAATTATCTCTGCATTCGGACCCTCGCGCACCGTACTGGCCATGTCGGCAATCGGGGTGTTGGTAGGTATTCCTGTCTTCTGCGATTCGGGGTTTATTATTTTATCGCGGCTGATTCCGGCATTGGCATCCACATCAACGCCATCCGCGCAACTTTCATTAGCGCTCGCATCGGGTTTATATACAACCCATACCTTGGTGCCGCCAACTCCCGGTCCTTTGGCCGCAGCCGCCAATCTCGGGGCCACCCTGCACCTGGGTTTGGTCATGCTCATCGGGCTGGCCGGCAGCATACCGGTAGCAGGTGTGGCTTATTTCTTATCAAAAAGATTGGGACTGAAGATTAAAACCCTGGCGCATGAAACAACCACAACAGAAACAGACCCTCACCCTGCCCTGCTTATCTTTTTACCGTTAGTGATTCCGATTTTACTGATTACGATGGCTTCGTTGCCTACGCTGATTTCTGGTTTACAAAGTTGGAATTCGGTGTTGCAGATTATCGGTAATCCGGCCGTTGCCTTGCTGATTGGGTTGCTGTTTTCATTTCTACTCATTCGCGGAAAGCAAAAAACAGCCTGGCCTGCCTGGCTTTCGGAAGCGCTGAAAGATGCCGGTATTATTCTGTTGATTACAGGAGCAGGCGGTGCTTTTGGCAGTGTGATAAAATCCTGCGGCCTGGATGTGCTGTTGAAAGATATGTTGAGCACTTCACAAGCCAATGGCGTTATCTTTCTCTTCATTGCCTTTGGGCTTGCCGCGATACTGAAAACCGCGCAAGGTTCCTCCACTTCGGCCATCATCATTACCAGTTCAATCCTTGCACCATTAACAAGTGCTGCAGGGTTTATAGCACCACTCGATCTCGCCACGCTTGTGCTGGCTATTGGCGGTGGGGCCATGGCGGTTTCGCATGCCAACGATTCGTACTTCTGGGTGGTTTCGCAATTTGGCAATATTGCCGAACGCGATGCCTACAAAAGTTACACACTCATTACACTGGCACAGGGAATAACCGCGTGGCTTGTTTCCATCCTAATCTTTCTGTTGTGAATATTCTGATTGCTCCCGATAAGTTTAAAGGTTCTCTTTCGGCACAGGGTGTTTGTGACGCAATTGGTGAAGGGTTGCGAACATTAAATCCCTTGCTTCACCTTCGGCTATTGCCGATAGCTGATGGTGGTGAAGGTACTGCTGCTTTGTTAACCGAGCACACCAACGGAAGTTGGATTGAATGCACAGTACACGATCCTCTTTTCAGGAAGGTAAAGGCCGGCTATGGCATTTCGGGCGATGGACAAACTGTATTTCTTGAAATGGCTTCTGCTTCGGGATTGCAATTGCTTACCCCGTGGGAACCCAATCCACTAAAGACAACAACACTGGGAACTGGCGAACTCATCGCGCATGCTTTACAACACAACGTAAAAAAAATTGTGCTGGCTATTGGCGGCAGTGCCACCAACGATGCCGGCATAGGCATGGCCCATGCACTCGGCTATCGGTTTTATGATCAACACAAAAAGGAACTGGTTCCAATTGGAGAAAGTCTGGAGCAATTAACTTCGATCGATCAATCGCAGGTTAACAACCGGTTGCTCCAAACCGAATTTGTTGTGTTGTGCGATGTAACCAATCCGCTTTATGGCGAACAAGGCGCTGCCCGTGTGTTTGCGCCACAGAAAGGTGCAAGCGAACGCGATGTAGTGCGATTGGATTCTGGTCTGCAGAATTTTGCCCGCGTGGTTGAAACCCAAATAAAGATCTCAACACATTTTGCCGGTGCCGGTGCGGCCGGTGGGTTAGGCGCTGGTGCCAAAGCATTTCTCAATGCCAGGCTTATGCGAGGTGTTGAATATGTAATAGAAACGTTAGCGGTAGATGCCGCCATCCGACAGGCCGATCTCATCATTACCGGAGAAGGAAAGTTGGATAGTCAAACCCTTTCCGGAAAAGTAGTGGCTGGAATTACGGCCATGGCAAAGCGTTTTAACAAACCCGTTATTGCCGTGGTGGGAAAAAATGAATTAACAGAAACAGAATGGCGCAACGCAGGATTGAATCAGGTAATCAGCCTGGTGGATGAACGTACTTCCGTGGAAATGGCAATGTCACAAGCAAACGAGTTGATACAACAAAGAATTGAAGCACAGGTGGATCTGAAACAAGATCGGGATTAAAATATTTCGTGCCTACGGCACGTGAATGAATATATTGATAAACATTCTACCAATATAGGATGCCTAACGGCATCAATGCAATCTCATGTACAATAAAGGTTAGCTGAATTTCTAAAGATAGCGATACCTGAACCTTAACGCCAGTCGTGCCGAGGGCTGAATAATGATAAAGTTAAAATATTTCGTGCCTACGGCACGATGAATGAATATATCAAAATATTCTACTGATACAAGGTGCCTAACGGCATCAATACATGGATTCGTAACAGCATCAACACGGTCCCGTAGGGACTACATGTTGGTAGATTTAGATTTAGATTCAAATTTGAATTTCTCATCCCGTAGGGATGAAATGTAACTGACATTGATTCCTAACAGTATCAAAGCAGGCCCATATGGCACTACATATCGGTAGAAATAAATTCGGACATGGATTTTAAATCCCGTAGGGATGGATTATATCAATTCATAAATGATACAGAATCTCTTCGGGATTCCGGACCAGAATGACAACCTACTCTTTTCGCTCAAAAAAATAATCAATCGACTTACCATCGTCTGAAATTGTGGCCTTCAGCTTATTTCCATCAAGTTGATACGCAATCTTCTTTGGAAAATCATGTTTCGGATTTTCACACACAAACGAGGTAGGCGTAACTTCGGTAATCAAAAAATAAGTTAACTCCTTATTCTGGGGCACATCGGCCACATAATAAAGTTTATTGTCTTTACTAACAATTCGCAATTTCTCAACAAAAGAAGTATCAACCCCGTTCATACTTACGCCCCACCCCTGCAGGCCATCAGCAGTTTTAACCCAACGTTCATGTGCCGTGCGACCAGCTTTTACATTGGCGCGATGCCAGGTACCGGCAAGCCAGGAGAGGTCTTGCGTGGACTGAGCCTGTAAGCCTGTATTCCATCCAATTAGAAAAAGAACCACAAAAGTTTTCATAACTTATTTCTGACAAAGACGAGAAGGATTTTTTGCAGCCTTAGGGCTTTGAGTCTTCTTAGCCCACCACCCAAACAAAGTAAACAAAAATAAATTTACCTTTAGCACTTAACGAACAACCTATGGATTTAACCGAAACCGAACGGCATGTATTACAAAGTCTCGTTAAGAAAGGAAGCATGGGAAATGTGATGGAATTTTTGAACTGGCCATCGGAAGAGTTTGACCGGGGTTTTGAGTTCGCCAACAACCTGCAAAATAAAGATTTGGTAAAACTGCTTTATTCAAATTTTAACAAGAACCTGATTGTGGTAGAATTGACATTGGTAGGTATAAAGCATGGAAGCTAAACACAACAACAGAAACTCACGCAGAAAATTTCTGAAAGGCTTTGCCTTATCTTCCGCTTACCTGATTGCGGGTGGTCAATTTATTTCTGCAACTTCCATTTTTAGCAACCGGAAAAACGTGGTGTTGCGTTTTGCCGTGGGTAGCGATAGTCATTACGGGCAACCCAATACCGAGTTCGATCAATTCATCACAACGTTCGTTTCACACATCAATACGTTTCCTAAAGAGCTTCCGCTTGATGTCTGTGTACTGAACGGAGACCTGATTCACGATAAACCAGAATTGATGTTACAACTTAAACCGCATGTTGAAAAGTAGCGGTTCCGTACTGTGTAACACAAGGCAACCATGACCATGTAAGCGCAGCACAATGGCAGGAAACCTGGGGCGTACCATTCAACTATGAAAGGGTGTTTCGCAAACAGGTTTTTTTAATGATGTCCACCTCTAACGAAAAAGGCGAATACCTTTCACCTGATCTGAAATGGCTGGAGGAAAAATTGGAAGCACATCGCAAGCAAAACATTTTTCTCTTTCTGCACATCGGCCAGCAAAAGTGGACGCCCAAACAGTATCGACAATCCGGCTTATGCCGACTTGATACAAAAGTATCCAAATGTAAAAGCCGTTTTTCACGGACACGATCACGACCAGGATGGCGAAAAAATGCTGGGGGCCACTCCACACTTATACGATTCGCACATTGGCGGTAGTTGGGGTACAGATTATAAAGGGTTTCGGGTTGTGGAGGTGTTGAAAGATAATAGTGTGCAGACGTATATGATGAATCCGGTGGAGAAATTTGATGAGGTATCTTATAAATAAGATGGTCTATAATTTCAACAAGAACTCATCAGGAAAAAATAGGATGAAGGTAATTGCATTATTGGAATCATTTCTTTCGCATAGTGTTGCAATTTTAGTCCGACCTCATATACTGCCTACAGGTGCCATTGAAATAAACTACGTATAATGGCCATTGGGTAGCCCGCCTAAAATCTGCTTGGTGTCTTCCGCATCCTCAAGTTGCCCTTCCTTTACAACCTTTGAATTGGCAAATCTAAAATAACAAACTAAATACCTACCATTAAAAATTGAGGGTTGGCAAAAGGGCAAGCCAGGTACAAAGAAAATCTATAGTACGTCCCTAAAATGGCTCAGTTATCGTGTACAAAAGCGCATAGGAGCCACCGATGCTCTCGGAGTTGTCGTCAACTAGTATTTGAGTACTGAATGTTCCGCTGATCAAGTAACTGGTGGAGTATCGTATCGGATTGACACCATCATCAATTACGCTGAAATTCCAAACGCTAATCGCCATAATGGTGTTACTGGATACATCTGGAAAAAAAATATTAGTGTTTTTAGCAACTTGATATTCAACATTACACCGATCTTTAAGTCGAAATGACGGTTGAAGAAAATTAAAATCGGTTAGTATAAGAGAATCAGGCGTTAAGAGAGCCCTTTGTTCTTTCAAACTTGAGAAAAGGTCACTACTTCGATCTAATGATTTAAATTTGAAATCAAAGAAGGCATTCTTATAAGTGATCAAACACTTTTCTTCCTCCTCACATCCGAACGATGATTCAAACCTTTCATCTCGGAAATCATAAACCCTGCCTTGAAAGGAAAATTTAAAGAAACATTCATTACATGCTGTGCTTATGTCAAGCGAGACCTCATCAACTGATCGAATAAAATCACAAGGATCGCGTACCTCTGGTATGTCTTCGTTACAAGAAGTAAGTAGGATCATTGAAGATAAGATAAGAGCCTGTAAAATAAGCCTTGCTATTTGAGTTGCTTTTTTGCTCATAAAGATTTCAAATTTTAATCCGACTTCACATACTGCTTGCTGGTGCCATTACGGTAAACCACATAGTGCCCCCTGGGTAGTCCCTCTAAAATCTGGTTGCTTTCTTCTATACCTGCTTCAAGTTGACCCCGCTTAACAATAGTGGAATTACTTAAATCCAAAACAACAAATTCATTATCACCCATTAAAGACGAACCCCTACAAAATGTAAACGTAAGATTGCAGCTTGCATAGTTTTATTGCAGCATGCCCGGCTTCTAAAAATGCAACGGCCATAGCCTGGCTAAGTGAACACACCTTAATAAAATTCTGGTCTCCTATTATAGTTGAAACTGTATAACCAGGAAAATTTCCTTCGTTTGAAGGAAAACCCGATGATAAATTCACATTGTTATGAAGTAATGCCGTACGGGTATATTGGTAGCAATTGTAGTTGAGATTGAGTGGTTTTGTATGCAGGTATGACCCCAGTGGATTCTCGCATCTACTTTTAACATCTACGCTTGCTGCGCTCATTAATAAAACGAGCAAAAGCACCCAGGCAATACATTTGAAATTATGATAACTCATATTTAAATATACTGCGATTTATTTTAAAAGCAATTGTTTAAAGCCAATGGGCACAACAACGTATTTCTCTTCAAATTTAGGGCCTTCAAATTAGCGTTTTTAAATGCCAACGGTATTTCAAAACTAATTACCGAACGTAATAAAAGTGTATACTTTCGCAAATACGATTTACCCATTAACTTTGTGGCCTTTTAATTAACATCTCATGTTCGATAGTTTAAGCCTGAAGCTGGAAAAGGCCTTTCAAACCCTGAAGGGCCAGGGAAGAATCACCGAAATTAACATTGCCACCACGGTAAAAGAAATCCGCAAAGCGCTGATTGATGCGGACGTTAACTATAAAGTAGCCAAAGAGGTAACGGACGAAATTCGCGAAAAGGCACTGGGCCAAAATGTGCTCACTTCCATTTCGCCCGGGCAGTTGCTTACCAAAATCACCAACGATGAGCTTACCCTGCTGATGGGTGGCGAAAGCGAAGACATTAAACTTGACGGCAACCCGGCCATTATCCTGATTGCCGGTTTGCAGGGTTCGGGTAAAACAACTTTCTCCGGCAAGCTGGCCAGCTACCTGAAGCGGCAAGGGCGCCAGGTTTTATTAACAGCCTGCGATATCTACCGTCCGGCTGCGATTGACCAGTTAAAAGTGTTGGGTGAACAAATTGGTGTAGAGGTTTATGCCGAGCCCGAAAACAAAGACGCAGTTAAAATCGCGAGAGCTGCGCTAGAACACGCGAAGAAAAATAATCATCGCATCGTCATTGTCGATACAGCCGGCCGCCTGGCGGTGGACGAAGAGATGATGAATGAGATCGCGAAATTGAAAGAAGCGCTGAAGCCTTCTGAAACATTGTTTGTGGTAGATGCCATGACCGGTCAGGATGCAGTGAATACCGCAAAAGCATTTAACGACCGCCTTGATTTTAACGGGGTGGTGCTTACCAAAATGGATGGCGATACCCGCGGGGGTGCCGCACTTTCCATTCGCAAGGTGGTGGAAAAGCCAATCAAGTTCATCAGCTCGGGCGAAAAGATGGAAGCCATTGATCGCTTCTATCCCGATCGGATGGCCAGCCGGATTTTGGGCATGGGCGATGTGGTGAGTTTGGTGGAGAAGGCCCAGCAAACTTTTGATGAAGAAGAAGCGCGCAGGCTCAATGCCAAAATGCGCAAGAACCAGTTCGACTTTAATGATTTTCTTTCGCAACTGGAGCAGATTAAGAAGATGGGTAACATGAAAGACCTCTTGGGCATGATACCCGGCATGGGCAAAGCGATGAAAGACGTAGATATTGACGACAATTCGTTTAAACCCATTGAAGCCATTATCCGCTCTATGACGATGGACGAACGGCAGAATCCGGATAAGCTCAACCTTAGCCGGAAAAACCGAATTGCCAAAGGTAGTGGCACGAGCGTGCAGCAGGTAAATCAATTGCTAAAGCAATTTGAAGGCATGCGCAAGATGATGAAGACGATGAACAAAATGGGCGGTGGCAAACGGGCATTGAGCGCCCTCAATCCATTTGGAAGATAGGTTCGCCACCCTCCTATTTGCGTTTTATATTTTACCAAAAACGAGCGCTATGAAAACAACCATTATCATTCTTGGGCTTTTCATTTCGGTTCACGCATTTGCACAAAATGCAGCGTTGGACGAGCGGGTTGAAAAATTCCTGAAGGAGCACCGGGGCGAATGGCGCGACATGAACGTGCCGTATGAAGATGGAAAGATTCTTCACGATCTGATCATTAAAAACAAATACACCGCAGCTCTGGAAATCGGAACCTCTACCGGCCATTCTACCATCTGGCTGGCCTGGGCCATGAGTAAAACCGGTGGCAAAGTGATTACCCTCGAATTAAACGAGCGCAGGCACAAACAAGCCCTGCAAAATCTTAAAGAAGCCGGACTTTCAGAATACGTGGATGCCCGCCTGGGCAATGCCCACGACCTGGTTAAACAATTGCCGGGGCCTTTTGATTTTGTATTTTCCGATGCCGACAAAGATTGGTATAAACAATACTTCATCGACCTGGAGAACAAACTAAAAGCAGGCGGTTGCTTTACCACCCACAACGTGGCCGATGGCCAGGCCGATAGCGAGTTTATGAACTATGTAAAAAATCATAACGCAGTTTACCACCACCATCGATCGTACCAGCCGGGCCGGTATCATGATCAGCTACAAAAAGAAATAACTGAAATACACTCCATGAAGCTTACGGCACGCAACACCCACCGCGACATCGCTTATTTTTATTTAGGACTCATCATCGCTTTTTCTATTTCAGGGATTTTTCTGAACCACCGCCAGGTGTGGCACCCCAGAAGATACTCCTACAACGTGCAGGAAATTCAATGGAAGCAAAACGTGGTAAAAGATTCTGTGAATGAAAAATTTATTGCAGCCTTTGCTGCAGAATATCAAATTGATGATCAGCTCAGGCGGTTTTCGGTAGATGGTAACAATCTCCGCATCTCGTATGTAAACAATGATGTGCAGGTTGACCTGGCAACCGGAAAAGGAAAAATTGAAACCTATCGCACCACGCCCATCCTGGGCCAGATGACGAAGCTGCACGTAGATACCAGCAAATGGTGGATTTATTATTCCGACATTTTTGGTGCAGCCATGCTTGTAATTGCAATTACAGGAATGTTCATTCAAAAAGGCGCAAACAGTTTTTGGAGCCGTGGCTGGAAATTAGCGTTGGCCGGAATCATCTTTCCATTAATCTTTTTATTCCTGTTATCTTAAGCCCATGTTTCAAAGTTTACTCAAAGAGGAAGTTTCACAATTCGGGCAACTAAAGAAGTTTCCGGCAGGATCCACCATCTTACAGGAAGACAGTTACATCAAAGCTATTCCGCTGGTTTTGAAAGGCAGCCTGAAAGTGATTCGAACTGATCCACAGGGGCATGAAATATTACTCTATTACATCACACCTGGCGAAAGCTGCATTATGTCTTTTTTGGGCGGCATCCATAACGAAACCAGCAAAGTGAAAGCCATTGTAGAAGAAGATGCAGACATCCTTTTCATTCCTGTTGATAAGGCCAGCGAGTGGGTAAAGAAATTTCCGGAGTGGTCGGATTTTATATTTAAACTTTACCATAAACGCTTTGAAGAACTGCTTACCGCGGTTAATGCCATTGCTTTTCAAAAATTAGATGCCCGCTTATTGCAGTTACTCCGGCAAAAAGCCGACCTCTACAAAAGCAAAGATGTTTCCATTACCCATCAGCAATTAGCAGATGAATTGGGCACCGCCCGGGAAGCAGTTTCGCGCGTTATCAAGCAAATGGAAAACGAGGGACTCGTAAAACTTGCCCGAAATAAAATTTCGCTTATGTGACTGTAGTCACAAAGCCGGAAAATACGGCCCGTTACCTTTGTACTAAATAAATGCAAAGCGTAATGAATCTCCTCAAAAAATACTGGCTTACCCTTGTTGGTGTTTGCATTGGCGTTGGTGCTGGTTATCTCTATTGGCAACAAATAGGTTGTATTTCCGGCTCCTGCCCCATCACCTCCAGCCCGGTCAATTCCTCGCTGTACGGGGCGCTGATGGGTGGGCTCGTAGTAAACATGTTTAAAAAAGAAAAATCAAACGCATAAAAAGTATGAATCTCAAAGAATTGCTTCAGAAAAACGAAGGAACCATTGTAGATGTGCGTACACCAGGCGAATTTCAGGGTGGGCACATTTCCGGCTCGGTAAACATTCCGGTAAACGAATTATTGCAGCGGGTGTATGAACTGCAGGAGTTAAAACAACCCATCATTCTTTGTTGTGCTTCGGGCGGGCGAAGCGCCATGGCCACCCACATGCTGCAGGAACAAAATCTTACTTGCGTAGATGCCGGAAGCTGGCTTTCGATAAACTATTTACTCTCTAAAAATGTTGAAACAATATGATTGAACTATTGAAAAATTTATTTGGACTAGGACCTAAAGTAAATTATACCGAGTTGGTTAAAAGCGGAGCGATAATTCTGGATGTACGCACCAAAGGCGAATATTCCGGAGGTCATATTAAAGGTTCCCTCAATATTCCGGTTGATTCATTAAACAGTAATACCGGCCGCCTTTCAGATAAGAACAAACCCATTATTACATGCTGTGCTTCGGGTATGCGCAGCGGGGCAGCCAAAGGCATTCTCAAATCAAAAGGATATACACAAGTGTATAACGGAGGTAGTTGGATTAGTCTTCAAAACAAAATATAATTTTTATGAGCGCTCATTTTTATAATGTTTCTGTTGCCTGGAACAAAGACCGTAAAGGCATTATGTGTTCGCCCGAGTTAGATACTCCGGCTCAAAATTCAGGTTGTATTGAGGTAGCAACACCTCCTGAGTTTCCCAAGGGAATACCAGGCATCTGGTCGCCCGAGCATTTGTTTACTGCGGCTGTTAACAGCTGCTTAATGACAACCTTTCTGGCCATTGCAGAAAACTCCAGGTTAGACTTTACTGCATTTTCTTCCAACGCAAAAGGAAAATTAGAACAGGTAGAAGGCAAATACCTGATGACCGAGGTTATCCTGGAACCAAGTGTTACCATTACTGATGAAAAAGACCGCGAGCGTGCCGAGCGCATTCTTACGAAAGCCGAAGCCGCCTGTCTTATCTCCAATTCCATTAAATCGAAAGTAACGATGATCCCTAAAATCATTGTACAAACTGCTAATCCGGTTACTGTTTAATGGCTACAGGAAGCTTTTCAGAAATTATTAACAATACAGTACCTACATTGGTAGACTTTTCGGCTGAATGGTGTGGGCCATGTAAAATGATGGCCCCAATTCTGGAAGACCTGAAAAAAAAGATGGGCGACAAAGTCCGGATTGTTAAAATCGATGTAGATAAAAACCCATCCTTAGCCCAGGCCTTTCAGGTGCAAGGGGTACCCACGCTGATTATTTTTAAGAACGGAGAGGTGCGCTGGCGCCAGTCGGGTGTAGTACAATCCGAATACCTGAAACGCCAACTGGAGTCATTGTCATAGCCCTTCATTTTTTTTACAACCCGAATATCAAATTCGGTTGCCGGTCGAAAACAAAATGGGAACCAGGTCGTTATAGATCACGTTTACAACAGTATATTTGACTATTCCTATTAGTCAAAACTTGTTAATAATTTCTTAAAACCATTACAACATGAAAAAACACATCAGCATCCTTACCTTGTTTGCGGTTGCATTATCCATTGCTGCATTCGCTCAGGACAAAAAACCAGCAAGCCCTCCTGCCAAAGCAGAAGGCACCATTGATGGAGTTAAAATTACCATCGACTACAGCCAGCCTTCTGCCAAAGGGAGAAAGATAATGGGTGGCCTTGTACCATATGGCGAAGTATGGCGCACTGGTGCCAATGCCACTACCACTATTGAATTTAGTGAGAATGTAAAGATAGAAGGCAAGGCAGTAGCCAAAGGAAAATATGGCTTGTACACCCTGCCGGGTGAAAATGAATGGGTCATCATTATCAACAAAGGTATTAAGTGGGGTGCTTTTGATTACAAGCAAGCTGACGATGTGGTACGCGTTACCGTGAAACCCGGCAAAACAGCCAGCTTTGTAGAAACCTTTAACATTGCCGTTGAAAAAGATAAAGTAGTTTTAAACTGGGAGAATACATCAGCCGCCTTTAAAATCTCAAAGGGCTAAACTTCCATTGTATTAAGAAATAAAAAAACCCTGGCGTTCAGGGTTTTTTTATTTAACGGAATTGCGGTAGCTTGAATATACTTATTCAAAACATGCTAACACTGGGCCGTTCCGATCGGGTAGATTTACCCAACTGGGGTTGTACGACATACATGCAAAAATTGACACCGGTGCATATACCTGCAGCCTGCATTGCTCGCGGGTAGAAATCATTGATGGCAACCTGGAGTTTGTGCTGTTGGACGAAGAGCATCCGGAGTTTACCGGGATGAAATTTGTGTTTAAAAAAATTCAAACAGCGCGAAATCAAAAAATTCTTTTGGCGAAGCTGAACTGCGTTATGTAATTAAAACCACCATTAGAATTTATCATCATTTAATCCGGGCCGAATTTTCGTTAAGCAACCGGGGCAACCTGAAGTTCCCGGTATTATTGGGTCGCAAAATTCTGCGCAACCGTTTTTTGATTGACGTCACTAAAAAGATTTATCTTACCAACATAAAACCCAGGGTATATGAATATTGCCATACTTTCCAGAGACCCAAAGCTGTATTCTACCAGGCGATTGAAGGAAGCAGGTGAAAAGCGTGGACACAAGGTAGAGATCATTGACCACATGAAGTGTGTGTTACTGATTGAAAAGAAAAACCCGATGGTGTGGTACAATGGTAAACGCCTGGATTACTTCGATGCCATCATTCCCCGCATCGGAGCCTCGGTAACCTTTTATGGTGCAGCCGTGGTGCGCCAGTTTGAAATGATGAAAGTTTTTACAGCCATAGAATCGCAGGCGCTGATCCGCTCGCGCGATAAACTGCGCAGTTTACAAATACTTTCACGTGCCGGTTTAGGGTTGCCAAAAACTATCTTCATGGATTATTCCCGCGACACCGAAGGCGTTATTGAAGCAGTAGGTGGAGCACCTGTAGTAATTAAATTATTGGAAGGCACACAGGGGTTGGGTGTTGTATTGGCTGAGAATAAAAAAGCGGCACAGTCTGTAATTGAAGCCTTTCATGGTGTGAAGACAAGAATTATTGTTCAGGAATTTATTAAAGAAGCCAAGGGTTCTGACATTCGTGCGTTTGTTGTAAATGGCGAAATAGTGGGTGCCATGAAACGCCAGGCTACACGAGAAGGTGAATTTCGTTCAAACCTGCATCGCGGAGGTGTTGCAACAGTGGTAGAACTTGACCGACACGAAAAACATGCAGCTATAGAAGCCGCAAAAAAATGGGACTTGGTGTGGCCGGTGTTGATTTATTACCTTCCAAACGAGGGCCACTTATTATTGAAGTGAACTCCTCACCCGGACTGGAAGGGATTGAGGGTGCAACTAAAGTGGACATTGCCGGAAAAATTTATCAGTACCTGGAAAAACATGCCGGGAAAAAGAAAATACAAAAGGATAAGATTAATGCATGAAAGAAGTAAACATAGCAAGCCAACACCTACGGCCCGGTGAGTTCAAAGAAATCATTATTAACATTGCCCGTCTCCCTTCGCGCACGCAGATTGATACACCCATCTATGCCTTTCGGGGGTTGGAGGATGGGCCGGTGCTGGCTCTTACAGCCGGTATGCATGGCGATGAAATAAACGGCATGGAGATCGTGCGAAGAATTTTAGATCTTGGTTACAATCGCGTGAAGCGCGGCACAGTAATCTGTATGCCAATTATCAACATCTACGGTTTTTTAAATTACTCGCGCGAGGTACCCGATGGCAAAGATGTTAACCGCTCCTTTCCGGGAAGTAAAAATGGATCACTTGCTTCACGTGTTGCCTATCACATCACGCACGATATTATTCCTTACATCAATTATGGCATCGACTTTCATACGGGAGGTGCCATGCGCACCAACTACCCGCAAATACGTTGTGTAATGGCCGATGAAAAAAACGTGGAGCTTGCCAATGCATTTCATGCACCCTTCACGATCGATTCTCCATTCCGCCCACACTCCATTCGCCAGCAGGCCGCCAAGTTGGGCAAGAATATAATTGTGTATGAAGGTGGTGAATCGCTGCGCTTCGATCAGCAAGCCATTGAAGATGGTATTGCCGGTACGTTGCGGTTAATGAAACATCTAAACATGATTGACAGTGCCCCCGCCCCTAAAGAGGCTAATAAAATCATCTGGCACTCCTCGTGGGCACGCGCACAACATGCCGGTTTATTTCAATCCACTATAAAAAGTGGCGACCTGGTAAACAAAGGACAAACCGTGGGCACCATTACCGATCCGTTTGGCGAGTTTAAGGAAACTGTTAAGTCGCCTTCAACCGGTTATGTGGTGGGTTTAAACAATCACCCCGTTGTAAACGCGGGCGATGCTTTACTGCACATTGGTATGGACAACTATTGTAAGATTGATGGTGGAGAGGAGTAATTGGTGATTGACTACTGATCGATGGTTGTTCGTGTGCGAAAGTAATTACGAATAAGCTTGGCTGTCTGAATGGTGGACAAAATCATCAATGCTAATATGATTACAGACACGTTGGGGAAGAACGGAATTGCAAAAAGATCAGTAGTCGCAATAACTAAAAGTCCATTTCCGATCAACCATCCTATTGAAAAAATTGCCACCACCTTTAAGGAAGGGTTTGTGTACCATAAAACACGTTGTTTTCTCATTCTCTATTAATTTTGGTTGCTGTCAAGTCTTCCGACCTGGCAGCAAAACGACAACATCTAACCAGTAACCAGAAGCAAGCAACAAGTAAATGGCAACGCTGTTAAAAATCCGGGCACGGAATCATCAATTTATCCTTTGGCGGCTTACGCGGATTGCGGCTTGACCACGAATACACCAGGCTAAACTCGTGGGCACCACCGCTGGCCGGGCCAAGTTGCGAAATCGTATAATCGTAACTGTAACCAATGTTCATAACATCTTTAGCACCCCGCTTGGTAAAACCCAGCGACAATACCACCGATTCGTTGTTTGTAAATCCATTTACCTTCTTAAAGGGGACACCCCGATACCAGGTACCGATAATCAGAGGTTCGAACGTAAAATAAAACCCACATCCATCTGATCAAACTCACCCTGGTGGCGGTACTGCAGGGCAGGTGCAATGCTTCGCTCGCGCGGGCGGGAATAAAAACCTTCGCCCATGGCGCCCGGTTCAAAATAAAATTTAAAACCAGCATGGGCCGATAACTTGCGGGGCAACCGGCTCTCCTCTCCTATTAAAGATTGATTGGGCTGGGTTAAATGATGGCCCGCAAAACCTAACCACGCGCGTTTGCTGTAAAGTAAACCACCAAACGAGAGGTCAGGAAAAAATCTACTTTCGCCTGTATTTAAGTTTTCAGCCGATGCTCCATTAATCAGACTTCCCGTGGCCGGATCAATCTGATCGCCAAATACCAACCGGTTAAAATTGATGGAGCGATTATAAATACCTATTTGCACACCCGGCCTGAACGATAACCCCTCCACAATTCGCAAATCATAGGAATATTGAAGGGCCAGACTCATGGATTGCAATCCAAAAATTCCTTCCCGGTCGCGGGTTAACAAAACACCTACACCACTATTTTTATCTTCAATATACGTATCGTAAAATGCAGAAACGGTGTTGAAGTTGGCATCAATAGCCGGCCATTGGTTGCGGTAGTTTATACCAATACGATTTTGGCCGGTTGCACCTGCAAAGGCAGGATTAAGATAAAGTGGCGCGGCATAAAACTGCGAGTACTGCGGGTCTTGTGCAGTTACCGACTCCACCACCAACAGCATACAGGAACAAACAAGAAGTAATACGCGATGCATCAATTCAAATTTTAATAAGCGCACTTAAGGCAAATTAAATTCTTTCAGAACACTAAAAAAAACATTTACCGACAAATAGAGCAGTTTGGACTGATTAACGAATTTTTAGAGCAAATTGTATTACTTTAGTGAAGTTTGACGTTTTTAAATTTTGATCTCAACATTTTCAACATGGTGCATGTACTGAGGGTGAACGAATTTCGTAGTGCCGGGCCGCTACGGTGGCTCCTTTTGTTGATGTTTATATTACCGCTATCGTTGCTGGCGCAGGATCTATCCCGCCATAACTGGTACTTTGGAAACTCTGCCAATGGCATCCGGTTTAACCGGGGTACTAATGCCGCACAAGTGGTAACCAATCAGGCTACCCCATTTGCCCAGGGTGGTGCGGCAGTTGCAACCGATCCTGCCACGGCCAACCTATTGTTTTACACCGATGGTATTCGGGTGTATGATGCCACCCATACCATTATGCCCAATGGTACTGGTCTTAATGCACTCGCCAACGCAAATCAACCGGTGGCCATTTCGCCTATGCCCGGCCAAACCAACCGCTGGTATATCTTTACCAACACCGCAAGTTTTACAACGGGCGGAAGTATCAGTCGCTCGGCTGTTGATATGAATCAGTTTGGTAACGCGGTTTTTCCTGCACCCGCACTGGGTGTGGTTGAGGCTGCTAAAAACGTAGCCATGCCTGTGTTAACCAATCGATCGGAAGGTATGATCATTGTGCCGCATGCCAACAATACCGATTTCTGGTTAATTACACATGAGAACGGTACGCAAACCTTTTCAGCAACCCGAATTGATGCAACGGCCACCTTCCCCACCATCAACTCTTCAGGGTTAGGATTCACCATGTCTGTTGCCAACTTTGCTTATCACGAAGCTTCCGGTAAGTTGGCCGTATCGCCACAAGATGCCAATGTAGATGCGCTTATCTTGAATTTCGATAATACGAGTGGTCTTTTTAGTTTCGATCGGTTAATTGTTAACTCGGCCGTACCAACAGCCACCGGCAATCAGGCCATCTATGATATTGAATGGGACAGGCAGGGCCGATACTTATACCTTTCGCGCCATGGGGATACCGGCATCACAGCCAATGTATTTCAATACGATTATCTGAACCCCACCATTACCCTTGCTCCTGTAATCAATACCTCCCTATTCAGAAGTTATGGATTACAGGTTGCACCCGATAGCGCCATCTACCATTTGTATCAGGCTACAGCAGGCGGGCCGTTTCTGGTGGGAAGCCTGACTAATACAGATACCGTAGCCAGCCAGGTAATCAACACACCAGCTTTGTTTGGCGGGTTAAATTTTAATGGCACACAATTTCCATCATTCAAACCACGGGATAGTGTTGAACTTCAGGTGACATTTACAGCACAAGGCACTTGCCAGAACTCACCTACCAGTTTCTTCCCCGAAGTATTGCCCAATGCCGATAGCTTACGCTGGGATTTTGGTGATGGCGCAGGCTCCGCTAACTGGTCACCGGTTCATACCTACACAGGTGCAGGCACATTTAATGTAACACTAAACGCATTTTACCGCGGACAAACACAATCCACAACACAACCAGTTACCATCAATCCTTTTTCGCTTACGCTGCAGTTGACTCAGGACACTACCGCGTGCCGCGATGAGTTTCCACCACCCCGCGGAACGGCTACCCCCGCCACCCAATTTCGTGTAACTGTTAACATTCAGGGTGGCACGCCTGCTTCTGTAGTATGGTCAAATGGCGATATTGGAGCAACGCTTACCCCCGACTCAGCCGGGTATTATTATGTAGTTGTTACCGATGCCACCGGTTGCTCGGCTTATGCCGGGGTAAATGTTAGAGAATACGGGCTGGCAGATCAGCGGGCGAATGTATGGCACTTTGGTAACCATGCCGGAATTGATTTTAACGAACAACCACCGGTAGCATTAAACAATAGCGCGATGGATGCACCCGAAGGTTGTGCTATTGTGTGCGACCGGAACGGAGATGTGATTTTCTATACCGATGGGGATAAAGTCTTTGACAAAACCGATACGCAAATTGATAGCGGAATTGGAGGCGATCCGGCCGCTTCGCAATCAGCTATTATTGTACCGGTACCTGGCGATGAAACCTTGTACTACATTTTTACAACCCAGGCTATAAACGGAACTGCACTTTTTGAAGTTCGTTATTCTCTTTTTGATTTAAAACTCAACGCAGGAAACGGAGGATTGCAACAAAAAAATGTTCTCTTGTTTTCAAGAAGCACCGAACGCATTACTGCCAATGAGCGATGGGTAATTGTGCACGAATACGGTAACAATGTTTTTCGTTCTTATCCAATTACGGAAGAAGGCATCGGCCAACCGGTTTATTCAGAAACGGGTTCGGTTCATTCATTTCAGTCGGCCGTAAATGCAGAAGGGTACATGAAGATTGGGCCCCGCAACAATGTGGCGGTTACACTTTCCACACCGGGTACCAGCAACCTGGTAGAATTGTTTACACTGGATGATAGCACGGGCCGGCTGGACAACTTCCGTCAAATCAATTTGAATGAACCTAACGGCCAGGTTTATGGAGTAGAGTTTTCACCGGGAGGAAACAAAGTTTTTGCTACCGTAAAAGGTTCACCAACACCTTCACAGATTTTTGAATACTTTTTGGATTCGTTAGACCAACCATACTTCCGGCAACGGATTGATCAAAACTTAGAGTTAGGAGCTATTCAACGGGGCCAGATAATCAACTTTATGTGGCCATTAATGGCAGTGGTGTTCTGGGTACCATTCAGGCGAATGAAGACACCACCCAACTTTCGTCATTCAACCCGGCTGGTTTTGCGCTGCTGGGCGGAACAAACAGCGGTTAGGTTTACCCAACTTCATCCAGTTTCAGGGAAATGCATCTGGCGGGCCGGGCTTTAATTTTGCGGGGTATGTTTGGGCGACTCTACCCAATTTTCAGGCACACCAACAGATCAAATTGATAATTTCCTTTGGTCGTTTGGAGATGGTGGCACCAGTACAGAAGCCTCACCTTTGCACTTATATGCCGCAGCAGGAATTTATACCGTAAGCATGCGCCTGACCAATCGCTGCGGGTTAGATACAACCCTGGTACAGCAAATAGAAATTTTTGCTCCTCCAGCCACACCCTCTATTCCAGGTGCGGTTGCATTGTGTACCGGTGCCGTAACACTGGATGCAAATATTCCAAACACTCCGGGTATTACACACCTTTGGTCCAATGGCGAAACCACACAAACCGTAGTAATTAATAACCCGGCCGTTATTTCCGTAATTAACACCAGTGCCAATGGTTGTACTTCAACTGCTCAAAGTTTTGTGGTAGATAACCGACCGGTAGTAGATCTTGGCCCTGACCTTACCATTTGCGAAGATAATGCTACGCCTACCCTGGATGCACAAAACCCGGGAGCTACTTATCAATGGACAATTAACGGAGTAAATGCAAGCACCATTCAAACCCAGGGAGTTGATGTTTCAACTCCGGGAGTGTTTACCTACGAAGTAACCGTAACAGATCCGTTCACAACCTGTTTCACCGTTGAAGATAAAGTATATACCATCAATGTATCGCCTGCCTTTGTCCTTTCCGGAACAGACCCTACCTCGTGTGGTACACCCGATGGCACCGTTTCGTTACAACTGAATGCATCCGTACCAGCCGGTGGCCCCTACTCGTATTTCATAACAGGGCCGAATAGCTTCAACCAGCAAGGCATTGATCAAACTGCGCCATCCCTTGTAGGCCCTATTACCGGCCAAAGTGCTGGTACATTTTCAGCCATCGTAACCGATCAGATTTCCGGATGTACCTTATCCAGTTCATTTGCATTGACTGATGTGGCGCTAACTATAACACCCGTTGTTACCGATCCGTGTATTGTTGCGTATAGTGTTACCGTTGCCGGTGGAACCGGGCCCTATCAGTTTACACTTACCAATTCTGGTACCGGACAAGTATTTGGACCATCGTTGCCCTCTACATCCCCCTTCTTAACAACAGTTATTGCGCCAACATTACCGGCCGGTAACTACATACTGGAAGTGGAAGATGCCAGCGGATGCATTGATTCACAAAACATAGCCGTAACACCAAATCCTCCGGTAACTTTTACTGTAGATGCCAGCGATTTGTGCGATGCCACACCATCATTAACCGCATCGGGTACCGCAACTTCTTATGCGTGGTCAACCAACGTGCCGGGCAGTATTGTAGGCCCAACCAATGGAGCTACCATTCAATTATTGCCTGGTGCCGGTGTAGTAACTTTTACCGTTACCGGATCTGGCCCGGGCGGATGTCCGTTTACACAAGATGTTACCATTAACGTTCCGGATACCATTGTTCCAAGCTTTACACAAAGCGATGCCTGTGCCGACCAGGTTATTCTAACAGCGCAGCCATCCGGAAACTTTACATACCGGTGGTATGCAAACGGAAGCGTAACACCTACCGCCTTAGGGCAATCCATCAGCCTTTCGGTAGCAGATGATGGTGATTCGTATGTGTTGGAAGTGTTGAGTACCCTAACCGGATGTATTGTTCGTTCAGCCCCTCAAACAGTATCCATTGTTGGCAGTATTACCGCTGGCCTAAGTGGAACCCCTGCCTGCGATGATAACCAGCCGTTTACCCTTACTGCCACCACCAACACTACGGGCGAAACCTATACCTGGTTTTTAAATAATGTGCTGATTGCCGGGGCAAATACAGCCACTATTAATCAAACCGCAGCCGGTATTTACCGGGTAGAGATAAGCAAGAGTGGTTGCATGACACCAGCCGAAATTCAGGTGATAAAACTACCCATGCCGCAGGGTAACCTGCCCGATCGTGTCGTGATATGCAACGATCCGGACAACAATGATCCGGCAACGGCCACCGTAGATCTTGACCCGGGTGTATTCCAAACGTACAACTGGTTTAAAAATGAAATCAGCCTTAATTATACCGATCGGGTACTTACTGCGGATAGCGAAGGACTTTATGATGTGGATATTACCAATTCCTTTGGTTGTGTGTCACGCGATCGTACCGAGGTACTCAATGATTGCGTTCCGAAGATTGTAGCACCAAATGCATTCAGGCCTTCCAGTGGTGTGGGCACAAACAAAGATTTCTTTGCTTATACCTTCTTCATTACCGATAACTTCCAGGTGATGATTTACAATCGCTGGGGTGAACTTGTATTTGAATCGAGGGATAAGAATTTTAGATGGAATGGTGGCTATAACAACAATGCCGGCCAACCCCTGCCAGCGGGCACCTATGCCTACGTGTTTAAATACGAAAGTTCCTTCCGCCCGGAAAAAGGAACCCAGGAACAACGCGGTGGCGTGGTGCTGATTCGCTAAATAAAATCGTTTCCTTTTTGGCAGGGTTTGTGTAACTATGCATACACAAACAACAGGATTATGAAAAGATTATTCTTATTGAGTGCAGTAGTTGTACTCGCTTTTGTTTATTCGGATGCCCCTGCGCAACTTTTCAATACCTCTTTAACCATTACGGTGCGCGATGAAACCGGTAACACCGTAGAGGGTGCGGAAGTAAAACTTTTTAAGTCGGAGCAAGATTACCTGAAAGAACAAAACGTAGTATTGGAAGGAGTTTCTGATGCGAAAGGATTAGTGAAACTAAAAAAGATGGAGGCGCTTTCCTATTATGTAATTGTACGCAAGGATGACAAGGATAATTCGGGTGGTGGTGAAATTATTGGCAAACTGGAAGAGGGCAAATTCAATAAAGTAACCATCGTAATTCAATAACATGATTCAAACCCGGGCTGCCCTTATCCGGTTTTTTAACGAATACAAAACTGTTTACGAAGAGGAAGCTCCATTTTCTGCCGACTTTCTGAAGTTGCTGGCAGCGCCAGCCTGTTATGAACGTACCCACCTGCCCGGCCACATTACAGGCTCAGCCTGGATTGTAACCCCTGCACGGGATTATGTGCTACTGGTGCATCACGCCAAGTTAAACCGCTGGCTGCAACCCGGTGGCCATGCCGATGGTGACGAAAACGTGTGGCGTGTGGCCATGCGCGAGGCCGAAGAAGAAACAGGATTAACGAATATTAAAACGGTGGGCGCTAACCCGTTCGATGTGGATATACACCTGATTCCCGAACGAAAAGATTTTCCCGCCCACTACCATTACGATGTTCGGTTTTTGATGGAGGCTTCGCGCGAAGAAAAAGTAATAGTAAGCGAAGAATCGCACGATGTGAAATGGATTCCGCTTTCGGAATTGGAACGCTACGCCACCGAACAATCGGTATTACGCATGAAAGCGAAGCTACTTCGTACTGATTAGCATAATTGCAAACGCAATTACCACAATCCAGAATTTATACACGGAAATTGCCGGTATAATTACCAGTTGCAGTTCCATCAACACAGCCAGCAATACCAACAGTACCGCAATTGCTTTTAATATGGATCGGGTTCTATTACTCATGTTACTTGTTTTACTGCAACTTACAGCCTTTACCGTATCATGACAAATAAATTTTAGCTTTGTATTCGTATTTAAACTGCTTACTACTTGTTCCGAAAGCCAAAGACACAAAGTTTGAATTACTCCTGGCTTCCTGGTGAACAACCTTCTTTAGCAATAACCAATAAAAATGGCTGAAATAGGTAAAGATATTAACCGGGCAAAACAACTTCTTACCGAGGGCAAGCTGGTGGCTATACCTACCGAAACTGTTTATGGACTCGCTGCCAATGCATTAAACGAAAAAGCGGTACTCGAAATTTTTAAAGCCAAGAACCGGCCCCAGTTCGACCCGCTGATTGTACATGTGGCAACCCTCGCCCAGGCAGAAGCATTGGCTTCCACTTTCCCTGTCAAGGCAAAAGCCTTGCGCAAAATTTGGCCGGGCCCACTTACCCTCCTGGTACCTAAAAAGAAATCGTAACCCGACCTTGTTACTTTCAGGGTTGAACACCCGTGGG
>LNFR01000044.1 GCA_001567185.1 Bacteroidetes bacterium OLB12
CCGGGCAACCAGGGCAAATAATCTCATGATAGCATTCAGGACGGGTTCACTCATAGAAAATAGATTTCGGCTTGTTAAAAGATAGCTAAACCAGGGATGAATTGAAAATAAAAAAGGACTGGTCTGCTGACCAATCCTTTTTTGTGGTGTGTTTAGAAAATTAATTAACAATTGAATTGCGCATTTTTTCAACAATGGCTGTAATATCCAACAGGTTTTTGTCTGTAAGAACAAGATCTGAACGATTGTTTTTGATTTGTTCTTCAATATTCAATGCCTTATAGCTGGTTTGCAGGGCTTTCAGGTCGATAATTAATGAAGCAACCGGCTCTTCCTGATCAACGGTAGATAACATGGCAAGCAACTCATCAACAGATTTTTCCTGTTCGAGGATTACACGCATAAGGGGTGTAAGCACCAGGTTACGCGAATCTTCGGGTAACAAATCTTTTGGATACGATTTGATCAGACCAGTAGAGATGTAAAGGCCTTCAATGAAACTTCCGGAAAGGAGTAGTGCTGCCAGTTTGTTGCGGCTGTCATCCTTCAGGTATTTCTCGCTGCTTTGCACGGCAGTATTCAGAATGCTGGCCAATGAATCTTTATTGGCGATGTTGCTTTCAAAACGCTTCAAAACATCTACATCAAAGGTGCCGATAACGCCAATGTTGTCAGCAAGTTTTTTGGATGCATTCAGGTAATCGATAGCCTCCTGGGTTTTGTCGTACGAACTCAGGTAGCCGATATCGGCAGCATATACCCCCAGGTTAAGGGCAGCCTTATCGGTTTTGCTGCTGTATTGATCTACTTTGTTTCGGCTGTTTACCAGGCTTTGGTTAAACTCGGCACCGGTTTGCTGAAGTAGGTAGGGTATCTCCGTAGGCGAAGGAAGATTGTAAACCACCTCCTTAATCTGGTCTTTCAGGGATTGTTCAGCCTCGTTAAATTCATTGGCATTGTTTTCTGTTTTTGAACTGCCCCCGCAGCTCCATAGCCCGGCCAATGCTATAACTGCAACAAAAGGAACTAAAAGTCGAGTAAATTTCATGGTTTTTGGTTTAGACCTTCAATTTTAGCACATTTTTCGAAAGCGATAAAACCGTTGGTGCAATATTTTTGCAGTAAAAAATGACTTTAGCCAAACATTATTGCCGTAATTTCAGTTTTAATGCAAATGGTAGCAACAAAGCCACTTCAAACGGTATTTCTGGTGGATGACAATGAGGTAGATCTCTTTGTTCAGAGGCGATTTATCGAGATGAAGAAGTTTGCCAGTACCATTGTTACTTTTTCCAGCTCGTCCAAGGCACTAGAGGCGCTTACCAATAATCCTTCGAATGTTCCGGGTATTCTTTTTCTGGACCTTAACATGCCGATGGTCAATGGGTTCGAGTTTTTAGAACAGGTGCGGGAAGTGTCTCAGGATCTTTTTAATCGGTTGCGGGTGGTTATGCTTACCAGTTCCAACAGCCAGTCAGACCGCGACCGGGCCTTCAGTTTTAGCAACGTAGTTCATTTTATTCCCAAACCCCTTACTGCCCAGGGGTTAGACGAGTTGCTTAACAAACTTGACTCCGGAAATTAAGAGCTCTATACACTACCCCTTTTGCCAGGCCTTATGCTTATAGTGGAAGTAAAGCATAGAGGCTAATATCAGTACTGTACCCACCACAGACATTACGTAGCCCCCCGAAATGAAGAAGTCAAGCCAACTGAGGTTAGCCTGAAAAAAGTTTTTGTAAAAAAGAACGGCTATACTGCCCACGTAGCCAAATGCATCGGCTACATACATAATAAAACCAACGGTGCTCACATATTTAAAAGCCGCAATCAACCGGTCGAAGAAAATGCTGTTGAACGGTATGTAGCCCAGGTAAAGTCCAATGCCCACCAGGGTCATCCAGATTAAAGGGCTAATGGCCTCTGCTTGAAAGAGGAGGTTAGCAACACCTATTAATATCATGCCGGTGGCAATAATCAAATGATTAATCATTAAAGCCAGCTTGTTGTTTTTGATAATCATTAAGCTACCCATGCAAATCAACACCACCAGCGAAACAGGAATTTCTGTTTGTGTATAGATGGATGGATCATTACCCTGGCCCAGGGCATCCCATATCTCCCGGGAAAAGTTGTCGCGGAAATCGCGGAAAGCAGTTAACAAAACATAGCAAAGGGTAAACAGAACAATGCCGGGTAAAAATGTTTTGGTAAAGGCCCTGCGTTCGTCTCCGTTCATAGGCTTTCGTTTGGTTCTCAGGCGTTCATCTTCTGCAGAGGGTGGCGGCAACTTATCGAGCAGATACAGGAATAAGAGAAGTGGTATCGTAAAGAGACAACAGACTACAAAAGGCATCCAATATTCTGATGTACCCCAATGTAGCATTACATAGGCACCTGCAGAGCGGCACAGGCCCGATGAAAAGATGAAACTCACCGCAAGGGAAGCGCCTAATACTTCCGTCATTCGTCTGCCTTCCAGATACCCGAATACCATACCCCATACCATGCCTAACGGAAATCCATTAATAAATAAAAAGATGATGTTATAAGGAGCCGGTACAATGGCAAAGAGAAACCATGCCAATGCCGCAATCGAAACCATCAATAGTATTCCTCCACTGCGCGAATGCGCTTTGAGTTCGGATATTGTTTTGATACCCACAAACTTGGCGGCTCCGTATCCTAACACCTGCGAAATAACCAGCCACGATTTATAGTCAAGGCCGGCATAGTTTAATCCGCTATAGGTTGCCGCGGGAAATGCTTTACGAAACGCAAATACGCAGGTGTAAAGGGCAAAAGCAGTAATTGAGGCATATATTGTGAACCACACCGGATGCAGCCCATCAAGCCACCGGGTAATTCTGTTTGATGCGTTTTTCAAAATAGAATTCTGTTTGGCTAAAATTAATCTAACTTATCCGGCCAACCAAAACACTTTGTATCTTCACAAACAAAACTTTAAGATCAATGAATAACAGATACCATTTAATTTACATGTTCTTGCTCCTAATGACAGGATTTACATACGCTCAAAATAAAACGGAGAATGTAATTCTGATTACCCTGGATGGTATGCGGTGGCAGGAAGTTTTTACAGGTGCAGATTCCATCCTGATAAATAGCAAAGAATATGTGGAAGATATGCAGGTTTTGAAGGAACGATTCTGGAAACCCACAGCGATGGAGCGCAGACAAACATTAATGCCTTTTTTGTGGAGTGTTGTCGAAAAGAACGGGGCCATTTACGGAAATCGAAAAATGGACAGCTATGTGAATTGCTCAAATACCATGTGGTTTTCGTATCCGGGGTATAATGAAATTCTTTCCGGGTATGCGGATGATGCGCGCATTACCAGTAATGATAAGATTAACAATCCTAACACAACCGTACTGGAGTTTCTTAATTCGCAGAGTAAGTTTAAAGGTTCAGTAGCTGCATTTGGTTCGTGGGATGTATTTCCATTTATTATTAATGAGTTGCGCAGTGGTATTCCGGTTAATGCTGGTTTTGAACCAGCCACAGGTTCCAACTTAACAACACGAGAACGTTTCCTCAACCAACTCCAAAATCAGATACCCAGCCCCTGGGGCAGTGTGCGGTTAGATGCTTTTACACACCATTATGCGATGGAGTATATGAAAAAGAACAAACCGAAAGTGGTTTATATTGCCTATGGCGAAACAGATGATTTTGCCCACAATGGCAAGTACGATTCTTATCTTAAATCAGCCTGGCAAACCGATCAGTTTATAAAAGCCATCTGGGACTGGGTACAATCGGATTCACATTATCGCAACCGCACCACCCTGTTAATTACAACCGATCATGGCCGCGGTGTGTTGGATGCGTGGCGCGATCATGGCTCGAAAGTTCAAGGTGCGAATGAAATCTGGTTTGCAGCATTAGGGGCCGGGGTTTCTGCTATAGGCGAGGCTAAGGGTTCAGAACAATTGTATCAAAACCAGGTAGCCGGAACACTGGCAGCCCTGTTGGGTTTTAAATTTTCGCAGGATGGAAAGGCCGGAGCACCAATCCGTCTTACTAAGTAAAAGGTTTAACAAACCACCCATCCCACAACCATTGTAAAATGCAATCAAGGCCGGTAGTTTTCGGCTAAACAATTACACTATGATGAGAACGTTTACATTTTTTATCGGACTGGTTTTATGCTTCGCAATAGCATTACCAGCTTCTGCGCAAAAATCAAAGAAAAAAGATGATAAGAAAGCTACACCGGTAGCACCTGTAAAGGCCGACACAACAAAAGCCAAAGGACCAGCCACTCCTGGCCCCAAGCCCTACAAGCAGGTAATAACGGCAAAAGCAAAAACACAAAAAGGGCTGTTTACCGTTCATAAAATCAATGAAGATTATTTCATGGAGATACCCGATAGCATTATGGGGCGCGAGTTTATGGCAATTACCCGGATGGCCAAAGCACCAGCAGGTGCCGGATACGGTGGCGAAGAACAAAATCGCCAGGTATTGCGTTGGGAGCGCGGCCCCAACAACAAACTCTTTTTGCGGGCAGTACTTACCATCAATACAAGCCCCGATGAAGACAAACCCATTACACAGGCCGTACGCAATTCTAATGTAGAACCGATTGCCGCATCTTTCGATATCAAGGCAATTCGCAAGGATACTTCTTATGTAATTAACGTTACCGATTTCTTTAAAGGCGACAACCTGCTTATATCGTTAGACCCGCGCACCAAACGTAGTTTTAGCTTAACGGCCATTCAGGCAGATCGGTCGTACATCCAAAGTATGAAGTCTTTTCCCATCAACACAGAAGTAAAAATGGTTAAGACTTTTACATCGGTATTGCCTCCGCAAACATCGGGCGCAGGTCCTGCCCAGGTGCGTGAGCTACCGGCTGGTGCCTCCGCTGGTGTGGTAACTGTGGAGATTAATACTTCGATGATTCTATTGCCGAAAGTACCGGCCCGTAAAAGATTATTCGATGCGCGTGTAGGGTATTTTGCCAATGGCTATACGGTATATGGTGAGGAATCACAAAAATCGGAAACGGAAGTGTTTGCCGTGCGGTGGTTGCTTGAACCTAAAACAGAGGATATTGAAAAGATGAAGCGTGGCGAATTGGTTGAGCCCAAAAAACCAATTGTATATTATATCGATCCGGCAACACCGGTTAAGTGGCGCAAGTATTTGATTGCGGGTGTTCAGGACTGGCAGAAGGCTTTTGAGCAAGCGGGCTTTAAAAATGCAATTCTGGCAAAAGAAGTTCCGGCTGGTGATTCAACCATCAGCACCGAAGATGCGCGCTATTCATTTATCCGCTATTTCGCATCGGATATTCAAAACGCGTATGGCCCCAATGTACACGATCCGCGTTCGGGTCAGATAATCGAAAGCCATATTGGTTGGTATCATAATGTAATGAGTTTATTAAATAGCTGGTATACCATTCAAACAGCGGCTGTTGATCCACGTTCGCGCAAGCGTGAATTTGATGATGCACTGATGGGCGATCTGATTCGCTTTGTTGCAGCACATGAAGTGGGGCATACATTAGGTCTTCGTCATAATTTTGGTTCAAGTTCCAGCACCCCGGTGGCAAAACTTCGCGATAAAGAATACCAGGCAAAGCATGGCCACACACCATCTATCATGGATTATGCGCGCTTCAATTATGTAGCCCAGCCCGAAGATGGTGTTACCAATTTGTTTCCCGGAGTGGGTGCCTATGACCGATGGGCTATTCAATGGGGATACAAACCCATCTTTGATACAAAATCGCCCGAGGAAGACAAGCTGATTTTGAACAAGTGGGTACTTGAGCACAGGGACCCTATCTATTGGTTTGGGTCAGAAATCAATTCGTATGATCCGCGTTCGCAAAGCGAAGACCTGGGCGACAATGCTATGCTGGCCAGCGATTATGGTATAAAGAATCTGAAACGAATTCTACCAAGCCTGAAAGACTGGTATAAAGAGGAAGCCGGGAATTACAAGAAGCTGGATGAAATGTATAACCAGGTGGTGGCACAATACCGCAGGTACATGGGCCACGTAACCAAAAATGTGGGCGGCATTTACGAAACTCCAAAAACATATGATGAAAGTGGATTTATTTATGAGCCAACACCAAAGAACCTGCAACGCGATGCGGTTGCATTTTTAAATAAGCAATTGTTTGAAACACCAAAGTGGTTGGTGGATGCAACCGTGTTGCCGCTTACCCGGCCTGGTTCAGGTGTGGAGCAGGTACGCCAGCTACAGGAGGCAACGATTAATTCGCTTCATGATTATGGCCGCATGCAACGCTTAATTGAAAGCAGTGCCCTTAACAATAATGCCTATAGTCTGGATGATATGTTTACCGATTTGCGAAGAGGAATCTGGTCTGAACTGGCAACAGGAAAAACGATTGATAACTTTCGTAGAAATTTGCAGAAGGTGCATGTGGAAAAGATGATGGCATTGCTGACTCCTCCGGCCAATGCCGGAAGTGGTGGATTTGGATTCTCAAGTCCGTTCTTCCCTGCATCGCCTGCATCGCCTGTGGCTGATCCGAAAAAGAGTGATGTAATTTCGCTAACAAGGGCCCACTTAGTAGCATTGCGTGGTGATGTAGCAGCTGCCATACCCCGCACATCCGATAAACTAAGCAAATATCATTTGCAGGATGTGTTGGTAAGAATTAACCAGGCACTTGATCCGAAATAAGATTGACTACCTGCCATAAAAAGCGCCCTGAGAAAACAGGGCGTTTTTTTATTAACTCATGTTGTATTCGTTTTGCCTGAGGCTAGCGGTTTACCTTTACATCTTTAATACTTCGCGGTAGCCACACCTGCATTTCATTTTGTCCGCGGTTACACCAGGCATAATAGGGGATGGCCGTTATTTTTCTTGCTTCTGTATTTATTGATTGACCATCCGGACTGATCTGAAA
Source organism: Bacteroidetes bacterium OLB12 (assembly GCA_001567185.1). GTDB lineage: Bacteria > Bacteroidota > Bacteroidia > Cytophagales > Cyclobacteriaceae > ELB16-189. Next base: position 6,930 of record LNFR01000044.1, read on the forward strand.
GGTGGGTGCTGTAAACTCAATAACAGTAACCCCTTCCAATAATTCGTTCTTATGTTGCGTAGTAAACGGGGCATTGTCAGGCAAAATAAAGTTCCAGGCATGGCCGCCATTGTCTGCACCTTCTACGCAATAGACCAACGGGCCCCGTTGCAAGGCTACCCGCCCTTCATTCTGTTTAACTTCTGTGCGCGAAGTAAGTCGTTTTACTTCCATCGGGAAATTTAGTTCTATTACATCACCCTTTTTCCACTCGCGGGTAATTGCTGCATATCCGTTTTCCATTTGATAAGGTACAGGTTTGCCATTTACTAAAATGGTAAAAGCACCGGGAGTTTTGTTTTCAAACATGAATAAATCGCCCGGCACAGCTTCGCCTTTTAACCAACCGGGTATGCGCAGACTTACTTTAAACTTCGCTTTTGTTTTTGGATTTAATGTGAGCAGCGTTTTTCCATCCCATGGGTAGTTAGTTGTCATTGTTACCGGAATTTCCTGTTTTCCGATTTTTGCAGTTGTTTGGCTACCAATAAAAAGGTTTACCCATAATCCTGTATCAGAATAGCCATAGATATAATCACCCAGGGAAGCCACCAGCCGGGCGATGTTGGAAGGGCAGCATGCGGTACCAAACCATTCTCTTCGGTAATGCCGGCCATCTGAAGCCAGCGGGTTTCCATAAAAGAAACGATCGCCCGAAAGGGATAAACCATCACGTGCTCCATTGTATAAACTGCGCTCTAATACATCAATAAACTGGCTGTTGCCGGTTAATAAATTCATACGTTGATTCCAGAATACCATGCCTACCGAGGCACACGTTTCGCAGTAAGCTTGTTCGTTGGGCAAATCATAATCAACACTAAACCCTTCATTATTTCCTGATGAACCAATGCCACCTGTTACATACATGTTGCGATACACTACATCTTCCCAAACGGCTTTCATAGCACGCATGTAGCCTTCATCGCCCGTAAGGGCCGCTACATCGGCCGCTCCGGTGTACAAATACATGGCACGCACCGCATGGCCTGTAATTTCTTTTTGTTCCCGTACAGGCACCACATCCTGCGCGTAGGCAGTGTCTTTCCAATCGGCCCAGGTATAACCCCGGGCATTCTTGTGCCCGCGTTCTTCCAATAGCCAATGTGCAAGCGATAGGTATTTTTTGTCTTGAGTAACGTGGTACAGTTTTACCAGCGCCAGTTCAAGTTCCTGGTGCCCGGTTACCCAATGTAATTTTCCGGGCCCGAAGCGTTCGTTGAAATGATCAGCAAATTTTATAGCAACATTCAGCAGTTTACGTTTTCCGGTAACCTGAAAGTAAGCAACTGCAGCTTCGATTAAATGGCCCCCGTTATAATCTTCATGCATGCTCATGTCAGTCCAGCGTTCATTAAGCCTACCCAGCGTATAGTAGGTATTGATATAGCCATCTTCTAATTGTGCGGCTGCGATTTTATCAATCCACTCATCCGCTTTTTGTTCCAGGGCCGCATCCGGATGATTCTTTAAAGAATAGGCAATCGCCTCCAGCGCTTTAAATACATCTGAATCATCATAAAAAATACCTTCGTGTTTTTCGTTTTGATTACGTGCTACCTTTTCAAAGTTGCGTATGCGAGGGGTCTTTACTTCTGTTTGGTAGATGCAGGCTTGCAGCGTGGTTGTGGCTACCTTATCTAAGGCGGGTTTCCAGAATGCATCGGTAATAGTAACTTTTGAAAAGTTTACAGGCTCAAATTTGCGGGAGGGTGGTTGTGCCTGCGCGATGAATACACTGATTAAAAGAAAAAAGCAGGATAGACTTGGTCATGGTTAATTTTTTTTCTGATTAAAGATAATAAGTAAATGCAGACAGTTAAAAATAAACTGGCTGGCAGAAAAAAAAATCGTGTTCTGCTTCAACTCATTCAAACCGATAACTCATGCCCAGTTTAAACCATCTTCCCGGCATGGTAACAAGATTAGTCTCTTTATAGGATACGTCAGTGATATTTGTAATATCTGTGAATACCGCAAACGTTTTGCCTTGCCAGGTTAAGCGTGTATCCAACAAATGGTAATCGGGCAGGTTGGCCCGTTCGCAATACCGGTAGTTGATGGTGTGCGAAATAGTTTTGGAATAAAATAAGGTTAGTCCGCCCAGCACCTGGTGTTTCAGGTTCTCGAATGCATATCTCGAAAAATTAGCATCGGAGGTTTTATCGGCATCGATGTAGGTGTAGCCGCCTGTGAACAGGATAAGTTTGATGGGTTTCCAGGTAACGTTAAGATCAAGCCCTTTCATATTTACACCGATAACATTATCCGGTTTCCAGGGGTCTAAGGACTGTTCCTTGGTCCAATCAATTATCTGCTTCCCATTGCGTAAAAAATAGGAAACCTGTCCTTGTACTTTTTTGGATTGGATCAGCTTCAATCCACCTTCATACGTAATTGCATACTCCGGTTGTAGGTCGGGATTTCCAACATTGGCCAGATCGCTGTAGTATAAATCGGTATAAGTGGGTACGCGATAGGTATATCCTATATTGGCAAATGCTGCCAGGTGTGGTGTTATTTCAAATCCGGCATCAATGCCCGGCAATAGGTTTGCACCAAAATCTGAATAGTAATTAACCTGAATACCGGGCGTTATATAGACTCGATTATTTAGTAGGGTAATTCTGTTCTCGGCAAAGAATGTGGCCACGGTTCGTTCATGATCGCCCAGGTTTGTGCTACGCAACCAAAGCTGGCTTACTTCCACACCTAATCCGGTGGTGCCATATTGGTGATTGATTGTTGCATTCGCTTCGTAACCAATTGTATTGTTTAAGTGAAAATTGCGATAGAGATCAGGAATCAACCTGGTGAAAATATAGTCATCCTGGTTTCTGCGCCAATAAATCCGGTGATGGAGGCTTAACCGTTCAGCGGGTTGTGTTTGTAGTGTAATGGCGGCCAGGCTTGTTTGCACGGTTTCAAACTGATCGCGGAAATCCGGGCTGGCATAAAAGCCGTTGGCCCCAAAGGCCCTATCGGTGTAGCCCGCCAGCAAATTCAATTTGCCAGCCGGAGTGTTTATGTGGGATTGATAAAAAAAGTTATTGATCTGGTAGGCCGTATTGTATTGGTAGCCATCTGAAAAATCGCGCGCGGCCGAAATATAGTGCTTTACCTTTTCGCTGGTTTGAGCTGCACTTATTCTGAAACCACCTAAACCAAAATCGCCACCCATGGCCTGCGCTTTAATAAACGACTTATCCGGATTTTTGGTAATGATGTTGATGGCACCGGCAAATGCATTTTGTCCAAAAATTCGGGCAGCCGGGCCTTTCAATACTTCAATACGTTCTATGTTATCTACATCAATTGGTAAGTTTAGCGAGTGATGCCCCGTTTGCGCATCGCTGATCTTAATACCATTAATTAAAATCAAAACCTGGTCGAACGTACTGCCGCGAATGCCGGCATCGGCCTGTATGCCGTTGGCCCCGCGCTGGCGAATGTCCACTCCGGCTATGTAGTGCAACAAATCGCTTACACTTAATGCAGGTAATTGTTTTAGTTCCGATTCTTTTAGTACAATAATAGAGGCGGAAGTTTCATCAAAACCGGTTTGGATACGGTTGCTTTGAACAACCACATCTTGTAAAAGGCGGGTAGTGTCTTGTTGTGCAAAAAGTGTATTTGATAGGATTAGTAGAACCAGGATATTACGGATCATAAGAATGCGAAAAGCGCGTGCAAGTTAGTGTATTCGGTAAGAAATAATCAACCGCGTATTTATACCAAAAGTTGTTGGAGGTCGATTTGTTTGTGCATCTTTAGGGCATGAAACTTTGTTCCGATTTACGTTGATACTTTTAGTGGTTGCTATAACCGTTCTATGTAGTTACAGTCAAAGTTTTACATCATCTAATTTACCCATCGTGGTAATTAACACGGGAGGGGAAACTATATTGGATGAACCAAAAATTACGGCCGACATGGGGATAATAGATAACGGCCCCGGGCAACGAAATAATTTAACCGATCCGTTTAATAACTACGAAGGCAAGATTGGGATCGAAATCAGGGGTTCATCATCCCAATCATTTCCAAAGAAGCAATATTCCATTGAATTACGTGACGAGGCTGGCGAAGGAATAGATGCCCCCTTGCTGGGTTTGCCCCCGGAAGAAGACTGGGTGTTGTTTGCTCCGTACAACGATAAATCATTGATGCGTGATGTACTGGCGTATAAAATTGGCAGGGATTTAGGCCGGTATGCACCCCGCACACGGTATTGCGAACTTGTGCTGAATGGAAATTACCAGGGAATTTATGTGCTGATTGAAAAGATAAAGCGAGATAAAAATCGTGTTGATATTAATAAACTCAATCCGGATGAAAATTCCGGCAACGACCTTACCGGTGGCTACATTATCAAAATTGATAAAGAAACCGGAAGTGGCAACGGAGGTTGGACATCCAATTATGCGCCACCCAACCGAAGTGGATCGCAAACCATCTTTTATCAATATGATTATCCAAAAGCAGCTGACATCTCTACGGAACAGAAAAACTACATCAAGCAGTATATGATCGATTTTGAGACCACCTTGATTGGTTCCAACTATAACGATCCGGTTACAGGTTATTCGCGCTACATCGATGTGGATTCGTTTATCGATTTCTTTATCGTTAATGAAGTATCCAAAAATGTGGATGGTTACAGGCTTAGTACCTTCATGCATAAACAGCGCGATTCAGATGGCGGTAAGTTAGTAATGGGGCCCGTGTGGGATTTTAATCTTGGGTTTGGTAATGTTAACTATTGCACTGATGGAACACCATCAGGTTGGGTAACTAATTTTAATAATATCTGCGCGGGCGATTATTGGTTAATTCCGTTTTGGTGGGATAGACTTTACCAGGATGGAAACTACCGAAGCAAACTAGCTGCGCGTTGGGCCGAACTTCGCGCAGGGAAATTACAAACCACACAAATACACGCCTATATCGATTCGGTTTACAGTGTGCTGAATACAGAAGCGGCTAACCGGAATTTTGTGCGTTGGCCGGTGTTAGGTCAATATGTGTGGCCAAATTATTATGTTGGTAGTACATTTCTGGATGAAGTGAATTGGCTTAAAAACTGGATTTCCCAGCGCCTGAACTGGATGGATGCCAACATGCCGCAGGTTATTACTTCATTAGAAAGGGCCGGGGTAAATCTTACTATTTTCCCCAACCCACTTAAAGATAATGTACATGTAGAGTATGCCATTAGTCAGAGCGGCACCTTTACATTTGAATTATTGAATCCCCTCGGACAAAGTATTTTTTTGCAGTCTATAACACACCCTGTACCCGGTACCTACCAGGTAGAGATTAATCCAGCTAATTTAAAGGGCAGTAAAATGCTTTTTTATAAAGCGCGGTTTGGAGAGCAGGTATTTACAGGAAAGCTTATTAACATAGATTAATACCTTGCAAAATTTTCTCTAATCTGAATCAGATACAAACACGAGGCAACTGAAATATTCCAAGAAAACCGTTTATCTACCGGAAATTATTTCTGCTTATTCTTTACTATGATTATTCGAATATTGTGAGCAACTTATGCAGCACAATATTCAAATCATGACAAACTTCAATCGGAGAGATTTTATTAAACGCAGCGCATTGGCAACAGCCGGTGTGTTTTTTGTATTCGCCCTGGATGGCATATGGCCGGTCGTTGGCCGATAACGTGGTAGTAGGTGTGGTGGGTACAAACAGTCGCGGGCATTATCTGGCTCGTTTATTTTCGCAACTGCCGGGTGTGGTGGTAGGGTTTATCTGCGATGTGGATACAATGGTGCTTGAACGCACCGTAGCCGATATAGAAAAACTTACCGGCAAAAGGCCAAAGGCATTTACCGATGTGCGCAAATTGCTGGAAGAAAAAGATCTCGATGCCATTGTAATTGCAACGCCCGATCATTGGCATGCACCGGCTACTTTAATGGCCCTGAAAGCGGGTAAGCATGTGTATGTGGAAAAGCCATGTTCTCACAATCCTGCCGAAGGTGAAATGCTGGTGGCAGCCGCAGCCAGGTATAATAAGATTGTGCAAATGGGCAATCAGCGCAGGTCGTTTCCCAATGTTATACGGGCAATGAATGAACTTCATAGTGGAGTTATTGGCAGAGTTTATTTTGCCAAAGGCTGGTATGCCAATGCGCGCAAGTCAATTGGGAAAGGGAACATAGTACCGGTGCCGTCACATCTTGATTATGAATTGTGGCAAGGCCCGGCACCACGAAGGCCGTATAAAGACAATCTCATTCACTACAACTGGCACTGGTTCTGGAACTGGGGAACAGGCGAAGCATTAAACAACGGCACCCACGAAATAGATGTTATGCGGTGGGGACTTGGTGTGGATTATCCAACCAAAGTTGTTTCGGCTGGTGGCCGCTATGCATTTACCGATGATTGGGAAACACCCGATACCCAAACCATAACGTATGAGTTTGCCAATAAAACTTCCTTCTTGTGGGAAGGCAGAAGCTGCAATGACTATGACGAATTTAAAAGTGGCCGCGGTGTGATTTTTTATGGTGAGAAGGGAACCATGGTTATTCCGGGTGGCGATGATTATAAAATTTATGAATTGGGAGGGAAGCTGGTAAGCGAAGTGAAAACAGAAATTCAACAAGCAGATGCAACCAACACCATGGGCATGGGCGAAAAGTTAGATAGCTTGCACCTGATCAATTTTATAGATGCCGTGCGTGGCAAGGCCAACCATACCTCACCGATTAGCGAAGGCCATAAATCAACCTTGCTGCCTCAGCTGGGGAATATCGCATGGCGCACCGGCCAAACACTATCGTGCGATCCAGCAACAGGCCACATACTCAATAATAAAGCAGCCAATAAACTGTGGAGCCGGGAGTATGCAAAAGGCTGGGAAATGAAACTTTAATTCAGAACCTATTGTCCGATACCGAATGAACAATCCTTAATTCCTAATCACTAATAAAATGAAATTCTACTTAAAGCTGCTGGTACTATTGCTGATTTGTAATGTGAGTAATGCCAAACCGAAAGAGAAATGGATAAAACTCTTTAACGGAAAGGACTTGTCTGGTTGGAAATTGGTAAACGGAACTGCCTCGTACGAAGTGGTAGATGGAATGATTGTGGGTACGTGTGTAAAAGACTCGCCCAACTCATTTCTGGCTGCAGAAAAGGAGTATGGCGATTTTATATTGGAGCTTGATGTAAAGATTGACGCAGGCATTAACTCAGGTATTCAATTCAGGAGCTTACAACGCGCTGAGGATGGTCGTGTAAATGGATACCAGATGGAAGTTGACCACAGGCCCGAACGGGGTTGGTCGGGTGGAATTTATGATGAATCCCGCAGAGGTTGGTTGTATCCGGTTGACCTGAACCCTTCCGCGAAAGCGGCTTACAAATGGGGCGATTGGAATACGTATCGCATTGAATGTATTGGTAATGTAATTCGCACCTGGGTAAACAACGTGCCCGTGGTTTACCTGGTAGATGATGCATCGCTTAGCGGATTAATTGCGTTGCAGGTGCATTCGGTTTATACGGCCGATGGTGTGGGGAAGAAGACTTACTGGAAAAACATTCGTATTCAAACCGAAAATCTTTCACCACGCCCAATCACCAACATTCCGGTTGTAAACCTGGTACCCAACACACTTACTGATCTGGAAAAACAACAGGGCTTTAGGTTATTATGGGATGGAACAACCACTACCGGTTGGCGGGGGGCGCATAAGCAAAGCTTTCCTGAAAAAGGTTGGGAAATAAAGGATGGAACACTTTCAGTATTACCTTCCGGAGGTGGTGAATCCACGAATGGGGGCGATATCATTACCAATGAAAAATTTGGTGCGTTTGAACTTACGTTCGATTTTAAGTTTGCAGAAGGTGCTAACAGCGGAGTAAAGTATTTTGTGGACGAGAAATATTTATCAAGCGGCTCGGCAATTGGATTGGAATACCAGATTTTAGACGATGCCCGCCATCCGGATGCCAAGGAAGGTGTAGTGGGAAATCGCACGTTGGGTTCGTTGTATGATTTGATTCCCTCAATAAAGATCCAGGACATTCCACGAACATGGAATGAAGGCCGCATTCGGGTTTACCCGGATGGCCGCATTGAACATTGGCTCAATGGGCGTAAGATTGTGGAATACCAACGCGGCACCCCGATTTTTTATGCGCTGGTGGCCCGCAGTAAATACAAAGACTGGGAAGGTTTTGGTATGGCAGAAAAAGGACACATCCTGTTGCAGGATCATGGTGATGCAGTTTCGTTTCGCAGTATTAAAATCCGCGAACTGAAGTAACATGAAGCCGATAAAAACAGCCATATTATCCTACGGCATGTCGGGCGAAGTATTTCATGCCCCGCTTCTACAGGCGCATAAAGGTTTTGAAATCAGTTCAATCGTTCAGCGTACAAAAGATACGGCCAAAACTCATTACCCGGATAGCAAAGTTGTGCGGTCGGTAGAAGAAGTAATGAGTGATCCGGCCATAGAGTTGGTGATTGTAAATACGCCCAATGAGCTACACTTCAACCAGACATCGCGCGCCATACTGGCCGGCAAACATGTAGTGGTAGAAAAACCATTTACCGTTACAGTACATGAAGCCGATCAGTTAATTGAACTGGCAAAAGAGAAAAATCGTGTACTAACTGCATTTCAAAACAGAAGGTGGGATGGCGACTTCCTTACGTTAAAGCAGGTTTTTGAAAAGGGTTGGGTAGGCAGGGTGGTGGAGTTTGAGGCGCATTATGACCGCTATCGCAATTATGTAGAACCCAACACGTGGAAAGAAGAGACAGGAATCGGTAAAGGAATTTTATACAACCTGGGTTCCCACATGCTCGATCAGGTGTTGGTATTATTTGATATGCCGGAGATGATCGATGCACGGATTGGTATTCAGCGCACAGACGGTAAGGTAGATGACTTTTATGATTTGCGGCTAACGTATAGTACGGGGGTTAATGTAATTGTAAAATCCAGTTATCTGGTGCGGGAACAAGGGCCCCGCTATCAGTTGCACGGTACGGAAGGTTCGTTTGTAACGGCCAGCAATGTCGATCCGCAAGAACAGGCATTAAAGGAAAAGAAAATACCCGGCAGAGAAGGGTGGGGTAGTATGCCCGAGTCAACCTGGGGAAAACTTAATACAACCATTAACGGAGAACATGTACAAAAAAGGATTGAAACCATTCCGGGTAACTACCTTGGTTTTTATGACAATGTATATGCAGCTATTCGCGAAGGAAAACCATTAGCTGTTAAGCCCGAGCAGGCCCGCAATGTGATCCGATTGATAGAGGCTGCTTATGAAAGTAACAAAGAAAAGAAAGCAATTGTGTTTAAAAATTAGATCTACATAATCTAGCGTAACATGTCTTATATCGAGAACTTATTTACCCTTCAATCCAGAGTAGCTATTGTTACCGGTGGCACCGGTGTGCTGGGCAGTGCTATGTGCAAAGCACTGGCCAATGCAGGGGCAGCTGTTGTGATATTGGGAAGAAGAAAAGACGCTGCTGATCAGCTTGCACAGGAAATTGGTACAAAAGGCGGTATTGCCATGGGTATTTCAGCCGATGTATTGAACAAAGATCAATTGATAGAGGCCAGGCAAAGCGTGCTGAAAAAATTTGGAAGAATTGATATCCTGGTAAATGGGGCTGGCGGAAATATGCCCGGAGCCGTGGTGATGCCCGATAAAACCATCTTCGATCTGAGTATTGATGATTTTAAAAGTGTGGTTGACCTTAACCTTACGGGTTCTCTGTTGCCAACGCAGATTTTTGGGGAACCACTCGCTGAATCGAAGCAAGGGGTTATCATTAATATTTCATCCATGACTGCCATTCGTCCGCTTACAAGGGTGTTGGGGTATGGAGCCGCCAAAGCGGCTATCAGTAACTTTACACAATGGCTGGCCGTAGAGATGGCCAAAAAGTTTGGAGAAGGTATTCGTGTAAATGCTATTGCGCCCGGATTTTTTCTGACAGAACAAAATCGCAACCTGCTAACCAATAAAGACGGAAGCCTGACGGAACGGGGCCAACTGATTATTCGTGGAACACCATTCGGCCGGTTTGGCGAGCCGGATGAATTAAGTGGCACCTTACTTTGGCTTTGCTCAGATGCCTCTAAGTTCGTATCCGGAATTGTTGTTCCGGTTGATGGCGCCTTTAGTGCCTATGGCGGAGTTTGAACTCAATTCAAGATTCAAAATTCAAGATTCAAGATTCAAAATTCCTAATTCCTAATTCCTAATTCCTAATTCCTAATGTCGATGTCCACAACTAAAACATGGTCTAATTACCGCTGGGTGGTATGTGCGTTGCTGTTTGCAGCAACTACCATTAACTATATCGACCGGCAAGTACTGAGTTTGCTCAAACCGGTGCTTGAAAAAGAATTTAACTGGAGCGAGATTGATTATAGCAACATTGTAATGGCATTTAGTGCTGCTTATGCACTGGGTTACCTGGTGTTTGGCAGGGTGGTAGATTGGATAGGAACAAAAATGGGATACGCTGTTTCGGTGTTTTTCTTGGAGTATTGCTGCCATTGGCCATGCGTTTGTACGTACAACTTTGGTTTGGTTTATTGTCG
>LNFR01000045.1 GCA_001567185.1 Bacteroidetes bacterium OLB12
AAAAAATTAAAAGAATCAAAAAACAAAATTTGACGCCTGGCTTTCCTTGTAATTAAAATTTTTGATGTTTGGTTGCTTTGAAATTCATAAAAATTTTGTTTTAATCACAACTATACATCAACTTGAATCCTTGAATTTTTAATCAGATTCAATGATTAAGTCTAAACAGCCGCCTCCACACCCAAATAACCCGCTGCAAACGTGGACTGAAGCGGCCACGCAAGAGTTGAATGGCGCCAATCCATTCGAAAAACTATCGATTCGCAAAGAAGACTTGATCATTCAACCTTATTATAAAAAAAACTGATAAAAATCAGGTTGACTTTATACTTCCAGCTTCCGATTCTAAAATTTATGGGGCACGGGCCTGGCAAAATATTGCGGAGGTATTAGTAACGGATGAAAAAACAGCAAATACCAGGGCTTTGCATTATTTGAGCACCGGGGCCGATGGAATTTTATTTGTCGTTAATCAAATCGGGCTAAATCTGCCTGCCCTTTTGGCTGGAATAGCCGTAGAAGATTGTGCTGTTTCCTTGCTGCTCGATGCGGGTTGCGAATCCGAAGCTGGCCGTTACCTTGAATTTTACAAAAATAAAAATTTAACCGGCTGTATTTTTTACAGACAATCCACCCAGGTTATTTATCACAAATCTTTATCGGCAAACTTTGTTACCTGCGGAATTTATATCAACCCAGATAAAAATCCGGTAAACGAATTGGTGCAGGCGTTGGGCGCGGGGGTTGCCCTGATGGATAAATTAACCAATCAGGGCCTTTCGGCACAGGCTATTGCTGCTCAGGTTGGTTTCTGCGTTTCAATTGATTCTGATTTTTTTGTTTCCATTGCAAAACTGAAGGCATTACGAATTCTTTGGAACACCGTACTTACTGCCTATGGTGTTTCAGGTGCCGTTCAAATTCATGCAATTTCTACTTCCTGGACGAAAGATTCATTTCAGCCACATGGTAACCTGATTAAATCCACTACCGCGGCCCTGGCCGCTATTGTGGGTGGTTGTAATTACTTAACCGTACAGCCCGAATCAGAAAATGAACCGGGTAACCGGGCCGCTCGCCTGGTATCGGCTGTGCTTCGGGAAGAATCGCATCTTTCAAAAGTAGCCGATCCCACCGCGGGCTCCTACTACCTTGCTTCTCTCATTGAACAGCTCGTAGATAAATCGTGGCAACAATTTTTTAACTAACCTTTACGCATGATACCCGATTTATCAAAAATAAAATTGGGTATTCCCCAGGCAGATAGTAACACTAAATCGGCAGGCTGGACTTCACCTGAAAATATTAATATCAAGCCTGGCTACCAGGCATCAGATTTAACTTCAAATGCATGGCTTGAATTTGATGCTGGGGTGCCTCCGTTTTTACGAGGCCCTTACGCCACCATGTACACTGTGCGGCCCTGGACCATCCGGCAATATGCCGGATTTTCTACTGCGCAGGAATCAAATGCTTTTTACAGGCGCAACCTGGCAGCAGGACAAAAAGGATTATCCGTTGCATTCGATCTGGCCACACACCGTGGATACGATTCCGATCATCCGCGGGTAGCGGGCGATGTGGGCAAGGCTGGTGTGGCAATAGATTCGGTATGGGATATGAAAACACTTTTCGATCAGATCCCACTCGATAAAATGTCGGTGAGTATGACCATGAACGGGGCGGTAATTCCCATTATGGCTTTTTACATTGTGGCTGCAGAAGAACAAGGGGTAAAGCCATCGCAACTAACCGGAACCATTCAGAACGACATTCTGAAAGAGTTTATGGTGCGCAACACCTACATTTATCCACCGGCAGCATCTATGCGTATAGTAGCTGATATTTTTTCGTATTGCGCACGTAACATGCCGAAGTTTAATAGTATCAGCATCAGCGGCTATCACATGCACGAAGCCGGGGCACCTGCACACCTGGAATTAGCCTATACCTTAGCCGATGGTTTGGAATACATCCGGGCGGGATTAAAGGCAGGTATTGCCATTGATGATTTTGCACCACGCCTTTCTTTTTTCTGGGGTATTGGAATGAATTTCTTCATGGAGATTGCCAAGATGCGTGCTGCCCGTGTGTTGTGGACAAAAATTGTAAAGCAGTTTAATCCTCAAAACCCAAAGTCGATGGCTTTGCGCACACACTGCCAGACTTCGGGTTGGAGTTTAACAGCGCAGGATCCCTACAATAATGTAACCCGAACAACAATTGAAGCACTGGCATCCGTTTTAGGCGGAACACAATCTTTGCATACTAATTCGCTGGATGAGGCCATTGCCTTACCAACCGATTTTTCGGCACGCATTGCCCGCAACACACAACTATTCCTGCAAAATGAAACGGGCATAACCCAAGTAGTAGATCCGCTGGGCGGATCGTATTATGTAGAATACCTTACCGACCAACTAATACAAAGGGCACAGGTGTTGATGGATGAAGTAGAAACATTAGGTGGCATGACGCGCGCCATCGAAAGCGGTATTCCAAAATTGCGTATTGAAGAAGCTGCGGCTGCGCGCCAGGCCCGCATTGATTCGGGTGAAGAAATTATTGTTGGGGTAAACCGCTACCAAACCAGTGCATTACCCGATTTTGAAATTCTGGAAGTGGATAACACCGCGGTGCGCCAGGAACAAATTGAAAAATTAAAAGCGTTAAAGGCTGAGCGTAACACAGAGGCTGTAAACATAGCCCTGAGCGAGTTGCAACAGGCGGCTGCATCCGGCCACGGTAATTTGTTGGAACTTGCAATTGTTGCAGCCAGGCAAAGAGCTACCTTGGGAGAAATCTCACTTGCTTTGGAAAAGACCTTTGGTCGTTATACGGCTCATGTACAAACTGTGTCAGGTGTTTATTCTGGTGCCATGAAAGATCAAAAAATAATTACCGAAGTTCGAAAATTGTCTGACCGGTTTGCCGAACAGGACGGACGAAGGCCCCGCATTCTGATTGCTAAAATGGGTCAGGATGGGCACGACCGCGGGGCTAAAGTAATTGCAACCGGTTTTGCCGACCTGGGTTTTGATGTGGACATTGGGCCGCTGTTTCAAACACCCCAGGAGGTAGCGAAACAAGCTACTGAGAATGATGTGCATATTATTGGTGCCAGCAGCCTGGCAGCCGGGCATAAAACATTAATTCCGCAACTTATTGAGGCTTTGAAAAAATTAGGACGACCCGATATTAAAGTGGTAGCAGGTGGTGTGATTCCGCCTGGCGACTATGAATTTCTGAAAAATGCCGGAGTATCAGGAATTTTTGGGCCGGGTACACCCGTGGCGGAATCCGCAAGGCAAATCCTCAATACATTATTGAATGAAATAAAAAAATAACTACACGATTATGGGGTTATTTTGTCTGGCATCAGCCAAAAGAATTTGTAATTTTATTTTCTGAAAATTTCTTTTCCGGTAAGTAGCAATAAACTTGATTTTAAGTTGTGCATACCGGTTGAAATTTAGTAATGAAAAAACATGAAATGCTCAGACAAAAGAAATGGAACAAGCAAAAAGGTTTATGGGCTATTTCTTGTGATCTTAATCTAAAACATAAACACATGAAACAATTAACGGGAAAAGTGTTGGTTTTGCTTTTGTGGATTAGTCCTGCACTGGTTGTAGCGCAAGCTAAATATGATAAACTGTTGAGGAAAGCCGAAGCTCCTTACGTAACAGGTAATTACAGCAAGGCACTTTCCGGCTTGAGTAAATTTAAGAGAAAGGCATTTAAAAAATTAGGACAGCAAAACGTTTACACGCCCACCTACTTTCTGCGCCTGGCTAAATATAATCTGGCCTCCGGGTATATACAGGAATTTGAAACGGCTGTGCAACAGGCAGTTTCGAGCAGCAAAGCCATTAACCTTGAAAACAGTCAGTCGTACGCGTTGATATTAATCGGAGCCGCAGAACTTCACAACATGAATGGTTCGTTTCGGGTAGCCCGTGAATATTTAGAGCAAGCCAGGCAGGTGCTGGATACGGGCGGTTTTATGAAAGATGAAACGAAAGGGCAGTACGAACTTGCATTGGCGGAAACTTTAACAGGACAAGGATATTATACAGAAGCTATTGAGTTGTTGAATGGACAGGAGCGATTTTATGCGAAACGGGCTGTTAAACAGGAAACATTTGTAGATGATAAAGGAAATCTGAAAAGTAGAAAACTATCAGACGAAGAGTTGATAACCAGGCATAGCGAATACTCTAATTTGAGATTTCTATTAGCCAATGCATACCGGATGAAGGGAAGCTATCATTCAGCCGATTCTGTATTTTTCAACAACGCAAAGGATGCTAAGAAGAATTTGGGACAATCCAGTTTGGCTTATATTAAAAGTCAGTATGCCTTAGCTAATTTATTTTTGGAAAACGGATTGGAAACTGATCTACCTAAAGATGTAGATTTCGCAAAACTCCTGAATGATCTTAAAATCAAACACAATCCGGCACACTATGTTGGAATACTTATATACGAAGATTTGCTGAGGCAACTTCAAAAAGGCAATAGTTCAGCAAAATACCTGAACACCAAACTGGAGTATGAAAAAATCATAGCCAAAAATTACGACCCCAAAAGTATTTATAACGTTCGGTTAAAGGCGGTGGAGTACGATGCGCGGCTAGATAAGGATAGAACTAAAAACCTGGAAACACAGGCAGAAAATCTGATTGCCAACACAGTATCATTACCACGCAATAGTATGGTAACGGTACATGTTCTTGAATTTTTACACGGCCTTGCGCTCTATAAGAAAAATTATGTTAACGCAGAAAAATATCTGAATGATATCGTTGAGATAAAATCTGACCTGTTTGGTGCCGAAACGCCAGAGACTCACCTTGCGCGGCTCCAGTTGGCCAACTTTTATTTAGATAATACCAATAAGTTAAGTGAAGCCACAAAAATCTATGAGGATAGTTATACCCGGGTAGTTTCTAAAGAAATAGATGCCTGGCACAAAGATCATTTGAATATTCTCAATCACATGGCAACGCTCTATGAGCTTACAGATAAATACAAAGAGGCCAATGATATCCTGGCTAAGGCCAAATATGTAGCATTATCGAAATTTAAAAACGACGGCTATCAATATGCCGATGAACTCACAAAAATAGCCCGGTTTGAGATTAAACTGGGTGAATACGAAAAGGCCGATAATAATCTGAACGAAAGCCTGAAAATTCTCGACAAATTCAGAAGGGATGAGGATAAGAAGATATACTTGGTGCAGGCAATTGAAACGCAAGCTACATTATACGGGGTGAAGGGATTGTTTGATGAAGCTGAAAGTAACCTGAGCCGCTCAAGAAAAATTATTGTAAAAGCCAAAAAGCTTACCGGGCTCGATGAATTAACTACAGCCCGGGAATTATCTACGCTATTGATTCAACTGGGTCAATATTCAAGAACAGAAGAAATTCTGGATAACCTGATATTTGAGTCGGAAAAGTTGTATGGAACCAACTCTGTTCGCCTGGTTGATCCGTTGGTGGACAAAGGAAGGCTGTTGCTTGCCAAAGGCGATTACACCGAGGCCGAAACAGTAGCGCAACGTGTAAATAAAAATTGCTACTGAAGTATATGGCGACCGTTCAACTAAAAACCGCACCTACTCAAAAACTTTTTGGCAGATATTGATTTTGCCATTGGTGACTATGATAATGCAGAACAAATGTTGGTAAAATTAATTGCCAGTTTGGAAAAACAGTTTGGTCGAAATCATATTGAAGTGGCAAAGGCACTTTCCCAGTTGGGTATGACTAAATTTCATAAAGGTGATAAACCTGCCGAAATTCAAAAACTACTCTTTGAAGCACGCGACATCATGGCAGCCAAACTGGGTAATCAAAACCCGCAATATGCCGACATCCTGAAAAATGTAGCCTCTCTTTACATTACACACAAAAAAAATACCCCGAAGCATTTAGTGTGTTAACCCAGGCCGAAGCCATTTGGCGGGCAAAAACCGGAACTAAAACCAATATCAACGCAGCTAACATTTATGCCTTAACCGGTGATGTTTATTACGCTACCAAAAAATTATAAACGTGCAGAAGAGTTTTACGTGCAGGCAAAAAAGATATACGAAGACTACTTTAGTAAGACACACCCCCGAATATGTGAAGATTCTTTCCAAGCAGGCCAGGGTGTACTACATGGAGAAGAACTATAAGCGCGCCAAAGCAAATATTGAAGAGGCGCTGAATAATTATGAGGTTTATATTAAGCAGATTTTCCCTGCGTTGAGTGAACGTGAAAAAGCCAAGTACTGGAATACCATTAAAGGCGACTTTGAATTTTATAATACCCTTGCTTTTAGTCAGTTGGATGACTTTAAAGACCTGAGCAGTAAAGTGTACGATTATCAGCTTTTAACAAAAGCCTTGCTGTTAAGCGCCAGTATAAAAGTTCGTGAACGCATTTTGAACAGTACGGACGAATCGCTCAAAACATCGTATAACCTGTGGATTGAAAAGAAGGAACAACTGACGAATGCCCTTTCTATGAGTGTGCAGCAGTTGGCTGATAACGGTTATGATATTAACCTGATGACAGCCGAAGCGGAAAAGTTAGAGCGTGAGATTAGTCAAAAGTCTGAATTGTTTGGTCAGAATTTCGATAATAAAAAAATCAAGTACACCGATGTTCAAAAATCCATCGCAAAGAATGAAGTTGCCATTGAAATGGTGCGTTACCGCCATTTTGACCATACGTTTACCGATTCTGTTGTTTATGTAGCAGTATATGTAAAGAATGATAACGCCCGCCCCAAGGCAATCATTCTGCCTGATGGCCATCGTATGGAGACCCGCTATTTTAGCAACTATAAAAATTCGATTGTGGGCCAGGTGCAGGATCGTTATTCCTACAAAGTTTTCTGGGAACCCATCCAAAAAGGTATTGGTACTGCCACCACGGTATATCTATCGGCTGATGGTGTGTACAACCAAATCAACCTGGAGGCTATTCCCACACCGGATGGTAAGTACATTATCGATAATGCCAATATTGTATTGGTAAGCAACACCAAAGATTTGTATCTCAATAAAATTAAGAAGTCAACCACTGCCTCCAACACGGCTACCATGTTTGGTAATCCTAAATTTTATCTGACAGCTTCAACCGGAGACATTCCGGCATTACCCGGAACAGAAAAGGAAGTAGAGGAGCTTCAGGGCCTGCTTAAACAAAGAAGCTATAGTACAGATGAGTTTGTTGAATCCACAGCCACGGAAGACAGGCTCAAGCAATTATCCAGTCCAAAAATTTTGCACGTTGCTACACATGGATTTTATACTCCGGTGGCCGAGCAGTCAGAACTGGAACAATTAACCGAAAGTGAAGCGGCTATGGCAGATAACCCCCTTCTTAAAACAGGATTATTGCTAAGTGGAGCAGGTGATATCTTTAACGAAACGAAATACAACTACAATATTTCAAGCGGTATTCTTACTGCTTACGAGGCCATGAGTTTGAACCTGGACCAAACGGATCTGGTGGTATTAAGTGCCTGCGAAACCGGTTTGGGAAAAATTGAAAACGGTGAGGGGGTATATGGTTTGCAACGCGCTTTCCTGGTAGCCGGAGCGAAAGTTCTTATAATGAGTATGTTTAAGGTAGATGATGAGGCCACGCAAAAGTTAATTGTGAATTTCTACCGGAAATGGCTAACTACTAACAATTTACGCCAAAGCTTTATTGATGCCAAGAAAGAGTTGCGGGTAGAATATCCGGCACCATATTACTGGGCACCGTTTATGATGATCGGACAACAATAACGGTTCAGCTTTAACGTGAAGCGGGTGCCGGAATTTCCGGCACCCGCTTTTTGTTTCAACAGACTACACGTACCGCGGCTTACCAACTTACCACCCAATACCAAAACATAACCACGCATGCGATTAGCTTCAACAACGTACTGAATAAGAATCCTACAAATGAACCCAGCGCGGCCCGCAAGGCTTTTGAAGAATCCTGGTTATTCATAAGTTCGCCAATAAAAGCTCCGGCCAACGGCCCGACAATAATTCCCCAGGGGCCCATCCAAAAACCAACAAACAAGCCAATCATACAACCCCAAATACCCGCCTTGCTTCCGCCAAATCTTTTTGTTGCATAGGCAGGCGCCCAGTAATCGATAACCGTAACTACCAGGGTTATACCAAACCACAGCCACAAAAATTTGGATGTAAAAGGATTTGGTTCCTTCAGTTGCTGAATCCAAAGACCCAGAAAGGCGATTGGCGGACCGGGCAATACAGGTAAGAAACACCCCACTATTCCAATCAGAATCAAGAGGCCGCCAGTAACAAACCAAAGTATTTCCATGCCTGAAAGTTGGGCACTCTAAATCAATCGACTGATTTCTTCTTTTTATCCTCAAAGAGCATGCGAACAGAAGGGCCGTAGGTATCGTCAAACTGGCCGCTGCGCATACCCCAGATAAAAGCAACCAGAAATACAATGGCTATTGTGAGCGATAGTGTAATAAGCAAAACGATGATGAGCATGATTTATAAAATCTTCAACTTTGGTATATGTTTTTCAAAGTATCCCAAGCAAAATCTTATTCACTTTTGCAAACACCAATACCCGTGCGGCCATTGGTAATGGATTTTGTAAACGCTTCACCAATATTTCCGGCAGCCAGAATCACATCGCGGCCTGGGCCGGTATCTGCCAAATGAATTTTAATGCACGCTTCTAGCTGCAGCAGGTTGGCATAAGCCACGGTTGTTTCGTCAGCAAGCTGAATAAGAATAGTTTCACTTTTTCCGGTTTTGGAATCTACCGGGCTTAACAACGCGGCCACATCGGCATCCGCTTCACTCATATCGCCTAAGTGTAAATGCACCGGTAATTTTTCATTACCATCCGTTCCCGTTAAGGATATGACAACCGTGGTAGTTCCATCCCTGCGTTCCTTAAATTTTACAGTGCCGGACACTTCATACTCAGAGCTTTGTTGCAAAGCATAGGTTATTTCATTGCCGGTAAACTCAGACGTATTTTCGCCATCCTGGCAACCCATTACTATCAAACCAATCCAAACTGCCCAAATTATTCGTTTCATCGCTGTAAGGTTTAATCGATTAAAATTATAAATTTTTATGGGAAAACGTGTTTCTTGCTTGTGTATTTACCACCCTTGCCCTTGTAACTATCAATTGGCATAGATATGGTATATTCGACCTAACGAAAAAAAGCTTCTTTTAATTTGTGAAACGCTTACTATTTATCAGTTTATTACTGGCTGCGTGTAGCCCTATGGTAAACACCAGCCTCCAGTCAAACCTGCAAAATCCAAAGCCCGATTGGCTATCGGCCAAGCCGGAATTAGCCGGCTACTATACGGGTGTAGGCCATAGTGCCAAAATGGGCAATAATAACTACATACAATCGGCAAAAAAAGCGCGCTGGAAGACCTGGTGTCGCAAATAAAAGTGAATGTGTCTTCTACATCGTTGCTTACGCAAATAGATAACAACAAGGAGTTTCAGGAAAAATACGAACAGATTATACAAACCACCGCAGCCGATGAGATTCAGGAGTTTGAACAAGCCGGAGCGTGGGAAGATGAATTGAATTATTGGGTTTATTACAAGCTGAGCAAACAACGATATAAGGAGATAAAAGACCAACAAAAACGCAATGCCATTACCTTGGGTTTGGATTTTTTCACCAAAGCCAAAGAGGCCGAGCGGAATGGCGAGCTGGTGGTTTCTCTTGGGTTTTACTACCAGGGGTTTCGGGCAATTGAAAAGTATCTGGATGAACCCATTCGCCTGGAATACCAGGGCAAAGAGATTTTGCTCACCAACGAAATTGTAGCGGGTATGCAACTGCTGCTGGATAGAATTTCCTTAACAGTCGATCCAAACGAATTGATGCTGAACCGAAGACTGGCCCAAAACGACTTGGCTGTACTGGCCCGTGTTACCGACAAGTCAACAAAAAAACCAATTGCCGATTTGCCCCTAGCTGCAGCTTTTGAAAAAGGGGCTGGTGATGTTTTTCCAAACTATAAAACCGATGGCAACGGACAGGTAAAAATCCTACTTACTAAAATCAGCTCGCGCGATATGGAGCAAACAGTAGGTGTAAAAGTTGATATGATGGCCTTTGCAGGCCAAGCCCAGGATGAAATCTACTCGCTGGTAGCGCAGAAAATGGTGATACCGAAAGCGGTGGTGCTGATGAAAGTTCAAAGGCCGTTGGTTTATGTAACCGCTGTTGAAAAAAGCCTGGGTGTAACCAAATCCAATCAGCAGCTAACCAATCGAATAAAAAATTACCTGGCCAACTCCGGGTTCGAGTTTACCGATGACCGCGCGAAAGCAGAACTTTGGCTGGATGTAGATGCAAACTCCGAGCGCGGGGCGCAGTCGGGTAGTATCTTTATTACCTATGTTACCGCGGTAATTAAAGTATCTACCACGCGCGACAATAAAGAAATCTATGCTACTACGCTGGATCGGATTAAAGGCTTTAGCCTGGATTTTGAACGCTCCAGCCAGGAAGCTTATAATAAATCGTTGGAAACATTAACCAATGAAAAATTTACCCGAGTTGCTAAACGCGATTTTGCAGTAAAATGATTGATTTTGATATGTTTAAGGGTACAGGTGGAGGCAAAATCAAATTGTGGCACAGGTATGGCCTGTTAATTGCATTGTTGTAAATTGCATAACCAAATTTCAAGACTCATATGAAAAAATTAAACTACGTTTCGATTGCTGTATTTGCTGCTGCTGCGATTATAGCTGGTTGTAAAGGCAAAGAAAAAGTTCCTGCAGGCGAAAAGGAAGTTATAGTACCATGCTCCGGTCCGGATTACTTTACTACCTCCAAAGCGTTCCGTGCCAATTCAATTGGTGAAAGCCAGGATCAGGTAACTTCTAAGAAAAAGGCCCTTACCAACGCCCGTAACGAACTGGCCCAGGCCATCAACACAACGGTAAAAACAGTTACGGATAACTACGTAAACTCGCGCGAGTTCAATAATAAAGAAGAAGTGGAAGAGCGTTTTGAAAGCCTGAACCGCGAAGTGGTTGATCAGACATTGTCAGGCATAACTACGTTGTGCGAAAAACTAATGCGAACCGAACAGGGTACCTACAAAACGTATGTGGCCATTGAACTTTCAGCCGATAAATTAGTTGAAAAATACAACGAGCGCCTGAGCAAGGACGAGCGCCTGAAAATTGATTACGACTACGAGAAGTTCAAAGAAACATTCGAAAAGGAAATGGCGAAAATGGGTAACAACTAATCTATAGCCCTTTCTTCAGAAATTAAAATCCCCCCGACCAAGTCGGGGGGATTTTTTGTTATATGCCCTGTTTTCAGGTAATTGAATATCCTGTATATTGAATTTATTAAACCAACCCCCTATGATGCGCCTTTTCCTTTTGGCTCTTCTTCTTTGTATTGTTAAGCCAGGCTTATCCCAGCAAAGAAAAAATCAACAACCAACACAAGCACCCGTTGCAGTTAACTTCAACGAAATCTACAAGCCTGCCAAATGGCGCAGTATTGGTCCGTTTAGAGGAGGCCGATCGGTGGCGGCCTCGGGTGTAATTGGCGACATGAATACCTATTATATGGGAACCACGGGTGGCGGCCTTTGGAAAACGGATGACCTGGGTATTACCTGGAAAAATATTTCTGATGGATTTTTTAAAACCGGTTCCGTAGGAGCGGTAGCAGTTTCAGAAAGTGATCCCAATGTAGTTTATGTAGGTATGGGCGAACACGCAGTACGGGGTGTAATGACGCACCATGGCGATGGTGTGTATAAATCTACCGATGCCGGCAAAACGTGGGCTAAACTTGGACTGGATGCCACCCAGCACATTTCGCGCATTGCCATCCATCCTAAAGATCCCAACATCGTATATGTGGCCGCGCAAGGTGCGTTGTATAGTCATACCTCCGAGCGTGGTGTTTACAAATCAACGGATGGAGGGGCAACCTGGAAGAAAATTTTATTTGTTGATGATAAAACCGGTTGTGTGGAACTTTCTATGGATATGAATAACCCGCGTGTGCTTTATGCAGCCATGAATGAATACGGACGCCTGCCGTGGAAAGTAATAAGTGGAGGCGAGGGGAGCGGTTTGTACAAATCAACTGATGAAGGTGCTACCTGGAAAAAAATTCATACAGGCTTGCCCAAAGAATTGGGTAAGATGGCCGTTTCGGTAAGCCGGGCTAATTCGAATAAAGTTTATTTGTTACTGGAGAGCGATTCTAACAAAGAGTTGGGTGGTTTATTTGTTTCAAATAATGCGGGCGAAAGCTGGAGCCGTATTAGTGATGATCACCGCCTGATTCAACGGGCGTGGTATTATATCGAAGTGTTTGCTGATCCAAAAAATGAAAATACAGTTTATGTGTTAAGTGCACCTGCCTTGCGATCGGAAGATGGTGGTAAAACCTGGGAATATATTTCCGGCACCCATGGTGATTTTCACGATCTGTGGATTAACCCGCATAACCCGCGCAATATGGTAATTGCCAATGACGGTGGGGCAGCAGTAAGTGTAAACTATGGTAAAACCTGGTCTTCTCAGGATAATATGCCTACTGCACAGTTTTACCGCATCAATGTCGATAACCAGTTTCCTTACCATATTTATGGTGGCCAGCAAGACAATACTTCGGTTTCAATAGCCAGCCGCGAGTTGGGTGGCTGGGGTATTACACCACGCAGTTGGACGTATTCGGCTGGTAGCGAGAGTGCATTTCTTGCCTTTAATCCGGATAACCCGCAATATGTTTTTGGTGGAAATTACCAGGGCACAATTGAAGTGCTGGACACCAAAGCTAAAGCCGGAACCAATGTGATGGCCGCCCCCATTCAATACCTGGGTATGGATGCCAAGGATATGAAATACCGCTTTAACTGGAATGCGCCTATCATCTGGTCGAAACACGAACCGAATACCTACTATCATGCCGCACAAAAATTATTGCGCACTACGGATATGGGAAAAACATGGACGGAAGTTTCGCCCGATCTTACCCGAAATGAAAAATCGAAACAAGGCAAGGGTGGTGGCCCTTATACCAACGAAGCGGTGGGGGCAGAGAATTATGGTACGTTAAGTTATGTAATGGAATCGCCCCACGAAAAAGGAGTGATTTGGACAGGAAGTGATGATGGCTATGTACAACTGACGCGCGACAACGGAGCAACCTGGCAAAATGTAACACCCGTAGGGCTAGCCGAATGCCTTATCAATGCCATTGAAGTTTCGCCCCACGATAAGGCAACAGCTTATATTGCAACTACACGCTATAAATTCAATGATCATGCACCTGGTATTTATAAAACAACTGATTATGGAAAAACCTGGACAAAAATTGTAACAGGAATTCCGAACAATGCATTCACCCGCGTGGTTCGGGAAGATGACAAACGCAAAGACTTGTTGTTTGCCGGAACGGAGTTAGGTGTATTTGTTTCTTTCAATGGGGGAAAAGAATGGTCTTCGTTTCAACTGAATTTGCCCATTACGCCTATTACCGATTTACGCATTCATCAGAATGATTTGATTGCGGCAACTTCGGGGCGATCGTTCTGGATTTTTGATGACCTTACTTTAGTTCGTCAACACAGGCAGGTATCCGGTGTTCACCTCTTTCAACCCGAAGATGTGGTGTTGGTAAATGGTGGGAGCCAGATGGATGAATCATCCGATGGAACCAATCCTTATGCAGGTGTGAATCCCGCTACCGGAGCTGTGCTTTATTATTCTCTACCTGAATTGAAATCAGCAGAACACATCAAAGTCGAAATCAAAGACGCACAAGGAAACCTGGTGCGCACCTTCACGTCTTTGCGCGATTCACTTTTTCAGGAACGTGCTGGAGGACCTCCGGCAGCACCCGTGTTGCCCAAAGAAAAAGGATTAAATCGTTTTGTGTGGGATCTTCGCTACCCCACTATTTCAGGAATAGATGGAACCTATATGGAAGCTTCTTTCAGAGGCCATAAAGCACCGCCAGGTAAGTACTCAGTCGTATTAACCGCTGGCTCCCAAACTGCCTCGGTTACTTTTGAAATTCTGCCTAACCCGTTGTACCCAACCGATGCAAAAACCTATGCCGAGTATCACACCACGATGCTGGCTATGGAAACCGAAATTTCTCGTATGCACCAGCTTGTTACTTCTCTTCATGAAAAACAGCTGCAGGTAGATAAAATTTTGGAACATCTTCCGGCAGATTCCAGGTTTGATGTTATTCGGACGGAAGGAGTTGCCTTAAGCGCCCGGATGAAGCAGTGGGATGAAGACATGGTGCAGCGCAAATCCAAAGCGTATGACGATGTGGAGAATTTTCCGAATAAGTTTACATCCGATTACCTGTTTCTGATCAATCAAACGGAAAGTGATATTCCACAGGTTAATAAACCATCGCTTGAGTTGCTGGCCGAGTACACCGCTAAGTGGAAACTATTGGAGGCCCGTGCTAATGAGTTTTTACAAAAGGATATTCCGTCCTTGAATAAAAAACTATGGGATGCCGGTATTGGTGCTGTATGGATTAAGTAGTGGTTGTCCTTAAAGATGGATTTTAAGAAACTATGCGTGAAAGGCTAAAGATGCAGGTATCCTGAAAATTAGTTATAGGTTTTCAGCAAAATCCATTACGCAATTGGTACGATACGTTTTGTGAGGTTCAATGGCTATTCCTATCCAATTGGTATTTTGGTTGCTAATATAATTCTTGCGTATGACCCAAAGAAGGTATGCCATCATCAATCAGCAACTGCATCACAAAATCCAAGGCACTGGTTTGGCCGTAGGCACAATTTTCGGCTATCATGCCCAATGCTTTGGATAGGGTGCGTACCCGAATATGAAAAGGGGTGCCATCGCTGCTCTCGTGGCCGGTTTTGCCGGTAGTACCCATGTCCTGGGCATGATAACGGGCTGCGTGGGTTAAGGCATCGGCCATTTGTAAAGCACGCATGGCCCTGGTTTGTTTCAAATCCTGAAGCAAAGATTTTGCATAGCTGTTTTTCTCCAGCCCATTTTCCTTTATGTAAGGCTGGGCATAGGTTTCAGAAAATTTTTGAGGATTGGTACGTGCAGCATTTAATAATGCCAATACTTCTTGTTCCTGTTCCTGGGCAACAGATGAAACTACGGCCAATAACAGGGTGGAAAGAATTAAGCCTTTGATCATAGTTAGATTTTAATAATGACACATTGTTAACTTACCTGCGAAATCCCCAATCGTTTTTGAATTTCTTCCAGCGAAACACCCTTGGTTTCAGGAAAACGAAGCAGTACCCATATTAATTGCAGGGTCATCATAAATGCGAAGAAAGCAAAGATTACCCACGGATCATCCTTCAAAAGACCTTCGTTGGCATCTAAGAACACCGGCATAAGTAAAGTAATTATAGCGGCAAACACCCAGTGCACACTTGCTCCAAACGATTGCCCCAGCGCACGCGATTTGTTTGGAAAAATTTCTGAGATAAACACCCAGATTACAGCCCCTTGCCCCACCGCATGTGCAGCAATAAAAAGAAGCAGGAAGAACATCAGAAATAATTCGCCCGATTTAAAATAGAAGGCATAAGCCACCATCGATAAACTTATGATGTAACCGAGGGAGCCGAGTATCATTAGATTTTTTCTCCCGGTGCGGTCAATCAGGTATAATCCCACGAAAGTGAAAATGAGGTTGATACCCCCAATAGCAATGGAATTAAATAATGAATCTTTTGCGGCAAGCCCTGCACGTTCCAGAATTTCGGGTGCGTAGTATAAAATAAAATTAATACCCGATAGCTGGTTGAAGAAGGCAATGAAAAATGCCAGGGCAATAGGTTTTATTAACCGTTTGCTGAAAAATTCCTTCAGTGAGTCATTACCTGAATCAATCTTGTTAGATTCAGTAATTTCCTGTATGGCTTTTTCGGTATCGGTAGTGCCTAAGTCAATCAGTACTTGTTTGGCTCTCGCCAGATCATTTTTACGCGAAATGAGCCACCGCGGACTTTCCGGAATCCGCAGAACCAATAAAGTATAAACTAATGCGGGTATTGCTTCCACGCCCAGCATCCAGCGCCAATCGTTATCACCACCCACACCAATCAGAAAGTAGTTGGAGAGAAAGGCAACCAGAATACCGAATACAATATTGAATTGATACAAGGCAACCAATCTGCCCCGAAGGGCCGAGGTAGAGATTTCAGCAATGTACGTGGGGGCAACAACCGATGATACACCTACACCGATACCGCCTATAAAGCGAAAGAATGAAAACGAGTATGGATCGGGAGCTAAAGCCGAACCAAGTGCACTAACAAAATACAAAACACCAATCCAGAATAGTATCTTTTTTCGGCCATACTTCTCTGTGGGTCCGCCACCAAAAAGGGCACCCAATACCGTACCCCACAAAGCCATCGACATGATAAAAAATCCATGGAACCACGGGTTTGTATTCCATAGTTCTTTAATAGGTTGATTTGCTCCTGAAATCACCACGGTATCGAAACCAAAAAGAAAACCGGCCATAGCGGCCACTACCGCATTGAGCAGCGTGTATTGACGGGCATTCATGCAAGGAATAGGTTAGTTATGCTTTATGGTGTTTTATCCTTATGAGGGTAAACGTTCACAGATAATGCGGATTAAATTATTTCCAGTTGGCCGGGTCAAGGCGCCATGACTTCACATAGATCAACTGATCTTCATCAAGATGATTATTTTTTACAGCTTCGGTAAGTAGCTGGTTGAAATCACTCAGGCACACTAAGGGAATTTTGGCGTCTTTAAAATTTTTCTCAGCAACATCAAAACCATAGGTGAAAATGGCAGCCATACCCACCACCTTGCC
>LNFR01000046.1 GCA_001567185.1 Bacteroidetes bacterium OLB12
CCTGTATCAGCGTAGCTTAGAACAGGAAATTGATGGAAGAGCAAGCCAAAGTGAACGAAGAACTTTACAAGAAGGTAACGGATTACCTCAAAGGCTATGCGGAAGACAAACAACTGCACGTGGTTTTAAAATATAACACCGGCAGCGATTTATTGTATGGCGGCACTACGCTTGATATAACAAAAGATGTAATAGGTGGTCTTAACGAACGCTACAAGCAAGAGCTCGCCTCCACCACGTCAAAGGCAGATTCAATCAAGACAAAAAGAAGTAATCGTAATTCACCACCAACAGAAGCCACGGATGTTGCAAAGACTTTCGTGGCTTTTTTGCATTGTCTTGTTTTAGTTTTAATTTCAAATCGTGAAAAGAAATGCGTTGGCTTTCTTGGGTGTAAAACCCGAAGAGCAGGGTCAGGTTTGGCTCATGCTGGCTACCGGTTTCTTCATTGGTATCTTTATTGCCACCTATCAGGTAACCGCTGAGTCGCTATTTCTCAACAGGTTAAGTGATCAACTGGATAGCGCTTTTCTGGTATCCGGAGTATTGGGTATCGTTTCTACTATTCTATTCACCTTTTTTCAGAACAGGTTAAAGTTTGTAACGCTAACCATCTCCAGCATAGCGCTGATTATTGTTGCCACCTTTTCGCTCTATTATTTCTATCATTTTGCCGATGTAGGGATTCAGGACACCACAATGTTTATTATGTATTGCCTGGTGGGGCCTATCACGGCTATTCTACTCCTGTGCTATTGGGGTATTTTCGGCAGGCTGTTTAACTTCAAACAGTCCAAAAGAATAATCGGGTGGATTGATACCGGCCAGTTGATTGCCATCATTCTGGCAAACTTCCTGATCCCGGCAACAGCTGCGTTCTTTCCTGATACATCTAATTATCTGATTGTATGTAATGTTAGTATTGTGGGTGCGTTGGCTTGTCTTATTACGATTGCATCAAAATATACGCTTGCCCGTCTCAGCACCGATGTAGCCGTTCGCAAGGAAACCCGCTTCGGAAATTTATTCAAAGACCGTTACATCCGCTTACTTTCAATATTCCTGATCGTGTCCATGGTTACGTTTAGCTTTAATCAGTTTACGTTCCAAACCTTGCTTAACATCCAGTACCCGGACCAGCGCGATCTTACCAACTTTCTGGCCTATTTTAACGGAACCATCTATGCACTCAGTTTGCTGATGCAGTTGTTCATCAATGATAGAATTCTGGGCACTTATGGTATTCGCATATCGTTATTTGTCTTGCCAATTGTGGTGGCCATCCTTTCGGTAGGAACTGTTCTTTCGGGTGTGTTTTTTGGCTACGATGCTCAACTTAACCCGCAAACCTATATCTACTTCTTCTTGTTTGTGGCTGTTACCAGGCTATTCAACAGCATGTTGAAAGACTCCCTGGAAAGCCCGATTTACAAACTGCTATTTATTCCGCTGGATAGCCGGTTGCGGTTTAGTATCCAGGCAAAAGTAGAGGGCGTGGTTAACGAGTCGGGTAGGTTTCTTGCCGGGGTGTTCATATTCCTGTTTGCGCTAATACCATTCTTTAAAATCATCTGGTTGCCCATACTTGTACTTGGGTTAATCTTAGCGTACTTTGGAGTTATTCAGAATTTGTATCAGGAATACAAAGAGAAAATCAAATCGATACTGGAATTTTCCGGAGAAGGGCAGGAGCGTCTGGAAGTTGGGTATAAACAAATTACCAGCCGCCTGGAATCTAATCTGAAGATAGAAGATTCAGCAAAGGCGGTATTCTCCTTTAAACTGTTGGAAAAGATAGATCCGGCTAAAGCAGGGGGGTGGGTAAATATTCTAATGAAAAACACCCAGGAGACCACAAAAGAATTTGCCCAGCGCAAGATGAACGAACTGAAAGGACTCTCTGTTTCTGAAAACTATGTAATTCGGTTGGACAAGAGTAAGGTATCAAACGACAAGAATATTTTGTCGCGCACCGACCTGGATATGATTTTGAGTGGTGGTGGTGATGTTCAGAAAAACCGGATACAACGGTTGGCCCGATCGGTGGATGTAAATGATCGCCATTATTGTGCGGAATTACTGTTACACTCGCAGAATAAAGAAAACATCTCTTTCCTGATTGAGTTGTTGAACGACAGCAACCCCAAAGTTAGAAGGGCGGCTATTAAAACTGCCACCAAGCGAAATGATAATGAGGTTATCACAGCTTTAATTGAAAACCTTGGCCAGCAGGAATATGCCAACGAAGCTATGAATGCAATAGTCCTGGTGGGAGAACCTGCGCTTGGTTTGTTAGACAATGCCTTTTACAGGCCGGGTCAAAGTGCTTCGGTTATGTTAAGGCTGGTGCAGATAATAGGTATTATCGGTGGCAATCGTGCGAAGGATATGTTGTGGAGTAAAATTGACTATCCGGATAAAGTAGTGGTGTCGCAGGTGTTGTTGGCTTTAGGCGAGTCGGGCTTTAAAGCGGGCATGTCGCAAGTTACCCGTATTAAGTATGCCATCGAGTCGGACATCGGGGCGATAGCCTGGAACCTGGGTGCGTTATTGGAGGTGGGTGACCGGGATGAAGCGCGTGTGGTACGCAAAGCCCTTCACCGCGAAATCCAAAACGACATTGAGCACATCTACATGCTGCTCGCCATGTTGTATGATACCCGATCCATCCAACTGGTGAAAGAAAATATTGATAGCGGTACAGCCGAAGGCGTTACCTATGCCATTGAACTACTGGACGCATTCCTTTCTGAACAATTGAAGATGCGGGTGCTTCCCGTACTGGACGACCTGAGCATAGGCGAAAAGGTAAAGCGGTTGGATATATTCTATCCACGCGTTCCTTTAGATGAGAAATTGGTACTTAAGTTCCTGATAAACAGAGATTTTACACAGAGTAACCGATGGACGAAAGCAGCGGTTCTCCATCAGATTGGTGTTCAGAAAATTGCCGAGTTTAACATGGATCTGATAGCCCAGTTGTTCAATCCAGACCAACTCATTTGCGAAACTGCAGCCTGGGCGTTGCACCAGATAAACCCGGAACTTTATACAACCCATACCGCGCGGCTTACTCAGGAGGTAAAGCGCAAACTGGATAAATCTGTGCTGGACAGAGGCAAAAACGCTAACCTGATGTTGTACGATAAAGTCTTGTTTTTTCAGCAAAGCGCATTGTTTGAAGACGTACCCGGGGTAATACTTTCATATCTGGCGGATGCAACACAAACCATTAATTTGGATACAGGGAACACCTTGGTGATTGACGAAGCCACAAACTTTGATTTTTATGTAATTTTTGAGGGAGAGGTAGCGTATTACGACCGCCATAATAAAATAACAACCTACCAGCCCGGGCAGTTTGTGGGCGAACGAATAACCCACCCCGGTTACCTTAATTCCCATTTGCTAAAAGCAGAGCAGAAGGTGGTACTCCTCAAAATCAATAAGGATCAATTTTATGAACTGCTGGCAGAGCATATTCGCCTGGCTGATAAGTTTTTGGAATATATCTGAGAATCTTCTAAATTTCACGGATTTTTTTGACTTAGAGGGTTAAAGTATATTTTTTAAGCTGGTTGATATTCTCTCATAAATATTCTGATGCCCTCAGATTTTAGTAATTTTCAGTTTAACAGGTCTTACACAGGATGTTGAATTATTCTGTAGAAGTTGGTGATTTGAACGAGCCCTCACCCGATCCAAATTTTTCGGGAGAGAAGGTGGGCGCTAATCCATTTCCCGGACTTAGACCTTTTACTATTAGCGATAGCCACCTGTTTTTTGGTCGCGAAGGCCATGTGGACGAAATACTCCTTAAACTTTATAAGAACAGATCAGTAACCATCATGGGTTACTCCGGAAGTGGTAAGTCCAGCTTAATGAATTGCGGACTTATTCCTGTGCTTTACGGAGGGTTCATGACGGAAACCGGTCCGCACTGGAAAATCATATCCATTCGCCCGGGTAATTCGCCAATAGAAAACCTGGCAAAAACCGTTGTCAATTTTTTGATTGATGAGGGGCGCATTGCACCTGAAGATAAACGTATTCATAAAGCTATTATCAACTCGGTATTGCGCAACAGCGACCAGGGCCTGATTGAGCTTTCGCGGTATATTCAGAGTTACTCGCACGAAAATGTATTCTTTCAGATTGATCAGTTTGAAGAGTTATTCAGGTTTAAACATGCCAATACCGAAAATGCAGACGAGGCCCTGGCGTATGTAAACCTGATGTTGAGCGCGGTAGCACAACGCGATGTACCGGTGTATGTGGCCATTAACATGCGCTCCGACTTTATTGGGGAGTGTACGGCCTTTCCAGGCTTAGCTCAGCTAATAAATGCCAGCAATTACCTGGTGCCTCAAATGTCGCGCGAGCAAAAGCGCATGGCTATTGAAGGCCCGGTTGCCGTGGGTGGGGGAAGAATTTCAACCCGCCTTGTTAAGCGACTCCTTTCAGATATTGGCGATAACCAGGACCAACTCCCAATATTGCAACATGCTTTAATGCGCACGTGGGACTATTGGGTAGCAAACCGTGAGCCGGGCGAACCGATGGATATCCGGCATTACAATGCGGTTGGCCGGATTGCCCAGGCACTTTCCTTGCATGCGAACGAAGCGTATGATGAACTTACTACGAAGGAGAAACACATTGCCGAAGTATTATTCAAGGCATTAACAGAAAAAAATTCAGAAGGCCTTGAAATGCGTAGGCCAGCTGTTATCAGCGATGTAGCTGAGTTGTCCCAATCTACAGATGATCAGGTAATTGCTGTAGTTGAGCAATTCCGAAAACCCGGGCGATCTTTATTGATGCCGGGTATGCAGGTGGATTTAAAGCCAACTACACCAGTTGAACTTTCGCACGAAAGTTTAATGCGTATCTGGACTCGTCTTTCTGCGTGGGTGGAGGAAGAATACGAATCGGCCCAGATGTACAGGCGCGTGTCGGATGCGGCAGCCATGTACCAGATTGGTAAAACCAGCTTGTGGCGCCCGCCCGATTTGCAACTGGCGCTTAACTGGCAGAAAAAACAAAACCCCACCCGGCAATGGGCACAGCGCTATGATGTTGCTTTTGAGCGTGCCATTGTGTTTCTGGATACCAGCCGCATTACCTACGAGGCAGAGTTAAAAAACCAGGAGATGTTGCAGCGCAGAATGCTGCGCAGGGCACGGGTAACTAACATCATTCTCGGCTTGCTTTTGTTGATAGCAACGGGATTTTTCGTTTACGGATTCTTTCAAACAATTGAGGCCGAAAGGCAGCGATTGGCAGCCGAGACTTCCGCAGCAGAGGCGAAGACAGAACGGGATAATGCGATTGCACAAACAAAAATTGCCGAGGAAGCACTGCTTAAAGTGCGGCAAAGAGAAAGAGAATTAAACCAGAAGAATATAGAACTGACAGAACTTATTCATAAACTTCAGGTTGCTGTTGATATTGCCGAAAGACAAACATTGCTTGCCGAACGAAATGAAAAATATGCTCTCGTTCAACGCGATAGTGCCCGCTTAGCACGGGATGAAGCCAGGAAAAACAGGGATACCGCTATTTTTAACTATAACAATGCGCTAAGGCAATTAGCGCTTAATAAAGCACAGTCGTTGGCGGCTAAATCAGAAGGTATTGAAGACAATCAATTGGCTGGATTAACTGCGATGCAAGGATACCTTTTCCATACGAAATATGAAGGCAAACAATACGATCCTTATATTTTCAGAGGCCTCTATTACTCCATAGCCAAACTGCAAGGTTACAATTACAATGCGCAAAAAATGCCGGGTAATTCGCGCAACAGAATGTATGCAGTGGCAGTTACGAACCAAAACTCAACTTACTATACTACCGGAAACGATGGACGGATTTATAAAGCCGATTACAAAAACCAAACAGAAATACCACAAGTTATTTACGAGAACAAAGGGTTTCCAAATCGGGTATTGGCTTTAAGTAGGGATGACAAGTACCTGGTAAATGCCAGCGACTCCAGTTACCTGGAAATCATAAATCTTACCACATCAGCAAAACCTTTAAAAGTAGAAGGCCATACCCGGTTAATAACCGACATTAAGTTTATACCTGGCAATTCAGATTTTATCAGTGTATCGGCCGATAAAACACTCAGACTTACCAATGCTGCAAGTGGTGAAAGTCGTAAGTTGGTTACACTCCCTTACGAGTTAAAAACAATTGACATTAGCCCGGATGGCAAACAACTGGCGGGTGTATCTGTAAATGGAAAAGTACTGTTGGTGGATCTGGCCTCGAACAAGTATAGAGAAATCTGGAGTGATGAGAACGTTATTAAACAGGCTGACTCTACAAAATCAGTAAAGGTTACGAACCGGATTTTGTCAGTAGCCTGGCATCCACAACGTAATCTGTTGGCGCTGGGTGTCGAGGTTCTGAACGAAAAGCAAAATGTAGTACGCGGAACAGTTAAATTACTCGACTTGCGTACCAATCGCGTTAAAGAACTATCAGGGCATAAAGCCGGAATTTCTGATCTTAAGTTTAGTCCGGATGGATTGTTGCTAGCCAGTGCCGGTTTGGATAGCAAACTTCAAATGTGGGTAATTGATCACGAAGAAGATCTGCCCATTGTAATGGATAATAACAACGGCTCTGTCTGGGATATTGGCTTTACACCAGACTCTAACTATTTAATTGCATCATGCAATAATGGCGAAGTGCGTATTTGGCCAACCGATACTCGTATGCTGGCCGAGCAAGTTTGCCCTAAGTTGCAGCGCAACATGACACAGGATGAATGGGATAGTTATGTGGGTAAGGAAAAGGAGTTTCCATATGAGTCAACTTGTAAGAGTTTGTTAATTAAGAAAATCTGATGCGTTGGCGATTCTTATTTTTTTGTCTTGTAATTTGGAAAGCCACATTTAGTCAGAATGTGGATTGCGAGCAGATTCTTATACAAGCCTATGCTGAATTTAATGCAGGGCGGTATTATGGTATTATATCGCTACTTAAGCCATGCCTGGAGAAAAACGATTTCACCAACGAACAGCGGGTACGGGCGTACCTGCTTTTAACCCAGGCCTATCTTATTTTAGACGATCCTGCCAATGCGGAAGATAGTTATCTGAAATTACTGAAAGCCGATCCGGAATATGTAGCCAACCAGGCCCGCGATCCGATAGATGTGTATTACCTCAGCAAGAAATTTACAGCCACACCTATTATTACACCGCACATACGGGGTGGCTTCAATACTTCGCTGCCCCGCATCATTCATGAACTTACCGTAAGTGGTACCGAAATTGATACGCGCAGTGTATTGAAATTGGGTGTGCAGGGGGGGCTTGGTTTTGATTTTAACTTGACCAATAACATTAGCCTGTGTGCGGAAGGCAACTTTTCAAACAAAGCGTTTAAGCGCAATACCGAAAAAGGGAGTGCAAAATATTTTGGTGGCGATAATCTTTCGACTGTCGAACGACAGAATTGGTTTGACATCCCCATGTACATAAAATATTCTGACGACTCCGGTAAAATAAGACCGTTTGGATACGCAGGGTTTGCTATTAATCTGTTGTTCTCTTCCAGAGGCAACAACTGGGAATACAGAAATGAGTCTGCTTCATTGGGTGTAATAGAAATTACCGGCCGGCCGGAAAATCTAACCTATAAACGAAAATTCTTGAATCGATCGCTGGTGTTTGGGGGTGGCGCAAAGTATAAAATAGGTAAGAATTTTTTGTATGCCGATCTGCGGTACATGCCCGGGTTATCTAACCTTACGAAAGAAGACAAAATCTACTACACCAATGAAGATGCATTTGATCCATCGGTAGTGAAGTATGCCGAAGTGAGTGATTATTTCCGATTGGATAATCTTTCCATCTCCTTTGGATTTATCCGCCCACTGTATAATCCAAGAAAGAAAGCTAAGTCGCCTTTCGATTTCTTGAAACGTAAGAGTGAAACAACGACTACTGCAAAGGAATGAGAAAACTTGTTTTTATATTATCAATCGGGTTGATACTGAGTTGCGATACAGAGCGCAATATCCCTTTATTGTCTCAAGATACTTTTCTCAAATTCTATGGTGTAGAGGGCGAGCAAACCGGTGTTGACTTTGTGTTAACGGCCGATCAATCCATTGTAATGGTTGGGAACAGTACATTGCCCGGCCGCACGCAAATGATTTATGTAGTGAAGGTAGATTTGCTGGGTAATGTAGTTTGGGAAAACATGATTGGGCTTTCCGATAAAAACAATACTGTAAAAGATATTGAACTGCACGCAGATGGGCGGTTGATAATAGCAGGGGAGACCGAGATGGCTGTGGGGAATAGGGATGTGTTCCTAAAGATTATGAATGGTGATGGAGTGGAGTTGGATAGTGCCAGACATGATATTGCTGCAGGAAGTGATGAAGAGGTTAAATCGGTATCGATCATAAGCACAGGTTTAGTTGCAGATCAGCAAGGGTTTGTAGTTGCTGGTGCTACTACGTCAATTGACACAGAAGGTTCTTATGTACCTACGGCACGTGACGTTCGAGATGCAATGCATGTTAGGTTCACAGAAATACCATCATTGCAGGTTATGTCTTCTGCTTCATGGGATACAAGAACGGGCAAGGATGATTCTGAAGATATTGCTGTAAAAGTGATTCGAAGTAACGATCCAAATAAACTTTACTGCTTTGGGTATACTAACGCTATTGGTAGTACCACATCAGGAGACTTTAAATATTGGATTTTTGCCATTACTGATCGTGGTGAGGAGGCTGGCGATTTGGAATCATTGTTTGATGATCTTGGTATGGCATCCGAAGATGAGATTCTTAAATCAGTGCTTGATATTGATATAACTGACCCATTTTATAAAGGTTTTTTACTTTCTGGTGTCGCTGTTGACAATGCGGGTAACAAGCGAGGATACTTTGTTAAGGTTAAACGAGATATTGATTTTATGTTGCCACCAACAATTAACAATGGTATTACCCAAACGTATAACTTTTCTTTCGGGTCTAGTTCAGAAACATTAAATAGTTTCTATAATCCATTAGAAAATGACTACCTAATCTTAGCAACTCAAAACACTAACTCAAATCTTGTCGAAGACTTATCCTTATTTAAACTCGACCGTGAGATTCAACCCGTATGGGGTCCCGAGGTTTTTGGTGGCGAGTCATTTGATGAAGCCGGGGCCGTACTTCAACTTCCGGATGGAAAAATTATGGTTTTGGGAACCATGACGGTAGGCG
This sequence comes from Bacteroidetes bacterium OLB12, assembly GCA_001567185.1. Lineage (GTDB taxonomy): Bacteria > Bacteroidota > Bacteroidia > Cytophagales > Cyclobacteriaceae > ELB16-189. The sequence goes on from LNFR01000046.1 coordinate 9,245, forward strand.
GATTAAACGGCCAGAAGAAAATGGCCCTGATGAAATTAAATCCGGAAGGGAAATTATTGCGTTAGGCTCAGATTTCAGCTAAAATGGTTACTTTTACTGAGACTGTATTATTTAGATACTGTAGCTGGCTTTACCTATTCCATGTCCTTAATGCATAGATTTTACGAGGATTTTACTCTCCCCATAAGTCTTATTTTTAAGAATCCATTTCTTAATTCCAGAAAAGTAACCCTTTCGGTTACAGCCGGTATTCTCCTACTTTTTTCTACACTTTCCGAGTCTTTTGGCCAGGCAACTTTTCGTACAGTAGCCTCAGGTAACTGGAATTCAGGAGCAGTTTGGGCTATTGTTTCGGGCTCAGATGGTGATGGAATTCCCGATGCGGATGACGATGTAATTATACGAGGCGCATTTACTGTTAATGTTAATGTAAATTCCTTTTGCTCTACCCTGCAGATTGGTGGAACCGCCTCGGGATCATTAAATAATGCGGGTACCTTAAATATCAACACCAATATTTCTATGACCGTAACGAATTCAGTTACGGTAGGTGGTTTTGGAAGTAGTTTTCGAACAGGAACACTTACATTTTCAAACGGGTCGGTGTTAAATGCGGGAAATCTGACGTTTGGAAATGCTGGCGGAACCCCAGGTACTCCAAATGAGATTGACATGGCGGCTGGCGGTACCCTAAGGGTAGGGAGTTTTACGGTTAACAGTACCGGGATAACGAATAACTGGACACCCGGGGCAGGAACAGTTGAGATGACAGCCGCCAACACATTGCCAACTCAGGATATTACATCTTTTAACAACCTGACAATCAATGGAGGCACAACTACCTTGGGTGTTAATATTCCAGTGGCAGGCACCTTGCGGGTGGATGCCGGCACCCTTGCAATGGGAATTAGAAACATCACAACTGTAGCGGCCATCAATATGACCGGCACCAGCATTACCGGTACCGGAACCATTACATTAGCTGGCGACATAACTACCAATGCAAGCGGAACCACCGCATCAATTAGTGCCCCCATTGCCCTGGGTGGAAGTGATAGAACCTTAACTATTGCCGATGGCGGAGCTACCCCGGACTTACAGATATCAAGTGTGATTAGTGGTACGGCAGGTTTCCAAAAAAAGTGGTTCTGGTTTGCTACATGTTTTTGGTGCGAACTCCTATTCAGGGACTACCACTGTGGCTGCTGGTATTTTACGAGTCGGCTCTCCCTCGGGATTGGGGTCAACTGCGGGTGGGACAATTGTTAATTCTGGAGGAGCGTTGGATATTATTGGCATCAACTATTCATCAGCTGAACCTTTAACACTAAACGGATCTGGAATATCAGGTAGTGGTGCACTCTTTAATAGCTCGGCAACCGGAGCAACATTTGGTGGGTTAATTACACTAGGCAGTTCAGCCACTATTTCAGGTTCAACCGGAACAATTAATGTATCCAATACCGGTACTATTACTGGTTCTGGTTTCGATTTAACATTAGACGGTGCCAGCGGTGGAACACTAGCAAGCGCAATCGGAACAGGTTCAGGTAATGTTATTAAATCCGGTTCCGGCCAATGGATTCTTTCTGGAACAAACACTTTTAGCGGAACATTGTTACTGAATGCGGGTACCGTAAGACTATCCAGCGCAGGTGCGCTCAACACATCCAATACAGTTGAATTTGGTGCCGGCAGCACCGGGGTTCTTCAATTAAACGGTAACACCTACACCATTGCTGGTCTCAACACCAACGCAGTTGTGGGAAGCCCGGTGATTGAGAATATTTCTGGTTCCGCATCTCAACTTACTATCAGTACTTCAGGAAGTAGTGTTTATGAGGGTGTTATTCGAAATGGCGGTGCTGGAACAACTGCTATTGGTAAAGCAGGTACGGGATCGCTCACACTTAGCGGAAACAACACCTATACCGGATCCACCACATTGTTGAGCGGTACCCTTAACATTAACAGTACAACTGCCATTGGAACCGGCACCTTTAATATAAACGGTGGAACCATTGATAATACTTCTGCTGGAGCGATTACCCTTTCTACCAATAACCCTCAGAATTGGAATGGGAACTTTTCCTTTTCAGGAACGCAAAATCTTAACCTCGGAACAGGGGCAGTAACACCAAATGCGAGCAGACAGGTAACTGTGAATGCAGGCGAGCTTACTGTTGGCGGAGTAATTGGTGGTGGTGCGATTGGTATCACCAAACTTGGAGCAGGAACTTTAACCCTTAGTGCTGCCAACACTTTTTCAAGCGGGTTTACAATCAATGCAGGCCAGGTAAATGTCAATCATGCAAATGCGCTTGGAAATGTAGCGGGAACTTTTACAATCAATGGGGGCGCAATCGGAAATACAACAGGGGGTGCCATTACTACGGCAAATTACCCCATGTCGTGGGGAGGAGATTTTGCATTTAACGGAACCCAGAATTTGAATTTAGGTACAGGTACTGTATCAATTACGGCTAACCGACAGGTTACAGTAAATTCAAATACGCTTACAGTAGGAGGGGTAATTAATGCCCCTACTTTTAATCTTACAAAATCAGGTGCCGGAAATTTAAACCTGGGTTCTAACAACGTTACACTAAATGGATTAACTATTAATGCGGGAGGCTTCACATCAACCAGTGCGGTGCTTACCTTATCGGGCAATTTTTCAAATACAGGAACATTCAACCATAATTCAGGCACCGTTCATTTTAATGGTGCTGGGGTGCAGTCAATTGCCGGAGTTACCTATCACAATTTGACTACATCTGCAGCCGGTCAAAAAAATGCAGCTGGTGCAGTAGTTGTTAATAACAACTTAACAAACTCTACGATTTTGGACATGGGTGCCAATACCCTTTCGGTATCTGGAACCATCGACAATACGGGTGGCAATATTCGGTTTACAGGTGCAACGAATGGTTTGGCAATAGCCACAGGTACGATCACGTATTACGGAGCCTCACAAACCATCACAACAGGTACCTATAACAACCTGGTAATAAATCAATCATCCGGACAAGCCTCTCTGGGTGGCAACGTAACAGTTAATGGAACGCTTACGCTGACAAATGGCATTCTCAACCTGGGCGGTTACAATTTAACCCTTGGTCCTTCGGCAACCATTTCTATTGCATCACCATCTGCCACCAAAATGATAATTGCAAATGGCAGCCAGGTTATCAAAACGTTTGCGGGTACGGGTTCCTTTTTGTTTCCGATTGGAGATAACACAGGAACAACGGAGTATTCGCCAATAACAATAAATGTAACGGCCGGTAGTGGCTTTCCTGCCAATGTGGGTGTAACAGTTGTGGATGCAAAACACCCCAGTAACTCAAGTACAGCCAATTTTTTAACACGGTATTGGGAGATTGATCAAACAGGAATCACCGGATGCGTAGCTACTATTTCAGCCACGTATCCGGCCGCAGATATATCCGGTACAGAGGCCAGCATTCATGCGGCACAACTACCCGGCACATTTAATCAAACTACAAACCCCTGGTTAAAGTTTTCCGCGCTTGCTGGTAACACCCTAACAGCCTCCGGGGCAACCCTTGTGTCTGGAACAAACGCCTTTACAGGGATAAGAGGAGCGGATCCGGTTGCTACAATAACCGGTGGTGGCGTAACAATTTGTGTGGGAAATTCGGTTTCATTAAACACCTCCACCACGGGTGACGGACCTTTTACATTTTCATGGAGCCCTGCCACCGGTTTAAGTGCAACGAATATTGCTAATCCAGTAGCCTCACCAGCTACAACAGAAACCTATACGGTAACAATCAGCGATGGGAATGGAATTGTTGATAGTGATGTTACTACAATTACTGTAAACCCGGCCCCAACCACACCAACCGTTACCCCAGCCGGCCCGGTAGTAGTATGCGAAGGCAGTGCAGCGATAGTATTAACGAGCAGTGCGGCCAGTGGCAACCAATGGTATAAAGACGGCAGCCCGATAGGAGGAGCGACCGCCACGACCTTAAACATCACGACCACACCAGGCAACAGCGGAAGTTATACCGTAATCAGCACGGTGAGCGGCTGTGCTTCAGCCGTGTCGAATGCTGTATCGGTAACCATCGATGCGTTGCCATTAGTCACACCAGTAGTCACCCCGGCTACGACTACGATCTGCAGCGGCAACACAGTAACAGTCAACATTGCAGGCAGCCAGGCAGGTATTAACTATGAATTGTTTGATGGAGGAACCTCGCTGAGTTCACCGGTAGCCGGCACAGGCGGAGCGATCAATATTACCACCAGTGCGTTAACAGCCAACACTACGATCACCGTACGAGCCACCAACCCGGTTACTTCGTGTACTACGTTATTGAGCGGTACGAGTGTAGTCACCGTTACCCCGATTCCAACCACACCAACCGTTACCCCGGCTGGACCACTCGTAGTATGCGAGGGATCATCAAGTATTGTATTAACGAGCAGTGCGGCCAGTGGCAACCAATGGTATAAAGACGGCAGCCCGATAGGAGGAGCGACCGCCACGACCTTAAACATCACGACCACACCAGGCAACAGCGGCAGTTATACTGTAATCAGTACAGTGAGCGGCTGTGCTTCAGCCGTGTCGAATGCTGTATCGGTAACGATCGATGCGTTGCCTTTCAATACACCAGGTGTTAGCCCAATAAACACGACTATTTGTAGCGGAAGTTCAGTAACAGTTACCATTATCGGAACGGAATCAGGAATTAACTATAGACTATTTGATGGAAGTACACCAGTTAGTGCATTTGTTGCTGGAACAGGTGGTTCAATAAATCTCATAAGTTCAGCCTTAACAGCCAGTACAACCTTAACAGTTGAGGCTATGAATGCTATAACAGGTTGCAGCATAATTTTGCCAGGTACAACTGCTGTAACAGTCTCTGCTTCAATTCCAACTCCTGTAATTTCTCCGGTAAGCCCGGTTATTGCGTGTGTGGGCGATCCGACTATAGTATTAACCAGTAGTGCGATAAGCGGAAACCAATGGTATAAAGATGGCGTCCCCATGCCAGGTGAAGTAAACCAAACACTGAATATCTCAACCGGAGTTGTTAATAGTGGAAGCTATACGGTATATGAAATTCAGTCTGGGTGTACGTCTGCTGCTTCATTACCGGTTACCGTTACCATTAATTCAATTGCTAGTCCACCCGTAGCTTCAAATCCAAATCCAATTTGTGTTGGCCAGGCAATACCAACCTTAACAGCTTCAGGATCGAATCTCAATTGGTATTCTGATGCAGCACTAACCATGCTGGTTGGTACCGGTAGTCCATTCACACCCTCTGCTTCCGAAGTAGATAACATGACAGCAGGATCGTATCCGCTTTATGTAACACAGACCATTGGTTGTGAAAGCGCTGCCACCATAGTTACAGTTGTAGTTAATCCGGTTGTGGCGGCAAATGCCGGTGTTAATACAAATCTTTGTGATGGACAAAACATAATACTTGGGGGAAGTCCAGCGGCAACGGGTGGTAGCGGAACATATACGTATAGCTGGACCAGCGTGCCACCGGGTTTCACAAGTACACAATCAAATCCGGTTGTAACACCTGTTTTAGGTTTAACTACCTACGTGTTGCAAGTAACAGATGCATTTGGTTGTACAGATTCTGATCAGATTGATGTAACCGTAAATGAGGTTCCCACTTTTACCGTAACAAATAATACAAATGCAGGCACAGGTCAAATCTGCAGCGGATCGATTATAGATATAAATTTAACAAGCCCTACGATTGGAGCTATTATCACGCTTCAACCAGTTGTCTATGGAGGTTTTGTAACAGGTGGTTTGTATGCGGCAGGAGGAACATTCGCAAATGGAAATACAATTACTGAAGGCGGTGGGTTAATCAACACATCAAATGCTCCGGTTAGTATTGTTTATACTTTTAGTGTAGCTACACCGGATTGTACCAATCCGGTAACCCAACAGGCAACAATCGTGGTCAATCCTTCCCCTGTGCTCAGTATAACGAATAGTACACCATCCATTTGTAGCGGATCTGCAGTAAACGTGTTGCTGAACAGTGCTACCTCTGGTGCAGTGATCCGAATTACATCCGTTAACTATGGTTCCGTTACAGGAGGAACATTGTCTGCCGGCTCAACATTTACACCAGGATCAAGTATTACAGAAAGCTTAATCAACTCTGGAAATACCCCGGTAACTGTGCGTTATAACCTTGAAGTGCTGGCAAACGGTTGTACAACCACAGGATTCTTTACAGATGTTATTGTTAATCCGAACCCTACGTTTGTAGCCTCCAATTTTGCTCCTGAAATTTGCCATGGCGACCAAACAAGTATTTTCTTCGGAAGTGCCACAGCAGGACACCAGATTAATGTGGTGAGTGTTTTTTATGGTGCCGTAACTGGTGGAACTGTGAATCCGGGGGTTACTACGTTTACGAGTGCAACTCCTTTAGAAGAGGCTCTCTTTAACAATACGAATGCTCCAATCGATGTTGAATATACTTTTAATGTAACAACGCCAGCGACCACTCCAGTATGTCCTATTTCACCGGCTAACCAGATGGTTTCGGTACGTGTTTATCCGAATCCAACCTTTACGGCTACAAATAATTCGGGTGGAGGAACAGGGACAATTTGCAGTGGACAACAATCCAGTGTATTATTAAACACACCCGTTTCAGGTGCACAGATTCGGTTAGCAAATGTTACGTATGGTGCGGTTATTGGATCCTATTCGGCCGGAGCACTGTTTGCCAATGGTCAGTCATTAACTGAACCACTAATTAACAATACTGCTAACCCGATTACGGTTGTATATGAATTTGAGGCTATAGTAGGTTCATGCACACCAAGTGCTTCGCAGTTGGTGAATGTGGTTGTAAACCCCACTCCGAACGTAGTAGCCTTACCGGCCAGTCAAACGATCTGCAGCGGAGCGAACACCAACATTGCGTTGAGCACCACAAATGGTGTAGCCGGAGCTACGTATAGCTGGACCGTAGTACAGAGTGGCGTAAGCGGAGCTACCTCCGACACAGGCACCACAATCAACCAGACGTTAACAGCAACAGGCTCGGTGGCGGGCACAGCTACCTATACCATCACACCAACTGCAGGCGGTTGTCCGGGCACCCCGATTACCGTAATCGTAACCGTTAATCCGTTACCGGATGTAGTGGCATCACCGAATGCAGAGACGATCTGCAGCGGAGGAACTACGAACATTGCGTTAAGCACGAGCAATGGCGTGGCCGGTAGCTACGTATAGCTGGACCGTAGTACAGAGCAACGTAAGCGGAGCTACGGCAGGCTTTGGAACAACAATCAATCAAACCTTAACAGCAACCACAAGTTCATCAGGCACCGCTACCTATACAATCACACCGGCA
>LNFR01000047.1 GCA_001567185.1 Bacteroidetes bacterium OLB12
TTTTACCAAAAAACCATCCGCACCGCTTTGTATCATTTGCGAAATGTAACTGCGCTCATTAAAAGTGCTCATCCCTATCAGTTTTATTTTGGGATAATCTTTTTTCAGCTTCGCTGTTAGTTCAATACCACTCATGCCCGGCATATTGATATCGGTAATAATCAAATCGGGAAGTTGATTGCTGATTGTTTCGGTGGCCTGTGCAGCATTGGCAGCCGTGCCCATCAGTTCCACAACAGAAATTTCCTTTAGCATGGCGCTCATGCCTTCCAATACCATGGGGTGGTCATCTACTACTAATACTTTAATTTTACTCATCTTCTTTTAAATCGCATTCAATATACACCGAAGTTCCTTTTCCCGGCTCCGATTGCAGATCCATTTTTCCATTCAGGTATTCCACTCTGGATTTTACACTGCGAAGGCCGGCTGCATTTTGTTTGATTTGTTCCGGGATAAATCCTTTGCCATTGTCCTCAACCGTTATATTGAGTTGCCGGTTACTATGGCGAATAATCTGTACCAGAATATTGCTGGCGCCACTATGCTTTACGGCATTGTTGATAAGCTCCTGCACCATGCGGTAAATCATCACTTCTGTGGATTGCGACATTCTTTGCTCAAGGCCTTTAAAAGTACATTCAATGGTAAAGGCTTGCTGCTGCATTAGGCCTTCGGTATAATCCTGTAGCGCCTTGGGCAATCCAAAATGGAGCAGGGTTTCGGGCATCATATTATGCGCCACCCTGCGCATTTCGCTGATGGATTCATCCAGCTTGTCCAATGCCCGGTTGAAAGCTTGTCCGTTTTCTTCTGACAAAATAAGATTTCCTTTCATAGCTCCTAATTGAAGTTTTACACCACTCAGCAAACCACCCAGGCCATCGTGCAGGTCTTTGGCAATTCGGCTGCGTTCGGCTTCCTGACCTTGCAGGAGCGATTGTGTGGCTAATAATTGTTTTTCTGTTTCTAATTCGGTGATGCGTTGCTGCTGAAGTTTTTTCCGGTTGTTATAATTTCTGTAACTTAAAAATGCAACAAGTAGTAAAGCAACTATTCCTCCTATCAATATCACATTGAATAGTTTTTGTTGTTTTATCCTTTCCTCCTGAATTTTAATTTGATCATTTTTTTTATCCAGTTCATATTTTTTTTCAATGTTGATGGTAGTGGTAACAATTTCAACATTTAATAAACTGTCCTGCAATTGGCTCATTTTGGTAGCATATTCATTTCCCAAATCAGCATCTCTTTCCATATAGGCCAGGTCCGACAGTTGATCTAAATTCAAAACCCGGGATTCAGGAATATTATTCTTTTCTGACACAATTAATGCATCCTGTGCATACTTTTTGGCCATTGCATAGTCGCCCGCCTGTTGGTAATAATACGAAAGGCCACGCAGGGCATTCGTTTCTGATCCGGGTAAGTCATTCTTTCTGGCTCTTTGTAATACAGACTGGAAGTATTGCTTTGCTATTTCATATTGTTTTCTCCACAGGTACACATCAGCCAGGTTCAATTCGGTTGTAGCTATTAAAATTTCATCTCCAATTTTTTTTGCAATTTCATCCGCTTCTTTGTGGAAAATAAAAGAAGAATCTTTTAGATTCATCTTACCATAAGTAGCACCTAAGTTTGTAAGCGAATAAGCTAAAAGTTTAGGATCATCCAGATTGCGAAATTGCGCAACAGCTTTTTTCCCATGCAGGATGGCTTTATCAAACTGGCGGGTGCTGTTGTAAAGGTTTTGCAAGATGTCGTTAGCCTGTGCAGAGTAACGTAGGTTGTCTATTTTTTCAAAGTAGGTTAACCCCTTTTGGTAATATTCTGCTGCCGATTGATAATCGGATAAGTATTGGTAAGAAGTGCCGGTATTAAAATATGCTTTGGCAATGTGCTCGTTGTTCTTGAGTTTTTCTGCTTCCTCAATTGCCTTTAAATTCCAGTACAACGATGAATCCAGGCGGCCCTGCATGTTCAATGCAAAGGTATAGTTGCTGATAAATTTTACTTCCGTTTCGGGATAACCTATTTTATGGCCCAGTGCTCTTGCCTGGCGATACAGGCTCTTTGCTTTCTCCAAATCAGTTTGCTCATATTCCTGCCCTATGCGGATGAGCAGCAGTACTTTGTTCTGATCTTCTTTAGCGCCTTTCAGTTCGTGCTGCAAACTGTCTAATAGGGCGGGTTGCGCCAAAGCTCCTGAATGCAGCAAGCAGAAGAAAAGAACCGACCAGAAGAATTTAACCGCCATGTACCAACCATTTATCATGCAAATATCATTTTAATAAAAAGAAATCTTCTCACGGGTTCAGGGGATATTTTCGGTTTCACAATTCAAGGTAAAGCAGGATTGTCCCAAGCCTGAATATAAAACAATTTTACAGTATAAATTTTTGCACACGCTAAATGAAAATACAATGAAAACTTTTCTGCTCCTTCCAATTTTGTTAATCACTTTCTTAACTACTCTTGCACAACGTACGGAACAGTTTGGAAACTTTAGAGACAAGGATGGAATTCCCATTAAAGGCTCCTCGTTTGAAAGAGGCTACGAACGGCAAATTCAGATATTAAACCTGCAAATAGCAACTAATAAGGTAACCACCGTACGCATTACCATTCCAAATACCGCTGCAGTTGCCGCATTTCAAAATGTTGTTAATACAAAATGGGTATTACAGGCGGGCGACATAAATGTGTTGAGCCAGATGGCCGACCAAAAAAAACTGAAACAAAAAATAACGATGACCTCCATCCTGGTAAAATCAGTTACTGTTACCGATGAATCGGCAGTGATTGAACTAGTTCCTCAAACATTTAATCAAACTTTTTATGAAGACGATAAGAACAGCAAAAAAGTACATTGATAGACTAACTCTAAAATCCAAATATATGCTCAAGATGATGTTATCAATAGTGCTGATACTTATCTGTACCCTTCAGCAAGGTTTTGCCCAGGCAAAGCCCAAAGAAAAACCACCTACCCAAAAGGAGATGGAGGAAATGATGCGGGAAGCACAAAAAATGATGGATGACCTGAGTGATGAAGACAAAAAGATGATGGACAGCCTGGGCATCAAAATGCCCAACTTTAAAAACATACCCAAGGTATCAGATAAACAATTGGCAGAGGCGTTGGAAAAGGAAGGGCGCATTGTGCCTGAAAAGGATAATGCCCGTATTGCCAGAATTCCTAAGGCAATTGGTGCCGGGCAAATGGCAGGTTACATTCAATCTACCAACAACAAAACTTTTGTGGTATTGGATTCAAAGCAGAAAGCCAATGCAAGCCGGTTCATTGATATCCTGAAAAAAAAATTCCTCGTCACAACATTTGGCTAACGCTGCTATGGGTTTATGGATGATGGGCTATCCCGATATGGCTTTTTATCTGATGGGCAAAGCTTGCGAACAAGATGCAACTGATGCCAACAACCTCAATAATTATGCATCCATGCTTACCATGATGGGAGCCGCTCATTTAGCTATTCCTGTTTTGGATAACATCAATCTAAAATTTCCTAAGAACAATACCATACTCAATAACCTGGGGCAGGCCTGGTTTCAATTGGGTGATATTTCAAAAGCAGAGAAATATATTGATGAAGCCATTGCCTTATATGTGAACCATTCGCAAGCCAATTTTACCAAATGCCTGATTATGGAAAGCAAGGGAAAAATTCCGGAGGCAGTAGTGGCTCTAAAGCGTTCTATAAAAGGAGGCCATACTCCGGAAAAGGAGGCAAAGCTGAAAAAATTGGGTCAACAACCCGATCCCAAAGACGATCGCTTTCCACAAGCGATGAAGAACGATCCGTTGAACCTGGGTGGGTTTAGCCTGCCTCCATTTCCAAAAACAGTAATGGAATGTGTTAGCCTGGGCATGGAGTGGAATGAATTTAAAGGATTAATCAATCAGCAACTCACTCGCCTGGAAGCAGAAAAGCAACAAGCAACCAGTGCTGCTGAAAAATTTTTGGCCAAACAACAGAATGAAGACTTTGCATTGGTGAAAGCATCCTACAATGCAGGAAGGATTTTGGGAGATATTCAAAGTGCGCCACTCTATGCCAAGCGGGCCGAAAGACAATTAAACGAAGTAACCAATACCTACCATCGGAAAATAAAAGATCACATGGCTACGCTTACTGCATTCCTTGGTGGGGCGGGCAATGAACTTAGAATACGATACGAAGAAAAAATGGTTAAGCTGCGCAAAGAAGACCTGGAGCAAACAGGTGAGGGAAAACCAAATGTCAATTTTTGTCCTAAATACCGTGAGGTCAGTGATGACTATTTGAAAGCCTACAACAGTCAATTGGAAATTTATTTTAAGGAATACCTTCAAATTGAAAAAGACTACCTCAATCAGTCCACACATTGGAGAATGTACACCGATTATCCTGAAACGTATGAAGCGGCAAAGTTAGGCGCACAAATTGCCTGGCTAAAAGTTCTAAAGGCTGCATCGCCCTATTCGTTTATCTCCATTACCAAATATGTATGCGATCCGCCCCGTGCTCCAAAGAAGATGGCACTGCAAAAGTTTGATGATGTGGCTTGCAAATACATATCGGTACTCAAGCTACCGTTTGGAAAAATTGTTTCAAACTGCAGCAAAACCTATGGTGAATTTGATGCCGACTTCATCAAGTATTCCATAACCACGGATGCCGAAAAAGGAGAAAGCTTTATGGAGCAATTAGTAACCTGCACAGTTGAAGTGGGGGCTTCAAAAGGTAAAGAGTTGGAAGTAGGGCCCGTAAAAGTGGAAGCAGGTGTAAGTGCTACCGTAGGTGTGGAAATTGACGGTACCGGGATTTAAAGATTTTTTATTGGAGCCGGAGTGGAGGCTGGTTTTGAACTTAAGGAAACGGCAGGAAGCACATCGGCCGGTTTAGGAACAAAACTAAGTTTGATAAGCGGCAATGCAACTGTAGGCGGAACCGGTGTATTTGAAAAACTATAATTAACCTATCATCAAATGAGACTATTTATATATTTTATTTTTTGCTGCGCAATGTTTAGCAGTTGTTCAGTGGCTGCACAACAAAAGCAGGTATTTGATATTGCCACTTATACATTGCCCACCGGCTGGCAGCATTCCAAAAAACCTGAAACCGTAACGGTAAGTAAAGAAGATAAGGACGGAAATTTTTGCATTATCACTTTATACAAATCGGTTGAGTCGGGCAACGACTCAAAACAAAACTTTGACATAAGCTGGGAAGCGCTGGTGCAAAATGTATTGGCAACAGGTAAAGCCACCATGCAGCCAGCCGGTACCGACAATGGTTGGGTATCGGAAATTGGCTCAGCCCCATTTGAAAAAGATGGCATCAAAGGTGCTGCTATTCTTATTACCAGCACCGGGAACGGTAAAATGATAAACACCGTAATTATAACTAATACCAATAAGTATCAAAAGGAAATGGAATTGTTTTTAGATGCGATTAGCCTTTCTGACAAACCAACGGCAAACAACAACACATCAGCCAACACATCAATACAATCATCCAAACAAAGTAATACTAAGCCCGAGTTGTGGTCGCTTGGCCGATATATATCCGGGGATATGAGTAAACCTCTTGCGTGGAATCAACGCATCACCGACTACTATGTGATTTATCCCAACGGAGATTATTTTCCGAATGTACCCTTTGAGGGGCTTACCAACTTTGATAAATCATACTACCCTGAGTCATGGGGACAATTTACCATGAATGGCACAAAGGGAATTTTCAAAAATAAATACGATGAAAAAGTAGTTACAAAAAAATCGGCTATCTACATGGAAAGAAATGGGTATGTAGCCGGTTTTCATAAATGCCTTGATGTAGATAGTTTGCGGATAGAAGGAGCTTACACGCATGTAGCACCCGATTGGGGTAAGGATCCGCAGCTGAATTACCTGGATGAGCCCGGATGCCAGTTCAGCATCTACTTTAGAAAAGACGGGACATTTGATGACAGAGGAATTTTCAGTTCGTTGGCCGGAGGTTGCACCAACTGTAATTGCAAGGCAGGCAAGGGAACTTACAGCATTGAAAATTTTACCATCACATTCAAGTATGATGATGGTAGAATGGTAACCCGCTTGTTTTCCGCACCTCCCACCCGAAATCCTAAAAGCTTTGATGAAGTTTATTATTTAGGAGGTACCGCCTATTATAAGAAGAAATAGTGCTTAGCCAAAATATAACTATGGTGAATATAAATATTATTTTCTGTTGCCTGCTGTTAACTGCAATAGACAGCCATGCACAACGCACTAAAGATGCGCAACTGGAAGACAGCATCTTTTCCTGGAAGCCAATACCTAAATTAGTTCCTGCTTCCTACCCCCCGAACATTTTTCTGCAGCACAGGTAAAGTATCCGGAATTGTTTGCCGAATGGTTGCAGAAAAGTTATATCCCCATCGGGGCGTTGGATTATTCCTATGCTATAGCCGAGCCAAACAAAAAAGAGGAAGTGCAGCCTTATGGCAGTGGTTTGTGTGCGGCCATGTGGAATGCCATGTGGGACAACTCAGGTAAGCAAGTTGTAAAAGTTCCACATACCGAATCCCGTAATTATATCCTCACCAATACCATCATTGATGCAGAACCCATTGCTATGCTCAGTATTCCCGGCCGGGCTGTCTTTACCAGAAGATCTCCGGATATTGAAAAAGCATTTATGGGCAGCAGCGAAAAGAAAAACGCATTTGTAAAAAATTTGAAGTTGAAGGATCATCCTCAAATGGGTAAATACATCATACAATATTATGGATGCGATGGAGATGGTTGTGCACCAATGGTGGCTGTTTATTTGGCACCTGATAATAAATTGCCAATCCGCCAACTCACTCGTGGCGAATTGTTGAATATGATAGAACAGGCCATTCCAAAAGAAAAGGCAAGGGTGGAAAGAATTATCCCAAATGAAAAACACCTGGCCGAAGCCAGAGTTAAAACTAATCTTGAAAATCTGCGGAAAAAATATAAAAACAGTTTAAACAGTCCGGCCGAATTAAAAAATTCAGATGGGATTGACATGACCGATATCTTCAATGGGGATGATATTTTTGATACCGAACTACAGCAACGACTAAAAGAGAATACCTATGGCGTTTATACCTACGAAGAAGGAGTGCTGGAAAAGAGCAAACAGGATAAGCCGCTTTGGATTTGCATCAGTTGGACACCTGCAGATATGCACCACTTGCCCTATCTGAGAGAAATCCATCGCAGCTTTATGGAGCATTTCAATTTTGACTATGCGTATGATTATTTCTTCCGTCCCGAACTGGTAAAAAACAAACCTTACACTATTCTCAATGAAGCCATTCAAAAAACACATCTGGCTTCTTACAAAAACAGGAAAGAAGAAAAGCCTGCTGCTGCAAAAAACCTTCCGGCCAATGTTTATTTTTTTGATGATTTTTCCGGTAATACTATTGGCGAAAAACCCAAGGGCTGGTATGTGCCCAGTGTAGGTGTGCCTTCCATAATTACCACTCCCAATGGAGAAGAAGGAAAATGGGTAAAATTAGAACAACGCCCATTGATGCCTAACGATAAAGGCAAACCACTACCCGAAAATTTTAAAATGGAATTTGATGTACTTACCGATAAAGATTTTGCAACCAATACCGGTGGGGCATTCCGGCTGAGGATTCACAACAAAATTTTAAGAACCGAGGCGATTACCAGGATGCGCCCAAGCAAATATTTATTGATCTGGATGCCATGTCGGGCAATGCAAAATTTACCCAAAACGCTGCGGGCTATGTTCGCCTTAAAGCAACCTACACCGGTATGAATAGCGCCATCCGTTATGCAGATGTGTTACAGTACAGCAATGATTTCAGCAGCAAAACCAACAAAGTGCATTTCATCATCACCAGGCAGGGCAATAAAGTAAGAGGATATGTAGATGGCAAAGAAATTATTGCATTGGACAAAAACCGAAGTCCTATTCCGGGATTTAATGAACTCCCCGAAGGCACCCGTTTTACTTCTTTTTATTTTGAAAATATCAGCAATAAAAAAGAAGTGGGGGTTTATATATCCAATATAAAAATCAGTAGCCTGTAACAATATCGATTTGGTACGGCCTTACAAAAAAAGAGATTGTCTCAAAAGTCGTTCTGTTATCGTGGATTTATTCCACCATACTGATTCTATGATACTGAACGAAATTCTGGCACAAGGCCGGAATGACCGTACTCACGTATACCGACTTTTGAGACAACCTCCGTTAAATTCTAAATTCCTTCAAGGCTACTTATCACCAAAGTCTCTCTCCCAAAATGGAGGAGGTGCAATACCCAACGCCCGTAAATACACATACAACTGCGCGCGGTGGTGAATTTCGTTATCGATAAAATAAAAGATGGAAGACCAAATGCTGCCTTCGTATTGGCCAAAGGTTACAATGCGCTCGTGAAAGCGCTCCATTGAAATTTTTGACCAGAGGGTTTCCACTTCCTTGTCGGCCTGGTTCCACAACTCAAGCACCCGCGCCTTGCTGCCATTAAATTCAAACTTTTCATTCAACGCATCCTTTCCGCCTTCCACAATCTGGCGCAAGCCCGGGCCGGCAATAGCCAATAACTCGCTGATGAGTGCAGCCGGTGTGCGCATGCCACCAATCGAAAAATTAAAAAAATCCTTTTCGGGAAAGGCTTCAATTACTTTGCGGGTAAGGTCGCGGTGCCCCATCCAGTGCTTCAATAACTCTTGCGCGGTGATCACCTGCGCCTGTTGTGCGATTGTCTCCATAACTTTGGTTGTTTTAATTTTTATTGAACCAAAGTTGAAACCACCTGCTGACAGCCGTATGTCAGCAGAAAATAATGAAGGGAAAAAAGTTTGATTTTTTTATAGCTGTTTTACGAGCGCTTCGTCCAGCGGCTCAATACCCGAACTGAAGTAGGTAACTGTATTACCGTCTTCGCTCACCAGGTACTTGGCAAAATTCCAATCCGGTTTTTTACCGGTCTTTGCCTGCAACCATTGATAAAGCGGGTGCTGGTCGCCTCCCTTTACCGAAATTTTTTCGAACATCTGAAATTGCACGCCATAATTGCGTTCGCAAAAGGCAGCAATCTCCTCGTTGCTGCCGGGCTCCTGCCAAAGGAAATTATTAGCCGGAAAGCCCAGGATGTTTACGCGCTCGCCAAATTGTTCGTGCAGTTTTTCGAGGCCGGCATATTGCGGAGTTTTACCGCACCTCGAGGCAGTGTTTACGATCAGCAACTTCTTGCCCTTGTATTGGCTAAAGTCGATCTCTTTGCCATCGATGCTTTTGATCTTAAAATCGTAAATGGAATCTGCCACCGGTCCGCTGGGTGATTTAGAAAGTTTGGATGTTAAAAATGCGCCTAGGCCCACGATCAGAATACTAATGACAATAACTTTTTTCATAACCTCACCCTTCTGCTTACGAAGAGGCGTGAAGATTCCAATTTATAATGCATCCACTATTTGCGGATCCAATGGCTTTACCTTTGAATTAAAGAACTTCACGGTTCCATCTGGCTTTACCAGGTACTTGCAGAAATTCCAAGTGGGCTCCTGGCCGGTTTTCTCTTTCAGAAATGCGTACAACGGATGCTGATCGGCACCCAGCACCGAAATTTTTTCAAACATCTGAAACGTTACGCCATAATTGGCCTTACAGAATTCTGCAATCTCAGCATTTGTGCCGGGCTCCTGGCCTTTAAAATTATTAGCCGGAAATCCTAAAATCTTCACTTTATCGCCATACAATTCGTGCAACTTCTGAAGTTCTTCATATTGGGGAGTAAATCCACATTTTGAAGCGGTATTTACAATCAGCAAGGTTTTGCCTTTGTATGCAGAAAAATCAACTTGTTTGCCGTCCAAGCTGTTGATCTTAAAGTCGTAGATAGTGGGAGCGCTCATTACAAGTGCGAAGAAGAGGGTAATAGCCAGTTTCATGGTTTATGTGTTTATGTTTTTACAACAATAATGTAAGCCAGATTGTTCGGGTTCGAAGTTACACTTTTTCCGGGTTGTTTGGCCACACCCTGAAAATGTACACCGGGTTACTCCGGTAGATGGTCTTTTTATCGATGCGCATGCCGTTCTTAAGAGCCACTTTTTGCGATGGCAGGTTGCTTTCGCTGATGATGGAAATGAGCGATTGTGCCCAATGATTTCTAAATGCAGACTCCTTGCATGCACGGGCTGCCTCTGCCGCATAGCCCTTTTTCCAGAACGCTGGCAACAAGGAGTAGGCAATTTCCAATTCTTCCACCCCGTCCACTTCCTGCACCAATAAACCGGCATGACCTACCAGCGCGTTGCTCGATTTTTCAATCAGGGCATTCATTCCACCGCGGTTCTGCGCATAACGCAAGGCCTGCTTCTCATACCATTTCTTGCACTCCGCATCGGGCGTTTCCTTCTCCTCCACCCAATGCTGGTGCGCGCGTGGCTCTTCGAAGAAGGGAAGCCACGCAGCAAAATCTGCTGTGTTTATTGACTTGAATAATAAGCGCGAAGTTTCCAGGCCGTGCAGCAAATAGTTCATTGCCTTACATTCTTTCCGGCACCCGAATGCCCAGCAAAGCCATTGCCTTTTTGATGGTGGTGGCCGTTACTTCTGAAAAGGCAATCCGGAATTTCAGTTTGTCGGCATCGCTTTCGTTGAAGATAGGAATGGCCTGGTAAAACTGGTTATACGCTTTGGCCAGTTCATAAGCATAGTTGGCAATAATGGAAGGTGAATATTCGCGGGCAGCTTCCTGCAACTTATTCGTGTATTGATTGATTTTGAAGATCACATCGCGTTCGGCTGGTTCAAGCACAGTAACCTTTTGCAGCGAATGACTATCCGCCACAATATTCATACTTGCCGCTTTGCGCAGAATGGCTTTAATGCGGGCATGGGTGTATTGAATGAATGGCCCCGTATGTCCCTGCAATTGTATCGACTCGTTCGGATCGAATAACATTCGTTTTTTCGGATCGACCTTCAGCAAGAAAAATTTTAAGGCACTCAGTCCAATCATCTCGGCCAGGTCGTCAAGTTCCTTTTGATCCATATCATCGATCTTGCCGAGTTCCTGCGTTTGTGTGCGGGCAGCATCTACCATCTCCTGCATCAGGTCATCGGCATCTACTACAGTCCCTTCCCTGCTTTTCATTTTGCCCGAAGGAAGATCGACCATGCCATAGGAAAGATGGTAACACTTCTTTGCCCATTCGTAACCCAGCTTGCCCAAAATCAGAAACAGTACTTTAAAGTGATACTCCTGTTCGTTGCCCACGGTGTAAATCTGGCCTTCAATTTTCGGGAAATCGCGGAAACGCAAAATGGCCGTACCAATATCCTGTGTCATATACACCGAAGTGCCATCTGAGCGCAGCAATACTTTCTGATCCAGGCCATCGGCCGTAAGGTCAACCCATACCGAGCCATCGTCTTTCTTAAAGAAGATTCCCTTCTCCACCCCTTTCAACACTTCATCTTTACCCAGCAGATAGGTGTTTGATTCGTAATACAACTTTTCAAAATCAACGCCCATGCGTTGGTAGGTTGAATCGAACCCACTATACACCCAGCCGTTCATCGTTTTCCAAAGCGCTACTGTTTCTGCATCTTTTGCTTCCCACTTCTGAAGCATATCAACCGCCAGCTTCATGATGGGCGCCTGCTTTTCGGCATCCGCTTCGCTTACCCCCTTCTCCTGAAGTTCCTTTACCTGCGCCTTGTAGTTCTTATCAAACTCTACATAATATTTACCAACCAGTTTGTCGCCTTTCAGGCCGCTGCTTTCCGGAGTTTCTCCATTTCCATACAATTTCCACGCAGCCATGCTTTTGCAGATGTGGATGCCGCGATCGTTAATGATCTGCACTTTGTGCACGGTATATCCGGTAGCTTTAAAAATTTCTGCCACCGAGTATCCCAAAAAATTATTTCTTAAATGACCCAGGTGCAAAGGTTTGTTTGTGTTGGGTGATGAGTATTCCACCATTAACTCCTTGCCGGTTGCCGGTGTGACTCCGTAGTTGGGGTTTGTATAAATTGATTCAAAAACTTTTGCCCACACGCTGTCGCTGATCACCAGGTTTAAAAAACCCTTCACCACATTAAAGCGTGTAACAATTCCTGAGTGTTGCACGAGGTAATTCCCAATGGCTGTTCCGGTTTCTTCCGGTTTTAGTTTTGAAATCCGCGTAAGCGGAAAACACACCAGCGTGTGCGAACCCTCAAACTCGGCATTGGTGGGTTGCAGTTGTAGTTGCGTTACCGGTTGATTGAAAAGAGCCGTAATGGCTTTTTGTATTTCGGATTTTAATTGATATTCTAAATTCATACTTAACCGCAGAGGGCGCAAAGGTGCGCAGAGTTTACAAATTATTAACGATGCGTTTAATCCCAGATTTCAATAACATGACGTTAAAATTCATTAGCAAACCGAGTCTAACCTTAGAGAGTTTTAGGTAAGTGAGAACTTGTGCCATGTGGATATCATTTAACGCCTCAACTGCTTTAACTTCAACTATTACTTTCCTTTCAATCATCAGATCAACCCGATAGCCACAATCCAGTTTTACTTCTTTGTAAACCAATGGCAGGGGCTTTTGCTTTTCAACCAACAGCCCTGATTGAATCAATTCATAGTGGAGACATTCTTCATAAGAAGATTCCAACAGACCCGGCCCAAGCTCCCGATGTACCTGAATTGCACAGCCAATGATCTTTTCTGAAATCTGATTCTCTGTCATACCCATTTTTAACCTCAAAGCACACTTAGATATTTCTTAGCGAATCTCAGCGCCCTTTGCGGTTAATTGCATTTTACATATCCAGAATATACGCGAAGATCAACGGTGCCACAATCGTAGCATCGCTCTCCACAATAAACTTAGGCGTGTCAATGCTTAATTTCCCCCACGTAATTTTTTCGTTGGGTACTGCACCGGAGTACGAACCATACGAAGTGGTTGAATCACTAATCTGGCAGAAGTAACTCCAGAACGGAACGCCATCGCGCTCTAAGTCCTGGTGCAGCATGGGCACCACACAAATCGGGAAGTCGCCCGCAATACCACCACCAATCTGGAAGAAGCCAATGCCGTCTTTCCCTGCATTCTCTGTGTACCAATCAGCCAGCCACACCATGTATTCAATACCGCTCTTCATGGTGCTGGCTTTCAGTTCGCCTGTCAACACATACGAAGCAAAAATGTTTCCCATCGTGCTGTCTTCCCAACCGGGCACCACCATGGGCATGTTGCGTTCGGCTGCAGCAATCATCCAACTGTTTTTCGCATCAATCTCATAATATTGTTTCAACACGCCACTGTTGATCATGCGAAACATAAACTCATGCGGAAACAAGCGCTCGCCTTTGTCTTCCGCATCTTTCCAAACTTTAAACAAGTGTGCCTGCAGTCTGCGAAACGCTTCTTCCTCCGGAATACACGTATCGGTAACACGATTCAAATGGTTGCCCAGTAAATCCCACTCATCCTGCGGGGTAAGGTCGCGGTAGTTTGGTATTCTTTTATAGTGCGTGTGCGCCACCAGGTTCATGATGTCCTCTTCCAGGTTGGCACCGGTACAGGAAATGATGTGCACTTTATTCTGACGAATCATTTCGGCAAAGCTGATACCCAACTCGCCCGTACTCATGGCTCCGGCCAATGAAACCAGCATCTTTTTTCCATCGGCAATGTGTTTCTTATAGGCTTTGGCAGCATCTACCAGGGCGGCTGCATTAAAGTGAAGAAAGTTTTTCTCGATAAAGGCAGAAATGGGTCGGTTTTGGCTCATGATTCATTCAAATTTTGGGCAAAAATACTGAAACAGGCTAAGTTTCCAAGGTGAAAAATTCCGTTGAAAAAACCAGAAGCCATCTCAAAAATACACTTAAGGATGACTGTCATGCCGGATTTATTCCTGCATCCCAACCTTCCTGCACAGATTCCGAGATCGCGGAACGCTGTCCGCGATAACAAAGTATTTTTGAGATGGTTTCTACTTAAATGACTTCATAACCCCGGTGGATGATGACGTGAAAGAAGGATTACATACTCCCATCCCTGTTACCGTGTTATTTGTAGGTTGAACAAACAAATCTATTATCGTCAAGCAGCCTCCTCCTTTTTCGGAAACAAGACAGACGCGATCATTGCAATTGTTAAAACAAATACAATAATGATCAGCGATATGGCCACAGGTATTTTGTAGAAATCCATGATGCACATTTTAGTACCTACAAATACCAGAATTGCGGAAAGGCCAAACTTGAGGTAGTGGAAGTATTTTTCTATTCCTGACAAAGCAAAATAGAGCGAGCGCAAACCCAGGATTGCAAATACATTGGAGGTATAAACAATAAACGGATCTTCGGATATAGCGAGGATAGCAGGGATTGAGTCCACGGCAAAAATCAAATCCGTTGTTTCAATCATAATTACAACTAAAAACAAAGGTGTAACCCATGTTTTGCCATCACGCCTGGTAAAAAAGTTATCGCCATCAAACGTAGGTGTAATCGAAAACAACTTGCGCGATATTTTCATGATCGGGTTCTTTTCGGGGTCAAACTTTTGCTCGCTCGCGGTAAGCATGCGCACCCCGGTAAAAACCAGAAATCCGCCAAAAATGTAAATGAGCCAATGAAAGCGATGAATCAATTCAATCCCTGAAAAAATAAAAATAACCCGCATAACCAACGCCCCTAAAATTCCCCAGAACAACACCTTGTGCTGGTATTCCTGCGGCACCTGGAAATAGGAGAAGATCATAATGATCACAAAAATATTAATCCACACTCAACGACTTCTCGATGAGGTAGCCGGTAAAAAA